>CAZJDX010000012.1:0-89557 GCA_964544885.1 uncultured Flavobacteriales bacterium
ATCAGCTGCATGAAGTTATTCGACTCTCCGGAATGAATCTGATCATTGATGATTCTGATCATCCGCTTATTATAAAGGTCGCTTCCATTCAGAGCGCAAGAATGCAGGTTTATTTTATTGACAACGAAGAATATTTTCAGCGCAAGAACACCTTCCGTGACGCCAAGAAAAAATTCCATAAGGATAATGAAGACCGAATGGTTTTCTTCTGCAGAGGTGTGCTTGAAACGGTAAAAAAACTCGGCTGGGCTCCGGATGTGATTCACTGTCATGGCTGGATGACCTCACTGGTCCCTTTCTTTGTGAAGACCGGTTACAAAGATGATCCCATGTTCAGAAATTCCAAGATCGTTTACTCTTCTTACTACCAGGACCTGGATGAGACTTTCAGTCCCAACCTGACTAAAAAGCTGAAGATGGACGGAGTGAGTGCCGATGATATGAAAATATTCAAAGACCCTTCCATGGCAAATGTTCAACTCGCTGCCATGAAATTAAGTGATGGTGTCATAAAAGGTTGTGACGGCAAACACAGCGGACTCGACAGTTATCTCAAGAAGGCCAACAAGCCTGTACTTCATTTCCAGCCTTTTGACGAAGATGGAAACTTTGTAAGCGCCTGCTCGGATTTTTACGATGAACTGCTGGAACAGGAGCCAGTCATGGCAGATTAAGGATCCCCGTACAGGGAAATTAGCAGAGCACCGTTGACACAGAATTTTATCAGCACAGCATTTATTTTATTCAAGAATATTTCCTCCGCCTTTTTCCGGAGGAAATATTTTTTTCTGTCTTTTTCCATATTCACCCTCCTCATTCAGGGATGTAAGGAACCTGATGCGGTTGGACTGGACGTATTGCCGGACTCCGACCGTCTTGATATGGTATTTACCGATACCATCACACTGCAAACCAAAACAGTGAGAGAAGATTCCCTGCGAACCGATGAACTCACGCTCCAATTACTGGGCAGCATTTCCGATCCGGTCTTCGGTCAGCACGAAGCAGCGATCTTTTCACAGGTTGTCCTGGAGGGCATTCCATCTTTCAGCGGTGCCGCTCAGGCGGATTCCCTGGTACTTTCCATTCTTTACAGCGGATACTATGGTGACACCAATTATTCCCAGACCCTGCAAGTGTACCGGCTCACCGAAGATCTTTTTACGGACAGTGCCTACTACAGCACCGATGCTTTTTCCTTTGACCCATCTCCGATAGCCACGCATATCCATACCCCCAGGCCCAACACTCCGGTTGTGGTAGGGACAGATACCGTCAGTGCCAGAATGAGGATCCGTCTGAATCAGACACTGGCCGACAGCATTTTGGCCCTTGAAGGTCAGCAGGCCATTACTTCGAATTCTAATTGGGTGGATTATTTCAAAGGGATACATCTGGTAACGAATCCTGTTGCTGCAGGCACAGCAGGGAATCTCAGTTACCTCAATTTCACGGGCTCCAAGATGATCCTGTATTACAGGGATACAAGCGGCACGGCCAAGACCTACTCCTTTTCCCTGGCCGCGGCAAGATCCACAAGATTCAGCCATGATTACACGGGCAGCCCTGTAGCGTTGCAACTCTCCGATTCAAGCGCCCTCGATTCCCTCTGTTATGTACAGGCTTTATCGGGAGTAAAGAGTAAGGTTAGCCTTCCTTTTTTGAAACATTTAACGGATTCAGGTAGTATTATAATTAATAAAGCCGAGTTGGAGATAAGCGTTCAGGCAAATGGAACGGAAACTTACGCTCCGCCGTCACAGTTGCTCCTGCTGGCTATCAACGAAAAAGGAGAACCATACTTTCCCGACGATTACTTCGAACAGATCTCGGGATATTACGGCGGAGGCTATGATTCAGAAACTAAAAGGTACAAATTCAATATCGCGAGACAATTACAAAAATACCTGGATGGAAGAGCCGGTAATTATGGCTTTTATATCGTACCTTCAGGTTCGTCAATACAGGGAAACCGCGCCGTACTGGGAAGTCCGCTGAATGCAAGCTATCCTATGAAACTAAAGCTTTACTACACAAAAATACCAAGATAAAATACCATGTGCGGAATTGTAGCTTATATCGGACCGAAGGAAGTATATCCCATACTGATCAAAGGATTGCAAAGACTGGAATACAGAGGTTATGACAGTGCGGGAATCGCCATACTCAATGGCGAGCTGAAGGTGTTCAAGAAGGCCGGGAAAGTCAGCGATCTCCACGATTTCGCAAAAGGAAAGGATACTGCCGGACATCTGGGTATGGGTCATACACGCTGGGCCACGCATGGGGAACCCAACGACCGTAATGCTCATCCTCACTACTCACAGAAAGGCAATTTCGCGATCATCCATAATGGTATCATCGAAAACTATGGCTCCATCAAAGCAGAACTGATTAAAAGAGGCCATACATTCAACAGCGATACGGATACTGAAGTACTGGTCCACCTTATCGAAGACATCTACCTCAACGGACAGGTATCTCTTGATGAAGCGGTACGTCTTGCACTTGGTGAAGTGATCGGCGCATACGCAATTGTCATACTCGCGAACGATCATCCGAACGAACTTATTTGTGCGAGAAAAGGAAGTCCTATCGTTCTTGGTGTCGGAAAGGAGAAAGGCGAATTCTTTGTTGCCTCTGATGCGACCCCTATCATCGAATACACCAATAACGTCATTTACCTTAATGATGGTGAAGTTGCCTATATAAACGACGGTCAACTGACCGTGAAGACTATTGAGAACCAGGTAAAAACACCATACATCCATGAGCTTGAAATGAAACTTGAGCAATTGGAAAAAGGTGGTTATGATCATTTCATGCTGAAGGAGATCTATGAACAACCCCGTTCCATCTGGGACAGTATGCGGGGAAGGATAGATGCCAAAAAAGGATTTTTACGTCTGGGTGGTGTAGCCGAGTACGAGAACAAATTTGTGAATGCCAAAAGAATCCTGATCATCGGCTGCGGTACTTCATGGCATGCCGGCCTTGTCGCGGAATATTTATTTGAAGAACTGGCCAGAATTCCTGTAGAGGTTGAATACGCTTCTGAATTCCGATACCGTAATCCCGTCATCTATGAGGATGATATCGTGATCCCTATTTCCCAATCGGGAGAAACGGCCGATACGCTGGCTGCGATAGAACTGGCCAAGTCAAAAGGGGCAACTATTTTCGGTGTATGTAATGTGGTGGGATCATCCATTCCCCGGGCCACCCATGCCGGAGCCTATACTCATGCGGGTCCGGAAATCGGTGTAGCCTCTACCAAAGCCTTCACCGCACAGGTAACAGTACTCACCTTGATCGCGATCCAGATCGCGAGACAGCGGGGAACAATAACCGATTCGCGCTATCATCAGTTACTGAACGAACTGGAAGCTATTCCGCAGAAAGTGGAAAAGGTGCTTCAATTGAATGATGAGATTATTGAAATAGCAGGACGATTCAAGGACGCGAAAAATTTTCTTTACCTCGGAAGAGGCTACGGATTCCCTGTCGCTCTTGAAGGTGCACTTAAGCTTAAGGAAATTTCCTACATACACGCCGAAGGCTATCCGGCCGCTGAAATGAAACATGGTCCCATCGCCCTGATCGATGAAGCCATGCCGGTGGTGGTGATCGCCAACAAGAACGAGACCTATGAAAAAGTTGTGAGCAATATTCAGGAAGTAAAAGCCAGAAAAGGAAATATCATCGCCATTGTTACGGAAGGTGATACGATGGTGCGTGACCTTGCAGACTATGTTATAGAAGTTCCCGAATGTGATGATGTGCTTATGCCGCTCATCGCAGTGGTTCCCCTTCAGCTTCTTTCATACCACATCGCTGTGATGCGTGGTTGTAATGTAGATCAGCCAAGAAATCTTGCCAAATCAGTGACAGTAGAATAATATACACATCTGTTTCTTCAGGATTTTTAAAGACTGTTTTTAAAACTTCATTTCAGGTTCCGGTTTTAGTTTGTGGAAATTTTCATGAAGCGATCAGATTTTGATCTCAGCATTTTTTCTATTTTTATACGGTAAACCCAATCAAAATTCACTCTGATTCTATGAAAAACATTCTCATCCTGCTTTCATCTTTATTTATCACTGTTGGTCTTTCCGCTTTGAATCCCTCACGTGAGTATGCTGTCAGGCCGGATAAATATGGAATGGCCTACAAAGAAGAAAAGATCGGTCTGAAAGACGGCGCCATGCTGAACGCCTGGTTTTTTGAGACTGCGAAGAAAACTACCAACTGGATGGTGATCAGCGGAAGTGGTGATGGAAATATGGCAGACAATATTGAGATCTGCAGTCAGTTTTTATCAGCCGGCTGGAATGTTTGTATGTACGATTATCGCGGCTATGGAGAAAGCAGCGCTTTTGAAATAGACCCTGACACCTATATCTATCCGCAGTTTATCGAAGACCTCAATGGAATTCTGGATTATCTGCGTAAATCAAGAGCGGTCACAAAGTTTGACCTGTACGGACAAAATATCGGAGGCGGTTTATCCCTTGGAGTAGGCTCCAACAGACCCGAGACAAGAAAGATTATTGCTGACGGACCCTGGATCGGACTGGAGACGATGAAGAAAAAAATCAAGGAGATTAAAGGTAAGGATGTGATTATTCCTTTTGGTTTTGACAAGAACAAAGAACCACTGTACGGATGCGATCGCGCCCGTCCGAACATCAAAGGTGTACTGGTGATCATTTCTCCAAAAGATGAAATGCTTACCCCCGCAGACATGAAGCCACTCCGCTGCACCACACAAACCTATGTGGTTACCGAAAGTCCGTCGAATTCTGAAAATTTCAACACGGACAAGAACGCGTACTTCGATAAGATCAATAAGTTTTTGAACCAGTGATTAAACCGGTGATTTTTTTTATCACTGAAACACAATCATGTCCAGTCTACTTTATTCCATGCCGGATGAATATCCCGTTAACATGAATTCCTGAAAATTTTACCGGTGCCTGGTTGGTTTGCCACTGCAAGTGTTCCAGGCATTTGCAAAGGACGCCATGAAATGATCTTTGGTTTGTAATAAAAAGGGAAACAATTCAAGGAATTAAAACAACTCCTCTTCATTCACCGCTTCCACTGACTTTATTTCCGGTACCATCCGGAGTATGGTCTGCTCAATGCCTGCTTTCAAGGTCATGGCGCTCATGCTGCAGGAACTGCAGGCACCTAAAAACTTCAACCGCACCACCATCTCATCCGTAATCTCAATCAAAGAAACATCGCCGCTGTCGGCTTCAAGGTAAGGTCTAAGCTGATTCAGCGCGTTCTCGACTCTTTCTTTGATTGTCATCGTTTCTGTCATAGGTGTTCTGAAGAAATTCATGTCACCAGGCGCTTGTGGCACTTTCCTGTTTTGCCGTGCTTGCTTCCGCGTTCTTGATGGCGATTTGACGGATCATCGCATCAGCCACCTGACCAAAGGCTTCGGAAACCGGAGAGTTCTTATCCAAGGTGACAGGTATACCGCTGTCTCCACCTTCCCTGATGCTTTGCACAAGCGGAATTTCTCCGAGGAAGGGAACCTTGAGCGATTCAGACAAGGCTTTGCATCCGCCCTTGCCAAAAATATAATATTTATTTTCCGGTAATTCGGCCGGCGTGAAATAGGACATATTTTCTATCAGTCCGATTACCGGTACATTGATCGACTCCAGTTGGAACATATTGATCCCCTTTTTCGCATCCGCAAGCGCGACATGTTGTGGTGTACTCACAATGACTGCGCCGCTAACCGGAACGGAAGAAACAAGTGTAAGATGTATGTCGCCGGTTCCCGGTGGCAGATCTATTAACATATAATCCAGTTCACCCCATTCGGCATCACTGAACAATTGCTGCAAAGCTTTCGAAGCCATTGGCCCGCGCCAGGGTATGGCCCTGTCGGGATCTACCAACATACCAATTGACAACACCTTGACTCCATATCTTTCAACAGGCAGCATATAGGTTTTTCCATCCTTCTCATTGACGTATAATCTTTCACCCTCCACTCCGAACATGATATGCTGTGAAGGCCCGTAAATATCCGCGTCAATAAGTCCGACCTTTGCGCCACGCTCGGCAAGAGAAACGGCAAGATTGGCTGCAACTGTTGACTTGCCAACGCCTCCTTTACCGCTGGCAATCGCAATGATGTTTTTTACGTCACTTAGCAATGGGACATTTTTTGACCTTCCGCTGCTGGTTCGCGCAGTCATATTCACCACCACATTCGCCTTTTCATTAACAAAATGTATGATCGCGTTCTCACAGGCAGACTGTATCATGGCCTTCATCGGACAGGCAGGGGTGGTTAGTACGACTGTAAATGAGACATTCAGTCCGTCCACCTCTACATTTTCAATCATATTCAGCGTGACCAGGTCTTTCTTCAGATCCGGTTCCATCACATTCCGCAAGGCATCTACAACCTGTTCTCTCGTGATATTCATACTTGTAATTTAATTTGCAAAGGTAAGGAAAATGAACCTTATACCTGGATCAAAATGAGCCAGAAGGCCGGCAGGAGTCAGAACTGTCCTTAAGGGAACCATTAATTCAGCTCGAGATATTGCGCAGGATCCCAGAAATGTTTTTTAAATTCCTGAACCTGGTCGTTTTTTACCCGGATTCCCTCTTTCTCCAGGAGCTCCTGCATGCCTGATGGGGTTCCAAAATGATGTTTGCCGGTCAGCAAGCCATTCCGGTTGACAACACGATGAGCGGGGACTTTCGGTTTCACGGCATGTGCTCCATTCATAGCCCATCCAACCATTCTGGCAGACCTGGCAGTACCCAGGTATTTTGCAATGGCGCCGTATGAAGTGACTCTTCCTTTAGGAATGAGCCTGACAACGGCATAAACCTGTTCAAAGAAGGAATCAAGTTTGTCAGTGTCATTCTTTCTCATTAACTGAATCTCCTTTTATATCTTGTATTTAAGGTAACAAATCTTCAAGCCTTCCTTAAGCCATATTTTTTCATAGGTTGTTTTAATCGAGAGAACCTCATTCTGTAATGCGGATGAATAAAGATCATCGGTCTGATCAAGGATCTTAAGCTTATTCGCAATGATCACTTCAAGAGTATAGTCATACAAGGCACGACTGTCGGTTTTGAGATGTATAACACCGCCGGGCTTCATAAACTTCCTGTAAAGATCAAGAAATCTGTCGGAGCTCAGTCTTTTTTGCACCCTGCTCTGTTGCAGTTGCGGGTCCGGAAAGGTGATCCAAATCTCATCCACTTCTTCAGGACCAAAAAAATTCGTGATATTCAGAATCTGAATCCGTAGAAATGCTGCGTTCTTCAGCTTTTCTTCCTGCACTGTCTTTGCTCCCCTCCATAATCGCGCCCCCTTCCAGTCGATTCCAATAAAGTTCTTTTCCGGAAACAACTTGCAGAGATTTATGGTGTACTCACCACGACCGCAGGCAAGTTCAAGGATCAGCGGGGCATCTCTCTTGAAAAAAGAACGGTTCCAGGCACCTTTATAGGGATGGTCGGACAAGGGATAGATTCCTCTTTCCTGTTGGATGAGATGAGAAAAGGTCGCATTCTCGGCGAATCTTTTCAATTTCGTTTTAGCCATACATTCAAATGCAAAATTAAAAGAAATCAGCCCTTACACTATCCCCTTACCCGGGAATCTTTAGCCATACGAGAACGTCAAAAATGTAACTTCACAGCCACATGGAAAGACCGGAAAGCATGAAGCGTAAACGTATCCTCATTGCTCCACTCGACTGGGGGCTCGGTCATGCAACGAGGTGCGTACCGCTCATCCGGAAATACATGAACGAAGGGTATGAGGTCATACTTTGCGGCAGCGGACGCAGTGGAAATTTTTTACAGTCCGAATTTCCTTCGCTTGAGTTTGTCTCTGCCCCCTCCTATCCGGTTTCCTATTCGGCTTTTATGCCTCAATGGCTCGCCATTTTATTACAGGGTCCGGCATTTCTCTTCCAGGTTTACAGGGAACACCGGTGGTTAAAGAAATTCATCCTTGAAAGAAGGCCCGACATGATACTATCCGACAACCGCTACGGTATGTATTCTTCAGAAGTGAGATCTGTTTTGATCTGTCATCAGCTGATGATTAAAACACCCTTTGGGATTGGAGAAGAAATCTTGCACAAACTGATCACCCGTTGTGTAATTCGGTTTGATGAATGCCTGGTTCCGGATGCAGAGGGAGAAAACAATTTATCGGGTGAGCTCAGTCATAAGTATCCGTTACCGCCAGGAGCCAGGTTTATTGGCTGGCTTTCCCGCTTCAGCCCGGCTGGTACCGGCGATAAAGAACAGGTAAAAACTTGGGATATCTGCATCTTGCTCAGTGGACCCGAACCGCAGCGGACACAATTGGAAAATAAATTTCTACATCTTGAAAATACACTGGACTATAAGATCATTCTCGTTCAGGGAAAACCGGGAGAGACCTTTCATGAAGTCAGGCGGAACGGAATCCATGTATATAATCACCTTGGAGATGAAGAAATGCGGCGTGCCTTACTTGGCTCTTCGCTGGTGATTTGCAGATCTGGTTATTCTAGCCTGATGGATCTGAAAGTATTGGACAGAAAAGCATTGTTGATACCGACACCCGGACAGACGGAACAGGAGTATCTTGCGCGGTATTTGAGCCGGAAAGGAATTTTCGGCATGATGAAACAGGATCATGCCCTGAAAGATTACAGGGAATTAATGGAATTGGGACTTCGCTTAAAGAGGCAAGCTGATGAACAGGCACTCAGCGTGTATTGAGCAGGATTTCCGGTGTAACGATCGTATTACTTTTATTCAATGAGCGATCGTAGATAAAAATTTCATAGCGGAGGGTATCAAGGTCCAGCGGGATCGGCACGGTTAACTCTCTTTCGATCTTTCCTTTGAGCGCTTTGTTGGCGCCCTCAGGCGTCAGATAAGGAATCCGTGCGCTGACCGGAGTATCAATGGAATTCCATAATCCATTCTGGAGAATGAGTGTCTTTACAATAAAGTTATTATAGTATGGGCTTGACGGATCATCAAAAATGGGATCGTTCAATCCAGATTCTCTTGCATGATATCCTATGTCACCGTCACCATCCGTAAATGAAATGGAGACGAAGACCTTGTTATCATAACCTTGCGCATTCTTTGTTGAATAGATGGACACAAATTCAATGGAAGGCTCAAGCGGATATTCGTCCGGTTTCTCACAAGAGGTGAAACTCAATGCCGCGAACAAAAGGGCTGGAATAAATGACCGGTACTTCATCAATAAATTTGAAAGTATAAATTTACGTAATTTTCAACTCAAAATTAAATATGGCTTTAATACTTCCGGTCAAGGGTATTCTGCCTGTCTTTGGCGATAACTGCTTCCTTGCTCAAACGGCCACCATCACCGGCGATGTAAAGACGGGGGATCAGTGCAGCATATGGTTTAACGCCGTCATTCGGGGAGACGTTAATTCGATAAGGATGGGAAACAAGGTGAATGTTCAGGATGGAGCAGTCGTTCACTGCACCTGGCAAAAGGCCTCAACCAGCATTGGAAACAATGTAAACATAGGTCATAATGCCATTGTACATGGATGCACACTGAAAGATAACGTTTTGATCGGCATGGGCGCAATTATCATGGATCACGCGGTTATAGAACCATTCAGTATCATAGCTGCGGGAAGCATTATCCTGGAAAATACCGTTGTGGAATCAGGCTCTGTCTATGCCGGAAATCCTGCAAGGAAAATCAAAGAAATCAATCCGGAGCAGCTAAAACTGCTCGAGGAACTGGCAGACCGCTACGTGATGTATTCTTCCTGGTATAAATAATGCAGGCTCTTATCAGTTCCAGAAGTCCATCTTTTCCAGGTGTATCCTGTTCGAGAAGAAATAACGGGTACTCTTTTCAAAGGATTTGGTAAAGTCACTCACATAAAAATGATGGACAGGTTTCTTTGACGGATTTAGTAAACGGGAACTGCTCAGAATATTTTTTACGTGTGCAGCGACAACACCTGCCGTATCCACAATCTCGACCTTTTTTCCGAAGTAATTTTCCATATCGGAAGTAATGAGAGGATAGTGCGTACAGGCAGGAATAAGCGTATCAATACCTGAGAGTTTACGGCTTCCAAGATAGGAGGCCAAGACCGATCTGCTTATGTTGTTTTTAAAAAATCCTTCTTCGATCATTGGAGCAAGCAGGGGTGTGGCGAGCGAAGAAACGACAAGACCCTTTGACCTGGCTTTTAATTTCTTTGCATAAATATCGCTCTTTATCGTTCCTTTAGTCCCGATCACGCCGATCTTTTTATGCTTCTTACCGGATACGATATAGTCAACAACCGGATCGATCACATTGATCACAGGTACGAGTCCGCCGACAAAGTCCTTCACCGTTTCATAAGCAAGAGAAGAAGCCGTATTGCAGGCAATAATGATCATCTTGCAGTTCTGTTTGAGAAGGAACTGGCTGATACGTATGGAATAGTATTTTATCGAATCCGGTGATTTATCTCCATAGGGAAGATGGGCAGTATCGCCAAAGTAAACCAGCGATTCATTGGGCAGTATTTTATGAATGGCGCTGGCGATGGTGAGCCCGCCTATACCTGAATCAAAAATTCCAACCGGCCTGTCCGATGCGCTTGTACGCTTTTTTGTTTTAGACATTTGATTTAAATTGCTTTTTGATCTCTTCCGCTACGAGTGATGCGTTTAATTCGCCGAGTTTCCCGAGTTCCCTGATGATGTTCAGCTTGTCCTCCTCGTCGCGGTTCTGGCTCATCTTCCATTTTCCTTCAATGCTTTCGATGATCAGTTCAAATCCAACGATCCCTTTTAGATACTTTTGTATCATTTCCTCGGGCATAGCATCCATACTGAAAGGTCTTGCTGAATTCGCTTCATAGCGTTCAACCATGGCTCTCAATTTTTCTCTCTGCTGATCATCATTCAGAATACGCATGCTTCCGTAGACATGTACTGCAATATAATTCCAGGTTGGAGCGTTTATATGATTGTACCAGGAGGAGGAGACGTATGAGTGCGGTCCCTGGAAAATGGCCATGACCGTTTCCTCATTTGAAAAACTTTTCCACTGAGGGTTGGCGCGGGATATGTGCCCGGTAAGCACGCTTTCTCTGTTACTTTTATGTTCCAGTTCCAATGGAATATGAGTAGCCCAGGGTTTATTGTCAACATTGCTAACCAGAATGGCGAATGAATGATCCCGAATAAAGGCTTCGGTTTCCCTAAGGTCGGTCTTTCTGAAGTATGCCGGGATGAACATGCTTCAAAGATATTGAGTGCTTTGAAACCACGAAACATAAATTTCTCTTTTATCATTGATAATTGGACGAGTCATACCGGTTTTTTGACTCAGGATGATTAGCGGGCAAGCGGATTTTTCACTATCCGGATCAAGGACTTATTCCATACCTTCGTTCACATGGACTTGTCTGTACTTATATCAGATTCGCCATTGGGGCGTCTCCGTCTTGAAGCGTGTAATAATGCGATTACAGGAATAAATTTCATTAATGATGAGCCTGTTTCCGGTCCGGACGGATATGGAATAGATACGCATCCCTTGCTCCTTGAATGCCGGAATCAGCTTAATGACTATTTCGCAGGCAGGCTATCCGCGTTCAACCTGGCCATCCGTTCTGAAGGAAGTGATTTTCAAATCAGAATATGGAATGAACTTCTTAAAATACCTTATGGGAAACGCATTTCCTATCTCGACCTGTCAAAACGTATCGGAGACGTCAAGGCCATTCGCGCCGTGGGTACGGCAAACGGCAAAAACAGGATTGCGATAATCGTACCCTGTCACCGTGTTGTCGGAAGTGATGGCACTCTTACCGGTTATGCAGGAGGATTGTGGCGAAAGCAATGGTTGCTTGAACACGAGATGAAAATAAAACACGGTGTCCGTACTCTCTTCCAGTTTGCATCCTAGCAGGTTCATTTAATTTCCCATATAAGATATCTTCGCAGGCGCCGGATCATCCCTCCCCAGCGTCTCTAATTTTTGCATGCTGCTCACCACCATGCTGCAGAAGCCAAACTCTTCATCCACCTTTCCCCGGATCCGGTAAATTCCCCTGCCGCGAAAGGGAAAAGCTTCAAGCACCTTTGGGAAATGCGTTGTGTCGAAAAAATATCCATGTTCATCAAGAAAAGTAGCGAACATCATGGTTTCGTGTTTCACCGTGCTGGTGTATTTGATGGTAACCAGGTAACCGATAAGTTCGATATCCCTCCCCGTATTTTTACTGAGATCGGAAGCAAGCAGAGTCCCGTTCAGCGGCTCGCGCAGCAGTTCAAAAGGTGAACGCAGCGGAAAGCCCAGTATTTCGATCTCATCCAGCGCATCGTCATATTCTCCGTGATGCAATTCGGGAAGTTGGTAATTTCTTGCGCCGGTATCGAACAATTCCATTTCCGGCTCCGTCTTCTTTTCCGAGCCTATCAGCATATGAATATCCCACAGAAGCTGCTTCTTGCTTCGTCCGGTAAAACGGAAGGCTCCTATGCGTATGAGTATCCGCAACTGGCTGACGGCTATCGCCACCCGTTTCATAAAATCTCCCAGGCTGTGAAAACATCCGTTCAGCTCTCTTTCGGTAATAATATCATCGGACGTTTTCCTTTCCAGTTCAGCGAGGTGAATGAAGCCGAGATAAATATCATCGCCATAAATCCCTGTCAGGTAGCCGCTTTTGTTGACGCAGGGCGCATGCACCGTCGCTCCTGACATCCGCGCTTCGTGCACATAAAACTCTGTGCGGTAGAATCCTCCGAAATTATTGATCACTCCAACCATAAACTCTTTCGGGAAGTGCGCCTTGAGATACAGACTCTGGTAACTTTCCACCGCGTAAGATGCCGAATGTCCTTTGGAAAAAGAATAGCCTGCGAAACTCTCTATCTGTCGCCAAACCTCAGCTGTAGTATCATCAGGATAGCCGCGCTCCCTGCAATTGCTGAAAAACCGCTCACGGATCTTGCCGAATTCCTCACGTGAGCGGAACTTCCCTGACATGCCTCTGCGCAGCACATCGGATTCGGAAAGACTGAGTCCGGCGAAGTGATGCGCCACCTTGATCACATCCTCCTGATACACCATGATTCCGAAGGTTTCTTCCATCAGCTCCTCCATGAGTGGATGAAGGTATTTTCGTCTTGAGGGATCGTGTGTACGCAGGATATACTCACGCATCATTCCCGACCTGGCCACACCCGGACGAATGATGGAACTCGCCGCGACAAGCTGCAGGTAGGTATCCACCCTGAGTTTCTTCAGCAACATGCGCATGGCCGGTGATTCCACGTAGAAGCATCCCATGCAGCGCCCCTCGCGAATCAGGGCCTTGATCTTTTCATCCTTCTTAAAGGCGGTAATATTATGGATATCAATATCCACTCCTCTGTTCTTCTTCACCACTTCCACACTGTCCTTTATGTGTCCCAGTCCGCGCTGACTGAGAATATCGTACTTATACAGGCCTATATCCTCCGCTTCCAGCATGCTGAATTGTGTAGTGGGGTAGCCCTTTGGAGGCATATTGGTGGCTGTGTACCAGGTAATGGGCTTCTCTGAAATAAGAATACCGCCTGCGTGGATACTGAGGTGGGACGGGAAATCGAGTATGCGCGTGGCATACAGACGTATAAGTCGCGTGATACGGTCGGAGGTATCGGGATGACGGCGGTTGTCGGCCATGGAGTCGATTTCCGCCTTGGGTAATCCGAAGACCTTTCCCAACTCTCTCACGATGGCTTTGTACTGAAAGGTCGAGTACGTGGCAAGCAGGGCGACATGTTCTTTTCCATGCCGGCGAAAAATATAGTCTGTAACATCTTCACGGTCTTTCCAGGAAAAGTCTAGATCGAAATCAGGCGGACTGGTCCGGTAAGGATTGATGAATCGTTCGAAATACAGATCAAGGTCAATGGGATCTACATCGGTGATATGCAGACAATACGCGACAATACTGTTCGCACCGCTTCCCCTGCCTATATAGAAATAACCTTTATGCCTCGCATAGCGAACGATGTCCCAGTTGATGAGAAAATAGGGTGCGAAACCCAGCTCGGTGATCATCTGCAATTCCTTCTCAACTCGTTCGCGCACGGCCACTCCGGCGGAACCGTAACGCGACTGCATGCCCTTCAGGCTTTCACGTCTCAGGATTTCCAAATCGAGCGACTTACTCCCTGAGAAATTTTGTTTGTTCTTGCTCTCATGATAATCAAAGGCGATACCACAGTGATCAAGGATCATCCGTGCGTTCCTGATGCAGTCGGGGAAAGCGGAAAAGGCGGCTTCCAGCTGATGCTCGGGCAGCATGAGTTCCGAAGGCGACGCGGTATCCGCCGGATGAATCCTGCTGAGCAGGGTATTGTTTGCGACAGCGCGCAGCAGACGATGTGTATTAAAATCACCGGGATTACGAAAGCTGACCGGATGCCAGGCGACGAAACGGAAGGAATCTTTTGTGAGTGGCGAGAATCGAAGACGGTTCAGCTGGTCATGCCTGAGGCCAATGAAGCAGGAGGAATTTGTTCTGAGAAAATGGCGGAGAGAATTTTTTGTCTCTTCCTTTTCCTGAAGCAAACGGTCGAGCGGAAAGATCCAGAAAACATTTTCAGTGAGCGGAGGCAAATGAGGTATCTCCGGTTCCTCGTTGGTGCCGCGACGCAGACAATGCGTCAAAAAAACATTCAGTTCATGAAAGCCTACGTTATTTCCGGCAATACCCGTGAAGCACTGTGTGCTACCACGACGGAATTCAATTCCGGCGACCGGCTCTACTCCGTATGCCGGCGCGAGACGAATGAAATCCAATATGGCCGAAGTATTATTGATATCGCTAAGGGCGAACTTTCTGACACCGCAACGGCGGGCCTCGGAAAGTAATTGCTCCACGCTGAGAGTTCCGTACTTTAGACTGAAGTAGGTGTGACAATTGAGGTACATTTCGTGCAGAGACGCCGTATGCTTGCATTACGATCAGTCGCCATGTCTGTATAATAGTCATTCCCGGAAAAAATACAATCACTCCCTTAAAATAAATCTATCGACAAAAGGGAATTATAAAAATTCAAGCTTTCGCTATTAATGCTGTTCCTATTCTCACAATTCGGCAATCGCTGAAAATTATTTACAGTGATAAAGATCCTGCGTACCGGAAATCAGTTTTCTTTTTTTGTTAATTGTAGGTGGACATTATCCAGAAACTGATACTGTGAAGGGAGACAGCGTAAAAATCAGTCAGCTTAAAATTTTACAAATCTTGTTTTCAGGTTTCCGGTACTTATCACATAAATTCCCGGACAAAGAGCTGAAATATCCAGCTCTGCATCAGACGTTCCGTTGAGAATGAAAGGCGCTTCATGCTCTGCCCCCCTGACATCAAATAACTTGAAAGTGTCATGGGTCAATACACCGGATGACAGGCTGATTCGCAGAGATTCTTTTGCAGGATTGGGATGAAGTACCAGGGATCTTCCGGCATTGGCATCCTCCACCTGGTTGATCAGACATGGATTGAACGGGTCTGTAACCAAATAGGAGGCGGAACTGATAAAGGCTCCATCATTGTACGGAACAAAAACATGAAATGCTCCTGCGGTACTGATGGCAATACGACGACTCGTCTCACCGCCAGACCATAAATAGGAGGAGTAACCGCTGTCGGCTTCAAGATAAAACTGACCGGCATCGTAGACACAAGTAACAGCAGGACGTTGCAGTATCCATGGAAAAGAAGGATAATTGTATGTACGGTATGTGATTAGCGAGTCGTCAAATGCGAGTTCAAAAATTTTGTTGCCGGTGACATTTACTACATTAAAAACAATATACTCAGGTCGCAGATCACCGTAACTCAAAAGTGTGTTTCCATTTAGTAGTCGTTGTACATTTCCCTGCGAACGGCTGTAATTCTGACTGTCTTCCGTATAAGACCATACCAGGGTTGCCGTCATCGCTGTCTCATCAAGTTGATACTCCTTTGCGGAAGCGGGATGAACCGGATTCAGCATTCTTCCATTATCAAAAAGCGTGATATTCCCGTTGGCGATGCGACGACAATCATGCTGAGAAAGAAATCCGAGACTATCGTTTATCAATGTAAACTGATTTCGTTTTCCGCCCAGTCTCCAGATGATACTGCTGTCGCTCCTGCTTATTTTAGTAATCTCGTTAAAATGCCTTGAGGAAATGAGAATATTCCCGTCACTATCCAGTTCGACGGCATTCATATGAGTCCAGTCAACATTTGAAGGGTTGGTTAAAAAGAACTCATCCACATCATCAAAACTGAAATGATCAATAGCATGCCACTCGAACACTACATTCTTGCTGGCATCAAGCTCCTGAACAACTCCTGCCCTGACTGTGGCGACAGAACTGCCCGGGGTTCCGTTACCGAGAAACATGCTGTATGAACTCAGGTCGCGTGTCACATTTTCCATTCCAAGTAAAAGGTAACTGCCATTTGGCAGGATCCGGATATCGTGCAGATCAGGTGTGATGCTATTCACCGATGCAACTGAGTCAATGACGCTGAATGTACTGTCCACGAAATAAAATTTTCCGGACTGCGAATAGGACATCATTCCGTTCGGATGCATTTTGAAATCCCCGCTTTGAGTACCGTTTGTTTCCTTGAAATAAACAAGCTGACCTTTATCGTCAAGTATCATCCTGCTTTGAGTACCGGGTGGAAGGGAGCCGCGGTTGCCAAACACATAAGGACTTAAAAAATAATATCCGGTGGATGATGGGTCATATTCCGTAACCTGAAAGGCCGGGATATTTTGGGCGTAGTTTGATCGAAACAGGATTAAAACTGCCGAAAGACAAAATATAGACCGTCGAAAATTCAAATAATCAGATCATCTTGAAAATTAATACATCATTGTTCAACGGACTCAACCGTATTGGAGGGATTTCAGGAATTTATTGATTACTCTCATCTTTTGGCGCGAGGGAAGAAAGATCGCGATCAAACAAGTAAAGTGCGCTGTTATCATTTCCTGCAAGTTTTAGCTTGTCCAGAAGGTTACGGGCCAAAGTCTCCTCCTCGATTTGTTCAGCAACATACCATTGCATAAAATTATGCGTCGTATAATCCTTCTCCTTGAGGCAAAGGTCCACCACGCCATTGATCTCGTTGGTAACTGCTTCCTCGTGATTCAGCAGTGCTTTGAAGATGTCATGCAGGTTTTTGAATGAGGTTGATGGCTGTTCCAGTTTTCCGATAATAGCCTTTCCGCCACGATCATTAATAAATTTAAGGAGTTTGAGCATATGCATACGTTCTTCATCACTGTGCCGGTAAAGGAAAGTGGCTGTTCCGCTGTATCCGTGATTTTCCGCCCATGATGCCATGGCGAGATAACTCTGACTGCTCTCGGCCTCTACTTTTAACTGTTCGTTGAGGGCCTTTTCTATTTTTTTATTTAACATGCTTGCTGGTTTATTTCATAAAGGTAGTAATTCGCGGATTCTTAAAAAGAGGATTTTAAAAATAATTGTAGTTATATGCTTCGAAGTGTTATCCGTGTTCCAATTAAACAGAACACGGCTCAGGCGGATGAAACGGATAGACACGGAAATTATATTTTATTCTGCGAGGATCTGCTCATATCCGCGTCATCTGCGTTCCAATCAAAACCGAAAGGCAATGGTTGTATAAAAATTTCTTCCCGGACGAGGAATGCCTCCCCAGTCAAGATGTTCATGGTAACGATGATCTGTCAGATTCTCAATACCTGCGTTCATCTCCAACGAATTTCTGCCAATCATCCAGGTTGAAGATAGTCTTAGGTGAAAAATGATGTAGGAAGGAGTGTTGGTTTCCCCTGATTCCTTATCAATACGATTCTGTGCTGCAGACCATTCGCTTTCCGCCTGAATATTATACAGTTTTCTCCTGTATCTTACAGAGGTCATCGACTTCAACGGCGGGATTTGCCACATAGGCGTTCCGTCCTGCTTCTCTCCATGAACATACCTGCTTGTATGGATAAGGTCCCAATTCTCCTCCGGACTAAATTTCAGCGAAAGTTCAGCTCCTTTCATGTGCGCGGTGCCATTATTATGGTATAATTTTACACCTTCAGCTCCAGCGGTCATAGCTGAATATTCCATCTGCCTGATCCCTTCCAAATAATTACGGATAATGTTAAGGAAAGGAGAGACGGAAAGGCTTATCCGGGGTGCATTATATTCCAGCAAGATGGAAAGCTGACTGGCGGATTCGTTTTTCAGATTAGGATTTCCAATATAATCATAGGCATCAAGTCTGTTGAAAAGATAATATCCGTACATCTCCTGAAGGGATGGTATCCTTTCCGACCAACCTGCCTGGATCGACATCAGAATTCTTTTACTGAATTTTCTTTTGTAATCCACAAAAAAACTTTTTGCGTTTTGTTCATGCAACTTTTCGGGATTCAGATAAAATATACCCAGCTGGGCAAGTCCCAGCTTGTCATTCATTTCCGTAATACCCATATCCAGCCTGCCTCCTGCCCTGAGTGAACTCAGGCTGTCGATATGCCATTCAGGAGAAAAGTAAATTCCACCGACTTGCCTTCTTGTTTCCGGGAGCGTCAACATATACATCAGACTTCCCCTTTCAGGGTACATGAACATCTCCGCAATGAGAGAGTTGGAATAGTAATCCAGCCGGGTGTGCAGGGAAAGCTTAGCGCCAAGTATGGCATTTGCAGACAGGTTTACTCCATCCGTCCGGCTTTTTCCGGGCATATCCATGTACATGCTTAGGCCGGGTCGGTCACGGTCATCCATCAAATGCCGGATTGTATTGGTATAAATCTTTACCTCCGCATCCTGTATAAACGAATCTTCGGGCTTAATGTCCCATGCGAAGGAGGCGATACGGGCTTCTGCGCTCCGCACATCCATGTTCAATGCCGGAAAACCTATATTCTTTCCGTTATCTGTAAGAAAATCCAGCTTCAGACTTTGTGTGCCTGTTAATCTATACTTCAGACTCAGCGAAGCATTGTTCTTCTGATATTTCGAAAAAGGAATCCTCTTTCCTCCACCAGCTGTGTAATCAGCACTATTTCTGAATACACCATTCAACTTGGCTGCGATTTTCCGGTCTGAAAATTCCAGGCCCGCGAAAGAAGAAAAAGCATTGGAAACACTGTGCCAGGTAATACCCGTAAGACCGTCCAGGCTGCGCTCGGTGTTAAAATCCGGGTCCTTGAGTTTCATATCAAGAGATCCCCCTGTACATGATCCCTGTTCCGTTCCACAAACGCCATTGGCAACTTCGAAACTTTCCAGGTTCTGAGGCTCCACATAAATGGTCACAGGATCCATCTTGTCGGTACAGGCGCCAAAAATCTTCATTCCATCGAGACTCACGTTGATGCGGCTACCGGATAAGCCGCGGATTCCCGGCTCCAGCCCAAAACTGCTTCTCCGCGTCATACTGAGAGAGGGGATCCTGGAGAGTATGTCTTCGGTTGTAAAGGATTTATTCGGTTTAAAAAAATTATAAACCGCATCACCCTCACCGTTGCAGGGTGTTATCCTTACTTCCGACAAGCAGACTGTCCAAACCGAATCGTGGGAACAGGAACTCATACATTGAGCTCCCACACGGGCAGAACCAGCAACGAGCAATAGTAAAAACAGGATGACAGGAATAGCAGGGTTTTTCATGGTAGAAAAAATTACCGGGCCTGCAAATTGCAGACCCGGATCTGAACTCAAGGAATATCCATATCAAAATACAGAGAATCGTATGCTACCGATGTGCCGTCCAGGAAATCGAAATAGACCCTCCAGTCTCCGCTCATGGTAAAGTTCACCACACCCTTATAGTGCCCGAGTCCGGAATGCACCGGATCGACATTATTCGGAGAACCATGTCCCATGGAAAGCATCTGCGGATTAATTTCAACACTCAGGCTGCTGTCAGCAGGAAAGGTCATACCCATTGGTCCTTTTTTGTGAATGGCAATTTCGAGATCGTTTAAACCGACTTTTGGTTCATCAGGCTCAATGAGCGAAACGAACAAGGTTTCACCTCCGGCAGCGGATATAAAACTTTTCATCCTGCTTTGAGCAAGATCATTCACGGTAATGCTGAACATCGCCATGCCAGTGGCGCCACCGGATGGGAGGGTCACATTCACACCGAGTGTCCAGGTTCCTGACATACTACTCATTGTAAAATAAACGGCACAGGGATAGAGTCCGTCAGACGATTGTGTGGATACCGGATTTTCCAATGGGGAAGCATGAGTCATCGTACCCATGTCCATCATCGGAATCAGACTGATGGAAGCCGTTTTCACCGGCTGGCCAGATAGCGAGTCTTTCAGAAACACGTACAATTTATTGTATCCGGTAGAATAAGATTTTTTCGACCAGATTTCAACCTTCACCGCTGCTCCCACAGCATAGCCTTCCGACAATAAAGTCAGGCCGGCGGTAGGATTAGATGGTTGAGGTGTAATGTCATCATCACTGTCCTTTTTGCAGGAGGATAAGACGGAAACTGCGCTGATCAAGGCAATCAGGTATAAGCTGAGATATTTTTTCATTGTTTTTGGAATTAATAATTAAGGAAATTTTCGGTTATTCCAGCATTCAGCCCACATAGCGGCTAAACGGAATGTCCAAAGGAAGGTCAGGAAAAATCAGACTCAGGCCGGAGGATGAAAAAAGTCGGATACGCGGAGAAGCGCATATAAGTCCTGATCGTGCAATGGTGTCCGGGAAACCTGCGGATCCGCCTGAAAAATATTATGCGTTTCGGAAAGGATTCCGGGAGATAATTCTGCTTTTGTGGAAGGAACAGGAGATTCCCGGTCGCTTTCCATCTCTCTGGTTTTCGCCAGCTCTTTGCTGAGATGACATGTTCCTCCGCAAGTATTTTTCTTTTGATCCTTGTTAACACAAAGGGTGCTGGCAATATAAGCCCTGTTGGCGTAAAAATCAGCCATGACCGACAACTGCAAAAGGGCAGGCAGGCAAAAGGCTGAAACCAAAAGGAGAGATAGTAGCTTTTTCACCCTGCAAAGAAACGAAAACGTGTCCTGAAACTGTATGACATATCTCATTTTGACCGGTGGTGGTTCATGATTCTGCTCAAGTAGATTCAAATATAATTAAACAAAGGTATGCATGGTACATCAAAAATGCTTTAGGACTATCCATTTTGTAGCATAAAGCCGTTTGTGTAGTCTATGGCAAGGACAACAGGATGCCTTTAACATACATTTCTTCTCTTCCATTAATTTAAAAGAAATAAAGAAAAGTTCAAGGCCCTATTTCCCACTTTCCACAACGCGGGATTTTTTTTTGCTTGCAAAGAGTGACCTGTGTAGTAATCTCCTGAAAGACCGGAGCTCTTCCTTAGATTAATCACCTTTTACATCCCTAAAAAACCGGATTTCTAATGGCCGCATTGGGAGTATCACGAAAAGACTTTCAGAATCTTGTTGATTTATTGAATAAGAATATATAGCCGTGAGACTCATTTATATCTTGTTCAGCGCATGCGCGCAAAGCGCCATCAACACTAATAAGCATCCAAACGGATTTGATCTTGTTTAGGTAAGTGACGACATCAGGGCCTCCTACAAGAATTTTATTGTGAACAAATAATTCCTTTTTCGTTTCTTCTCCGCCATGAAGAACTTTCAATTCAGCGTGGCAGCCCTACATAACAATAATTTTAAAAGTGTATCTATAGGCCGACGAAAATAATTCAAGAAAATAAAATCCATTTGATAAATTCTCCGGTAAGATGATTTCAACAGTTTCTGACTCCCGGTTCCTGACAATATCAGCTTGCGTAATAACATTTCCGTTAATACTAATTAACTTATAAGAATTAACTTGCTCTGTTTTCCCACTTACAAATACACTTCCGGCTCTTTCAAGCAAGGTAGGATAAATTATCAGACCATTTTTGTCTTTGAACATTGAAAGATCGGTAGTACTTGCATAATAATCCACCAGTGTCAATCCCGAAATAACAATGTAAGGGGAGAAAACATAATGCATCAGATAAACAATCGTATCTCCTAAGTGAATCGAAGCAGCACTTTGAAGATAATTGAGACTTGAACCCTGAAATGGCAAATTCCAGACTAACTCCAGAGTGTCAACTATATTTCCTGCCAGATCCATCTTATAATGATGAAAAGGGCTGTGTGAAATCAGAATACTGCTATCCACAGAATTCAACCTTGGTATAAATGCAAAACCAGGAAATACACGCTGCCATTCCATTGCTCCAACCGAATCAACTTTTACAAGTGTAATATCATTATAAGCCCAAAATGCATAACCATTATCCGCTGTTTTAATAATTCCTGATGCCATATCTGGCTCTAATCCTCCATATGACAAATTATAAGTCTGAGTCCATTCATTTTGACAAAGCGTATCCATACGTACCAAGGCAGGTTGAATATCTGTTCCTATATATTTACTGCCGGTAGCAAGAAACCCATTTCCATCTATTATTACGGAACCGGAATTCCAACCGACAGCATAGGTTGCATCAGAATATCGGGTGATCTGATTAACATCGAGGTCAGTTTTTACTATTTCGGTAGAAATATGTGCCTTTGTGCAAAAGAAATATAAAAAACCATTCAACTCTATCACTGAAGAAAAATTTAAATCCGTTGTATCACCTAACTTTGTTTCTGACAATACGTTACCATTACTGTCGAACAATGTAACATAGGCTGAGTCTATGGTATTCGCAACGGTTACATAATTTCCATTTGACAACTCTCTGACACTAAAACCACTTCCAAACCATGCATTCATCGTGTCGACATGAGTCCAGATTGTATCCCCATTAAAATTGGTCTTTATCAAAATCCGGGCATTCCAACTTCGATTCAAATTCGAAACACCATACATTAAGAAATGATTATCTCTGGTAGCAGTTAGTTCGTCTAGTTGCGTAGTCGAAACTAATGAGTCAAAAAAGAGTTTGGAATTCAATACTTGCTGGGAAAAGGAGAATCTGAACATGAGAAGAAAAAGTATAATCAATATAGATCTTTGCATGTTATGCGGTTTTAATATTCTGAACTTCAAGGTACAAGATACAGAAAATACCCAAAACAGGTTCTTAGAATTGCCCTAAAGTATATTCCGGGTTGATTGTTTTCTTCATCCGATCCCTTCCTGATCGTGGATCAGGATCCAGGAATACCTGGTATCCATAGTCAGCCCCGTGGATTCAGTTTTCTGTCACTAAAAACTTGTGTTGAGATTTATGGATAAATCACCCTGGATGCCTTTGTAATTAATCAGTCTTAATTCAATTCATCGTTTCCATAGTTCGACGTAATTTACGTTCTTCCATTAAAAGGATTAAACGAGCGTCTCCGTTCTCCTTTACTGATTGCACGCTGCACGGAACTTTCGCCGAAGCGTCCGCGTATTTTATCCATGGCCTGGTAGAGTTTTATCATTTCTTCGCTGTCGTCGAAAAGGTTTATCTGATAAGCTCCGCCGACAAGGTGACTGAAGCGCACGCCGATGAGACGCACGAGAAGCCTGCGGCTGTACAGTTTATGAAAAAGCTTTTTCACTCCTTCGATCAGGACATGATCGCAGGCGGTATAGGGTATACGGGCCTGCATGGTATGGGTGTCGAAATCGGAATAACGTATCTTTACGGTTATACACGAGGTTATCTTTTCTTCGCTGCGAAGCTGAAAAGCCAGCTTGTCGGTCATGCTCACAAGCACTGCCAGGAGTTTATCCGTATCGGTTGTATCCTGACTGAAGGTTTCCTCGGAAGAGATCGACTTGCGTTCGGAGTAAGGTTCGACCGGAGAATTATCGATGCCGTTCGCCTTTTTCCAGATGGAGATCCCGTTCTCACCGAGAACATTTTCCAGCAGTTCGGGGGGCATTTGCTGTAGCGTGTGAACCTTTTCCACACCCATACTGCGCAGAAGCTGCCATGTTTTATCTCCCACCATGGGGATCTTGGCGATGCTGAGCGGGGCGAGAAAATTCTTTTCAGTTCCCAAATCGACCCTGAGTTGCCCGTTGGGCTTGGCTTCCCCCGTAGCGACCTTGGAAACGGTTTTGTTGGGAGAGAGTCCGAAAGAGATGGGCAATCCGGTTTCGCGCGTGATCTTCTGCCTCAGCTCGGTAGCCCATTTGTAGCACCCGAAGAAACGGTCCATGCCGCTGAGATCGAGATAGAACTCGTCGATGGAAGACTTTTCATAGAGCGGAACGCTTTCGCTGATGATCTCCGTGACCATATCGGAATAATAACTGTAGCGGTCGTAGTCGCCGCGCACCACAATGGCATCGGGACAAAGACGGCGGGCGAGCTTCATGGGCATGGCCGAATGTACTCCATAGGCACGGGCTTCATAGCTGCAGGAAGCAACCACGCCTCTGTCGCCTGTCCCACCAATGAGTACGGGCTTCCCTTTGAGTGCGGAATGCTCCAGACAGGATACCGAGACGAAGAACGAATCGAGATCCATGTGAACGATGGTACGGGAATGAGACACTGATGGATGGCTTGAGGCGGGTTAACAGTTTGAGTGCGAAGTTTGAGCGCAAGGACGTTTGACATAAATAAGCCTCACTGACTTGAGCGTTCCCGAACTACGAACTCGAACTGTAATTAGTGCAAGTAACAGCACGAGGATAGTTTGAGTGCGCCGCTGCATGATTGTAAAGCGACCAAAGAGCTGTATTGTAATATAACCATACTTATCATTTCAAAAAACAAACAGGGACTATTTTAATGGAGAGAACAATTCGAATGCGGATGAACAGCTTGAATGCGGGTTAACAGTTTGAGTGCGGGCATGTACTCTTCATATAATTCAATCTGCCAAGGTTACTTTTAAATATGGGACACCACGATATGTTCCATCAATTCCAACAATTCTTATTCCCTGAAAAATAATTTCAGCACCAGGTCTTAATGTCGCAAATTTTTCACGCATCACTTTAGAAACCCGGCCATCTACGGCAGCTAATTCAATACTATCTTTTTGATCTATGATTAATAACTCATATTGCGAAACGAGGGCTCCGGTTACTTTATTATTAATTACATAAACAACACCTAACTGAATAACAGAAAGCAGATCCTTTCTATAAATTCTGTCTCCCTCAATAACACGATCGGGCGTGATGAGAATGGCCGAAGTGAAATTTTGACATTGCGCAACCTCAGAAAACAATACTATTGAAGAGAGCAATGAAAAAAACAAAATATAATTACGTGCAGTGTTCATTTGTTTAATTCTAAGGTTCTTAATATTCTATAAGTACAGATGCTTGTATAATAATACCACCTCCTGTCGACCCTTCCGTTAATGATACACCAACTGGATGTCTTGCAGCAATACATGGAGAATATATCCCATTTTGGCACTTACATTCAGAGCATCTGGGGGTTGCCGGTCGCCAATCACACTCTCCATACTGACCACAATTTCCACAACATTCATAGGAATAATACGTTATTGTAATCTGTTCAACGTCATAATCCTTATCAAACGGTATCCACCAATAAGTATCCTCCTCCTCAAATATTAAATTCTTGATTGCGCTAGTGCTATCTTCAAATTCAAGTTTTGTTAAATTATATACTCTTTCGCCAATAGTATCTCTAAACTCAACCTCTACTCGAATAAAAAACACAGAATCGCCGGAAAACGACATATTAATTTCAAATGTCGCTTCATCACCCACCCGAGAAACATAAAATGGAAGCTCAGGATTTTTTCTAACCACAGAATCACCTTGAACGATAACACCAGGCCCTCTAATTCTATAAAAAGAGCCCCCATAAGGGTCGCATATTATGACATGACAAGGATTCGAATCATTTGATGTCCCACAATGACAACTTCCTTGTGCATCCCAACCACAGTCTCCTGCAGAACAAGTGTAATGTGCTACACAGTCTGCTGTATGCCCACCATCTACCATTGCTTGAACTTTTGTTCCATCAAAGGGAATAAACCAAAACTTTCCTTCGGAAGGAATTTCAAGGATATCATTCTCAATTTCAAGCTCACCAGTTAGAAAGACTCTTTGTAAAATTTCATTTTCTTGACCGAATTCAGTTGATATGGGATTGATGTCATAAAAGAGTATTCCTTCTTCTTCAGTGATTATGATACTCGAATAAAGTGGCACATCTGAAGGTCCAAACCTAGAAACATAACTTCCAACTTGCGCCTGAAGAAACGGCAAGGGTAAAAAGACAATAACAAATAAAATGCTTTTTTTCACGCTTTTAATTTAAAACTAATCTAACACCCGTTCTTCAAACTACAATATACAGAAATTACTTTTTAAGGTACGGAAAGCACTATTAATTATTAACTAAATGGCATTGCTAAAAATTTGTCATGTGAATTTCTTTCGCTAGAATTGGCTGGGATACGAAATAATCTCCCCATAAGCGCCGGAGTTTCTCATTCGGGTATCTCTCTTTCCTGTGCATTAAAAACCGGTTTATTAAGACTGGTTTGGGGTTGTAACGAAAGGTTATTCAGAATCCTGTTGATTAATTGAATAAGTACACGTAGGAGGCAATTCATTGCTTAAATGAAAATTCCGGAACTAAATATATAATCCTGAAAGAATATTGCTTTTACCGGATGCTGCGTTATATTTGTTTTCATCTCCTTGACTGCATTACAATCTATTTGCATGGTCTTATGATAGTCATTATATTTGTGTTGTAAATTGATTCATTAAAAAACATTCATCATGTATTTCAATAACAACATCAAAATTCTCCGCCAGCGACGCAACCGTACACAGGATGTAGTGGCTGGTGAACTGGGCATGAGCCGATCCACACTCAACAGCTATGAAAATGGCAGCATTAAAAATCCGACACTGGAGGCGCTGATGGCTTTTACCAGGTATTACAAGATCTCGATCGATACGCTGGTAAAGGTTGACATGAGCAAACTGAGCGGCTTTCAGCTGAGCGAACTGGAAAAAGGCAATGATGTATATGTGACCGGATCACGCCTGCGGGTGCTGGCGACCACAGTCGACAGTCAGAACCGGGAAAATATTGAAGTAGTGCCGCTAAAAGCCAAGGCCGGCTACAGGAATGGCTTCGCCGATCCGGAATTCATCAAAAAACTACCGACATTCCAGCTACCGATACTTTTCAATGACAGGAAATACAGGATGTTTCAGATCAGCGGCGATTCCATGCTTCCGATACCAGACAAATCTTTTGTGATTGCCGAATATCTTGAAAACTGGTACGACATCAAAGATGGCGAAGCCTATGTGATCCTAACCCAGGAGGAAGGAGTTGTTTTCAAGATCGCTTACAATCAGTTGCGCAAGAAGAGAAGCCTGATGCTGAAATCGCTGAATCCCGAATATGAACCTTATGAAGTGCCTGCCAATGACGTACGTGAAGTATGGAAGTTCTGCAATTACATGAGCAATGAGTTGCCGGAACACAGAATGGATAAAGACGATCTGCTAAGCAAACTGGCCGCGCTGGAGAAGGATGTGAAAGGTATCAAGAGTGTGCTGGAATAAGCAGTGTGAGTGCGGAGTGCGAGTACGGCAGATAAGCCTCAGATCATTGCGCGTTCTCAAACTACGAACTCGAACTGCAATTAGTTCGGATGAACAATGTTAGCATAGAACTTAGTGAACGACCTGAGACACGAAAACAAGCTATGAAAGCAGGTGGATTATTCTTTCCGGATTAGACATCACCCGGCCCGGTATAAAAAGCCATAAAAGGAAACGGATATTTGCATATCTTCCGCCATGGAATTCAGTAAAATTTTTGAAAACAACGACAAATGGATCAGGGAAAAACTATCCCTTGACGAAGACTTTTTCAAAAAACTCTCAAGCGGACAACATCCCGAGTTTTTATACATAGGCTGTTCCGACAGCCGGGTGACAGCGGAAGATCTCATGGGCGTACAAGCCGGGGAAGTCTTTGTTCACCGGAATATCGCCAACCTGGTGGTGAGTACCGACAATAACCTGAATGCCGTCGTACAATTCGCGGTTGAATACCTGCACGTAAAACATATTATCGTCTGCGGACATTACGAATGCGGAGGAATACACGCGGCCCTGAATCCAAGTGATATGGGCCAGCTTAACAGTTGGCTGCAAACGCTACGTGATGTATACCGGATACACCGGGATGAGCTCGACGCCATTTCCGATACGCAGAAAAAATTTGACCGGCTGGTCGAATTGAATGTTCGCGAACAGTGTATCAACATCATTAAGATCGACCATGTACAGCGGGCATGGAGCAGAACACACTACCCTACCGTCCACGGTTGGGTCTTTGACGTGAGAACGGGGAAACTGATTGATCTCGGACTGGATATGGATGAGATCTTTGGTGAAGTAAAAAACATCTATTACCTGACTCAGTAGACCAGGTAATCCGGATCCGATGAATTGCTGATCATGTTCTGTCCGGAACCGGGCTTGATGCAAAGAGATTTAAGTCTTTTGTTATTCAAAATATCGGACACTCCTAAAATAAGGACCCATGAAAATACAGCTCTTTCAGGTTGATGCCTTTACAAAAAACATCTTCTCCGGAAATCCTGCCGCGGTATGCCCGCTACAGGAAGAAATTCCCGCCACGCTGATGCAAAAGATTGCCATGGAAAATGGCCTGTCGGAAACAGCATTCTTCATTCCGGTTGATATAGGATATAAGCTGCGATGGTTCACACCATCTACCGAAGTTGACCTCTGCGGCCATGCCACACTTGCCAGCGCCTATGTGCTCTTTGAACACCTTCATCATACTGAACCGCTTATTCGCTTTCAAACTAAAAGCGGCGAGCTGACCGTTGACAAAACGTCGGAAGGCTATAAGATGAACCTTCCTGCGGATACACCAAGAGAGACAGAGGTCACACCCCTGCTCAACCGCGCGGTTGGCGTGAATGTAATCAGGGCCGTAAAAGGAAAAAATGTATTGATGGCAGAGCTTGGTTCGGAAGCGGAATTAAAGTCCATCATCCCGGAGATCTACACTGTCATGCAGGTTCATCCGCATGGATTGATCGTCACTGCCAAGGGTGATCAGGTTGACTTTGTTTCAAGAAGCTTCTTCCCGAACCTTGGTATCAATGAAGACCCGGTTACAGGCGCATCTCACACACTGCTTACGCCCTATTGGTCTGCCCGCCTTGCTAAAACGAAACTTATGGCCAGGCAATTGTCAAAGCGGGGCGGCGAATTACAATGCTCTCATATTGGCAACCGCGTAGAGATTTGCGGACAAGCGGTTTTATTTTTGAAAGGTGAAATTGAAGTTTAAACTTAGTGTTGAAATTACATGATACATGTGATGTGGAAAGGCGCTCAGGGATTTTGTTGTTTCTGATCACTTTAATTATAGTAATCCCTGTGTAAAATGACACGCTAATGAAACAACTTCATCAACGAACAAAAATTATTTACCCTGTAGAAATAGAAAAATTTATTTATACCATTTAGCCATGAGAAAAATAATTTCTTTCATGCATATTTCACTCGACGGTTTTGTAGCAGGGCCTAAGGGAGAAATGGACTGGATAAAGGCCGATCAGGAAATATTTGATCATGTCGGTAAAAGGATCAGCAGAGGCGATACCGCCATGTACGGCCGTGTAACTTATCAGATGATGGAAAATTACTGGCCCGGAGCCGGAGAAAAACCCGGTGCAAGCCAGCATGAAATTGAACACTCCGGATGGTATGCTAAGGTTCATAAAATTGTCCTTTCAAAAACATTGAAAGCTGGTTCATTGTCAAATACCACCGTCATCAGTGACATGCTTTCAGATCTTATCAATGAAATAAAACAAAAACCGGGAGAAGACATCCTGCTCTTCGGCAGCCCCACCGCTACTCATTCGCTCATTCAACAAAACCTGATCGACGGCTATTGGTTATTTCTCAATCCTGTCATCCTGGGACAGGGAATACGTTTGTTTGCAGACATCAGAGACAAAATAAAACTGACACTATCTCCTGTTACCCGTCAGTTTAGTTGCGGGGTAACAGAACTGAATTATACGGTAGACCGGTAATGAATTATGTACAGGATACTAGCAACGATTAATAGAATGTTCGACGCTAGTAATAATCATACATCAAATCCCGCCGATAATGAATTACACCCTCATCACACCAGCTTGCCGGAAGAAGCGGAAGCCATTCTGTAAAGGAGGATCTCCTTTCAGCTAAGGGAATTCTGGCCGGCATTATACAACAGGTTTACTGGAAAAAATCAATGGACGTCTTCACCTTCCGGTTGGAGAGGACCCCGGAAATTGTATTTTCACACAGGCAGAAAAATACAGATTTGAAATGCGCAAGGATCGCAACAAAGGATCTTGAAACGGAGCTTATGGAACGCAGCCGGTTATCAGATAAAGATGTCTTAATGGAAGCTGTAGCCTGATCGTACAACTGATGCAACTCCATTTTATCGATGAATACCGGACTTATGTCCACTCAGTGGTATCTGTCGGTGGCTTGCCTTTATTTGAAAACATTTATGATAGTATCGTCTTTAAACTCTGCAAATCAAAAGCATTCAAGCATGCTGCGCTGACGCTTTATTATAAACCGTTCAATCGAAAGGCGTTAAAACATGACAGGGTTTTTTTATTGAAAGGCAAAACCTAACTTCAACCCTCTCCTGTCAGTCAAACAATTAGTGGTATTTATAATAGAAACAACTCAACAGTATGAACAAATCGAAAAAGCAATCAAACATCGGCCTGAACGACCTCCAAGTTGAAATTTTTGAGGCTACCGTCTTTGATCTTTGTGCTCTGAGCAGGCTCTTTGATGCCTATCGTCAGTTTTATCGCCAGCCCTCCGACCAAATAGGGGCGAGGTCATTTCTTAAGGAAAGACTGGTAAAGAAAGACTCCATCATCTACATAGCTCTTGATGGTCAGGGGAATCCTGCAGGCTTTGTTCAGCTTTATCCGATATTCAGTTCCGTTTCCATGAAAAGGTCGTGGTTGCTGAATGATCTCTACGTTGATCCGGAATTCAGAGGAAAGGGTGTTTCCCGTCTGCTGATCAGCCGTTGCAAAGAACTTGCACGGGAAAGCAATGCAAAAGGTCTGCTTCTGGAAACTGAAAAAACAAACGAAGTGGGATTAAACCTCTATCCTTCCGAAGGTTTCAAGCCGGTGGTTGAAACCCGGTTTTTTTTCTGGACTTGCGAATAAACCAGCGTGCAAACAGATGATCTCCTGCTTCCGGAACATAACCCTTTGAGATTCAAATATTAGGTTTCAACAGCATGAAATGGTATGAGTCGCTCCTGAAGGTTTGACTGATTTCCACATTAAATAAATCCCAATAAAAGCGAAGCCACAAGTTAAAAAAGCATAAATTTGCGGGAATTTCATTGTAAAATTCTGCCAGACAAGCTGATGAATACCGAAAGTACACCCATAGATTTTTTACCCATTCTGATCCAGTTTTTTGTCGCGGCGGGCTTCGTGGTAACGACGATGATCGTAACACATTTGCTGGGACCGAAACGAAAATCAAAATTAAAGCTGGAGACCTTCGAGTGCGGGATTGAATCGCAGGGAAATGCGAGAGCTCCCATATCCATCAAATATTTTTTGGTGGCGATATTATTTGTCCTCTTCGACGTGGAAGTAATTTTCATGTATCCCTGGGCTGTAAATTTCAGGGAACTTGGTCTTACCGGTATCATTGAAATGTTCCTGTTCATGCTCATGCTCATGACGGGATTCTTCTATATACTAAAGAAGGGCGCGCTGAAGTGGGAATAATGATCATGACAAATGAATGTTGCCATTGAAAGATAAAAACAGGAAAAGATAAGATGTCTGAAATAATAATGCCTGGTTCAAAAACGACAGTCGTCAAAGCCCCTGAAGGCTTTGAAGGTCCTGGATTTTTTGCGACTTCGCTTGACAAAGTGGTTGGTCTCGCCAGAAAAAATTCCATCTGGCCTCTTCCTTTCGCCACTTCCTGTTGCGGGATTGAATTCATGGCAACGATGGCAGCTACATACGATTTCGGCCGCTTCGGGTCGGAACGTCTTAGTTTTTCTCCCCGTCAGGCCGACCTGCTGATGGTAATGGGTACTATCGCGAAGAAAATGGGACCCGTACTGAGACAGGTTTATGAACAGATGGCTGAACCCCGTTGGGTATTATCAGTAGGCGCTTGCGCTTCAAGCGGAGGAATTTTTGATTCCTATTCTGTCTTGCAGGGTATTGATCATATTATTCCGGTTGACGTTTACGTCCCGGGATGTCCTCCAAGGCCTGAACAGATCCTGGAAGGCGTCATGAATATTCAAAAGCTGGTCGGAAGTGAGTCGTTGCGCCGGCGAAATTCGCCAGAGTACAAACAATTACTTGCTTCCTACGGAATCGAATAAGGAAATGCAACAGCCTGTCATTGAAAATGTCATCGAAGAACTGAATTCCACATTCGGAAGCTATATCCACGAATGGGAAAAGCAATATGATTTTCATATTGCAACAGTCGATTCTGCGAAATGGACCGCGATCATCCGGCATCTGTACCAAAGCGAAACGTTCAGGTTTCGCTATCTCACAACCTTGTGTGGTATCCATTATCCGGATAAACCCGGTCAATATTGCCTGATGGCGCAGTTGCACAGTCTTGAAAATAATCTCCGGATCAGATTCAAAACCTATAGCGCTGAAAGCAATCCGGAATTTGACTCATTGACCGGATTATTTCCCGGCGCAAACTGGATGGAAAGGGAAGCCTACGATTTCTATGGCTACCGATTCAAAGGCCATCCTGATCTGCGCCGTATCCTAAATGTCGATGATATGGATTACTTTCCTATGCGTAAAGAATATCCGGTCGAAGACAAAACCAGGTTCGACAAGGATGACACCATGTTCGGCAGGAAGAGATCCAACTTCGACAGAAAATCACTGATGGAAAAAAAGAGTGAACAATGAACGCGCGCAGGCAGCTTTCGCGCTACTGTTCCATATCAAATAATCTGATGCCTGATGAATCCGGCCCTTAACAATAAGAAGGAACATAAAGATTATACAACCCTGAACCTGGGGCCCACCCACCCGGCCACGCACGGCATCTTTCAGAATGTGCTGACTATGGATGGCGAGATTATTGTCGATTCGGAACCTACCATCGGTTACATTCACCGCGCATTTGAAAAACTGGCTGAACATAAACCCTTCTATCAGATTACCCCACTGACAGACAGGATGAACTACTGCTCCTCGCCCATCAACAATATGGGTTGGCATATGACAGTGGAAAAACTTCTTCAGGCCGAACTGCCTAAACGGGTTGAATATATGCGGGTAATCATCATGGAGCTTTCGCGCATTTCAGATCATATCATCTGTAACAGCGTAATCGGAGTTGACACCGGCGCCATGACAGGATTCCTCTACATATTCACTTGGAGAGAATTCATTTACGAAATTTATGAAGATATATGTGGCGCCAGACTAACGACTAACATTGGGCGTATAGGAGGATTTGAGAGAGACTTTTCAGATACGGTTTGGAGAAAGATCGACAAGTTCCTCGAAGAGTTCCCTCCGCAGCTTAAGGAGTTTGAGAAGCTGTTAATGCGTAACAGAATATTCATGGACCGCACGATCAATTGCGGAGCCATTTCAGCAGAACGAGCGCTTCAATACAGCTTTAGCGGACCCAATCTTCGTGCCGCGGGTGTGGATTACGATGTCCGTGTCATGAATCCTTACTCTTCTTATGAGGAATTCGATTTTGAAATACCCATCGGGAAAAGCGGAGATACCTACGACAGATTCATGGTGAGAGAAGAAGAAATGTGGCAAAGTCTGAGTATTATTCGTCAGGCTCTGGATAAACTGAAAGGACTGAAAGATAAATCCAGTTTTCATGCCGACCTCCCTTCCTTCTATCTTCCACCCAAGGAAGAGGTCTATAACAGCATGGAAGCACTCATCTATCATTTTAAGATAGTGATGGGAGAATCCGATGTTCCTAAGGGTGAAGTCTATCATTGTGTGGAAGGAGGAAATGGAGAACTGGGCTTCTATCTCATCAGTGACGGAGGAAGACAACCATTCCGGCTGCATTTCCGCAGACCGTGTTTCATTTACTACCAAGCTTACAAAGAAATGATAAAAGGCAGCATGCTGAGTGACGCTATTCTTACCATGAGTTCCATGAATGTTATAGCGGGCGAACTGGATGCTTAAAAAAATATTCCGGCCCTGACCGGAGTACGATCTGATGAATACAACAAAGCAAATACACTTCTCTGACGAATCGATGTCGCTGGTGAACAAACTGGTGAAAAGATATCCGGCAGGAAAACAGAAGAGCGCTCTGATCCCCATCCTGCACATAGCACAGGCTGAGTTTGACGGATGGCTGAGTCCGGAGGTGATGGATTATGTTGCATCGTTACTGAATATCCAGCCGATAGAAGTATATGAAGTAGCCAGCTTTTATTCCATGTTCAATTTGAAACCGGTTGGAAAGTGCACCCTGGAGGTTTGCCGTACCAGCTCCTGCTGGCTTCTGGGCGCGGAAGATGTAATCAGCCACCTGGAAAAGAAACTGAACATTCGTGTGGGTGAAACAACAGAAGACGGGATGTTTACACTAAAGAGTGTTGAATGTCTTGGCTCCTGCGGAACTGCACCCATGATGCAGGTCGGAGCGGATTATTATGAGAACCTGAATCTGGAAAAAGTGGATCAACTTCTCCAGACCTTCAGGTCAGAAGGAAAAAGAAAGTGTTATACGGATCAGGAAATTAAGCAAGCCTGAGTATGGGAAAGCAACTATTATTGAAAACTGTTCAGGTTCCGGGTATCCAGAGCTATGAAGTTTACCGGAAGAACGGTGGATATGCATCCGTGGAAAAGGCTTTGAAGACAATGAGTCCCGAGCAGGTTGTGGAGGAAGTCAAGAAATCCGGACTACGAGGTCGCGGAGGGGCTGGTTTCCCTACCGGAATGAAATGGAGTTTTCTGGCAAAGCCGGAAGGAGTAGCACGCTATCTGGTATGCAATGCCGATGAGTCGGAACCCGGCACGTTCAAGGACCGTTACCTGATGGAAAAGATCCCGCACCTGCTTATTGAAGGAATGATCACATCCAGTTTCGCCCTCGGTGCCCGCACATCCTATATTTATATCAGAGGAGAATATTTTTACATTTCAAGAATTCTGGAAAGAGCGATCGAAGAAGCGTATGCCAATGGTTGGCTCGGAGAAAATATCGCAGGCACATCCTATTCACTGGATGTTTATGTACATGTAGGCGCTGGCGCCTATATCTGTGGTGAAGAAACAGCTCTTCTTGAATCACTCGAAGGCAAGAGAGGTAATCCAAGGATCAAGCCACCCTTCCCAGCCATTGCAGGACTCTATGGTTGTCCGACGGTGGTAAACAATGTCGAAACCATTGCCGCCGTGGTACCAATTATCAATGATGGCGGTGATGCCTACGCTCAAATCGGAATCGGAAAGAGTACCGGAACAAAACTGATTTCCGCCAGTGGTCACATCAACAGGCCGGGCGTTTATGAAATTGAAATGGGAATTCCGGTTGAAGAATTTATTTTTTCGGAGAAATATTGCGGAGGCATCAGAGGCGGTAGAAAACTGAAGGCGGTTGTCGCCGGCGGATCTTCTGTACCCATTCTGCCGGCTGAACTCATCCTTAAAACAGCCGCAGGTGAACCTCGTCTGATGAGTTATGAATCTCTTGCCGAAGGAGGATTCGCCACCGGTACTATGCTTGGTTCGGGCGGATTCATTGTCATGGACGATTCCACCAGCATTGTAAAAAACCTCTGGAATTTCACACGATTCTATCATCATGAATCCTGCGGACAATGCAGCCCCTGCAGGGAAGGTACAGGATGGATGGAAAAAATACTGCACCGCATAATCGAAGGACATGGAAAACTGAGCGACGTGGAATTGCTTTGGGATATACAATCGAAGATCGAAGGTAAAACGATTTGTCCCCTTGGAGACGCGGCTGCCTGGCCTGTAGCAAGCGCCATAAGACATTTCCGGAAAGAATTTGAAGACTACATTAAAAATCCTCCAGCCGACATAAAACATTATTACAGGCTGAAGGAAGAAGGGGCTCTGAATTAGTTGATCATTAATTTTATCTTCCGTGCAAATATCAGACGCGGCATAAAATGAATAAAACAAGATGGCAAAAGTTACCATAGACGGACATACTATCGAAGTACCAGATGGAACGACCATACTTGAGGCAGCCAGAAAAATCGGCGGCTCCCTAGTGCCGCCAGCCATGTGTTATTATTCAAAACTCGCAACAAGCGGAGGGTATTGCCGCACCTGCATTGTCAAGGTCAGTAAGGGTTCTGATAAGGATCCCCGTCCCATGCCCAAACCCGTTGCTTCATGCCGTACAACGGTTATGGACGGAATGGTGGTTGAAAATACCACTTCACCGGAACTACTGGAAGCCAGAGCCGGTGTTGTTGAGTTTCTCCTGATCAACCACCCGCTGGACTGTCCGATCTGCGATCAGGCGGGAGAGTGTCACCTGCAGGATCTCTCTTATGAACATGGCCTCGCAAAAAGCAGGTACGAATTTGAAAGACGTGTTTTCGAAAAGATAGATATAGGCGAAAAGATTAAACTACACATGACCCGCTGCATCTTGTGTTATCGCTGCGTAAAAGTTGCCGATCAGTTGTGTGATGGAAGAGTACATGGTGTAATTAACCGGGGTGATGTATCGGAGATCAGCACCTATATTAAGAATGTGGTTGAAAATGATTTCTCCGGAAACATGATCGATGTTTGCCCGGTAGGCGCACTTACGGATCGCACCTTCAGGTTCAAGAGCCGTGTCTGGAATGTTAATCCCGTTGAAGCGCACCGCTCCTGCACGAAATGTGCCGGCAAAGCCAGACTCTGGCTTAAAGGAGAAGAAGTATACAGGGTTACCGGTAGAAAAGATACTTATGGCGAAGTGACCGACTGGATCTGTAATGAATGCAGGTTCGAAAAGAAACAAACCAGCGACTGGATCATAGAAGGACCTTCGCCGATTGAAAGACATTCGGTGATTTCGCAGAATCATTATACACTTCCGGAACCTCCGCATAAACCTTTGTTAAACGAAGTAAAGGTTGTTCCCGATCACTATCAGATAGATAAAAAATAATTTCTGTTCATGTTAAGTCCCGCCCTTATATTCACTATAGTTCTGGTGATCGTTATTTTTCTCATTTCCCTGTTTGTGGCCATGTATTCCACTTACGGCGAAAGAAAGATCGCCGCCTTCATGCAGGACCGGCTGGGACCCAACCGTGCCGGACCATTCGGAATTCTCCAGCCCGTTGCGGACGGTGTGAAGATGTTCATGAAAGAAGAGATCATTCCCGAAGGATCCAACAGGTGGCTCTTCATCCTCGGGCCCAGCATTGCCATGCTCACAGCCTGTATGGCCAGCGCAGTGATCCCCTGGGGAAAAGGTCTGACCATCGACGGGAGTTTTTATCCTCTTCAAATTACGGATGTAAATATTGGAATACTCTACATTTTCGGAGTTGTCTCCGTAGGCGTGTATGGCATCATGATCGGCGGGTGGGCTTCAAATAACAAGTATTCACTCCTGGGCGCGCTGAGAGCATCCAGTCAGATGATAAGCTATGAGATCGCGATGGGCCTATCGATCATTGCGCTGGTGATGATGACAGGAACGCTGAGCGTCCGGGAGATCGCCTCACAACAGTCGGGTGCAGGATGGAATGTGTTTTATCAACCACTCGGATTTCTGATCTTTCTCATCTGCGCTTTCGCCGAGACCAACCGCACGCCCTTCGATCTTCCAGAGTGCGAAACGGAACTTGTCGGGGGCTATCATACCGAATACAGCTCCATGAAGCTCGGCTTCTATCTTTTCGCCGAATACATCAATATGTTCATCTCTTCGGCAGTAATTTCTACACTCTATTTCGGCGGCTACAATATGCCATTCGTTGAACGATTTGTGAGTGATCCTAATTGGATTAGCATTGTGGGAACGCTGTTCCTCTTCGCCAAAATATTTTTCTTTATCTTCCTGTTCATATGGATTCGCTGGACCATCCCGCGCTTCCGCTATGATCAGTTGATGAATCTAGGGTGGAAAGTACTTATCCCTCTTTCCATTCTGAACATATTGTTCACCGGAATGGTCATGTGGTTTACCGGAGAAGTAAAATAATCAGAAATAATCATCAGGAATAGCTGACGAAATCAAAAAACAATGCAGTCACTAAGTAAGCGGAGTAAATTAGTTTCAAAAAAGGAGATGAGCTTCCTGGAGAAGATCTATCTGCCCGCGATCTTTTCCGGTATGGCTATCACACTGAAGCATTTCTTCAAAAAAAAGGTAACCATTAATTACCCGGAGGAGAAAAGGGACATAGCCGGGGTTTACCGCGGACTACACGTATTAAAGCGCGATGAAAATGGCGCGGAACGATGCACGGCCTGCGGACTCTGCGCAGTAGCCTGTCCGGCTGAAGCCATTACCATGGTCGCGGCGGAAAGGAACAAAGGAGAAGAAAAGCTGTACCGAGAAGAAAAATACGCTGCCACGTATGAGATCAACATGTTACGTTGCATCTTCTGCGGATTATGCGAGGAAGCCTGTCCGAAGGAGGCGATATTCCTGACCGACAGACTGGTTCCAACCTTCACCGACAGGGCGGATTTTATTTACGGAAAAGATAAACTGGTGGAACCTGCAGATAAAAAGATTGATATCAGCATGCGGCAGACACCGGAAGTGAAGGAATTCAAAAGCGATAAATCATATCAGCATAACAGGTTATAAAATACCGCAATATCCGGCGAACCGGATTACAGGAAAAGCATGACACTTCAATTATTTTACTTTCTCTCTTTCCTTGCCATATTAAGCGCGTTGATGGTCGTGGTTTCAAAAAACCCGGTTCACAGCGTACTTTACCTCATCATGACTTTCTTTGCCATAGCCGGGCATTACATACTTATGAACGCGCAATTTTTAGCGGCCGTCCATATTATTGTCTATGCCGGCGCTATCATGGTCTTGTTCCTGTATGTGATTATGATGTTAAACCTGAACGCGGAGGTGGAACCGCAGAAAAGCAAGGTACTGAAAATCGCAGCGACATTTTCGGGCGGTTTACTGATGCTTGTGCTGGTTGGCGTCATACGGAAAGCTTCGGAATTATCTCCGGCAAATCCCGCCGACAGTCAGCTTGGGATGATCCGTAATCTTGGAAAGGTATTGTACACGGATTTTATCCTGCCATTTGAAGTAGCCTCGATCCTGTTACTTGCCGCGATGGTCGGCTCAGTTATGATTGGTAAAAAAGAAATAAAATAAATCTTAATGAATCCATCGATACCACTTAACTATTATATCCTGTTAAGCACGCTGTTGTTTTCCATCGGCGTACTGGGTGTATTGTTCCGCCGGAACGCGATCATCATTCTGATGTGCATAGAGTTAATGCTGAATGCCGTGAATTTGCTGCTGGTGGCCTTTTCCGTTTTTCATGGCGACGCGGCAGGACAGATTTTTGTATTTTTCATCATGGCCGTAGCTGCAGCCGAGGTTGCCGTAGGCCTTGCCATTCTCATGATGATTTACCGCAATACCGGTTCAACGGATATTAATTTCCTGAACAGGTTGAAGTGGTGAGCTAATAATTAGCAATACTCATTACTTTGGGTTTCAAGATCAAAATATATCCATGGATTATATTCGTACCATAGCCTATCACACTATTTGGTCAACGAGATAAAATCATAGGTAAAAGCTGTAATTATGCTTGATTATATTTTCTACTATTGTTGATATAAATTTGACGATCGATTGTTTAAGGTGATGTATAATTTCTAGATTAAATTTAATCTTTTAAAAAGACAAAAATGTATACTGCCTTAAAGAATGGAATAGCTGGATTGATCCTTCTTACTTTTAATACATTTATTCCAATTCATAATAGCATAGCCAATGGTATAACCTCACCCGCTCCTATTCCAAGTCAGTACTTCTATGTAACTTCTTATGGTGATTATTATGTCATTCATGGACAAACTGTTTTTCGATTAGACTCATCAGGAAGCACACTTTGGTCAAGAAATTTTAGTGCCGGCATCAACTCTTTTTCACCTTTCTCCAATCAACTTTCTCATATTACAGTTAATGAAGATCGGGTTTTTATACTCACAATACAAAGACCTGATCCATGGGATAATGGCGATTCTTATCCTGCACTAATTGTAATGGACACTTCTGGAAACACTATTAATATTCACTGCAGAGAAGTAGTTCATTTAAATAACGCAAGTCAAAAAGCACTTTTTAATTCAAATGATGGAGGAGTCTGGTGGTTCTTTGAAGATGGTGGTATTTCTAAGTACCTCCAGGGAGTAAGACTTGATAAGAACGGAAATGAAACACCGGGATCATACAATCCAGGCATTCAGAATCACTCAACACACTTTAAAAAGGTTATAAAATCTGATTTCGATTCAACTTATTTGATCTTAGCAAACTGGCAAGACAACTACTGGTCAGGTCTGGTATTGGGAGCCATGATATGTTATAAGATGGATTATACAGGAAATGTACTTTGGGCTAACACTTATTATAACAGCACATTTAACGGAGAGCAATTCACATTTGTCGATGATGCGATTGTTGATTCACATGGGAATATATATCTTGGAGGTGATTGTTATGGATATAACTTAGCCTCATATTACGTTGGATATTATGGGATTAAACTTAACTCTTCTGGCCAGGTGATTAGTTCAAAATACTGGACCCAGGGAAATTATAATAATTTTATTTTTTCTTTCAATAAATTTACTAATGATTCGATGTATGTAAACCTGCACTCAAACTCAACACTTTCTCCTAGATATCAAACAAAGTTCGATACATCATTTAATACTACTTGCATTCTTTCAGACTCATCGATAGCAATTGATCCTATACCAATATCAGTTTTTTCTGGTGGATTGATGGGTTATCAATTTTCAGTTAACTACAATCCTATTCAACTCTCTGCGACTACAGCCAGGCATTCCGATCCTCAACCTCCTGAATTTTGTTTGACTATATCTATTTCTGAATATAATTCATTTAGCAAGGATGATTTTTTACTATTTCCTTCTCCTGTTTCGAATGAACTGAATGTAAGATCAAATAAAAATCACAAAATTTCAAAAGTTGAAATCTATTCTGTTTCCGGAATTAAACTATTTGTAAAGGAAATTGATCTTAGTTCTGACTTTCGCATATCAACCGAAAAACTTTCTTCGGGTGTATACATACTTAGACTGTATTTAGAAAGTGGTATATCACATTATAAATTCACAAAGTGATTTAGAAGATGCGAGTGCTACTTCCATCAGCTATTCCATCATAATTTGAATTTCATTAAGCTGAACTAAGAAAGTTGCTTAAACCCCGCTCGGCGGAATCTTTGAGCGAAAGCCCGTGCGTTAGGGGATTCCGCCGCACACACTACGTCAAAAGCTGAGTTCAACTGATAAGTGCAATTCAAAGATAGAAAAACTTTTGCCTAGGAACTTTTAAGGATTCCAGGTAAAAGTTAAGCTGAGAAGCGTAATATCTGGAGTGTCAATGTCAAAAAACTACTCTCACCACCCTCGCACAAATTTTTTCAATCTTTCAACAGTAAATCCTTAGCCTTCCTCAAAAATAAAACAAGGGTCATTTTTCCCGAATAGGGGAATCTGGATATCATGCGTAGCGTGCAATAAGTGCCCGGAGAGCAGGCAATTGCCATCTCCGACAATACTGTATCCGCTTTTCATCATTTCCAGGCCCTGTGCATCCACCACTCCCGAACCGCTGATACGAAAGTCAGCTTCAAGCGATCTTCCCTGTACACCAATCCTGCCCGGACCGGCTATAGCAGCCTTTAGTTTTGAAGTGCAAATCTCCGCCTTTATTTCTCCCGAACCGGATAAGCGCAAGGTGAGTTCCCTGCTGAAAAAAGTTCCACTTGAACGGACCGTACCAGGACCGGTAAGTTCCAGGAGTTCCAGCTCCTTCATGGTAACATGAATGCTCACCGGACCGGAGACGGTCATGTCCTTGCACATATCAATAAGCAGTTTACCATTCTCGACTTTAGTACTCACGCAGGCGGCATCGCGCTCGCTGGCATCAATACGCACTTCATTGATTTCGCCCTGTCTGAGATAAAGCCTGGCATCTGCCCTTAGCTCCAGGCCTGAAAACACGGGCAAAGGCCTGAGTTCGCTGATTAAATTTCTGTTCTCCTTCATACCGCATGCCAGGAAGAATGTCCCGGCAAGCGTCATGAAGCAAATGGAGCACGTCGATCTCATGTAAACTACTTAATGGCCTGATTAGAAATTCGCCAAGGTGATCCCCGCCGCCACAGGATAAAGTGTCGGACCTTTGTTCTCCTTAAAGAGCGTGCTGGCATAGTAATCAACAAACATATTGAAGCCTCCATAGCCAAAGGCTACCCTGAAGCCATAGCGAAAAGGATTCAGATTGAAATCATCGTACACCTTGGGTTTATGCGTTTTCCCATCTTCCTCATACTTTAACTTTGTATGTGATCCGATCCGTAAACCGAGAATAGCGCCCGCGCCGATATGAAAGGCCTTCTTCTGCTGGCGGCTGGTAAAGAATTCAAACATGAGTGGCATCGTAAGATAGGTTGTTACCAGTTTGGACTTTTCGTACTTCAGCAAAGAACTGGTATCGCGATAGGTAGCCAATGGATCTGTCTTTAACAGGTTTACATTATTGTCGAAACGGTAATTATTCCAGTTTATCCCTAAGCCGGTCACAAACCAAAGATTGCTTTTTCCCAGTTCGAAACTTTTCTCCAGGAAGTTAAAACTCACCATAACCGACTTGGCCTGTTTTAATTCCAGATCGCTGAATCCTTCCGGAATATCGAAATTCCCGTCACGACTCAGGTAAGAGTTCAGTCCCAGTTCAAGCCCGGCCCAGATGGGTTTTGCCTTTTCCTTTTCGGCTTTTTTATTCTTGTCCTCTCTGTCAATGATGATCACATCCTTTGAACCAAAGCTGATATGCGTAGTATCCGAACCGTCTTCACTTTGATATCCCGTAGTCTTACCCACACCGGAGATATTCTCCTCTACAACCGGAGGTTTGGTTTTATACAATACCGAGCCGCTTCCGCTGATATTAGTGTAGAGTTCGTCCGTTACATCAATACTGCATTTACCAAGTCCGGAAATGTTGGCGTAACAAAGGGATGTTTTGAAGTTCATTGCCTCCACTTTTCCGGATCCTGAAATGTTAAAGGTACTCTTCCTTGCCGTGCCGTTCAGTATGATCTTTCCCAGTCCGCCAATATTAGCCTGTACTTCATCCACATTCAGATCCAGTGAAATCTTTCCGTCACCACCGATCTGAAGATCGATCTTATCGCCCTTGAAAGGAGTTTCACCCACGACTTCCGCTTTGCCCCCTATGATCACGCTTTTCAGTTCGGGCAAACTCACGTAAACCTCATCGCCGGCATCGGCATTGATAAAAAGCAAGTCATTATTGATATGGAATTTTTCGGTACCGTCGCTTATTGCAGGATTGATTCTAACCGACTGACTATCGGCCTGGCTCAAATAGACTTTACCATGTCTGTTGACACTGACCCCTGTGAATGTTGCTGTCTGCGCGAAAGCGGTAAGGACAGTAAGGGATAAAACACATAGTGAGAAAATTTTCTGTTTCATTGCGATTCAATTATTTATTTTTAGGGATTATACTTATGGGACGTTCAGGGATTCGATAAGTTACAGACTCGTCCATTATTTTTAATTCAGAAGGATGCAGTAATGTACCTCGTTTCAAGATGACCCGGGAAATCAAAGAGGTGGATTTCCATCAAGAACTATGCTTTCAGATGACTTATACCAAATTCGTCAAAAGCTTGAAGCGCTGAAATTTCATCCGCTACGAAACATAGGTTTTCAATCAACGCTTGCGAACATGACTCAGGGAAAACTTACCGATCTCCAACGCATAAACCGTTGACTGATCGGTTCCATTTTGTTTTCTGTCCACACCGATCTTCGCGCCGGTCCTTTCGCTCAGCATTCTGGCTCCCTGGTGAGCAAGCTGAAAAAATCCGGATTGATTATTTTTCGTATCATTTGATAAACCCAGCTCCGCTAATTCCGCCTCGGAAAAAACGCTGCTAAGGTCGGCGGTCTGGTTTACAGACTCCTCCGCCTTCTCCAGTACAGGAATAGTATGTACAAAGGCAGGTTCATCAGAGGCATGATCAGGCGGGAGCTCAGTAGAAATGTATGTGTCTTCAGCAGGTACGAAAAGGCTCTCCTTCTCAGATCCTGTGAAAGCCGCCAGGGATCCCTGCCCGGAAAGACTTTCCTCCTTTGGAGAGGATTTCTGTATCGTCCGGACAGGAGTCGCTTCCGGAATATTTCCCGGAGATTCCTCCTTCCGGGTTTCCGGCAATGAGGCTGTCTGCTCCACCTTCCCGGCAATCGTTTCCTGAGGTGTGCTATGCACCGGAATTTGTGTATCAGACTTTGCCATTTCATTTAGCTGTCTGTCTTTAAAAAAGATGGAATAGCTTATGATGAGCAAGGCGAGGGAAGCGGCAATGGCAGTAATACGGTAGAACGCTGAGCTGAGTGTCAGTATGGAAGCTTCCTTTTTTAATTCCTGTTTGTCCCTATAGACAATTTCCGGATCCGGGAAGATCCTGGTTTTACGCAGAATCTCCAGGGTGCCTGCCGCTTGCGGGTTTGCCCGTAGTAAATTTTCCGTTCCGGCTTTCTCCCTGTCATTGAGATCGCCTTCCATGTAAGCGACAAGGGTCAGGAGTTCATTTTCCGGAAGCGATTCCTTCCGGTGAAGATTTTCCTTCCCCTGATACTTAACAGATGGGTCTGCATCCATCACTACAAAAGAGAAGCTTTCAAATTCCTCTTTGAGATCAGGGTTATCTTCCAGGAAGGAGAATAATTCGGCGTGCAGGGAAGCATCCAGTGTTCCTTCGTGATAATCGAGGAAATAGATTTCGTAATTGTTGCGCGTGATCATCTTAACGACTATCTTTTTAGCCCTGTTATAATACCCGTTCCAGGTTCCCTATATAATCTTTAAGGAATAGTCTTGCCCTGTATATATATACTTTTACCTGTGATGCCGACAATCCCGTGATCCTGCCGATCTCATCATAATTATAGCCTTCCAGGTCGCGAAGTGTAAGTACCGCCTTCTGATTCACCGGCAATAAGTTGATGGCGTTATTCAGTATCTGTTTCAGGTCGGAATACTGATCCGAGTGAAAGAGGCTCTCCTCGCTGACTTCTGTAAAATCGCTCACTCTTTTGTTCTTCCTGATCTTGTCGATCATGGTATGATAGGCTGTTGTGAACAAATATGATTTTGATTTAGAAGCATCAATACCTTTTACATTCTTCCACATCTTTTCGAAAGCGTCCTGAACGACATCCCGCGCGTCTTCCTCATCCCGGATATTTTTCAGAATAAACCGGTAAAGTCCATCGGCATGGTCATCAACACATTGATTGTACTCGGAAGTAGTCATAAAATCAAGCGAAGCTTCCTTAATTATAAATATGGGACGTCCCCGAACCTTCAAAGTTACAGGCTCCTGCAAATTTAATTCTATCCGGGCAGAAATGCCCTGAATGTGTTTTTTAGGAGCTAAAAATTTGCATATTGAGGCCCCGGCCGGAATTCCGATCCGGACTTAATCGTGATCCCAGACAATCCTGTATCATGTTGTTCAGGATTGGAACCGGACTGCTTATCACCAAACATCAGCATTGCAAAATTAAATCTCAGAATATCAACATGACCGAACAGGAACAAATATCTGTCTTTGATATGTTTAAGATCGGGATTGGTCCGTCCAGTTCTCATACGCTGGGACCCTGGAGGGCAGCTCTCCGCTTCCTTGACAGCCTGAAAGCATCAGGATCGATCAACGCTGTGGAGAATGTGAAAGTTCATCTTTTCGGTTCCCTGGCGAAGACCGGAAAAGGTCATGGAACCGACATTGCCATGTTGTTGGGTCTCTGCGGATATGATCCCGTTACTTATGAGGTGGAAAACATCACACCCGAGGTTAACAAAATGAATATGGAAAAGAGGATCAGTCTTGCCGGTCTGAAAGAAATTTCATTCGATTTTGAAAAAGATATTGTCTTTCACTTCTCAGAATCATTGGACTTTCATCCGAATGCATTGAGCATAAACGCCACTTTCAGGGGAGGGAAAACAATGAAAGAGTCCTATTTTTCTGTTGGCGGCGGATTCATTGTGAAGGAAGGGGAATCAGCCGGTTCCTCAGCAAGAAGAGTAAACCTGAAATATCCTGCCGATAATGCAGCCCAATTGCTGAAGCATTGCGCGGAGACCGGAATGCCGGTTTCTCATATTGTCATGCAAAATGAATTGAGCTGGAGAACGGAAGCTGAAGTAAAATCAGGGCTGTTGCATATCTGGAAGACCATGACACAGTGTCTGTTTCGTGGAGCCCATTCGAGTGGTGAATTACCGGGTGGTCTGAAAGTTACCCGTCGCGCTGCCGCTTTGAATGCGAAGCTGACACAGGGGAAAAAGTACAGTAACTATGACGAATGGAAAAAAGTGATCCGGGCAGGAGGACATGATTTTAAATATACCCTTGACTGGGTCACGTGCTTTGCGCTGGCTGTGAATGAAGAGAATGCCTCGTTCGGGAGAGTAGTCACTTCGCCTACAAACGGAGCGGCGGGAGTAATCCCCGCTGTATTGATGTATTACAATAATTTTATTAATCCGGCATCATTGAACAGCAGTGCAGAGGAAGAATCCGCTCTGCTCGCGGAAAATAATATCCGCTTTTTGCTTACCGCTTCCGAGATCGGAAGCATCTTTAAAAAGGGCGCCACCATTTCTGCAGCGATGGGCGGTTGTCAGGCTGAGATCGGCGTTTCCTCGGCAATGGCTGCAGGAGCGCTCACTGAACTTTTGGGCGGAGATCCGAAACAAGTAATGATGGCCGCCGAAATAGCGATGGAACATCACCTGGGACTTACCTGCGACCCCATCAAAGGTCTTGTTCAGATCCCCTGCATCGAACGCAATACCATGGGCGCGGTGAAAGCCATTACGGCTGCACAACTCAGTCTGAACTCGGATCCCGACAAGGCGAAAGTTTCTCTTGACGACGTAGTGAAGACCATGTGGAACACGGCAATGGAAATGAATAATAAATTTAAGGAAACCGCGGAAGGCGGACTGGCAACGAATGTTCCGATAAGTTTGTCGGAATGCTGAGTGGATGAATGGAGACAGGAAGAACGAAAAGAAGAGTCCGTGGACCACTTAAACTCAACTCAGTTTCAGTACAGCTAAAAATGCCTGCTGTGGAATTTCCACATTACCTACCTGACGCATCCGTTTCTTTCCCTCCTTCTGCTTTTCCAACAGTTTTCGTTTACGAGAAATATCACCGCCATAACACTTCGCGGTTACATCTTTCCTGAGAGCTTTTACGGTTTCACGGGCAATGATCTTCGAGCCGATACTGGCCTGGATAATGATCTCAAACTGTTGCCGCGTGATGAGCTCTTTTAGTTTCTCGCACATTTTTTTTCCGAAATCAAAAGAGTGACTTCGATGTACGAGAGCGGATAAGGCGTCTACCGGTTCTCCGTTGAGACGGATATCCAGTTTAACCAGATCCGATTGACGGTAATTGAGCGGATGATAATCGAAAGAAGCGTATCCTTTGGAAATAGACTTCAGCTTATCATAAAAATCAAAGACAATCTCCGCCAGCGGCATATCAAACTGTAGTTCCACCCTGTCGGTGGTAAGGTAGTGCTGGTTAACCAGAATTCCCCTTTTACCGATGCAAAGAGTCATGATGGAACCCGTAAACTCCGACTTGGTAATAATTTGAGCGCGGATATAAGGTTCTTCGATCCGGTCGAGGTAGTTCGGCTCCGGCATTTCACTCGGGTTATGAATTTCCCTTACTTCACCGTTAGTCAGGTAGGCGACATAAGAAACGTTCGGAACGGTGGTAATGACCGTCATGTCGAATTCACGTTCAAGTCTCTCCTGAATGATTTCCATGTGCAGCATTCCAAGAAATCCGCAACGGAAACCAAAGCCTAATGCCACGGATGATTCAGGCTGGAAAACCAGCGAGGCATCATTCAGCTGCAATTTTTCCATGGCGGTCCGCAATTCCTCGTATTCATCCGTATCCACCGGATAAATCCCGGCAAATACCATTGGCTTCACATCTTCAAAACCCTTGACCATTTCAGCGCAGGGTCTGTCGGAAAGAGTGATGGTATCTCCTACCTTTACTTCACGCGCTTCCTTGATCCCGGAAATGATATATCCAACATCACCCGTTCTTACTACGTCTTTTGGAACTTTGTCAAGTTTGAGAATTCCGACTTCATCAGCGATATATTGCTTTCCTGTAGCGACAAATTTCACTTTGTCTCCCTTACGAATCTCTCCGTCGATAACACGGTAATAGGCAATGATCCCACGGAAAGAATTGAACACCGAATCGAATATCAAGGCTTTCAGCGGAGCGTTCTGGTCGCCTTTGGGCGCGGGTATTCTCTCCACTATTGCCGCCAGAATTTCATCGATACCAAGTCCGGTTTTGGCCGATGCCGGAATAATGTCTTCTCTGCTGCATCCGACCAGGTCCACAATCTGATCCTTCACCATTTCCGGTTCAGCGCTGGGCAGGTCGATCTTATTGAGAACAGGGATGATTTCAAGTTCATGTTCCAGTGCGAGATAAAGATTTGATATGGTCTGTGCCTGAATACCCTGGGCCGCATCTACAATTAGCAAGGCGCCTTCACAGGCAGCGATGGATCTGGAAACTTCATATGAAAAATCAACGTGACCCGGAGTGTCGATAAGATTCAGTGTATAGTTTTCGCCTTTGTATTCATATTGCATTTGAATTGCATGACTCTTGATCGTAATGCCCCGTTCACGCTCAAGGTCCATGTCATCCAATACCTGTGCCTGCGACTCCCGGTTCGTGATCGTCTTCGTAATCTCCAACAATCTGTCAGCCAGTGTGCTCTTCCCATGATCAATATGGGCAATAATGCAGAAATTTCTTATATTCTTCAATTTCAAGGCCTCCCGTCGAAAATTATAGGCTGGTTCAGCCGGATTCACGGGGTTGCAAAGCTAAGATTTTTTAAGGCATGAAAAAGGATTATTTCATCCTGAATCAGACTATATGGTTTTGAGAACCAATGCCTAAGACCCTTGGCTCTGCTTCGCTCCCTGCCTGAGGAACATTCCTTATCCTCTTGTTTTCATAGTGAGCACTTAATCTGAAAAGGATGAACTTGATCCTTTCTGTCAGACAGGGAGATCATCAGCTTTATTTGCCAAAGAGCAAACCGGCTGTCAGAACTAATTATAAAATTGTGAATACCTTGCGGTGTTTTTAGAATCCCTTCAGCTATATGAAAGTAACGGAGCACCTGAAATCGGCCAAAGGCAAGACCTTGTTTTCTGTTGAGATTCTTCCTCCACTAAAAGGAAAGAGTATCCAAAGTATTTATGATATCCTTGATCCCATCATGGAATATAAACCTTCCTTCGTGGATGTTACCTATCACAGGGAGGAATATGTATACAAAAAGAGGGAGAATGGTTTACTTGAAAAATTCTCCATGCGTAAACGGCCGGGAACAGTCGGGATATGCGCGGCGATCATCAATCATTACAATGTAGATACCGTTCCTCACATCATTTGCGGAGGCTTCTCGAGGGAAGAAACCGAAAACGCACTCATTGATCTTAACTTTCTCGGTATAGACAATGTATTATTGCTGCGCGGAGACGCTATCAAATCGGAATCTGTCTTTGAACCTCATCCCTTTGGTCACATGTACGCGCTTGACCTGGTATCACAGGTAGTGAACATGAACAAGGGAAAATACCTTGATGAGGAACTGAAGGATGTGGCACCATCAGGTTTCTGCATCGGTGTAGCGGGATATCCTGAAAAACATTTTGAGGCGCCCAACATGAAAAGCGATCTGCGCTTTCTAAAGGCCAAGATAGATGCAGGGGCTGACTATATCGTTACCCAAATGTTCTTTGACAATAGAAAGTATTTTGAATTCGTTGAGAAATGCAGGGAGGCGGGAATCAATGTTCCGATCATTCCCGGACTGAAGCCCATCACCACTGCCAAACAGTGCACATCTCTACCGAAAATTTTTCATGTTGACATCCCGGAGGAACTTGATGAAGAGATTGCCATGTGTTCTACAGATAAGGATGTAAAAAAGGTGGGTATTGAGTGGTGTATCGCCCAGTCAAAGGAATTGATGAAAGCGGGCGTACCTTGTCTGCATTATTATACCATGGGAAATGCGGAAAATACCATCAGGATAGCCAAGGAATTGTTTTGACCTGGAGCATACGGTGGCATTCGTCAGGGCATCCTGCAGGACTTCCTCAGACTATAAGCCGGAATTATATTGTTGAAGCAATTTTGACACATACTTCCCGATCACATCAAATTCAATATTGACCAGGTCGCCGGATTTCAGGTTTCTGAAATTCGTGTGCTCCATGGTATAAGGAATTATGGCAACAGAAAAGGTATTTCGCCCGGATTCAACCACCGTCAGTGAAACTCCGTTAACACAAATTGAACCTTTCTCAACGGTAATATGACCGCTTGCCGGAGCATATTCAAAAGAAAAAATCCAGCTCCCACCCTGATCGGAAATTTTTTTCACAAAGGCAGTCGTATCTACATGACCTTGCACGATATGACCATCCAGGCGCTCTCCGGCTTTCATGCCGCGTTCCAGGTTGACAAGACTTCCCGAAACCAGTTTCCCCAGATTAGTACGTCTCAGGGTTTCATCAATGGCAACAACTTCGTAGCTATCCTTATTGATATCCACAACCGTGAGGCATACACCATTGTGTGAAATGCTCTGATCAATTTTCAATTCGGAAGTGAAGGGAGCTTTTATGGACATACGAAGATTGCCTGCTTCAGACCCGGCTGAGACCACTGTACCGGTTGTTTCAATGATACCTGTGAACATGGTTTTAAAAATTATTGGTCATCGCCGGCTATTGGATCCGGATCTTTAATCCTTGGTTCTGATGAGATGAACATATCCATTAAGCTGTACCGTTTCAACTCCTTTGATACGGTAAAAATTAACCAGGCAGGTATAGTAGTAAACTCCTTCCGAACAATCCTGTCCGCTGGTCTGATCTTTTCCGTCCCAATTGATATCCTTATCCGAACTTTCAAAAACAAGAATTCCCCAGCGATTATAAATTTTTATCAGGATGTCCTTAACATTTTTATACGGAGGACAATTTTTCAGTTGCAATTCAGGTGAAGTGGTGGAATCGCATGGATGGAAGAGGTCATTCACCCCATCGGCATTGGGCGTGAAAACGCTTGGCAATACATATTGCCTGCATGTATCGACACAGGCTTCAACAGGAGACAGTGTTTCATTATTCACTGAATCAAGCGCGGTAACCTTATAGCATCCGGCCAGGGAAGAGAGATTACGGTGAAAATATACCGTGTCCGCCGGATTATTTAATGAATCGATCAACTCATATCCACTTTCGGAAGAGGGAGCATAATAAATATAGTATTTGAGAACATCATCCGCGCAGTAATTGTTCGGGTTCGTCCAGGTAAGTTGATTTTGACCATCCGCACAAAACGATTCAGCGACCAGTTCGGGGGAACATGGTGCCACATTATCTGCCGGGATGGCGCATTCTCTTTGTGAGCGGTTCGATATCGGGTCAACAAAACCCGGAAAGGTGTATTCGCCCGTACTTCTCACGTAATAACAGTAGGTATTTCCATTGACAAGTCCGCTATCAGTATAGGTTCTCAGCGCGGTTCTTGCGATCGAATCGTACTCCAGGGTAAGATCATTCAGTTTATAAATATCGTAGAACAAATTGGACCAGGGTACATGTTCCTCCCAGGACAGAACCACCCTGTTGTCTGTCGGAGAAAGGGAGAGAAACACGGTGGAAGCGGTAGTACTGTTTCCTTTGAGAACCAGATTTCCATTGTCAGTATAATACAATTCAACTTTATAAGACCAGGGTGTACTTTTTGTGTCAATGAGTGTGTCAATGTAGGTTGTATCATTCAGATCATTAAAAACGGCAACCTGACTGAAACTGGCACCGGAGAAACCGGTGGAATGAAACAACCTGTATTGATATGGAGGGGGGTTCTGGACGGTATCAAGATCCGTAGGCTTACTCCAGGCTACATAGACAGATCCCAGTACAGTATTCGTTTCCCTGACATCGGCATTGGTGAGAACGGGAAGATCTTTCTTAAGAGATGAACATACCTGATCAGTCGCGCAGCTCTCCGAACCACCCGGGTAAACCGCAGTAACAATGTAGCAATACTCAACACCCACAGATAAACCGCTTCCATTATTATTATCAAGGTATGTGGTACTGTTCAGACCGAGGGTTGTGTCAAGCAGTGTGTAACCGGAGTAAGCGGGAGCGCCGTTATCACAGGGACAGGGGATTGATCCGGGATACTGACCAGAACGCCTGTAGATCCGATAACCGACTACCTGCGAGCAGGAGGGCGCATCCCAGTTTAGTCTGATGGCATTTCCGTCTGGAAGGGCAGTCAGGTTCTCCGGAGCCGGTCCGATCACACGGATAAAAACTCCGGCGAGGCTTACCAGGATAACCGAATCCGGCGGCACAACGTCTTCAGCCCTGAATTGCGCATAGTATGGCTGTGTTCGTATATGCCCACAGTTAGTTTCCCAATAAAACCTGCTGGTGACGGTGTCGTTATTCTGTGTCAGTGGGGTCATAATCGCTGAATCAGGCACCGTAAACGGTCCGCCGCTACCCGATATGATAACACTGTTCCCGTCGGGGTCGATGGCCGTTATATTGAAAGCAAGCGTATCGCCAGCGACCACACAGGTATCCGCGAGAGGCTGAATCTGAGGAGGATGATTGTTACAATTACCGATAATGATCTGCATATCTCTTGTCACATAACCGATCTGAGTACCGTTTCTCCATTCAATAATCTTGAAGGCCACATTATACTCCCAGGGTGCAAAACCGGCAATGGTTAGCGGGGTATTCCAGACAAGATCCCCTGTGACAGGATCGATTGAAAAGGACGAAGAGGTTACAGGGAAAGTATACCCCGGTATAGGATCTCCACCGAGCCCTCTGCAAACGGTTAGCTCATAGGAGAGGGAGTCCCCGTCAGGATCAAATGCATTGGCATTATGTATAAAAATCCTGTCAACACAGCCGCGGTCTATGGGTGGGTAAGTGAGTACAGGAGAACTGTTAATTCCGAGAAATGGATTTATAATCAGCAAGGTACTTACATAAAACGGAACCTCTACTGATCCGGGAATATTTACAACACCGGCATTTCGGTTAGGATCTTCGAAGTGAATGAGAAATTCACCATTGCCATTGTAGGTATGAGTATTTATATATGTATTACGACTGATATCATTATCGAGATCTTCCTTGAGACTTCTTACAAAAACCACCGGTGGCGTTCCGTCGCCGAAGTATACAGAATCAAGCGTTGGTCTGTCGGCCTGTCTGCTACTGGTTTTGGTATAGGTAATAATCGTGATCTCATAAGTCAGCGCCGGCGGGGGACCTATATAGCGATAGGTGATCTCACCGGCGCGGTTGTGAGTGGCAAAAGAAGAGAAGCAGGAAATAAAAAAACAAGCCGCTAAATGCAGAGCAAAGCGCCGTAAATTCGGGAATACAGATCCCTTTGATTCAGTCGCGTAGCTTTTCCGGTAAATTCTTTTCACAAGTTCAAAAAATGATATCCGGATCCTTCCATTCTGGCTGTGTCTATGAGTGAACGATCCTATAGCTGATCTAATTCCCTAAATCAAAGATTCTTTCAAGTTCCGGGATTTTCTTTTGCACAATTTAGAGATTTTCCCGCCATAAAAAAAAGGATTTTACGATTTCGTAATGAGCCAGGCTATATTACTAACACACACGCTGTTTTGAACTGTATATCTTGAATGTTTTGACATTGTTGTGATAAAGTAATTTCTCCTAATTTAGTTTCATCGAATCATTGCAACACAAAACACAAAAACCTATGAACACTAAAATTAACAGAACATCACTTGTCATCATCTTTTTTTATCTTATTCACCTGAATGCGATAGCGCAAAAAAGTCTCAGGGAGTATGTTGAAAAAGCGGGCAAGTCTAACATCTATGATAAAACTGAGCTCACCCTTGTCCCTGTAACGGCAGCCGGTTTTGGAGACGGACACGGAAGGGTAGCGCTTCTTACCTCAGCCGATCAGATCCCTGATACGATTGCACTCGCAACATTTTACATTTACGACCTGGGTACTGCATCAACAAGTACAGCCGGGAACTGGGCCACAACCACTTATACTGCTGTCTCTGAAAAAGGAGGTAATATACTGGCGAACCTTGCCCTTGAAAATTCAATGAATAAAATGAAAGCAGTAGCTCTTGAAAACGGCAGGATGCTTCTCGGTGTTGAGGAATATCTTAACACTTCTGAAAAAAAAGATTTCTACTATAATGGCTTTAGCCCTCAATTATCCAAGCTCGGAAAATTTACAAGCAACCTTGAAAACAAGCACGTAGATATCGCTGTTGGCGCGGATGGTTACCGGCCCTTTGACGTAGCTTCTCATTATGATCATCTGCGCTCCACTTCAATCGGATATGAGTTAGCCGGTAAACTGGGAGTTGACGGCATGCTGAGCATTGCGCTGGAAGTGCAGAGCCATAAAAAAGGAATCAACATACATGGTGTTAAGGTAAGCCTGCACGGACCGAACCGTATTCCAAAAGAAGATAAAAAATATATAGCTCAAAATCTGGGTAATGGATACTATGAAGGACAATTGTATTGTTTCGCTTATTATTTTCTGAAAGAACCGGTTCCTGTCGCCGTGATTGAAAAAAACAAAGTGACGGAAATGAACCTCGACGGAGTGGGTGATATTCTGGAAGAGATGATAAAAAAAATGGAAGCCGGCATGAAAGAATCCGTGGCTAAAGCAGCCTCCAAATACAATAAATAATACTCAACCGGAAGGTATTCACAATCCGGCTTTGTACTACCTGGTACAAAGCCGGAACTGTTGTAAGCAATGCCTGGAAGGGTTTGCGCATCCATTAAAATCCGATGAGAGGGATTTGTAAGCAGAATTAATCCAGCCTGAGTCAGGTTTTTCTTTATATTTATCGCTTAAACTCCCCACGATCATGAAACCATCAGTACTCCTGCAGATTTTATGTTTTGGACTTTTATTTTTGTTCTCAAGGATACTAGGCGCCTCACCGCCCGATACTGTAATAACAACCTTGAACAATGTTCATCAGGGAAATGGAAGCGGACTCGCTACACGCTCTGTAACCGACACTTTTCTTTTCCCACAGGATATTTCAGTGTATGGAGAAATAATGATGCGTGTTACCCTTTCCTGTCCGACCGGAGGATGTGATCCCTGGGATCGTTTTGCCAACATAAGTATTTTTCATAATGGTGAATGGTTTGAAATCGGCCGTTATATCACTCCTTATGGGATTTCATGCGGATGGTTACTGGATGTGAGTGATTACAGAATGATGCTGAGGGACACGGTCATTATTAAATCGTTCATTGACACCTGGACCAATCCCGGATGGCTTGTCAAACTGGATTTTGAGTTTACCACAGGTGTAACACTTTATGACAATATTAAAGTGGAAAATTTATGGTACACGGAAAATCTCGTCTATGGAGATGCCAGCAATCCATCAGTATTGCCTGTCATCTCCAAAACCATCGACGCTGATGCTCAAAGTGTAAAGCTGAAAATGGTGAATACCGGTCACGGACAGGGAAACTCTGATAACGCGGCAGAATTTTCACAAAAGACTCATTCGTTGTATATCGACGGCTTGTTGACCAATACACATTTTTTATGGCGAGCCGATTGCGCAAGCAATCCCTGCTCACCTCAGGCCGGCAGCTGGCAATACAACCGGGCAGGCTGGTGTCCGGGAGCTGATGTTTTACCAGCCTATTTTGATCTGAGCGCCCACGTATCTCCAGGGCAATCCATAGACCTTGATTACCGTTTGCAAAACTATCTGAATGCCTGCAGCCCTGCCAATCCTTCTTGTGTGACCGGTTTAACCTGCGCGGATTGTAATTATAATTACAACGGGCACACCGAGCCGCATTACAAGATCTCCGGTCAACTGATCACTTATAAAAGCAATACTGCGGGAGTTAAAAGTCTGAAGCCTGAGAATTCAATCCTGATCTCCCCGAATCCTTCCGAAGGCATGATTAGCGTTCAGCGGAATACAAAGGCGGAGAATGCAAAAATTGAAATTCATGATATAAGCGGAAGGCTAGTTTTCGGTTGTCAGATGAAAACAGAGATACAGACCATGGATTTAAGAGATCTTTCCGCAGGAACATATATTTTGAAGTACCATTCCGACGAAGGCTCGCAGGTAAAAAGGCTGTTGATACAGTAAGAGGTATTTAGAGATTATTTATTCATTGAAAATTTACCATCATTCCTTTTTACCGGATTAACTATCATATATTCAGAAATGTTGTGATAAGATTGTTCGTTGCGAATGGCATGTTCGTAATAATTGCGTTGCCATAATTTACCCATCATTTCATTTTTTGATTTGTAAATATTCAGACATGCATTTGAAACCAATGATTTATAATTAGTAACAAGATCCCCAATGGTTGCATTATGTAAGTCCATGTCCTGCGGGGCAATCCCTTGCAGTTGTCTCTTTTTTTTCCGGATTACGGTTGCCCATCATTATTTTGGACAGGGGTGAATCCCACCTCGACCGCATCCACCTACGCGATAATACCATGAATATGGTCTGGCATAATCTGAAACACATCCAATTTAAAATTTGGAAATCGCCCGGACAATTTCAACCATTCTCCGATTGCAATTTGCCCGAATTCGTTTAATTTCATTTGGGGCGATGCATGAGATGGATTTATCCCTTCTCCACGGGTAATTTTTACAAACCTGCATTTTCTGCCCTGACAACAAATGGCCATGAAATACAATCCCGTCTGTGAAGAATCGTATCCCTTTAAACGAATGGATTCTCGATGATGTATTTGCGGATTGAATTTCATTTACCATCCACAATTTTTATTTCTTCTTGGGTCAAGTCATAGAGCTGGCAAACGAGTTGATATATTTATTATTTGGGTGTAGCTGCTCATTCTGTCTTTTTATTCAACCCCTTACGGGGTTGGTTATTGGTTTACAGGGTTGTTCCTCTTGCCCCGAATTTCATTCGGGGTTATTGATGTTTAAGCCCTTCGGGCTTTTGTGCTCCTTCTACAATTTTTACTTCTTCTGTCAAGCCCTAAAGTTGATAAACAATTTGATTAATACTTTCCTTGCAGTAGTCAATCTTGCCAAGCAGTTGTTCCATGTTTACCTCATAAATAATCCTGAAAGGAATGCATTTTAATAACGCTGTATGAAATAATGCAGTGTTCATCAATCCCGCACGGCTAACACAACCACGAAGTGGTTGAACAGCTTTAAAGCAGGTATTTCTCATCAAATTCAATTTGATGTGCCCTCCACAATTTTTATTTCTTCTTGGGTTAAACCATAAAGCTGGTAAGCCAATTGGTCTATTTGACTTTCAAGTATAATCAATACCCTATCACCTGCTGCTCCATCATTTCCGGTACTTCGCGGTACTCGTACTGTTGATTTCTCAACTGGGGTATAAAGCCTGCCTCCCGGATCGCATCCTGAATTCCCTGAGAAGTAAAGCGGTGCGGAGCTCCTGCAGCCGAAACAACATTTTCTTCAATCATGATGGAACCAAAATCATTCGCTCCGGCATGCAGGCATACTTGTGCGATTTCTTTCCCTACGGTAAGCCAGCTTGCCTGGATATTGGGAATATTCGGCAGCATCAAACGACTAATCGCCAGCATCCGGATGTATTCTTCTCCTGAGACGCGGTTCCTGATTCCTTTGATCCTTTTTAAAATCGTATTCTCATCCTGAAATGGCCAGGGTATAAAAGCAATAAATCCTTTTGCATCCGCAGGCTTTTCTTCCTGCACTTCACGAAGCCAAACCAGATGCTGAAACCTTTCTTCGAGTGTTTCCACATGACCGAACATCATGGTCGCTGAGGTGGTAATATGAAGTTTATGCGCTGCACGCATTACATCCAGCCATTCCTTTCCTGTACATTTCCCTTTGGAGATCAAGCGCCGTACACGATCTGAGAGAATCTCCGCACCGGCACCGGGTAGCGAATCAAGCCCGGCTTCCTTCAGCGTCTTCAAAACTTCCGTATGACTGCTTCCTTCGAGCTTGGTGATGTGCGCAATTTCCGGCGGACCCAATGCATGCAATTTCAGCGTGGGATACAGTTTCTTTAATTCACGGAAAAGTTCAGTGTAATATTTCAAACCAAGATCCGGATGATGACCACCCTGTAACAAGAGCTGCTCACCTCCGTAACGGTAAGTCTCTTCTATCTTCTGCCTGTATTCGTCAATGGTAGTGATATAGGACTCTTCATGACCGGGGATCCTGTAAAAATTACAAAACTTACAATTGGCAATGCAAACATTTGTTGTGTTGACATTTCGATCAATGATCCAGGTTACCTTACCGTCGTTGTGATAATGCATCCTGAGCCTGTTTGCCGCATCCATCAGTCCGGCAGTTGGCGCATGCAGGAACAACTCCATGCCTTCAGACACAGAAAGAAAACCATGATCAAGTGCTTTATCGTAAAGGCTGTCAATGTTTCGCATACCTGATGTTTATTCCCGGAGAATTTAAGAGACAGATTTAAACCTCTGCATGATTATTTTCTGTACTTTCCGCAATCAAAAATACAAATAAAATGCAGACTTCTATCCTGACTTGCAACACCTATAAAGCCTCTGATTCACTGCTAATCCTGACCGGCTCACCAAAAGACCTCCCGCATAAGATCTTTACAAAGAAAGAAACAGATTATATCAGTAAGGAAATAAAAAACGGCCGCACATCCATCATCATTAACCAATATGACAGGGTCATCTGTATTTATAAGGCCGATACTACCGTTAACAGGGATCTGCTTCTTGAACAATGCAGAAAGGCGGGTGATGGCATTCTTCCCGTATTGAACAAGGCCGGAATTAAGCGGGTTGTATTAGTGGATACAAGCGGTGACAAGCAACTTATTCTTGCGGTTGCGGAAGGCATGGCATTGGGAAATTATCAGTTCCTGAAATATAAGAAGAGCAAAAAGAAGGACGCGAATTCGCTCCGTGAAATCGCCATTCATGGCAGGTCGGTAAAACCCGCGGATGCCGAAACACTTCAGCACATCGTCAATGCGGTAATCCGGGCAAGAGATCTGGTCAATGAACCTCAGTCCTGGCTCAATGCCTCACAACTTGCAGGCGAATTTGTAAAAATGGGGAAAGAGGCTAAGTTTCGTGTTGCGGTTATGCGTAAATCCCGTATTCGCTCCTTGAAAATGGGTGGCTTACTTGCTGTCAACAAGGGCAGTCCCCAAGCCCCAACCTTTACAGTCATGAGCTACAAACCAAAGAAAGCAAAAAATAAAAAGCCATACATTCTGGTTGGGAAAGGTGTAGTGTATGATACCGGTGGATTAAGTCTCAAACCCACACCCAATTCAATGGACCAGATGAAATGCGATATGGCCGGCGCGGCGGTGGCAGCCTCTACCCTGTATGCCATTGCCAAACTGAAATTACCGGTTTATGTGATCGCCCTCGTTCCGGCAACTGATAACCGTCCGGGTGGCGACGCCTACACTCCCGGTGATGTGATCACCATGATGAGCGGCCATACGGTTGAGGTACTGAATACGGATGCTGAAGGCAGGCTTATCCTCGCAGACGCGCTTCACTATGCTAAAAAGTTCAACCCTCAACTGGTGCTTGACTTTGCCACCCTGACGGGAGCAGCCGCAGCCGCGGTTGGTTCCTACGGCATTGTCTGCATGGGAACTGCAGATGAAAAGGTCAGGGCAGGAATCCGGGAGGCGGGTAACCGTACTTATGAGCGACTTGCCGAATTTCCATTCTGGGATGAATATGACGATTTGCTCCGTAGCGATATCGCCGACATGAAAAATATAGGCGGCCCGGTAGGCGGAGCCATAACGGCTGGTAAATTTTTACAACGCTATACAGATTATCCATGGATGCATTTTGATATCGCAGGACCGGCATTTATTACCTCACCAAGCAGTTACCGGGGAAAGAACGGAACCGGCTATGGAGTGAGGCTGATGGTTGATTTTTTCCGGAACCTCTGATCGGGGACGCAGGAATTATTTGCCTTGTATAAAGAAATTTTTTACCCCTCTTTCTCTTACCTTTGCTGAACAATAAAATTTACGATGAGCCACCCTGAAAACGAAGGAAGAATAAAAGTTGGAATCACCTGCGGTGATGTGAATGGCGTCGGACTGGAGGTTGTGATGAAAGCCCTTCTTGACAACAGGGTACATCAGATCTTTACTCCCGTAATCTATGCCAGCAACAAACTGATCTCACTTCAGAGAAAACATCTTAACCTGAACGATTTTCAATATCAGACTGTAAAAAGCAGTTCAGAAATCATTCTGCGCAAAACCAATGTCATCAATTGCTGGGAGGAAGAGATCCCGGTCGATTGGGGCAAGGCAACTGAAACATCGGGTAAGTATGCTCTACAGTCGCTGGAGGCAGCGGTTGCTGATCTTAAAGCAGGGCACATCCACGTTTTGGTTACCGCCCCTATCAATAAACATACTATACAAAGCAAGGATTTTACATTCCAGGGGCATACAGAATATCTGGCTAATCGTTTTGAAACACCCGAACCTCTGATGTTTCTGGTGAGTGATACGCTGAGAGTAGCTGTTTATTCCGGACATATTCCGGTGAAAGAGGTTGCTTCCGTACTTTCCACCGAGAAAATAGTTCGCAAGATAAAAAGCATGGAACATTCACTCAAACGGGATTTCGGCTTGCGGAAACCACGTATTGCCGTTATGGGACTTAATCCTCATGCCGGCGATGAAGGTCTGATCGGTATGGAAGAAAAAGAATTCATTCTGCCGGCTATTAAAAAATGTTTTGATGAAGGTGTTTTTGTCTACGGCCCTTATTCTGCGGATGGATTTTTTGGTTCGGCGGCATTTAAAAAATTCGATGCGGTGCTTGCCATGTACCACGATCAGGGACTTATTCCTTTTAAAACGCTGAGTTTTTCGACGGGAGTTAATTTCACTGCCGCATTACCGGTCGTACGAACGTCACCCGATCACGGGACGGCTTATGACATTGCAGGAAAAGGAACCGCCACTGAAGATTCGGTTAGAGATGCAATGTACACTGCCATTGATATACTCAGAAAAAGGGAGGAGTATGATAAAATCACTTCGAATCCTCTTGCGTTCTCAAAGCAATCCAGGGATCATTGATCCCATCATGCTCCTGTCCAATATTGATTCAGTCAATAAATCCCAACTGAATTTTTCCGGTTCCTGAAGAGGAAGAAACCTGGAGTAAATACATTCCGGCAGTCAGCGTTTCCTTCCGGATGGAAAACTCCTTCATTCCGCCGGCTCTTTCACTCCGAATCAGTCGTCCGCTCAGGTCATACAATTTCCACTCTGATACTGGCTCTTCAGACTGGATGAAGACAATGCCGGAGGATGGATTTGGATAGACCTTAAGCTTTGTTTTCTTCAGGGATGATTCATTTATCCAGGTAGTTATAAAAGTATTCGGAAGCGGATAGGGATTCCTGGCATTACAGCTCAGATAATCATACAGGAAATTGCTCACAAACCTCACCGTCGTGTCCATGTAGGCGGAATTATTAAGGTACGGCACATGACCACCACCGAAATAAGTATACATTTCATTATGCACGCCGATGACATTGGCGTATTCATTTGCCGCGAAGCTGCCATCTACCTGCATGATGGGGAAAACTCCCAGCAGGAAGATGGTGTCTGTATCATAAGGAACCGTCTGATCATTGGTTCCGTGCATGCTGACAAAGGGAATATCTCCGGGGATGATATATTCCTTTTCTCCAAGGGCTCCACATAAATTGATGACCGCATTGATATCCGAGCGGTATCCCGGATTTCCGCTTTCGCCTTCAAGGTTTCCCATGACCAGCGTATCAATCAATGAAGGAATCTCGCTGATCTCATTCAGATAGGCGAGATGCAGCGCCGTAAAAGCTCCTGCCGAACTACCACCACCGAAAATCAAATCAGGATCAATGCGGTAATCATTGGTTGTCGCTGCATCCTTTCTGAAAAACCTGATGGCAGCTTTCATATCCTGTACAGCACGATAAACAGCTTTTGTTGCATTAGCTTCTCCGAACGGTACCGGAATACCCAGCCGGTAACTGATGGAGGCACAAACATAACCCCTCTTCGCAAAGGCGATCGACAAGTTTGTTACATCCTGTTCATTCTTTGTCCCTCCGATAAAACTACCGCCGTGTACCCATACTATCAGCGGACGGAACGAGGCTGTATCACCTGCGGGCTGATAGATATCCATGATCAGAATTTCATTCGCATTGTTGGCGTTGATATTGCTTCCGTAAACCACATTGCTTTGAATATCAACCGACGTGAACACTTCCTGGTCATAGCGTGTCGAACTGCAATCTATGATCGTTTGAGCGGAGGAAAGGTCAATACTGAAGATGATCAGCTGGAAAAATATTAGATATGACTTGATCTGCATGAGTTATCACTGATTTAATATTGAAAGGTAGTGATTTTATCGTCCCACTTCACATGGCCGGCTTTCGAACTTTCCTTGTGATCTCACTCAATCCTGTTGCAAAATTGAAATGGTCAAAAAAAAAGCCGGCACAGAAATGGCGCCGGCTTTGAACTGATGTGTTTTTTCAGTTTCGTATACTGATCGTTTCCGATAACTCTCCTGAATCAAAACCGATTTTTAATACATACGTTCCACTTCTGACAGACGAAACATCCATACGGATTCTGCTATCTTCAATGCGGTTGAGTTCAGTTACCAGCCTGCCGCTGATATCATAGATCCGGATATACCTTACAGGAGAAGTCGCCAGGGATGCATCCAGGTTTATAAATTCAGATGAGGGATTCGGATAGATGGAGACCTTCACCTCGTCCTTGTTGAGATGATTAATTCCTGTTACCAGATTGAGCGCGGCCGCTATCCGGGGGTTGGCATAGCCCATAATGGTATCAATATAGGCCATCGCTTTTGTCTTGCTCATATCCGGATTGGTTGCCAGTGATGCGTACCAGATGGTATCTGTACGGCCTTGTGTAAAGCCGAGTCCCAGCATACAAGTCTGATATACCGTTGTGGAATCATACCATTCCCATGGACCGGCCTGACCTGTTGCAGGTCCCGGAGGATCTGAAAGTTCGAGCGGGAATAATCCGTCATACCCATCATTGAGCTGATTGGCTCTGACGGTGTAAGGATCGGTCCAGGTATTGAACTGGAATGCGGCATTATTCATCAGACTGTCGGCGATACGGATCACACGCCAGCTTCCGCTCACGTCTACGACAAAATCACCGGTTGTTGGTACGATAACTGATCCGTCTTTGTAAGGAGCAAAAGGATCATTAATGGAATGGAATGCCACAAATGGAACATTGGGTCCGCTTTGAAGCCATGAACTGTCGCCAAGCGCTCCGCCGCAATTGATCACAAAGGAGATGCTGTTGCTGACGCCGGGAGTATTAACCCCCAGATTATAACCGGGCGCTCCGCCATATCCGTCGAAGTCACCCCAGATTGCCTGGTTGATATACGACTGACCGGCAGTAAAGCCATAGGTCGCATTGGTAGTTGCTGCGAGAAACTTAGGAAGAGAGATCTGTGAAGGATCTGTAAGACATGCATAAGCCATAGCTACATAGCCACCGGAACCCATACCATGAAGAATAATCTTTGACTGATCTATTCCGTAAGCATTTGCACCCAAAGCATCATTACGGAAATATCGCACGCATGCTTTTACATCCTGCAAGGCACGGTAAACGGCCTGTAACAAGGTTCCGGTCCGGATATCCTGTCCGGCAGGTCCGAGTGCCTGAGGATTCCAGCCCAGCCGGTAGTCCATGGCAATGGCAGTGTAGCCCCTGCGTGCATACTGACGGCACAACTCGGTAATCACACTGTCGGTTTTAATACCTGTCGCCTGCTGATTATAGAATATCGGCAGGAAACTTCCGGTATGAATAAGAATAACAGTTGGTCTGGCCATCATCGTATCACCAACAGGCTGATAAACATCCGCCTTCAGTTCCACTGTGTCGGCGGCGCCGGTCAGGAATTCAATGTTGTTACCGTAAATAATATTCGGCGTGACGGTTACTGAACTGAAAATTTCACTGACATAACGTTGTGCGAACAAAAAGTTTGCGGAACCTAACAGAACTGCAAACATTAAAACAGGAAGTAAGGGTTTTTTCATGGTCTTATCTTTTAAACAAACTTATAGGAAAATTACCGGAATTCAAATACCAAAAAAGCGAAGGAAGCTGATTCTCGTCATAGGTGTACATATCACTTCACTAGTTCAACCCGTACTGACACATAAGCCATCCGGCCCACACGGGGTCCTCCGTAAACGGTAAAGTTTTTCTTATCGAACAGGTTGGAACCGCCCACCTTGAATGTTGTTTTCAGCTTTGGAATCCGGTATGAGATCTGTGCATCGACAAGATCGTAAGACGGAACATAGCCTGTGAACTGCGGCGAACCTTCATAGTCGAATCCCTGTACCCATTTATAGTTTACCATAAAACCAATATTTCTGAGACGCACCTTATTGAAAAGGTATGTATCTATGTCCCGTCCGCCAACTCCGATATTGAATTTATTTTCCGGTGAATTAAATGCAGGAATCAGCGGATCCGTTGAACCTCCTCTGTCCAGCAGATTATAACTGTAGTTTCCGCTCAGCGAATAGAATTTTTTGAAATAGTAAGTCAGTCCGACAGACAGACCCCTTGTTGTGACCCTGTCTTTGGAATTGCTTGCCACCCGGTAAATATTGTTCAGGTTGAAAAGATTTACCGCCGGTTCATAAGTAACCGAGGCACCAATCTTATATCCTATAAAATTAGTATACCAGCTATAATAAGCTACAAGGTCCATGTACAGATTCCTGAATAAGGTCGCTCTGTATCCCAATTCAATTGTTTTCACTTTTTCCGGTTGGATGGGATCGACATTAAAATAATCCAGCGTATCCTGATCGCCAGTGTTGAAGGCCGCAAACATGCTTTCCAAGGTAACAAGAGAGTCGAATCCATCAAGATTCCCAACAAGCAAAGCCCTTCCGACATTATAATACAGAAACTGATCGGCAAGCGTGGGATTGCGAATGGCTGAAGAAAAAGATGCGCGAACGATCTGGGTAGGATTGAAGGAATAGACCGCGCTGAGAGCCGGAGAGAGCAGGTAATCGAAATTTTCATTCTTATCAAGGCGTGCGCTAAGGTCAATTCTGAGTTTGTCTTCAAGAAATCTTTTTTGCAAACCCGAATAAAAACCAATTTCATAATTGCGTATTTTATAATCGCCAGTATCTCTGAAAATATTTCCCCTCGAATCCGGTTTGTATATCCTGTAATTTCCTCCTATCGTGATTTCCATAAATTCAGGCTTGAACTTATATTCGGCGTGAAGATGTGATAAGGCAGATTTGTCATAGAAACGCGAACCTCCGTCAGCGTAATAGGTTGTGGTGATGGCTTTGAAAGCCGAATCGAATGCGGCTGTCCCTGGTACAAAACGGGGATACTGGCCGGCAAGGCTTACATTTCCATCGGCATAAACTCTTGTCTGGTTGTGGTATAAATATAATGAGTCAGGGTAATTTTCGAGCAACCAGGGATTAATGGCCGCAACATAATCGCTGTAATCCGGATACTGGCTTTGCAACTGTGTGTAACTCTCAGGGAACTGATTCACTTTAGGACGGTAGACGGTATTCCAGCGATTACTGTAATCCTGCGCCCAGCGTGCATCTGTCTTAGCGGCGCTTTGCAGGAGAAGAGCGGTAACGAAAGCGTCATAGGAATTGCCGGCGTCTTCCTGGGTCATATAGGCCCGGATAAAAAATTTCTCCTCCTGTCTGATCTCTAACCTCTGCTGATAAAAATAAATATCCTTCAGACTATACCGATTATCACCCTGGTAAACCGTGGTTCCGTTTCCAAAATTGGAGGAGACAATCGCTTCGGTCTTGTGATTGATCCTGTAATGTATGGCTGCATTGAGTTTCAGGTTGTACGTATCATAATCCACTACGTCTTTTTCTTCATAACCCGTACGATATACTATTCCTAATCCGGGTCTGATCACTGCAATAGCAGAATTATCATTGACACTGCTGTATTCATCACCATACCTGTTCACCGCGTCGTATCCGCCCGGATTCTTTTTGTCATTTCTTGATTGAGGAGTAACATCAAGATTGTCCGCAACCCAATCATTCGCCTGCATATAAAAGGCATTGATTTTATATCCCAGTTTTTGTTCGCCGGCCTTGTTCTTGAATACCTGCGCCCACCGAACTGCCCCCTGGAGCAGGCTTCTTTCACCTGTTTTGAACTCCAGTTCAAGACCCGGCTTCACAAACGGACTTCTGGTGGTCATACTGATAACTCCATTGAAAGCATTAGGTCCGTAAAAAGCGGAACTGGCTCCGGCAACCATGTCGACTTTAAGCACATCCAGTTCAGATGAACCAAGAAAATTTCCGAGAGAGAAATTGAGTCCGGGCGCCTGATTGTCAACACCGTCAATTACCTGTAATGAACGAACAGGCGAAGTACTGTTGAAACCCCGGGTATTGACAATAGTGAAGCCGAGAGAGGCACTGGTGAGATCAACACCTTTCATGGTTCCCAAGGCTTCATAAAAAGATGTCTGCGCGCTTTCCTTAATGGCAATAATATCCATAGACTCCACCGTGAGAGGCGCTTCTTTTTGCTTTTCAGAGATCCTGCTTCCTGTGATTTCGACTCCTTCCAGTTCAATCTCCGCGGCTTTCAGCTTTATGCTTAGAGGTTTATCCAAAACGTTAACTGTCAGTTCCTGACTTTGAAAACCAACATAAGTAACCACAATGACAATGGGAAGAGATTGTTTTACTTCCAGTTCAAATTTCCCATCCAGATCAGTAATGGCTCCTGCCTGACTTCCTTTGACCGTAATCACGGCTCCGATAATGGATTCATTAGTCTTGGAATCACGGATAGTTCCGGTGAGAACCTGCGAAAGAACAGAAGGACTGAAAAGCAAAAGGAGAAAGAGGAATGAAAGGCTTTGCAGTTTCATGGTTCCTGGATTATTATCCCAAACCTACATTATTCCCGTAAATGAAACAACTGAACTTATCCTTGTTTTGCGCAGTTTAGTAACAAGCCAATGTCGCGTTACCATTAATCCTGCCGGTTTATCAACAGGCGTCCGGTGTGTACGCGCTCATTCAGAATGAACCTGAAAAAATAAACACCACCGGCCAGTTCCCCTGCTCTGAAAGCCATCAAGTGTTCTCCTGCCGGAAGTGTCTCTTCCGTGACACTTCTCACAAGGCTTCCTCTCACATCATAAACCTGCAACTTCACTTGCTGTGTCTTTTCAAGTACGAAAGCAAAAGTCGTCTGTCCGGAAAACGGATTAGGATAAACATAAAGGAAATCTGTTTTAGCCCACTCCTCAATTCCAATTACCCTGTCCTGTATTTCGACACTTTCACACTTCACACAGCTCTCTGAGTCTGTCACGCATAGTTCATATAAACCGGCATGCAAGCCTGCGATAGATGCAGTTGTATGATTTCCCGGATTCCATAAATAGGTATATGGCGCTATGCCTCCGCTGACAGTCGCCGTAGCGGTTCCGTCACTGCAACCAATGCAGGTGGCGTCTGAATGTGAAATGGTCACATCAATCGGCTCTTCTCCTTCTATTCTGAAAGTGTCGGTAAGTTCACAATTGTTGCCGTCTCTGACAATAACTACGCAGGACCCTTCGCAGAGATTCAATGCAAAGGTGGAAGTATCTCCATCGCACCACAGGAAGCGGTAAGGTTCTGTTCCGCCACTGAGCTGTACATAAGCCGTTCCATCACACATTCCACCGCAGGTTTCACCGGTACTGACTACCGTTGCATTCAATGCCAAAGGTTCAGTAATTTGTGCGGTGGAAGTTGCCGTACAACCATGATGATCCGTAACCAGTACTTCATACAATCCAGGTGTCAGATTCACAGCAGTGTCATTGCTTTGCGGTCCCGGATACCAGGCATAAGAATAAGGGGGCGTTCCTCCACCCACATCGGCATAAATTTCTCCGTTCGCCATTCCTGAACAAGTCACATTTCTGCTGAAAAGTATCATTCCCAGCGGAGCGGGTTCATTCACCTGAAGTAATAAAGAATCCCTGCATCCTGCCTGATCTTCAACCCAAACTGTGTAAATACCTGCACGTAATCCGGATGCAGAAGAACCACTTGAAACGGCGGGTGACCAGGTAAATGAATAAGGACTTGTTCCATTTCCCGGGTCAAGATCGACCGAACCATTATTACCACCATTACAGGTTACATCTGCAGATACAAGAATTGTTAACTGAGGTTTCGGCCCGGAACCAATATGAACGGTGTCTGTGGTGAAACAGGAAAGTGAATCCGAAACAAGTACAACATGTGATCCAGATGGAATTCCCGTTACAGCGATGGTGCTGTCACCGGTAAATGGCCAATACACCTCATAAGGAGACACGCCTCCGCTAAGCAAAACCGAAGCTGCCCCGTTATTCAGCCCACATGTTGCATCGGTTACAGAAAAAGTCAGTTGAATTGGCGGTGACTCATCAACAACAACAGACTGGGACGAAGAACATCCCTCCGCATCCGTGATTTCCAAAAAATAATTTCCCGCACTGAGACCGGAGATCATGGAATCCGTGCTGAGGCCCGTTGACCAGTTATAAGTATAAGGAGTCGTTCCTCCGGCAACGCTTGCTTGAATAAATCCATTATTACCACCAAAACATGAAACAGGCTGCGCAATCATGCTGATGCTTAGCTCCGGTGGTTCATAGATCAAGACCGGCAGAATGTTCAGACATCCGGCTGCATCTTCAATACTGACTGTATAGATTCCCGCCGATAAGTTGGAAGCGACAGCACCTGTACCACCAAATGGCATCCAGGAATATGAATACGGAGCCGTCCCGCCGCTAACGCTGATTGACGCGGATCCATCCGAACCCCCATAGCAACTTACATCGTTTTTGAAATTAAGCGAAGTCAGCAGTCCGTTTGAATTGGATACGTGTACCGTGATCTCTTCCTCGCAATTGTTATTATCCCGCACTGTGACCCTGTAGGTACCTGCGCTCAGGTTCTGAGCCGTAGAATCTGTGGAAAGACCGGGCTCCCAATCATAAGAATATGGCGCGGTTCCTCCTGAGACACTCACAGCCGCGCTTCCATCTGCGACTCCACATGTGGCAGGGCTTGAAGTCGCACTCAATACCATTTGTGACATCTGACTAATGACGGTACTGGTTGTAAACGTACATTGATTCGCATCAGTGACCTGAATGGTATAATTACCGGCTGCCAGATTGTTAGCCGACTGCGAAGTTCCACCTGAAGGAGACCATTGATACACATAAGGTGGCATTCCTCCGCTGGCTGTTACAAAAGCCGATCCGTCGGCATTTCCGCTGCATGAAGCCGGCACTGAACTAACCGATGCCGACAAGGCGGACGGGCCGGAAAGGATAACTATATGTGTAAATGAACATGCATTGGCATCAGTGATATTTACAAGGTAGTTTCCCGCACTTAGTCCGGTCGCTCCGGAAGCAGTTCCACCATCAGGTGACCAGTTATATTGATAAGGCGAAGTTCCTCCGATCACCTGTACCGAAGCGCTGCCATTTGCTGCACCGAAGCAGGAGGGTGAAACCGTAGCCTCTGAAACACTGAAGGCCGGCGGTTCATAAACAGTAAACAACTGTGTGCTTTGGCAACCACGCTGGTCGGTTACTCTCAACTCGTATTGGCCGGCGACAAGACCATTTGCCAAGGAAGTTGTTCCTCCGGATGGAGACCACAAATATGTATAGGGCGCTGTTCCGCCGTTCACATTAACCTGCAATGATCCGTCAGTTCCTCCCGGACAAGTGACGGCAAGCTGAGAAGCAAGTGTAATAGCCGGCGCTCCGGGGTTGTTGATGGTAAACTGAATGGTTTCACTGCACCCTTTCGAATCCAATACTTCCACGTTATAAGAACCGGCACAAAGTGCTGAAACATTTGCGCTGTTTTGTCCGCTGCTCCAAACATACGCATATGGAGCCGTTCCTCCTGAAACGAGAATATTCGCCGTACCATTGCAGCTTACTCCCGCGCAGGTGTCATTCGTGAGCGAAACATTAACAGTCAGGGCTGCCGGTTGGATTATCGTCGCCGAGGCGGTTTTCCTGCAACCTATGGCATCTTCAAAACTTAACTCGTACTGCCCCGGACACAGATTACTCAGCGTGTCGTTCGTACTGCCTGAGTCCCACTGATAGTATTTCTGATATGGGCTTGATCCAAGCGCAACGGCGACGCCGTCACATTCACTTTCACATGTGATGTTCTGAACCGAAACCGCGACCGAACAGTTGCAATTGCCCGGCATATTGGAATCGAGCCAGCCAAGTCTGGCGGTGATCCAGTTTTTAAGGTTTGAAATTTCTCCGGCATAGGTCGAAGGATATGGAGATGGATTTGGCCAGACATAGGTTCCGAGGATCGGCCATGTTTCAAAATTCCATTCCTGGGATTCATCAAGAACTGTTGCAATGGAGTCAATGATATCGTGAATATAATTTGTGCCGAGAATGCTGTTGCGGAATTCAATCCACCTGCATTTAACTTGATTCGCATAATTCGTATCCTGTAACATTCTTTGCCACCAGAAAGGAGGCTGATAGCTGTCGTTGGTACAGGAAAACTGATACCCCCATCCGGATGTTGAATTACCTCCGCAGTAATTGGCATTACCCCAGGCAATATCATAATCCCAGACAGGCCCGATCTTCAGTGTTTTTTCTTTGTCTTTATACAGATATGTGCTGATCCTGTAGCCATCCACATTCTTGCTCATCTCATTACTGAAAAAATAATCGATGAAAGAATTGTTACCTATGTATTGAGCATAACCTGCAGCACTGTCCCTGTAATTTGGTCCGTTAAGACTTCTTTCGAAACTATCCACATAAGCTTGTATATAGGCTTTCTGCTGGATGGAAATACTGTCGGGCTTGGGATAATCGTACTGAAAATAAATTTTTTGATTGTTGGAGTTGTTTACAGGAGGAAAAGGAGAGTTCCATCCGTCTCCGCCACTTCCGGTTGTCTTGTCTATCTTTAAAATATAGCCTCCTGATACATCGGGGTAAGTTGTCTCATTTGAGTAGAGTCTTTTAATGTCAACCCGGTCCTTATCCCTCTTGACCGATTCCATCAGGACATATATACCCTTATAGCTTCCGTTAATCACTACATCCACATAGCGGGTACGTACGGCATAATGTCCCATCTCCCCTGCCAGTCTGTATGCGAGCACATTTCTGCAGAATGATTTATCCGTGTAATTCGCACTGAGAATCCAATCGTGTTCGGTTGGCATACCAAGCAGGGAAACATTGGAATCAACCTGGGTATTAAAACTTCTTGTCTCAAAGCCGTATGATTTTTTGGGGAACATTTGCGAACTGGAACCCCTGATCTCGATAGCGATCTTTCCGGAATAATCATTGTGCGGGTCACTCAGGTGATTTCTCAGTCCAGGACCATTGTAAATGATTCCCATGTCGCAAATTATTTTCGGATCATCCTTTATGGTTTGCCCATTGGTATTGATCACGACTATCGGCAGATCCGACTGGTTGAAGACAAAGGTTTCTGCCGGATCATTTCCAAACGTAAGCTTCCAGCTTAGTACGGATCCGGTGACGCCGTTATTATTGTCATCGATCACCCTCAATTGCCAGATGCCATTTCCGTTTTGCCCATTGTTCACTCTCCACAATTCACCTTCAGGCCTGAAAATTCCTGTAAAGGGCGCGGAACCTGATGTGATGGAATTAGCAGCATCATTCCGGAAGACTGTATTAGTATAATGATCGGAGGTACCGCCATTGTCTGTGGTCAGTTCTATCATGGTTCCATCCGGCGTCGCAAGAAAACAGTCAATGTCAGCTATGCGTGTATGGTTTATAGATATCGTAACGGATTCAAGTCCGTAATTAAAATCAACGGAGGCCGGAATGAGTCCGCTTACATTCAGATTAAACCTGGATGTATCGGTCAGGGTGATTACAGAACCGCCTGTACCGTTGAAAGTCTGGGCAAGCGTCCCAAAATTCAAACACAACAAAACAGGCAATATCTTAGGAAATATTCTCATTCAATCCGGATCATAAAATTAATAAAATGAGTACTGACGCGCCTTTCAGGCACCTTTTGTTATGAGCAAAGGCTTAAAATGATACTTTTTAAAAACAGAAAAGTTTATGTAAAAAAGGTTGAAATCATTCAAAAATCAGTCCAAATCGATCATTATTTGGTTCTTTTCCACCGTATCCCCTTTGGTGATCCTGATTTTGCGAACAACTCCGTCAGACGGAGCCTTCAGGACATTCTCCATTTTCATGGCTTCAAGAATGAGCAAGGCGTCGCCCTTCCGGATGGTTTGTCCCGTTTCGACCAGTACGTTTAAAACAAGTCCCGGCATTGGCGCTTTAATATCATTAACCTTTCGGCTGGAAGTATAGTCAATACCCATTTCGCGTAACAATTCATCGTATTTGTCGCGAACATTGACCACATAAATGCCTGAATTCACCCTGATGCGAAAAGTTTTCTCTGCCTTATTCACTTCCAGAAGTTCAGCGGTATAGGAGCGATTATTCAACAGTATGTGAAAGCGTCCCTTCCTGTATTCAATAATGTCGGCGTTGAACGATTCACCACCGAACTCCTTCTTCTCTTTATCATAGACAGCATTGAACTCCCTGCCGTTTACCTGAACCTTATACATCCGTCAAATATAAGTAATTGTAAAATCACATGGACAATGATGGATAAGAATCAGCATGATTTTACCTTAAGGTGTACAGGAGATAATAAGGCATGACATTCCCGGATGGCTAAATACCTATCTTTACCAACAATGATACGTTTTATTTTATCAGTCATTTTCCTTTGCCTGTTCATCGCCTGCAAGTCCGGCAAACCATTGGTTAAACAGGAGCCTGCAAAACAGCAGAAAAAAAATCTAAGTGCGACGGCTGACTACAGGTCATCCTATACCAAATCATTCAAGCTCATCCACACGAAGCTCAACCTGATTCCCGACTGGCAAAGCAAGGAATTACACGGGAGCGCAAGCATCATGCTTCAGGCATACTTTTATCCAACCGATTCACTTGTTTTAAATGCAAGGGGAATGCTTATTCATTCTGTTGAGACAGAAAGGGAAAATGAATCCATCCCTCTGAATTATTTTTACACGGATAATAAGATCCGGATTGGGTTGGGAAAAACATATACACGTAATGACACCATAACAGTCCTGATCAACTATACGTCAAGACCCGAAAAGCTGCCTTATGGCGGGAGTACAGCCATTCACAGGGACAAAGGATTGTATTTTATAAACGCAGATGAAAGTCACCCATTCAAGCCGAAACAGCTATGGACACAGGGAGAGACAGAATCAAGCTCAGTATGGTTTCCTACCATTGAGGATCCCGCTCAGCGCATGACACAGGAAATCTACCTTACCGTTGATTCAAGTCTCAGTACAGTCTCGAACGGACTTTTACTCTCCTCTATTACTAATCCGGATGGAACCAGAACAGATTACTGGAAACAAAGTGTTCCGATGGCTCCGTATCTGAGCATGATCGCCGTGAGTGATTTCGGGATCGTAAAAGACAAATGGAATGAGTTGGAGGTCAGCTACTACTTAGACAAGAATTACGCACCATTTGCACCTCTTATCTTCGGTAACACTCCTGAAATGATCAGTTATTTTTCAGAATTACTCGGCATTCCTTATCCATTTGAAAAATACAGTCAGATCGTAGTGCATGATTTTGTAAGTGGCGCCATGGAAAACAATACCGCTGTAATACACGGTGCACACATGTTGCAGGATCCGAGGGAACACAAAGACTACAATCATGAAGACATCATCGCGCATGAGCTTGTACATCACTGGTTCGGGAACCTTGTAACCTGCGAGTCCTGGTCAAATGTTACCCTGAACGAGGGATTTGCCACCTATGGCGAGTACCTGTGGTTCGAGAATAAATACGGGCGTGAAGCAGCCGACTACCATGGTGACCGGGATCTGCATCAGTACCTGAAAGCCACAAGAAGAAACGACGAACCATTGATCCGGTTTAATTATAAGCACAGTGAAGATGTTTACGATCCGATCTCATATCAAAAAGGGAGCAGAGTGCTTCATATGCTACGGAAATATACAGGAGACGATGCTTTCTTTAAGGCCATTCAGAATTACCTTCTGAAATACAGTTACCAGTCAGTCGAGTTTCATCATTTGCGACTCCGGTTTGAAGAGCAAATTGGCCAGGACCTGAACTGGTTCTTCAACCAATGGTTTTTAAGACCGGGAAAACCTTCACTTGAAATTACAAGCACATGGAATGATTCGTTAAAATTGGCGGAAGTCATACTTCGGCAGACACAGGATATAAATAAGAACGGCCTCTACCGTCTTCCTATGGCAATAGACTTTTACCTCAGCGATACCGTAATCAGGCATCATATAATTCAGGATAGTCTTGTTCAGGCTTTTCGTTTTCAGTTTCCATCCGAGCCCTTGCTGGTGAATGCAGATGCGGAGAAAATGCTGCTGCTGGAAACCAAGAAAGACATTAAATCAAAGCAGGCCTGGATCTACCAGTATAAAAACGCCCCACTTTATCTTGACCGTCGCGAAGCGATTCAGGCGATCGGTAAGAGCTATGAAATAAACACAATAGAAGCAGCAATGATCCGCGAAGCAATACGGGATAAGCATTGGAGCAACAGGATTCTGGCCATTGAATCCATAAAGCCTTGGGCTGTAAATTCACCGGATTCCGTCAAAGCTGAACTTATCTCAACAGCTGAAAGGGACCCTGTTTCCTTCGTGAGGATTGCCGCCTATAATGCACTTGCCACTTACTATCCATACAAAGAGATTGGTGAAATATTCAGGGCTGCCTGTAGTGACTCTTCTTATTTTGTAGCAGCGGCTGCCTTCTCAATACTTTCAAAAAAAGATCCTGAAATCGCTGATCAGCTGGCTGAAAGTCTTGAAAGGGATTCGAGTGAAGCGATACTATCGGAACTTTCTGAATATTACAGTATCCGTCCGGAAAAAAATAAATATTCATTTTATAAGAACTCTCTGCTCAAAACCAAAAACTGGACGCAATACCAGATTATTGGAAATTTTGGGACCTGGCTTAAAGAACAAAAACCTGCCTTGATACGGGAAGGATCGGAGCTTTTATTTTATTCCGGCATGCATACGAACAACCGCTACACCATCAATCAGGTTATTGCAACTCTAATTCAGATACAGAATCACCTGGACGAAACCCGTGTAAAGCTTCAAAAGAACAAAGACAAACGCGATTTTGAAAAGGAAAATCTGACGGTAATAGCGCCTCTTGAAATAGATCTTATTCAGATTGAGTCCTTGCAGTCGGCTATAGAAGAAAAGATCAAGGTTCTTGAAAAGCTGGATGAAATTAATACTGAACAATAAGCGTTGCATGAGCGGAAATTCACTTTAATTTTGTTATCAAATTTATGTAGAGAATTTCTTAGCCTCAAGAGGATGGCACAGGAAATATCAGATATAGACACAATGAATTATTGTTTATACCGTTAAACAGGATCCAATCTCTCGACATGATTACCATCATTTCCCAACTCTTATAAAATCAATAATTTTATATAAAATCTCCATGAAAAACCTATTGAGTATTGCGCTTCTTGTTTTTGCCACCCAAGCAATCCAGGCACAGTCAGCAAAAAAAGAAACAACATTTGGCAAGAATATAATAAGTATCAGTCCGATCCAGATAATGGCGCTCAGTCTCACGCAGGACGATGCCGACCCTGCCGTAAACATCAGCTACGAAAGGATCACATCAAATGAATACTTTGGCATTAAACTTCCCGTCACTTTCTATCTCAACAGCGCTTACTACTGTTTCATGCCCGCATTGAAAATATATCCGTTTGGTCAGGGACCGGTAAAATATTCATTCGGTCCCCAGTTCTATCTTGCCAAAGGTGATTTCAAGTATACCGATCTGTGGTATGATTATCCTGACTATACAAGCTCCAGTGTTACGCTTGACCGGACCCAGGTTGGATTTCTTATCAATAATACCATCAATTTCACCGTGATGCAAAATTTCTATATGGGTCTTGAGGCAGCATTGGGGATCAATTATTATGACAGTAACGCGGACGACACCTACCTGCAGAACCGGTATTTTTTCAACCGGGAGAAGAGTGAGTTTTACCCGGCATTTCACCTTGGCTTTTCGATGGGATACAGGTTTTAAGAAGTAGTTTCGTGCTTCCTGATCCTTGTTTCATGTGTCACACCGTCTGCTTAGGACATGGTGTTATGTATACTATGACCGGCGGAATCTGAATAAGATCCTTTTGCTTATTTTGGCATGATCATTCCGGGACATCAAAAACCCGGTCTTCAGCCGGATTATTCATGTATCCTAAGAGTTATATATTTTTTTCCTTCCTGATCTGCTATTTGTCCGGCAAGGCATTTTCTCAAAGCGTGAGAGATTCTACACGCGGAAAAGCAGGTATTGAACTTGCCATGACCTATGGTTTTGTCATTGCGCACCGCCCTGTGCTTGAAATTTTACAGGAGAACCACACCTACGGCGCGGAGCTATCCTATCTGAAACCTGCCGATGGCAGCAGGTCATTTCACGAGCGGTTTTTATTACCGGATGTAGGCTGGACACTTGCCTGGTTCAATCTTGGTAATCCGGATCGTTTGGGTTCCGGGATTGCCGTGTATCCCTTTGTGAACTTTCCTCTTCATTTAAAAAATGACTGGAGACTGCATTTTCGCTATGGCATGGGGCTTGGGTATATTGAAAAAGTGTTTGACCCTGTCGAAAATCCTAAAAACGCAGCCATCGGCTCACATCTAAACGGAGTCATGCATTTCGATCTGCATATAGAAAAGAATTTAGGAAAATCATCCGTTCTGGAACTGGGAGCCGGTATCACACACTACTCCAACGGAAGCAGTGAGATACCCAATCTGGGGATCAATATCGCCTCAGCGCAGCTGGGATTCATGCATTATTTCGGAGAGAAGAAACGGATTGCTGAAAAGTCCGGGCAGTCCGACATTGCATCACCAAAATTTCAGGTCTTCGGTGCAGGAGCTTTCAAAAAGATCTATCCGCCTCTTGGAGAAACCTTTTTTGCCGGCACACTTTCATTTTCACATCTCAGGCCGGTTCGCCGGAAATCAAATTGGGGTTTTGGCGCGGAGCTCTTTTATGATCAGTCGATCCGGGAAAAATTCAGGCAACAGGGTATAGATGCAAGCAGTGATGCGAATAATTTCAGACCCGGAATTTATGGCATTTACGAGATCCGGCTGGGTCAGGTAGGCATGTTGTTTAATATGGGAGTTTATCCATATACCAAATGGAAGGATGACGGAAACTTTTATCACAGGATATGTTCGCGTTATTATTTTGACAAGATCTTTCTGCTGATGAACCTAAAGACACATTTCGCCAAAGCCGATTTCATTGAATGGGGTGTTGGATATATTCTCTAATATGATCTTCGAGAGGAATGATCGTATTGGTAAAACAAGAGAACTGATGATTTACAAATTTTACAGGGCGGTATTTGGAATCTGTTGCGTATTGCTTTTGGGAACATGTCAGAAGGATCATTTACTGGATTGCTTTACCAGCACCGGAAGCACCATTACACAGTACAGGAATCCCGGTATATTCTCGAAAATTGATCTGAAACATTCGATTGATCTCGAAATTTATCCTGACACGACTCCTTTTATCCATGTCACCGCCGGAGAGCATCTCGCGGATGGTATTATTACGGAATTGTCAGGGAACACCCTCTACATCCGAAATGAAAACAAATGTAACTGGGTTCGCAGTTTTGACAATCAATACACCGTTAAGATCGGGATGAAAGATCCGGTGCACATCTCTTATTCCGGGTCCGGAAATATTCGCTGTATGGATACCATCCGGACGAAGGAGTTCACCTTTGATTCCTGGAATGGCTCCGGCTCCATTCACTTTCTTTTCAATTGTGAAAAAACGCATATCAATAACAACGCAGGCAGAGTGGATATTCATGCGGCAGGATTTTCCGGCGTGAGTTATGTGTATATGCATGATACCGGAACCTTACATGCAGCTTCGCTGGAAACCGGTTTTACATTCATCCGAAACAGCAGCACCGGCGATTGCGACATACAGGTGAGTAAAGAGCTGGAAGCGGAGATTAAATACTATGGAAGCATTTACTACACAGGCAATCCCTACAGGGTGGTAAAGACCGGTAACGGGGAGGGACGACTGATCTCAAAGTAATGGTGATTTAAGCTTCATTCTCTTCATACCATTTGTCAATGTGCAGATGGGTATTTGAAGAAGCGGCCAGGGCGAGTTCATCACAACGGTTATTATGCGGATTATCGGCATGTCCTTTCACCCATCTGAAGCGAACCTTGTGTTTCCGGTATACTTTTAAAAAACGCATCCAGAGATCGGGATTTTTCTTGCCTTTGAAACCCTTTTTCTCCCAGTCAAAGAGCCACTGTTTTTCTATCGCATCCACCACATATTTTGAATCGGAATAAACTGTAACCGACTCACCCGGACTTTTCAGGGCTTCAAGGCCGGTAATCACACTCAACAATTCCATACGGTTGTTAGTGGTAAGGCGAAATCCTTCCGAAATTTCCTTTCGATGGTGACCATACATGAGGATCACGCCAAAACCACCGGGTCCTGGGTTTCCGCGGGAACTTCCATCGGTATAGATTGTAATCATCAAGATTGTAAACGGAATATTAATACACGTCCTAAAGCCTCAGACAGGTGACAAACGGTCAAGGGTCATACAAGGTAAATCAGTTTGCTAAGGTTGTAAAAGTATTTATTTCGGGTGAGATAAACCACATACGCCTTAAAGCCTTGCAGATCTTAAATCATCAGCTATCCCGCTGAGCGATGTTGTGTGATCGGTATGCGCGTAAGCTCATTCCGCTTTAGGAAACATTGTCGGGACTGGGATTGTTGGGATTGCTGGAATTTTGAGATTGTAAGCTGCAACATAAAAAATGCTTAAATCTGATTACATTCACTCATTCGCCTTCAACTTTCATCACCCGCTCAGAATAAACTCCGGCTTTTGTTTTTAATTGCAGCACATACACACCCACGCTGATATTGGAAACAGGGATGGAATATTCTCCCGCCTGCATTTCTCTTTCAAAAACGATTTGTCCCTGGCTGTTGAAAAGCGTGGCGTGATAGGATTTTCCTTTTGCAAAATCTTCTTTCTTATAAATATGTATCCAATCTTTCACCGGGTTGGGGCTGATTACAAAAGGATTTTTCTTTTGGTTTTGTTCTGTAATTCCCGTACTCAAACTATCGCACACACTTCCAACAACCGGTCCAAGGTTATAGTTAACCATATTTGGAAGCCCATAAGTGGAACGACCCCCATTAAGATAGAGGTGGTTACTCCTGTAATTGCATCCCGGACCAACGACATCCGGATTTAAAATCACATCCATGTTCCAGGTGTACACAGTATGTGAATTAAATTGCGGAGGACCGCTTCCATTTCCTTTGGATACATATATTTTATTGTCTGCGCCCAGCAGCATGTGTGCGTATTGCACATACATCAACTGTCCGGTATCGGGATACATATTGATTACCTGCATACTGGCTGAAATATCCGGTGCGGTTAAGTCGTACTGATACACATACTTGCCGGGGTAGGGATAGCTGTTATTCACATATAATACGTTTTCATCAGGCGAAAAGGCACAGCCCAGAAAACTATGCTCATAAGAAAAAACTCCCGGACCAATCTGCCGGTAATTGCTGATATCTCCTGTACAGCGATCAAAATCCATCAACCCTATATTGCCATAGGCGCCCGCGGAAACCAATTTGTTTCCGCTCCTGGAAAAATAGGAAGTACCGTAGTACTCTTCCTTGGGTTTCGGATTTCCGGTTGCCTGTTTGAATGGCCCTTGTATTCCATCGGGCGTAATGAGAAACTTCAGATACTCATCCTGATCCCAGCGCTGCTGGATCAGCCACCAGTCCCGCCCGTTGGCATGCTTTACTGCTGTATTGCGGTCAGTAAGGCTGTCGCAGGGGATCATCGTATTTTTACTCAGTACACCTCCCAGCCCATTATCCAAGGTCATATCCACGATGGAATAATAGAGATAAGTCTTTGAAGAATATGGAGTTTTATGAAAAACATAATATCGGACTGAATCATCGGGTACTGGAAGAATTAATATGGATTGAGTTCTTGCAGGATGCCCTTCCAGGTCATCGCCATTGAGCATGATGGCATCGTTGCGGTTAAATACGCGCGTACCTTGCAAGGCCAATTGATCTGCCGCTACATAAAATAAGAGATTGCCGTCTTTATCAGCTATTGAAGCGAATGAATATAGAGTAGAATACCCATTCAGCCCCGAATAGAAGGACACCACATTGGCAGTGTCATTAAAATCAAGTCCTCCGTGATCACCAAATATCCAAATCCTGTCCTGCTTTTGGGCAAAGCAGGACAGGGAGATCATGCAGCCGATTGACAGCAGGAGGTTTCGCATTATTTCTGTAGGATGATTTTATTTCCCGGATATATCTTTCCATTGCTCACAACCCGGTAAACATAGATCCCGTTAACCTGATCACTCAAATCAATGTCTGTACTGGGATTCATGGGATTGCTGGGATTTATGTGATTAATAACACAAAATAACAAACTTCCTTTTCTTCTTCAGCGCACCTATTCTCCTTCAACTTTCATCACCCGCTCTGAAAAAACTCCGGCTTTTGTTTTAACTTGCAGCACATACACGCCAATACTTAATCCTTGAGCGGGAATGGAATACTCTCCCGCTGGCATTTCTCTATCAAAAACGATTTGTCCCTGGCTGTTGAAAAGCGTTGCGTGATAGGATTTGCCATTGAGAAAATCTGCCTTCTGATAAAGATTGATCCAATCTTTCACCGGGTTGGGGCTGATCGTAAATGGATTGCCTCGTAATGGCTTTTCTGAAATTCCCGTACTCAAACTGTCGCATACGCTTCCCTGTACAGGCCCCAGGGAATAATTGACCATATTAGGAAGGCCAATAGTTACACGCCCTCCGTTAAGGTATAAATAATTGCTCCTGTAATCACATCCCGGCCCAACCACATCCGGTTCTAAGATTACATCTATGTACTGCGTATAAACCGTGTTGGAGTTAAGTCCGCTCCCGTTGCCTTTCGCAACGTAAATTTTATTATCCGCTCCCAGCAGCATATGGCCGTATTGCACATAGGTCAACAGCCCCGTATCCGGATACATGTTGATGGTTTGTTTGCTGGCCTTAATGTCCGCTGCAGTGAGGTCGTATTGATACACATACTTGCCGGGATATGGATAACTGTTACATACATATAACACATTTTCATTCGGTGAAAAGGCGCAACCGAAATAGCTGTTCTCATGAGAATAAATATTTTCTCCTATCCTGCGAAAGTTGGACAAATCTCCTGTACATCTGTCAAAATCCATTACGATAATATCAGCTCCAGGTGCTACAGAAACCAGTTTACTCCCACTCCTGGAAAAATAAAATGTGCCAATAATTTGTTCCTTGGGATTGTGAGGATTGCTGCCTACCTGTTTAAATGGCCCCTGTATTCCACCGGGGGTAATGAGAAATTTAAGGTACTCATCCTGATCCCAACGCTGCACGATCAGCCACCAGTCCCGTCCATTGGCATGCTTTACCGCTGTTGTGCGCTGGGTAAGGCTGTCGCAAGGGATGACCGTATTTTTACTTTGCACACCTCCCAGTCCGTTATCTAAGGTCATATCCACGATGGAATAATACAGGTATATTTTGGAAGAATACTGCGTTTTGTGGAAAAGATAATAATGTGCTGTATCTTTAGGGAATGGTAAAATAAGTATTGTTTGACTCATCGCAGGATGGCCTTCCAGGTCATCGCCATTTAACATGATGGCATCGTTGCGGTTAAATACCCGTGTGCCCTGTAAGGCCAATTGATCGGCTGCCACATAAAAAAGTAAATTACCGTCCTTGTCAGAAATGGAACCGCAGGAATATTTTACCTGTGTCCCATTTAATCCGGAGTAAAATGAAACGACATTCGCTGTATCGTTAAAATCAAGTCCTCCGTGATCGCCAAATATCCAAATCCTGTCCCGCTTTTGGGCAAAGCAGGACAGGGAGATCATGCAGCCGATTGACAGCAGGAGGTTTCGCATTATTTCTGAAGGATGATTTTATTTCCGGGGTAAATCTTTCCCTTGCTTACGATGCGATAGACATAGATGCCGCTCACCTGATCGCTTAAATCAATGTCTGGACTGGGATTTTTGGGATTCATGGGATGGGTGGGATTTTTGGGATTTATGTGATTAATAACACAAAGTAACAAACTTCCTTTTCTTCTTCAGCGCTCCTATTCTCCTTCAACTTTCATCACCCGCTCTGAAAAAACTCCGGTTTTTGTTTTTACTTGCAGCAGATAGACCCCAATATTTAATTCTTGGGAGGATATGGAATTCCTCTGCTTACTTGTCAATCAGCAAACACCAGGACTATACATGTTGCCAGACAATCCCGTTTGTAAGAACTTTTTGTGGAGTGAACGGGAATTCAATCATGCCATGCAGGCTCAATTCAATACCATCAGTTCCTGTCCTACTTTTACAAAAGCGGCGATAGCCTTATCAAGATGATGCCTTTCATGGGCCGCGGAAAGCTGGACTCTGATACGTGCATTCCCCTTTGCAACAACGGGATAGAAAAATCCGGTAACATAAATGCCTTCCTCAAGTAAACGGGCCGCGAAATCCTGAGCAAGCTTGGCCTCGTAGAGCATGATAGGAACAATAGGATGTTCGCCTGCTTTGATATCAAAACCGGCTTCAGCCATTTTCGTTCTGAAATACTTTGTATTCTCCCATAGCTTCTGACGAAGGTCACCGGATTCACTCAGCAAATCAATTACTGCAATCGATGCACCGACTATCCCCGGAGCGAGTGAATTAGAAAACAGATAGGGCCTTGATCTCTGTCTGAGTATTTCAATAATCTCTTTGTGGCCCGAAGTAAATCCGCCCATGGCGCCTCCTAGAGCCTTACCCAGAGTTCCTGTAATGATGTCAACCTTTCCCATTACATTCCTGTATTCATGAGTACCTCTGCCCGTCTTGCCCATAAATCCGGTGGCATGGCACTCATCGATCATGACAAGGGCTTTGTAACGGTCTGCTAATTCAGCAATTTTATCAAGCTGTGCAATCGTTCCATCCATGCTGAACACACCATCGGTTACGATCATCCGGTGGCGAAGATGTTGAGTTTCGGAGAGGGCTTTCTCCAGTTCCCCCATATCGTTATGCTTATACCTGAAACGTTGTGCCTTGCATAATCTTACCCCGTCAATGATTGATGCGTGATTAAGCTCGTCGCTGATGATGGCGTCCTGCTCATTCAGCAAGGGTTCAAATACACCGCCATTCGCGTCGAATGCGGCTGCATATAAAATTGTATCCTCCGTACCCAGGTAGGTTGAGATTTTCTTTTCAAGCTCTTTATGAATATCCTGTGTTCCGCAGATAAAACGGACGGATGACATGCCGTAACCCCGGGTGTCAATCGCTCTCTTAGCCGCTTCCACGACCTTTGGATGAGATGAAAGACCCAGATAATTGTTCGCGCAGAAATTTATAACCGGCTTACCGTTCGCGATAATATCAGCTCCCTGTGCCGATGAAATGATACGTTCGCTTTTATAAAGTCCGGCTTCCTTGATTTCATCCAATTCTTTCTGAAGAAGGGATTTCAGCGTTTCATACATGGCTTTGGTTTTTGTGATTGACAGATTGGGTAAGGACAAAAGTCCGAAAATTTTCTTTCATTGCTTAGTTGTTCGAACAATTAAAAATTCAAACCATCAGGTCAACTCATACATTTTACCCGGCAAGCTGCGAAGGATCCCTGAAAACTCAAGATTGAGAAGCAGGGAACTCACCCGGCTTACCGGCATCTCCGACCTGACAGCCAGTATATCCACCGACAGAGTTCCCCCTTCTTTCAGGATCTCTGCAAGCTTTCGTTCATCTTCATTCAGTTCCACAAACAGCGCCAATTGCTTCCTGATCTTCTTTTCTTTTTCGGCTTCTTCGATATCCCAGTTCATGGCCCTGGCAATGTCCGCGGCGGAAGTAACAAGCATAGCTTTGTTTTCCCGGATCAAGTGATGGCAACCCTGGGAATACGCATCGTGAACCCTCCCCGGAAAGGCGAACACATCACGGTTATAACTGTTGGCCAGATCTGCGGTGATCAGCGCTCCGCCTTTTACAGCCGACTCAATAATAATGGTCGCGTCACTGATTCCTGCAACGATCCGGTTTCTTGCCGGAAAATTTTCCCTGTCAGGATTTGTTCCACTCGGATATTCCGTCAGAATGCCTCCCTGTTTTAACATTCTGTCGGCCGATGAACTGTGAACGGACGGATAAATTCTGTCAAGACCATGAGCTGTAACCGCCACCGTTGGAACTTCATTTATGATGGCTGCCCGGTGAGCAATAATATCTATGCCATAAGCCAGTCCGCTTACAACCACCGTCTCATATCTTTTCAATTCCTCAACCAGTTTTTCAGTGACCTCCTTACCATAAGAAGTGTTTCGTCGCGTACCGATAATGTTCACGATCCGGGATGCATTCAGATCGCATTCTCCCTTAAAATAGAGCAACAAAGGCGCGTCCGTGCAATTCTTCAGACGGGATGGATAATCCTTATCCAGATAAAAATAGGTTTTGATCGAATTTCGTCTGAGAAAATCAATCTCCTCCTCCGCCCTCTGCATGACATTGGCAGAAAGGATAATCCCCGCTTTGTCCGGACCAATTCCCGGAATTCTTTCAAGCCGGTTTTTCTTCATCCGGAAAATCTCTTCCGCGTCTCCGCAATAACTTATCAGCAGTCGCGCTGTCACCGGACCGATGCCCGGTAAAAGGCTGAGCGCTATCCGGTGTTTCAGACTTTCCTCTTCCTTACTCAATGATTCTTGTCTCCTTTAATATTTATTCTGTTGGGAAATTCCAACCGCCGGCCGGGATAATTCCTTTTTCAAATTTTGAATTTGCAAAAGCCATCCGGTAAATTGCATTTATATTTACCCGCCGGGATGCAAGAATACTGACCAACAAGCAGCTCTGCAATCCACTATATGCTGAGAAAAATAATATGCTTTTTAGTGTGCCTGTTTGCCATGTCAGACAGTATTGCCCAGAAAGCTGTTGTAAAAGGAACTGTACGTTCCGCTGCAAGCCATGAAAGTCTGCCTGGTGTCAGCATTTTTGTGAACGATACCGCGAAACTGGTTACTGATATAAACGGCAATTTCAGTCTTGAACTGGAAAGCGGCATTCAATCTCTCCGGTTTCAATTTATCTCCTTTGAAAATTTCAACATCGATGTGAATCTGAAGGCCGGCGAAGTTCAGCTTCTGGATATTTATTTGAGAAGTTCCATGAAAGAACTGGACCTGGTGGTTATCAGCGCATCGAAGTTTGAACAAAAGCTTGAAGAAGTCACCGTTTCGATGGAAGTGCTGAAACCCGGATTGGTGGAAGACAGAAATACCACCACGATGGATGAGGCCCTGCAACATGTAGCCGGAGTTTCCATCATCGACGGACAGGCAAATATCAGGGGCGGCAGCGGCTGGAGTTATGGGGCAGGCAGCCGGGTTCAGGTGCTGGTGGACGATCTTCCTCAGCTGACTGCCGATGCCAATGATGCAAAATGGAGTTTCATCCCTGTAGAAAATCTTGAACAGATAGAAGTGGTAAAAGGCGCTTCATCGGTACTCTTCGGCTCTTCCGCCCTGAACGGAACCATCAACATCCGTACGGCCTATCCTAAGGATAAACCGCTGACAAAAATCAATGCGTTTACGGGAATCTACGGAAAGGCGGATTATACGCTGAACGACACAAGCTACCGGGCCGACTGGTGGGGCAGCATTCCGCCAATGTACTCCGGAATGAATTTCTTACATAGCAGAAAAGCGGGCCGCCTGGATATTGTCGCCGGAGGAAATATCTTTATTGATGAAGGTTACCGCAAAGGCGAATTCGAACAAAGAGCCCGATTTAACACGAATCTCAAATACCGCTTTAAAAATATTGAGGGACTATCGGCAGGCGTAAATGCAAATATCATGTCCGGAGAAGGAAGTGTGTTCTTTCTCTGGAAGAATGACACCGGAAGCGCGTACATACCCGCTCCGAACACGCTCAGCGCCTATTCAAACACCCGTACCAATGTTGACCCCTTCATAACTTACGCGGGGAAGAATGGCGGTTCGCACAAGCTCAGAGGTCGCTGGTTCAATACCACCAATCAAAACAATACCAACCAGGATTCGAAAGCGGATCTGTATTACATGGAATATCAGACTCAGCAAAAACCGCTTAAGTTCATTACCCTTACCGGAGGACTTGTACTGCAGCGATCGGATGTGAAAAGTGAGTTGTACGGCGATCATGAAGGCATACAGAATGCGGCTTATGTTCAAGCGGATCTGCATTACGGACGTTTGAATTTTTCATTGGGAAGCCGTGTGGAACAAAACAAGGTCGACAGCATTAAAGAAAAATGGACCCCGGTATTCAGATCTGGAGTTAATTTCCGGTTCCTTAAATCCACATATCTCCGCGCATCCTATGGGCAGGGTTATCGTTATCCCTCCATTGCGGAAAAATTTATCAGGACATCCGTTGGTAACCTGATCATTTATCCCAATCCTCAACTGGAGGCCGAAAAAGGATACAGCGCCGAAGCAGGCCTGCGTCAGCTGATCATACTCGGAGAATGGTCGGCTTATACAGACCTCGCCGTCTTTGAAAACCGTTATGAAAACATGATGGAATTCGGTTTCGCCCAATGGGGTACCTCAGCGGATCCGGTAAACGGACTTGGTTTCAGATCCATGAATGTTGGCGACACCCGCATCAGAGGCATCGACTTTTCTTTGATGCTACAGGGAAAACTCCTTAAAGAATTAGAGACAGTTATCAGCGCGGGGTATTCATATATCGAGCCCCAACAACTCAGTTTCGACAGTCTCTATATTACAAAGGTCGGTGTAGCCAATTTTATGGGCAGCGATTCGAGTGACTTTCTGAAATACAGGTATAAGCACACACTGAAAGCGGATATAGAATTTGAATTCCGTCGGATTTCCCTGGGCATGAGCATGCGCTATCACAGCAGGATGGTGAACATCGACAAGATCTTTGTCAGTGGTATCCTGGATCTTGCCTTTGGACAAAGCCTCGGAATTGCCCACTACCGGGAGCACAGGACAAAGGGCGACGCCGTTTTTGACCTGCGTACGAAATACCGGATCAGCAACAGCCTGCATCTCTCCTTTGTTGTAAAAAATCTCTTCAATCATATTTATATGGAAAGGCCTGCCGATATGCAGGCACCCAGAACTTTTGTCATCCAGGCCGGACTAAGTTTCTGACAGGATTATTTCTGCGGTAAATTTTTTATCTGGTTTTCAAACCAATGCATTTCCTGCTTATTTTTGATCCTCATGAATATTCTAGGCATTATACCGGCACGCTACGGCTCGACCCGCTTCCCAGGAAAACCGCTTGCTGACATAGACGGCAAGACGATGATACAGCGGGTCTATGAACAGTGTATTAAATCAAAGAGACTGAGTAAGGTGATCATTGCCACCGATGATGAACGGATATTCAACCACGTAAAGGAGTTTGGAGGTGAAGCCGTGATGACCAGTCCACAACACCTGAGTGGTACGGACCGCTGTGCGGAGATCCTTAAAAAAGTCAACGCGAAGGTATGGGACGCGGTGATCAATATTCAGGGTGATGAACCATACATACATCCTGATCAGATTGACCTGTTATGTTCCACATTTGATGACAAACAAACCCGGATATCCACCCTCGTTAAAAAAATCAGCAGCACGGACGAGTTGTTCAACCACAACAACGTGAAGGTGGTTCTGAATAAAAAGAATGAAGCGATCTATTTTAGCCGTTCACCAATACCTTACAACCGGAATTTTCCTGAACAGGAATGGCTGAAACATTCCAGTTATTACAAACACATCGGAATTTACGGTTACAGGGTGGAAACACTTCTTGAAATTTCAGAACTGGCTAAAACAAATCTGGAAGTCACGGAATCCCTTGAACAATTGCGCTGGATTGAAAACGCTTATGTGATTAAAGCGGCGATAACTTCATATGACAGTATTGCCATTGATACACCCGAAGACCTGGAGAAAGTCAAAACAGGTTAGTCATGGATGTTTCTGTCCGGACAAGCATCTCAGAGATGAACATGCCCGGTCCGGCGTCTTTCATTTATTTCACTCTCTTCACTTCTACCATCCAATCCCAGGGATAAGGTTCTTTGATCCATTTCGGAGGAGAATTCAATTCTGTTGACCAGTCGTACTCAACTTTTTCTATCGCTTCTATCTGAAAATCTCCCTGGTGAAACAAGCTGAATAATTCAGGGAAGCGGTAATGCTTTGTCGGAGCGTCCTGAATGTAAACGATACCCTCTTCCATTTCTTTTCTGTGCTTCTCATCAAAGTGAACGAGCTCGTCTCTGGGTATGTCAGCGATCTTATAGTCCTCTTTATTATACCAGTCGATCAGACGCCAGGTGCTGAGCGACATGGATTCGAAAGAAGGTAAAACAAAAAGGGCATTTCCATTCTTATTCAGGACGCTCAGCGCGTTAGAGAGAATCCTGTAGTTTCTTTTGTTGTTTCCGGAGATCG
>CAZJDX010000013.1:0-88413 GCA_964544885.1 uncultured Flavobacteriales bacterium
TATTCTCTATGACAAAGATCGGTCCCGATAGCTATCGGGAGAAAGCAAATCACAACGTCCAAGGAAGGCAGCTTTAGAGCCCAAGTGTTGTATTCTCCATGTCAAAAATCGGTTCCATACCTATCCGGAGAAAGAAGATCAGGAAATTATTTGAAAATCACTTTTGCTCAAAGACTATTTCATTATCCTGATCAGGCAATGGCAGATCGTGCGGCATGCCATTAAAAACTATTTCATCCGGAATGCCATCCGGAAAAGCTGTGCATGTCAGGTGATTAATATAGTTCTTGCATTCAATGCAGACACACTTCAACGGCAGTATGAATAGTGTGCTTTCATCCCATTTGCTCATAGCTCTTTTCCTTAAAATATTACCGTGGTTTCATTAATAACTTTCAATCCTGTTGTATTCTCAATGACTAAGTCCGGATCCCTATAAATCCGGGAGAAAGAAAATCACTACGAAATTTGACCGCTTTTACAGCTGCATTTGAAAGTCTATAGGTACATAACCTATCCCTGTGATTATAGTGCACCATACTTCCCGACCCAAAAATTGACACGGTGGAACAGGCCTTTCAGCATCCTTTCAACACCGGATGCATAGCGTCGAGGGTCACTTCTTCGTCTTAGCCGGTTTCGGCTTATAAGCAGATTCGTATTTCTCAATCCACTCTTTCGCGCTCATCTTTCTCATCAGCTCGCCGATAAGCTTATAAGGGATGTCGTCCAGCTTCTTAAAACGGACGCAACTCTTTCCCATGTCCAGCTTTTGTTTGCTGTGCTTTGGATATTCGCTGACGAACCACTTCAACAATTCCGGATCGGAATAAATTCCCATATGGTAAAAATTTATAGACCCTTTTTGCGAAGCTATTCCCGCGAAGGGCAGCGGCTCGCTGGGCTTACAATGATAACCCGCCGGATAAAGTTTGTGGGGAATAACATAACCCAGGCCTCCGTAACTGATGGAGGCTTCGAAACCTTTTGGCAGGTTCTTCACAATAACTTTGTGCAACTTGTTGAATGGCTCCGCCCTTTCTTCGGGTACATTGTTCAGGATTTCTTCAACTGTTTTTCCGTTGGCTTTCATGTGTGATGCTTTGTATGCGTTATTTTTTCAAATCCGTAAACCAAAATGTTGTATCCGGTGTATCCTGATTTCCAATAGCTTATAAGCGGATCAACATCAAATATTTTCAAATTCGTACCGGATCCACGGAATAGGTGGACTATAAATTTAAATGTCCGGCAGCTTCCGGCTGATAGATAATTTCATCAATCCTGATTCGGGTCAGCCCTGAGGGCACAATCCACTCAATTTCGTCATTGACTCTGTATCCTATAAGGGCTGTCGCAATGGGAGAGAAAATGGAAATTTTATTCTCCCTGAAGTTTGACTGATCCGGATATACTATCTGAAACTGAACCTGCTTGTCATTATTCAGAAAACTCAGTTTCACAATTGAGTTCATGGTCACTACGTCTGAAGGAACCGATTCAGGCTCAACAATGCTTGCCGAATCCAGTTCGCTTATCAGTTTATCCGCATCCGCTTTACTGATCGAATTGAACTGTCGTGCATCGCTGATGCTCTTTTTAATTCTTGCATAATCCAGTCTGTTTACAATCAATTTTTTCATATCATACAATTTTATTCACTCTTCTGCAAAGATACAAAAATTCAGGTATAGGATTGCATTTGCCCCTGCAGGATGAGGTGTGCAGGTAATATGTCCATGCGGAATTACATCCGGTCAGGTCTCCATGTTCTTTTCCGAAAATACCTACTTTCAGGCCTTACTCAGGAGCTGATCTTTCTTGATTTTAATCTGTCCTCCCGCCACTCGATAATACTAATACTCAGTAAAAGCCATAGGCTGCCCAGCATAAATCCGGCAAGCACATCGCTCAGGTAGTGAACACCCAGATAGAGGCGGCTTATACCCATCAACAGGCAAAATGCCAATGCTAATCCGACTATAAGAATACCAATTTTGACGGATTTAACACGTCTTAAGAGCATATAAAAAACAAGTCCATAGAAGGCAATTGAAATCACGGCATGTCCGCTTGGGAATGAAAAATAACTCTCTGTATAATACGCGTATTCATGAGGGCGGTCTATTTCAAAAATACCTTTTCCAACATAAATACTCAGGCCGCTGCCTGAAACTGAAACAAGAATGCCTGTTACATAGTGAATCATTCTTTTAAAGAAAAGGAAAATACACAAGCAGCCAGCAACTATGCTGACAATGCCGGTACTTCCCAATTTACTGAAATAATTAAATCCTTTTGCCAGCGGTTCAAAACGGAGATTAAACAAGAATTCCGCTGTAAAGGCATCAATGGCTATGAACTCCCGTGAATTGATCACGTCCTCTGTAAAATCGGCAAGCAGAAGTAAATTTAATCCAAGGGCAATCAACAGTATTGTAAGAGGTAAGCCTTTGAATTTATGGATGGACAGTCTTGAACTGAAAATCCGAAAGACCATCGGGTATTTGTTTCGCAAATAAGTAAACCATGCTGATTCCAATAAAATTTCCACCAGTTCACTCAGTAGCAGAAAGGCTTTTTTTCCGTATTTCATCATGTATATCTACAAAAACTTTAGTCTAAATTTTATCGAAGCCAAAGAATTGACCCTCCTTTTGGAATGAAACAGCTTATAGTCAATGTCAAAGTCCGGATTCATAAAACACCGAAATATTATCGAAGAAGGCGGAGGCGGAATCTGCCAATTCCTTTCTCGAAACTTGCATTGACACAGACTGGATTTGAAGTATCAGTTCTATAGAAAAATTAAGTCTTCAGCATGCAAAATTCAGTGGCTTAATCTTTTCTTATGGGTAAGAAACAAATGAAGCGCCAGGATCAAGGCCGCACTTCCTCTGAAACCGCCTCCTGCTTCCTTCCCGAACCGCCTATCATCAGTCCCAGCATCATAAACATGGCTGATAAAATGATAACCTGTATGATAATGGATTTATTCATGAATGGCAGCAAGTCGGCAGGTGCAATGGAAATGAAGAGGAGAATGGTGATCAATCCTCTCGGAGCAATGAAGAGCAGTGGAAATACCGGAAGCCGGGATGCAAGCATCTGTATCAATCTGAGCAGAAATATAGCAATGGTAATGGAGACAGACCATAAAAGGGTATCAGTGTTAAGTAATTCCTTTGTATCGATCATGAAACCGAAAACAAGAAAGAATAAGGAACGGATGAGAAAGGCGCCTTCTATATTTAGTTGTTTGAGTTTGTGAACTTCCGATTGCAATTCACCCGGACTGAATTTTTCAGCCCACTGGTATTTTCTCAGCTTGTCTATGTTTCCGAGAAACAACCCGAAGATGAGGATGAAAATGAGGGCAGGAAGATGGTATTCCTTTGAAAGCACATAAATAAGTATGATAAGCAGGATGATGGGAACAAATTTTATATGATGTTCGATCCTGCTCAGCAGAAACGCAAGTCCCAGCGTGGCAACGAATGAAATCAAAATGATAAGAAGGATCTGTAAAGAAAAATCAGTGAAGGTGATCCAGCCGAAACTTTCATTTAACGCGACGAAATTAAAGAGTAAGACGCCAAAAATATCCGAAAGGCTGCTTTCATAAATTACAAACTCTTTCCGGGCCCCTGAAAGCCTGGATGCACTGGGAATGGCGATGGCACTGCTGATCACGGCCAGCGGGATAGCATTGATGAGGCAGCGACGGAAGTCCGTTTGCCCGTAATACTGAAAAAAAAAGGCGATTCCGAAAGAGAGTATGAGAAGGGGCAGGAGCGCGCCTGCGATGGATTTCTTAATCAACAGGGATTTGGATCTGTTCAACTCCAGTTCGAGAGAACCTTCCAGAACGATCAAAATGAGTCCGACTGTCCCCAATACCGGTAAGACATTGGAGAGATCGGGGATTGCAATATTCAGGTAAACCGTTGCCTTCTTCAGGAACCATCCAAGCGCCAGCAGTAAAATAACCGAAGGGATCCTTGTCCTTGAAGAACTCAGGTCAAACAGATAAGCTGTCAGGATCAAAATGCAAAGGGTGACAATGATAGCGGTTGTCATATTTCCGTTATGTTAGCTGACATAGTATTCCGTCTCGCGCCATGAGGCGACAATGAATGCAGTGAAGGTTTATTCTGTGCGGGTCTCAAGATAATCAATCGCTTTCAAATCAACTTTCCGTGAGACATCAAAAAAGAACCGTCATAGAATGGTTGCCGGAAATGATCCGGTAATTCAACTTGGCATTCAAATTTGAAAAACCTGATATGTCGCGCCAAACACTGAAATTCCTATTCTCCTCTCTCTGTATCTTTCACTTTCTTCAACAGATAAATGCCCGGCAACAGGGGGATTACAGGAGTTTTGCCGGAGGTGCCTGGAATCTTCCTCAGCATTGGGAAGTTTTCAATAACGGAAACTGGCAGGCCGCAGTAACTTATCCCACGCAGCAGGATGGAAAAATTGAAGTGTATCATAAGATCTACATCAGTGCCGATCAGGTGGCTGATCAGCTTATTATCAATCCAGGTGCGGAACTGGAGATCAATCCTGGTGTAATGTTAACCGTAACCAACAGTGCCGATCCGCATGACCTGATCGTGAAAGGGAAGATCCTCAATCGCGGTATGATCTTCTTCTCCCCTGCTGCGGTCATGAAACTTGATTCGGCATCAAGTTATATTCACAATACAAGCAATGCCTCATCGCATGTGCTCGACGCTACACAATTCCATCCTCAGTCTGACTGGATATACCGTGGTAATGGCACGCTTAATCCTCCGGTAAGTCTTAGTAATCGTCACTACGGAAATCTGTCCTTTGAGTCTGAAGCCGGATCCTGGAGCAGAACACTTAGCGGGAGCTCAGGCGCATCCTGCAGGGATCTGAAAGTTGATCAGAATGTCATACTGATCAATAACTACACCGGCCTCCTGCAGATCGGGGGCAGCCTGATCCTGAACGGTCAGTTTGCAAATGGCAGCGGCATCCAGCGATACAACCTTGTGGGAAGCGGAACTCTCAGCGGGAATTATATCAGTAACTTCTTCGACGAAATGACCATTGCTTATGAAGCTGAATATTTGTTGCAAAACAATATGTATCTGAATGCCGGCGCCGGACTTAGCGTCTATGGATCACTTAACTGTGACAGTTATGTGATCTCCGGAAACAATAATGGTCAGCATTTCACTCTCGCCAATGAAGCATGGATTAAAAGTTCACATCCCGGCGCATTCACAGGTACACTTGTCCAATTTACAACTCTCAGCTTCAACAATGAAGCCAACTATGAACTGACCGGAAATAATGATCAGCTTGTCATGTTCCCAAATCCTCTCATGAACAGTCTCAAAATAAATACAAACTCACGAATTTCAACTCTATTGAATGATTCAATCATAATTCAGGGTGAGTTTTCTCTTGCATCAGGTTCGCTGCAGATAAACGGAAATTCGCTGCATCTGAAAGGACCTGTTTCGTGTACCCAGGTTGGAAATTTGATGAGTGACTCATTAACTTCAATCTGGTTTAGCGGTCCGGATAGCGGAGCAGTCATTCCATCCGGAATTACTCAGCTCAGGCAACTCGGAGTGAATAAACCATTACAGGACATTACCCTCAAAAACAATTTGACAGTTCATCACGCGCTTGCACTTGACAATGGATTTGTCAATACAGACAGTTTTACACTGACCCTGAAAGACAGTCCGGGAGGCGGAATCTATGGTGGAAGCGAATTATCATTTGTAAAAGGAAGACTACGCAGGATCATTCCGGTGGGAGTTTCTCCTCTCGTATTTTATCCTGTTGGCCAAACGCAATATCATCCCTTAAGGTTGAAAAATGTCGTCAACAATTCCGGGTCCGGATTAACTGCAAGCGTATATGAATTCTGCCCTTCGGGAAGCATGGCAAATACCACAGGTCAGTCATTGTTTGCCAGCCGCTTTTGGAATCTTTTGACTGATGGGCCGTATGACCTGAGCGGAATTTCAGCTGTTGAAATAAACGGGCCATCCACCTCACCTGTTGAGGAGGACTCCGGCAGGATCGTAATTTCCACCGACGACAGTTACGCATCCTATTATAGTCATGGTGGATACTTTGATACCCTGACCGGCATGGTGAGCAGCGTCACAGCATTAAATTCCTGTCAGCTATATGATATGGGCAGTCAGGACGGAATTTATGTATCCGTTGCTGATTCCGATTCTCCGGGAATCAACTGCGCAATCCATCTGAAAATAAAAGTGTTCATTGAGGCATACTATACCGGTAACGGAAAGCTCAGACCTGTCATTTCCCCTTTAACAAATCCGGACCTGTGTGATACGATTCTGCTTTCCCTTCATGCTTCATCACCTCCATATGAAATGCTGGATTCCTTCAGGTGCATTCTGGATACAGGAGGAAATACCGGAATATTTACACAAGTTCCTCCGGGCAGCCTTTGCTATATTTCCATTCGTCACCGGAACTCACTGGAAACATGGAGCGCCTTGCCTGTGCAATTGCAATGGCCTGTGACCAGCTATGACTTCAGCGTTTCCGCAGCACACGCCTTCGGATCCATGCAATCCGTTCTTCATGATGGTTACTTTGCGATGTACAGCGGAGACATAAGCGATAGCTCAGGTTTAAGCAGCATGACGGGTGATGGCCGGATAGATTACAATGACCTTGTCAGCCTGGAATCGGACTTATCACAATTTCTGACCGGATATGAATGCAGTGACCTGAATGGAGATGGAATCATTGACAATTCAGATTATAGTTTGCTTGAAAATAATATACTGCTGAATCTTGAAGTACAAAGACCCTGAATAGAATTTGAAATTCTAACTCCTTCGCAGACATTGAACAGCTTTGAAGACGATGTATAAGATAATCTTTCGAGAATTTTCTGAGAGCGAGATATGCCCTTGACATACCTGGCTGTTTGCGAACTGAACTTTCCGTTTATTGCTTCATCAGGATTGATGAAAATTTCACCATTCTTTACCTAAGTACCGGCCTCCTATTGTTCAAGTACAACATTAATCAATCAAAAATCAATTAATCGTTGCGATTTAAAAGAATCTTGCAGATTGACAAATTAGATGGCAATGAACATATCAATTCCTGTCATGCATCAAAGACAAGGATCAGGCTTGGCTGATCCCGAAAGCGTCTGCATCCTTTCACTTTAATCCTGAAAGATCCGTCAGCCAATCTTGTACGAATCCAAATCCTTTTCCTTGCCAGCTTCGCCGCATTCAGCTCTTTCAACAATAGAAAGGCAATGCCGGTTCCACGAAATAGCCCGTGGCTGTGGTTTTCAAAGGATTATTACCATTTCTCATGGCCTGATCCGGGTGAATTAAATTGGCGAGGTTCAGGTTTCTTCATTATCTTTCTGAATAAATCGTAAACAACCTGTCCAGTTTTACAGTAAGCAGGCCCTGCGCTTCCCGGAAAAAAATTGAAATTTATTCATCTTAAAAGATATGGAATCCACGTAACCAATCAGGATTCTGATAATATAAAACTACATACATGCTAAAGTATCTCTCAACATTCGCTGTGCTGTTCTTCATGAGTTATTATGAATCGACGGCACTTGTGTATCTCAGTGAAGATTTTGAAACAGCATGGAGCGGAAGTCCTTCTGCTCCATCAGGCTGGACACAGTCACGTGTTGTGCTTATTGGTGACGGTCAGCCGGAGCAAATCACTACCAATGGAGAAAAGGACTGGGAGCAAAATAGCTGGACGGGCACTGCGTGGACAAAAAGCGTTTCCGGAGGAACCAATCCGCCATCTGCACAAAGCGGGACAGGTGTTTTGTGGATGAATAATTTCTTCTTTGGCCCGGCAAACTCCGCATATGGATCAAGACGGCTGGAATCTCCCTCCATGGACCTGAGCACGTCATCATCTCCCTATTTACGTTTCTACTGTCAGTATCTGTCCGAAAGTACCGTGTTGAATTTTCGGGTAATGGCTTCATCGGATGGCGGCACAAGCTGGAATTCAATCATGATCATACCCGCCAACTCATTAAGCGGTCTGGCAGGATGGGAGCAAATAAATGTTCAGATACCGGAGGCTTATAAAACCTCCAATTGTAAGATAGGACTGGAGATGACCAATAATTTTGGCTCAGAAAATCTATGGGTTGACAACCTGATTGTAGAGGATTATAGTCCGACGACGATTTCCTCTTCTGCATCCGGTAACTGGAATGATCCGGCAGTTTGGTCAGGAAATGTAGTTCCCCAGTCGGGTGATCATGTATATATTTCAAGTGGCCACAGCATTACGGTGAACGCGAATATTGCCCGTTGTCAGGACCTGACAGTCGCCGGAACCATATCCTATTCATCAACTACCACTCACCTTCTTCATGTATTTGGAGACATTAACATTAGCTCGGGCGGAACATTTATTGCAAGTAATGTAAGTGGAAGAAGGTTGTATCTGGGAGGAAGTTTTACCAATTCCGGACTGGCGAATTTCGATACCGGAACAAGTATCGCCTTTGTATCCACCGGCACAAGTACTTTATTCTGGATAGGTGGAAAGCCGTCAATTTTCAGCAATTCAGGAACCTTGACAAACGGGCGCATTGCCCACATATATCATGCGAATTCAGGTGGGATTACCTATATGAGCCCTGTTAGTGTAAGCCGGTTCATAGGGTTATACAATGGATCCGTTGATCCCAATGGCAATCTGACTGTTGGGGTTTCATCTGTAAGCACTACCCATGGTATTGAGCGATGTCGCGGAGCATTTACTTCCGCTCCGCTCTGGGGCGGAGGGATTGTGAGCCGGACCATGTCATACGCAGACGGAAATAATTTCAGCATTGCCGGCAATTTCACTCCTTGCAATCCTCTGACAATCAGTACAGGTGAAGAAGTTGAGTTGATTTCAGGAACAAGAACCATTACGGGAGCGGTAAGTTTCAATACACACGGCAATGTTCAGCTCAGTTATCCTCTGACGATAGGCACCGCAAGTACCGGTTCGTTGACCATGAACAGAGGAATTTTAATCACTTCTGCCACCAATCTTCTTACGCTTGCTCCATTCGTTTCGGGTACTACAGGAACGGATGCGAGTACTGCTACCCCACCGCTGACTCATGGTTCATTTGTCGCAGGTCCTGTACGAATCAATTTCCCGTCAAGTGGCACGACAACGAGGAATTTTCCATTGGGGGTTGGGACTTCATTCAATGGACTAACACCCAGTTCGAACCTGAAACGATTGGTCAGTCTTCTGACTTCAACAGCCTGGTCTGCGCAAACCATTACCGCAAGTATAGAGCTACAGCCATCAGGATCCGTAAATCCTCCACTGATAAACATACAGGGATTCAGATGTTACAGACTAAACAGAAATGGTGGGCCGGATCTTCCGGCTACTGCCAGAGTCACCCTGCCCGGAATTGTATATACCTATGGAAATTCAGACCACCTGGTAGGAAATGAAGACGAACTGCGTGTCGCTCAATCAACTTCAATCAACGGACCCTGGACTGAGAGATCGGTCTCATCCGGCAGTTCAGTAAACCTTGTACCTAACAACAACTATACACGAACAACCTCCACTTCTTCTCCGGGACCAGTAAGTCCACTCAGCACGAATGGCGAATATTTTGCATGGGGTACTTCACCGGCGCCACCTCCACCCTGTCATACTACGAATGCCACAAGTTGCTTTTGCGCTGACAGTGTAAGTACCAATTGTGATTTACTTCCGGACATTAAAATTGCCCGGGCACCCTTGACGGTAATCGGTTCCAGCGGTGTGATAGAATACTCACAATCAGGAAATGGAGCAAATGACGGCCGTCTTCGAATTTCAGTTTCGACTCCTAATATCGGATTTGGTCCGCTTGAGATCAGGGCCCAGGATATATTCGTTTGTGATGAAGATACTTTTCCGGGACCGGCACCTGCACTTTGTCCGGACGGCCATGAGCCGCATCAGCTGATCAGGCAAAGGGTTTATCAGAAAAACGGAAATGTAATGACATATTATGACCGCGATGCAGGCGCCATGTCATACCATGCCACTCACGGACACATGCATGTGGATAACTGGGGAGCCTTCACTTTACGCAAAACCAACGGAGATCCTGATCCTCTGAACTGGCCTGTATATGGAGACGGAGCTAAAATCGCTTTCTGCCTCATGGATTATGGCTCTTGTTCCACTTATAACGGTCACTGTAAGAGCAATGATGATGTCACACTCACAAATGGAAATTTTGCAAATTTTGGTTTAGGCGGAGGTTCATATAACTGCTCGGCAACCATGCAGGGAATCTCGAGCGGATACACGGATATATATTATCAAAGCCTGGATGGAATGTGGATCGATATTCCGCCCGGAACATGTAACGGCGACTACTTTATTGTCGCGCACATTGATCCTGAAAACTATTTTCTGGAATCGGATGAAACGAATAACGTCATGGCAGTACCATTTACGCTTACGTTACAAAGCGGATCGGTTCCTTCCATTACAGCAAGCGGCTCAACAGAAATTTGCCCCGGTGATAGCGTTACCCTGGTTTCCAGTACAGCCACTTCCTATCTTTGGTCAGATGGCAGTACCAGTCAGAGTATAACGGTGAGTGATCCCGGCCAATACTTTGTCATAACCGAACCGGCTTCCGCCTGTCCCGGTCAGTCTGATACTCTATCGGTTACCCATACTTCCATTATGCTCAACCCCGGATCTGCTGAGATCTGCCAGGGGGATTCGGTTCAGTTGGAAGCTGTCGCATCAGGTTCATCGCTCAGCACATATACAATCGGAACCGGAACCACCATTAACGGATCACAGGCCTATCCGGCTCCATACGGAAATTATTACTGGGGAGCGAGACATCAGTTTTTAATTCTTGCCTCGGAACTCACTGCAAGCGGATTGAGTTCCGGAAATATCAATGAACTGTCATTTGATGTTTCGGCTCCTAACAGCTGCCCCGGATTGAACAACTTTACCATCAGAATGGCGGGTAGCAGTCTGAATTCAATCACGTCTTTTCAGACAGGGCTAAATACGGTATTAAATCCCACGGTACATTTTCCGGTATCCGGCTGGAACACCCATATATTTAATACCCCATTTTATTGGGACGGCACTTCGAATATTGTCGTTGAAGTTTGTTTTCAAAACAGCTCCTGGTTGAATAACGGTAATGCGTCTGTTCGTCAGTCCGCTACTGCTTTTACGTCAACCGTTTATTATCGTGCCGATAACAGCACGGTATGCGGCACATCGACTGTGACATCATCCATTTCACAAAGGCCCAATATACGTCTCGGTCGGACTGCTTCGTTGATATACTCCTGGATACCGGCTTCCGGACTGAATAATACAGGAACCGCAACCCCCATAGCTTCGCCTGTAGCATCAACTCAATACACGGTAAGTGTTACCGATGCATGCAATTCCACCGCTACAATCAGTGTTGATGTGAATACCTGTGAGCCTGTGAGCATGACGATTAATGCCTTTATTCAGGGATTCTACAGGGGAAATGGCGCAATGCTTCCTGTTTCCGATCCACTGAATTCACCCTCGGTTTGTGACACTATTACTGTGATGCTTGCAACCGCGACATCACCCTACTCCATCACGGATGTTTTTCAGGGCGTGCTGATGACGGATGGCAGCTGCAATATTAATATTCCGGTACTGGCTACAGGAATTCCGCGGTTTCTCATTCTCAGACATAGAAATTCGCTTGAAACCTGGAGCGCATTTCCCATTACGATCAGCAGCAACACAAATTATGATTTCACCAGCTCACAAGTTTCAGCTTATGGAAGCAATCTGGTTGAAGTTGAAACAGGGACTTACGCATTATGGAGTGGTGATATAACTGACGCAGTCTATTCAGGTAATCAGGATGGATTGATCGGAGAAGCTGATTTTAATGAACTGGAATTTGTTTTGAGCAACCTTGCCACCGGGTATCTTGAGGCAGATCTTAACGGAGATCACATCATCGAAGCGGCTGATCAAAGTCTTCTCGAAAACAATCTTTTGTTCAACCTATTCATCCAAAAACCCTGAGTCAAAACGCTTTGCTTTTATATTCCTCCTGGGTGAGAAAAGATGCACTGCACCCCGGTGCTGCATCAAGAGTGGAGAAAGCCGACTAATACAGGCTCATGAACTTCATCCGTTTCAAGGCAAGGAACTTCGCTGGTTGGGATCATAATCTTTTAAGCTGCTCATCAGTTCTTTCCTGGCATTGTGTATTCTGACTTTCACCGTACCCAGAGGAACCTTCAGCATAGAAGCGATTTCATCATACTTGTATCCTTGATAACTCATCAGAAAAGGTGTACGAAGGTTTTCCCGCAAATTGCTCATCGCCTTCCCGATATCTTCCATAATGAGTTCCGACTCTCCTTCATTCCGGTTTGTCAAGGGTGTTGAGTTGATGAAATACTGTTCCTCCGTAGGATCATTGAATACGGATGATCGCATGGCTCGCCTGTATTTATTGATAAATATATTTTTCATGATCGTATACAGCCATGCGCGCAGATTTGTTCCGGACTGAAACTTCTCCTTGTTCATGAAAGCTTTCAGGATGGTATCCTGAGTAAGGTCTTGGGCGCCTTCCATGTCCCTTGTCAGCTTGAGTGCGAAGGATCTGAGAGCTGAATGATAGCCTGTGACCGAGTCGGAAAAGGTTTTTTCGGTTTTCATTTTGTTTAATATTAAATCAATTTTATTAGACAAATATAGAGATTATATAAATATAAATTACATTTTGTTTAATTTTTTCTGTCTTTTATTAAACATAAGAAAATCCGGATTTTTAGCCTGAAATACGGATTTTAAGGATTGTTTTGCCAGGTACAAAAAAACCGGATACCGGTTTCCGGTACCCGGTCTGAGAAAACCGGTGATCGCGAAAGGAAACTATCTCTCAACCAGAAAGCGAAGAGTGGAAACAGTTTTTTCGGATGATATTCTGAGAAGATACACACCCGGACTAAAAGTTGCAGTCGCTATCTCAGCGGAATGTCCGGAGGCAGAATTTACAGATGTTCCAAAATATACTTTTTTACCATCGGACGTGAATACTTCCAGCATAACCTTTTCATTGTGAACGGAACTCCAGGATACATAAAACCTATCACTGACAGGATTAGGATATAGTTTCAGGTCGGTTAGATTTTCCGAAGAGCTTATACCCACATACACATTTACGTATACCATATCAGACGCTGTACATCCATTCGTATCCGTCACCTGCACTTCATAACTACCCGAAGAATTAACCACTATGGAACTAGTGGAGTCTCCGGTAGACCATACATAACTTACATAAGAAGATCCGGGATCCAGTATGATGTTTTGGCCGCTTTGGATGAAGATGGTATCCGGACCGAGATCAACGGAAGCTGCAGGCAACACACTGGCAAGCACTTCTACAGGAACACCGGGACAACGGTGGCCGGCAACCGCGTAGAAGATCTGTGTTGTGGTCAGCTGAGGTGTGGTGAAAACGCTACCCGAACCAAGCAGTGTACCGCCTGCCGGCAGATCATACCAATAAACTGAATCGGTAGAATTGGCGGTAAGCAGAACTGAACCAGGTCCACAACTGTATCCATTTTCAACGATACTGAAAACGCCCTCGGGGATGATCACTGCCGGAACAGAACGCCGGATGCTGCGACATAGATCACCGGTTTCAACGTAGTAGTTTGTTGTGGTACTGATAAGGGGTGTTATAAAAATACTGTCTGTACTCAGAAGGCTGCCTCCGACCGCCATATCATACCAATAGACAGGCATGGAAGAAGAGGCGCTAAGGGTAAGGCTGGCAGAACCGCAAGCGGTATCCGAAATAACTGCAGGCGAAGCCGGCAATGGGATTATTTCCGCATTGACAGATACACGGTTACTGTTACAGCCTATTCCGGCATCAGCATAGAAAACCGTATTAACGGATATTGCCGGAGTATTGAAAGTTGAACCGGTTCCAAGCAAGGTGCCGCCCGAAGCCGCGTCATACCAGTTGATCTGTTCCGGCGAACTACCCGTCAACTCCACGCTACCCGGTCCGCAGCGGGCCCCATCCGTGAGTACAGGTTCTGAGGGTTGAGAGGTAATGATCGCCTCTATTCTTGTACGTGTACTTTCACAGACATCTCCGGCAGATATATAATATGATTCATCGCTTGTCAGCACCGGTGTGGTATAAACCGCTCCGGTTGCGATCACAGGGCCGCCGCTGGAATTTTCATACCAGAACATTGTTTCCGGCGAACTTGCAGTAAGTGTGACTGTACCCGGTCCGCATCTTGAAACATCGCTTGCCACCGGAGGATCTGATCTTTGAAGGATAATCGCGTTAACAGCAACACGAAGACTGCGGCACTGGTCTCCGGTTTCAACATAATAAGTAGTGGTCGAGGAAAGCGATGGTGTTGTGAAGCTTGGTCCGGTTTCAATATCAGTACCGCCACTTGCTACATCATACCAATAAATCTGTTCAGGTGAACTGGCGGTAAGTGTCAGGCTTCCGCTGCCGCACCTGGATGTGTCGGCCGTAAGCGGTGGGGCAGGTAATGGAATAATGCTGGCGAGTACAGGTACACGTACACTGTTGCATCCCAGGCCGGCTTCCGCATAAAAAGTCGTTGTTGAAGAAATGACAGGCGTATTGAATATGTTTCCGGTATCAAGCAGAACTCCTCCGCTGGCCGCATCATACCAGTTAATCCTTGAAGAAGCGGAACCGCTAAGAACAACCGAGCCTGTTCCGCAGCGGGTTCCATCGGTCAATACCGGTGCTGCTGGCGCTACGGCTATGATGGCCTGAACTGCCACACGCTCAGAAACGCAAGTGCTTCCGGCTTCCACATAATAGGTAGCTGTTGAACTCAGAATAGGAGTGGTATAACTGGTTCCGCTCGCGATCGCGGTGCCTCCTGCCGGAACGCTGTACCATGTAATACTCAATGGAGAGGCAGCCTGGAGTGTGAGCGAACCGGGACCGCAACGGGAAACATCCGAAACCTGTGGCCCGGCAGGTAATGGGTCGATAATGGCCATGACCGGGATTCGAAGACTTCTGCAGGAATTCCCAGTCTCTACATAATAAGTGGTTGTCGCATTGAGGAATCCGGTTGTCAGTGTGGTACCTGTTCCCAGTAAATTTCCGGCAAGCGGATCATCATACCAATAGATCTGTTCCGGTGAACTGGCGCTGAGCGTAAGGCTACCCGGTCCACAGCGTGAAACATCAGAAGTCAGCGGTGCGGCAGGTGCTGTGATGATAATGGCCTGCACAGGAGTACGACTTGAACTTCTGCAAACATTTCCTGCTTCCGCGTAAAAGGTAGTGGTAGAGGTGAGCGCCGCAGTGGTATAGGAACTTCCGGTGAAGAGCAGCGTGCCACCGCTTGGAGCCGTGTACCAATAGACCTGTTCAGGAGAGTTCGCACTGAGAACCAAGGTACCGGTACCACACCGTGATACATCAGACGCTGTCGGCGCCGGGGGCACGGAACCGATAATGGCCTGAACCGCTATCCTGGTACTCCTGCATATATTTCCGCATTCAACATAATAGGTGGTAGTCACACTTATTGATGGAGTTGTAAAAGAGGTACCTGTACCTAGCTGAACACCACCAGCCGGTTGATCATACCAGTATATGTTTTCAGGAGAGGAAGCAGAAAGTGTCACCGTACCCGGACCACATCGTGTAACGTTGATGGTTGACGGAGCAGCCGGAACCGCGTTAATGATCGCCTGAACAGGAATGCGGGTACTTCTGCAGCTGTTTCCTGTTTCCACATAATAAACGCTTGTTGATGTCAGGGTTGGAGTGGTATAAGATGCGCCAACGTTGAGCAATGTGCCACCAGACTGCGCGCTATACCAGTAAACCTGTTCTGTTGACACAGCACTGAGTGTTACGCTTCCCGCTCCGCATCTTGAAACATCCGGAGCAATCGGAGCAGCAGGTACCGGATTGATAATAGCCTGAACGGCGGTGCGAGTGGCGCTTACGCAGCCATTGTTGGTCTCAGCATAATAGCTAGTGGTAGCGCTTAACGATGGAGTTGTAAAGGTATTACCGGTGCCCAGCAGGCTGCCTCCGCTGGCAGCAGAGAACCAGTTGACAGTACCGCTGGCTGATGCCGAAAGGTTGACAGTTCCCGGGCCACACCTGGAAACACTGGAAGCTACCGGTGCAGCAGGCGCAGCACTGATAATCGCCTGAACCGAAACGCGGTTACTTCTGCAAGTATTCCCTGTTTCAACATAATACGTAGTTGTACTGCTTATAACGGGAGTAATATATGTATTACCGGTACCTACCTGATTTCCTCCTCTGGACTGGTCGAACCAATAAATGGCCTCAGGGGAAGATGCTGAGAGGGTAACCGTTCCTGTTCCGCACCTTGAGGCATTCGTAACAGAGGGAGCCGGAGGGACAGCGTTCACTATGGCTTGCACGGAGATCCTTGAACTGCGGCATGTATTACCGGTTTCAAGATAGTAGCTTGTGGTAACAGAAATGGACGGAGTCGTATAGGAGTTTCCAATCCCAAGAAGAGATCCTCCGGAAGCAGCACTATACCAGTAAATCTGTTCAGCGCTTGTAGCGTTCAGCACCACAGTACCGGTCCCGCATCGGGAGGCATTGGATGCAAGCGGTGGGGATGGAATCGGATTTATAACAGCCTGTACCGCTGTGCGGCTTGCACTTGTACAACCATTGTTTGCCTCTGCGTAGTAAGTTGTTGTTGTGCTTATCAATGGGGTGACAAATGTATTACCTGAAGCCAGGGCGCTTCCACCTGAGGAAGCGGCAAACCAACTGATTACGCCTGCCCCGCTGGCACTGAGAGTCACCGTTCCGGTTCCGCAGCGGGAAACATCCGATGCAGAAGGAGGAGCAGGCTGTGAACTGATGATAGCCTGAACAGCTGTGCGCGCGCTCCGGCAGGTATTTCCTGTCTCTGCATAATAGGTTGTACTTGAACTTAAGACAGGGCTTGTATATGAACTTCCAATTCCAAGCTGGTTTCCTCCGGCTGCCTGATCATACCAGTACACCTGTTCAGGTGAAGTAGCTGTGAGTGTGATCGTACCTGGTCCGCAACGGGAAACATCCGCAGCAGATGGGGCTGCGGGTATGGGATTGATTACAGCCTGTACCGCAGTGCGGCTGCTTCTGCAGGTCCCTCCGGTCTCAACATAATAAGTCGTTGTTGAAGAAATGGAAGGAGTAGTGAATGAACTGCCAGTAAAGAGTAAGGTTCCGCCCGTAGATGCAGAATACCAGTATTGTTGTCCGCTTCCGGTCGCGCTGAGACTTACCAAACCCGGTCCGCAACGTGAAACAGATGGAGCCACAGGAGCGGAAGGTATCGTTTCAATGATTGCCTGAATTGCGGTGCGGCTTGAACTGGGGCAACCGTTATTGGCCTCTACATAAAAAGTAGTTGTGGTTAAAAGGCTTGGAGTAGTAAAACTCGTACCTGTCGCAAGGGATGTTCCTCCGCTCGGGCCGCTGAACCAGGATAAGGTACCGGTTCCGCTGGCGCTAAGGCTAACCGTACCGGGACCACAGCGGCTTACATCAGAACCCGTTGGCGCGGCAGGCGCACCGGAAATTATTGCCTGAACAGCCACACGGATGCTCCGGCAGAGGTCACCGGTTTCAACATAATAGGTTGTTGTGGAACTCAGGGAAGGTGTGGTATAGGATGACCCGCTCGCAAGTGCGGAGCCGCCTGAAGAAGAACTGTACCAGTAGATGGTCTGGGGAGCAGAAGCGGTAAGTGTCACAGCTCCATTCCCGCACCTGGAAACATCCGATGCGACCGGAGGCGCAGGTATGGAGTTAATGACCGCCTGTACAGAAATACGTGTACTCCTGCAGTTAGTACTACCTGCTTCAACAAAGTAGTTTGTTGTAGTACTTAATGAAGGTGTAGTATAGGAAGACCCTGTATGAAGCAGATTTCCTCCACTGGCAGCATCATACCAATAAATCTGTTCCGGTGAACTGGCGCTCAAGGTTACGCTGCCGGGGCCACACCGTGATACAGGAGATGCCGAAGGCGCAGAAGGCGCCGCAGTGATCACAACCTGGAATGCTGTTCTTGAACTGCGGCATTGATATCCTGCTTCCGCGTAAAATGTGGTGGTAGTGGATAAAACCGGAGTAATGTAGATTGATCCTGAATCCAGCTGATTACCTCCTGAAGATGCGTCAAACCAGCGTATCATGGAAGACGAAATCGCCTCCAGGGTAAAACTTCCCGGTTGACAGTCGGATGCGCCGCTTCCGGTCGGAGGCGGAGGAACAGGTTCTATGATGGCAATAACCCGTGTCCTGGGACTGGCACAACCGGAATTGGCTTCAACATAGAAGGTATCAGAGGCAGACAGTGAAGGAGTGGTAAAAGTTCCACCACTGCCAAGGGATGATCCTCCGGTTGCAGCGTTATACCAGGTCATCGGCGCCGAGGCAGAGGCGCTGAGTACAACGGTACCACTTCCGCATCTGAAATTATCCGTGGCCACAGGTGGATCTGTTGAATTAATATTTACATGAACTTCCAGTCTTGGACTTGAACACACACTTCCTGCTTCTACATAGAATACCGTGTCATTATTCAGAACATTGGTCACAAATGTCGGACCGGTTTCAAGAAGAGCGCCCCCCGAAAGCGCGTTATACCAGCGGATCACAGCCGTATCACTCGCTGTAAGTGTTACCGTACCCGGTCCGCAGCGGCTTGCATCACTGGCAACCGGTGTGGCTGCAGGTGTTAGTATTGTCGCGGTGGCTGCCACCGGATTACTTGGACAGAGCGTACTGCTTCTGCTGTAATAGGTCGTGGTTGAACTGATAGAAGGCGTTACCAGGCTGTCTCCGGTCCCGACAAGATTACCATTTGGAGCATCATACCAGAAAATGGAATCGGAAGACGATGCGTAAAGAGTAAGCTGTCCTGCACCGCAGCGCCAGGCGGATGTTGTAACCGGATCAGGACTCTGACTGACTACCGTTACCACCGTCGGATCTGAGATCACCGAACAACCCTGGTAAGTAACGGAAACTGTATAGGTTCCTGCAACTGAGGCTGTATAATCTGGCGAGGTGGCTCCTCCCAGGTTTGATCCATTTCTTCTCCACTGATAAGCATAGCCCGGGTTCTGAGTTGCGGAAAGCAGGACTGAACCGCCGGAACAGAACGTAGTATTTCCGCTCACTGCAACAGGTGTTGCCAGCAAAGGACTGTAGGCTCTTCCGGGTGAACCTCCGATGCAACCGGCGAACCAGTTGGTTCCGCTGTTGAGATTTCCCGTAGGGCTCAGCAGTTCAAGCGTATAACCTCCCCCATCCGCGCTGGTAGGCCAGGGCGATTGATCCTGATAAGTAAATGACAGGTACAGGTCATCTTCATGATCGTACACTCTTACCATCTCGCCTCCGTTAGCCAGATTGAACTCCATGGGGCCGATCTTATTGGTTACAGCTGGGAAGTTAGCGCTGAAGGCGGCAGTATCTTCCACCAGAACAAGGTAAGCCCCGGCGGCGATGCTGGTTCCTGTCGGGAAGGTAAAAATATGATGGTCTTCTTCATCCTTGAATTTCCATCCGGAAATATCGAGGGCCTGGGTACCGTAGTTATGAAATTCAACCCAGTCGCCGGAATTATTCGCACCGTCAGAATTGTAATTAAGCTCGGAGATAGTGAGTTTGGCAGGAGAAGAAGAGCCGGTGAAGTAACAAGTAATCACATCATTGGCTGTGAAGTTATAGGTGACTGACTGGTTATAATTATTGGAAGTGATGGTCACATTTGACCGCCACCTGTCGAAGGTATAACCCGGATTGGGTATGGCTGTGATCGTAACCGGATTGCCGTTAAAGTAAACTCCGGTCCAGGGATACGATGTCGGTGTGATGGTGCTGATTTCTATTCTTCCTGCTCCGGCTGGAGATACCTGCAGGGTAAGATTCACATTGCTTGACAGTCCGAATGCAGACCGGATGTGGCTCCTTTGAATATTCGGTCTGCTATTGGCAAAATTCATCAAGGTGTTGATGTTGGTTTGCCATGTAGATGTATTGCTACCCCATTTCGAAAAATGAGCAACCATATCATGCTCCATCGGATTTTCAAACTCTTCCATTACATCCTCAATTTTTGATGGAAGGAAGATGGTATTCATCAGATCCGCAAAACGATTAATGAAATATCTTTTGAAGGTGGTATTGTTCAACATGGCATCGAACATCTCCGAAGAATGACTGAACTCAATCGGATTTCTTGCCAGGCTCAGGCGGTTGTCATTAACACTGCCTTTAAGTCCGAGACCATAGTCGGTATCATACAAGAGGTATCTCCACTTTGAGCCCGGGGCATTAGGCTGCCACATTTTTATATTATTGGTCCATTCTCCTATCCAGTCACCGTTATTATAAAATATCTCAGCGATAAAATAATCTGTATAATTCTTAATATCCAGGACAGAGTTCATGTAATCATAATACGCCTGTGTTCCCGGATTTTGAGTTGTGGCATAATTGTACATGGTCCACCAGGAAGCATCGGAACCGTTTTCAACCCTGACAGAAGAACCGCTTTCTCTCAGGTAATTGTATTCGCTTTTACTTAATCCGTGATTAAGACGTATCCAGTTCTCATCATGCTTTTCATGAATGGTATAAACGCCCCAGAATTCTCCATTCAGGAACATCACCGCCGGTTCTGCTGCGAGGTATCCGCTATGGGTGGTTTTCATGATCCTTTCCATAAGGGCATCCCGGAAATGAGTCACGTTCCAGTCGGTTCCTGAATTTCTAAGGATGATGTTATCGTATTTTGTAATGAAGGATTTATCCGGGATAATGGGATAATCAATCTCACTTGTGCCGTAACGATCACTCAGTTTTATTTCGAAACTTTTCTGTGGTTTCGAACGGGAGTAATTACCAAATATCTCGATCTCCGCGTCGAAACGCATTACCCTGTTCATTCCGGCGTCGAAATATTCTATTGTGGCGGGCTTTTGCCAGGGTTGCCAGAAATTTGCTCCAAAATAAGGTGAAGCGCTCTCCGCATTGGGACCCATGACATATATACCTGTATTGTAATCCCAGAGATTCAGCGAATCAGTAGTCAGGGTGAATACAGGAAGTTCGACATCTTCATTGATGAAATAAGTATTGGTAACTGTCAGGCTGGGAAGATACCCAGAGGCAAAAACTCTTGCACGAACGGTGGTGGTAGTGGATATGGTGATTGCTGAAGAATAAATGGCAGATGATGAAGTAGGAACATTTCCGTTAGTCGTATAGCGAATTACACCGCCGGGAGTAGAAGTACTCAGGCTCAGAGTCCTTGCTGAAGAATATGAACCTGCGCTGACCGAGAAAACGGGTTGGGAAGCGTAACCGGAATAACATGTTGCACTGTTGTTGGTTGCAGCCGGAGAGGGTGTTGCAAAAAAACACCAGACGGATGATCCATCGGGTTTTCTTCCATGCGAATTGTCGGTATCCATGGAAGTATAGGTTTTCTGGTCAATGATCGTACCTCCCGAATTTCTCAGATAAACCGTTTCGCCGGTCCTCGCCAGTTTGAATGCGGCATTGAAATAATCGGCAGGAGGTCCCTGAAACCAGGATGGGGGGGTTGAAAATGTTATCACGCTGTTGTGCATGCCAAAGAACAGGTATGGGATAGAAGACATATCAGAAGAGGAAGCAGTATTATTATGCGTCTGAACGCTCAGCACATTCGTACCATTCCTGATGATGGTCTTCAGAAATACCGGATCAATAAAAAAGGAGTCCGGTTCTCCGCCCTGGTACATCATAGCTTCATGCGAAGAAGGAGCCAGGTCGTTCCATCTGGGTCTTGTTCCGGGAATTCCGAGATTAGCCCGTGCGATTTCCACTCCGTTCAGGTAAGCGACAAAGCCATCATCATAATCCATCATGAATACCGCTTTGAGTATTTGTGAAGTATCCGGTATGTTGAAGGACTTCCTCATGAACACGGAAGTGGTAACAGAAATGCCGGTACCATCGTCACCGTCACCGAAACCTACCCCACCAGTTCCGGAAGACCATGAAGCATCACTGAATGAAAGATTTCTCCAGTTCGTATCTATGGATGCACTGCCCACAGCATACTTCCAGCTGCTTTGAGCGTTCACAGCCATCTCCCAATGATTGACCAGTTTAGAAGTGTTGGAGTCGGAAGCAAAAACGATAATATGCTTTCCCGCACCGAGTGAATAAGAAGGAAAAGTAAAGAGATAGGGTTTCGAATTATTATCCGTCAGACCATAACCGGAAAGATTCACGGAAGAACTCCCGGCATTATAAATCTCGATCCAGTCATCGTATTTTCCATTACTGTTCTGGATAAGGTTGATATTGGAAGGACAGATCTCATTAATGAGAACTTGTCCGCTCAACTTCATATTGACTCCAAAAACGAAAAAAAGAAAAAGAAGAGACAGTCTTGGTAGAAATGTGTTCATGAAACTATTGTTGAAAGGCTAAAAGCCTGATTAATACAGGCTTTTCAGAGATGTAAAAGTATAAAATTTGAACCCGATATTGATTTAATATTGACGAACGGCAGGTTTTGCGTGGTAAATGAATATACCCGAATTGCTTAAAAGCCTCTGCAGTAGGGCAATTCCGGGCTTCAGTTAAAGCTGCGATTTTTTATTAAAATCAACCTGTTTAAAACTTTCGGATCAACCTGGAAAAAATATAAGATTATTCTTTTTGACATAGCCCTGGAAACCGCGCCGGCAGAGGCGCTGACAAGGTGATCATGTTCAGTACTCACCTCCCGCAATCCGTTCATTCAGCCGGGCATTATTCTCAAAAAGTGGAAGACGGGCAGGCACATCAGTCGTATTAACTGTATCAGTAAGTGTTTTCATGAAGGCAACCAATTGCTTTTTCTCCGTTTCGGTAAGATGCAGCGAATCAGGGGCGAGTGTCTGATTCGGAATATCAAGTCCGATGCCGGCGCCTCCGCCTCTGTTGTAAAACTCAATGACTTCTTCCAGGGTTTGAAAAACCCCGTTATGCATATATGGCGCAGTGAGTGAAACATTCCGTACTGAAGTTGTTTTGAACTTTCCCCGATAGAATTCCATCGGTATCACAGACTCCCGACCGGGATCAAGATCTTTGAGCGGATTATCGAGATCCGCATTACCCGGTACTCCAATCGCTTCCAGCTCGGTGGCCACATATGCCGGTGGAACCGTTCCGTTAAACAGAGGAATGAAATGGCAGGAAGCGCAATTCGCCTTTCCCATAAAAAGGTTGAAGCCTGCTTTTTCATCCTCACTAAGCAGATCCTCCTGTCCACGAATGGCTTTGTCAAATGGTGAATTCAATGCGATGAGTGTTCGCTCGTATTCGGCAATAGCCATGAGAATGGATCGGGAAGAGATGAGCGTATCCTGTGTATTTTCAAAGGCGCTCCGGAATAATTCCCGGTATCCGGAACTCTGATTCAGCAAATCAGCCACAGTTGAAAAATCACTGTGCATTTCTTCAGGATTGTTAAGCACTTCACTCGCCTGATTTTCGAAGGAAAATGTCCGGCCGTCAAGAAACAATCTTCGTTGCAAAACCGAATTGAGCAAACCGGGAGCATTACGGTTTAGGGTGGAACCTGCATGAAATGCTCTGCTTACGGTTAAGCCATCCGAAAAGGCCAGAGAAGGGATGTGGCAGGAAGCGCATGCCCGGCGGCTGTTCAAGGATAAGGCGGGATCAAAAAAGAGAATTTTACCCAGGTCCGCGACTTCTTCCGGCTTCTGCAGCTTTTTCCCGGAAAGAAAAAAGTAAGAATTAAAGGCGCCGGGATCAAAAATGGAACGCACCTCAAGGTTGACGGCACTTGTCTGAAAGAAATCATTCCTGACCATAAAATGCCTCAGCTTACCGAGTGTTTCCGAAAATGGTATATAATAGCTGTTATAAATTGTAAAGTAGTCAGGATGCACTTTTTGATTCACTTTTGTCAGTGCTGATTTCAGTTTTTCAGAAACGGAAAAGTACTCCCGCTGCAAAACCGTTGTCCATAATGAATCTCCGGCATGCATTTCAGACAGCGCGATCTCAAGGCCATTGAGAAAGGCAATGGATTCGCTGAAGGCATTTCCGGAGTTCGGCGATTCTATATTTGTCAGCCCGAACAGGAAACTCTTAATCATGCCCAGCTGTGCGGCTTCATAAATTTCCCTGAGGGGAAATTCTGTATGCTGAAGCGACTCCGGCCATTTCTGAATAACATCCAGAATCCCTTCTATTTCAGCTTTGATCATCCGCTTACCGCTTACTGAACTATCGGTATAGATGAGTCGCTCGAGAACTTGCATTCCATGAGGTTCGAAGATCATGGCGACTTCATCCTCTTCCTCCGGATAGGTAAGGTCCATCATGTTCACGGCAAAAGCGTCACCTGGATAAAAGTGAACAATGAACGCCTCGATCTCTTTGTAAGCGTTCCGCAAAGACCGGAGCTTCTCCTTCATCAGTTCCGAATTCTGTATGTTTTTCTTGTCGTCAGCCATGATCTTCATCTCTCTTGCCATAGAGATCAGTGTGATAGATTTGTCTATCATGAATTCTTTGAAAGCATTCGGTGAAGACAGGTTGGTGTTTTTAAAGGTGAAGGCAAAAAAAACTACCACCAGGCAAGGCAGGACGAATATAAAATATCTTAGTATGAGTCTTTGCACAGTGAATTTAAAATTACTTATACAAATCAGAATGCCGGAATTACCGGATTAACCATGAAAACCGGCGTGCTGTATTAATGCATCCTTTCCCTCTTGAGCAGGAAGGGAAGCAAGACGTGCTGATATCCCTCATGGATATCCGCTTCAACGAGGTCAATTTTATACTGGGCACAACGAAGTTTCAATTCCTTTTTATACTCGTTCATTGCATTAAGGTATGAATCCCGGATCTCCGTGGAATGCAACTTCACCTGATCTCCGGTTTCCACATCTACAAAAAGATAAGGTCGGTTATCATAGCGGAACTCCTCTTCCCTGCTTTTATCGACTACATGAAACAGGATCACTTCATGTTTATTGTGTTTGAGGTGCTGAAGTGCAGAAAAAAGTTCAGAAGGATCGTCGGAGCTGTCCATCATATCACTGAAAATAATCACCAGTGATCGCTTATGTATGGTTTCGGCAATTTCATGCAAGGCTGAAGCGGCGGAAGTTTTCCTTCCCGTCTGAATGGGTGGGCCGGCAATAAGCTTTTCTAGTTCCGAAAGGATCATTTTATGATGAACAGGATTTGAACGAGCGGCGGTATTCAACTCTACAGAATCTGAGAAGATGCTGAGTCCAACAGCGTCACGTTGCAGTTTGAGCAGGTAGCTGAGCGCCGCGGCGCAATGAACCGAAAAGCTGATCTTGTTCAGCAATTTTTCTTTTGACACATCCGGAAAATGCATAGAAGAAGAATTGTCAATAATAAGCTGGCAACGCAAATTGGTTTCCTCTTCATAACGCTTGACAAAGAGTTTATCCGTTCTTCCAAAAAGTTTCCAATCGATATGTTTTGTCGATTCACCGGTATTATAGAGCCGGTGTTCGGCGAACTCTACGGAGAAACCGTGGAAGGGACTCTTATGCAAACCGGTAATGAATCCCTCCACAACCTGTCTGGCCAGGAGTTCAAGGTGACCGAAGGACCGTACTTCCGCCTGATTGATGGGCATGATGATGGATTAAAGCGTAAAGATATAAAAAACACCGGGTTCTGAATATCCGCTAATGGAATATGAGATGCACAGTAGAAGATTGATGTGGAAAACTCTACAGTTTCATGTTAATCAAATAACTTTCCTGTTTTAATCATGAAATATTGGGCAGATACATTAATGTATAAATTCATAATACAAAGAATGGTCAAAGTTATAATCTTACTCATTTTAACCGATTCAAATTATAAAACACAACACTATTAATTAAAAACCCATGCGAGGAGGAATGCGATTATCTTTTTCATCACTCAAACACGATCTTCCCGGTGTATTGCTTTACTCCATTGCTTAAGCGTGCAATGTATATACCTTTAGCTTCGGCTTCCAGGTTCAGCCGGATTTTTCCGTCGTGTATTCCAATAGGATATTCTTTGATTGTTCTTCCATTTCGACCCAGGATGCTAAGTACAAGATTTGACTCATACTGAAATTCTTCCGGTATGGTGATAGTACATTTTCCATTACTTGGATTGGCATAAATAAACAGTGAAGATTTTCGCAAGCCCTGAAACTCACCCACACCGGTAAACGCATCATGCCGGGCGATGAACATATCAGAAAGTCCATTGGAGATAATGGTGTTATTGCCAAGGCTCACACTATCAGCAAACGTACCCGAGACGATGACACTTCCCTGGTCACTTAATACGTTTGTCCCAATAGCGCTTTCAAAATGACGTACTCCAAGACAATCTCCCTGGCTGTTATACCGTGCCAGGAACATAGAATAATTAGCAGGAGTGAGTGTATGACTTCCGAAGGTTGCCGACTGACTGAAAAACCCGGTGATATACACATTACCATCAACATCGGCATCAATATCGTAGCTTTCTGCATTACCGCTTGCATGCAACTGACGAGCCCAGAGAAAATTTCCGGAAGGATCAAACTTGGCAAGGAAAACATCTTTTCCAGGATGGGTGAGTAAGGTGGTATCAAAATAAATGGAATCTGTAAAATAGGCAGTGGTATAAATATTTCCAACAGCGTCTAAGGATAATCTGCTTTTGAATTCAAAATTTGGTCCACCAAACCTTTTGGCCCATTGCACCGAACCGAGGCTATCAAAGGATGCAATAAATATGTCATTACTTCCTTGGCTTGTTAACGGGATCGTATCTAAAATCGTACTATTTATGAAGACACCGGAAGCAATGAATCCAAAGCTAGTGGCTGTGATTTGCCAATTTGAGGTTTGCAATATATCCGTAATTTTTTTTGCCCACAAAAAATCTCCATCGGAATTTATTCTTGCAGCAAATATTCCGGAGGCGACGTTAAACGTATCTAGAACGATTCCGGAGGCAGAAGTCCCAATCATGTAATTATTACTGCTTTGATCACTACTCATTGAAAATAAACTACCGCCACCAGGCAAGTTTATGGCTTTTTTAATCCACATGCAATCCCCTTGGTAATTAAGCTTGCTGATAAAAATATCTTCTGAATTGGGAGTTCCCGGAAGCAGAAATGTATCTATGGAAAAATCTCCGGCATAAAAACCATACAGTAAAAGTGAACTGTCTGATTTATTGCTATGAAGATAACCCGTTTCAAGTAGATAGTTTGGACCAAAGGAATCGGTACCGGCTCTTTTTGCCCATTTGCCGCTGCCGCTTGGCCCATAGCTTGCCACAAAAATATCCGTTTCCCCTTGCATGTACAAGGTATCTCCGGCGAATACTCCGAAATATGTTATACCGGGACCGTCACCGAAATAACCGGATGTATAAATGTTTCCATATACATCGGTGCACAGACTAACAGTGGCTTCTGATTGATTGGACCCATCGGAAGCAGCCCATTGCCAGCTTTGGGCGAAAAGGTCTGCTGAAACCAGACTGATGATAAACAGGAATGCGATTATCTTTTTCATCTTTATCACTCAAACACTAACTTTCCATTGCATTGCTTTACCCGCTAAGCGGAATGTTGCGGGTAAGCCGGTGTGCCAGCTCATTCCGCTCTTGCTTACTGAACAATGGTATTACGAAGGTAAAAAAAATCAGTTCTTAACAAACTTCGCCCGCCTTGCTCCAGCAACTTCAATAAGGTACATTCCCGGAGTTATATCGCTCAATGAAATTTTCTCCTGTGTATGACTTGCCGTTATTTGCATCACCAGGTTAGCGGCAATACCGAATACTTTTATCTCGTCATTCAATTGTAAGCCATGCACGGTGAGGTGATCTCCGGCAGGGTTGGGAAAAATGAACAAGTCAGGTTGTTTCTCATATTCTGAAATAGAAGTATTGATGTCAATCACTATATCATCTAGAAAGAGTAAGGAGGTTGTATTGGAAGCAAAAGCACGAAAGCCGACATAATAAGTTCCGGTTTGAGGAACGGTAAAAGCAGAAAAAATCTGATGATAAACAGTATCGGTTGCAACCGGTGCAGTGGAGATTAATGCTGCTCCAGCCAGCTCCGGTACGGTATTCAGATAAACCTCAAGCGAATATGGATAAGTGGAATCATAAACCCTATTCCAATATGACAATACATAATTGGTTGAAGCATTTAGGTCAATGCAGGATCTCCACAACACGTTATCCGGAGTTAGAGCAATTGCAGCCCAAAAGGTATAGTCCTTACTTCCGCTATGGGGCCATAAAGTATTGAAAATTCCCGTACGACCATCACCGTCCAGGTCATGACTATACCAGCCGGTGTTAATTTCATGATCTTCAAAACCCATTGACAGTGGTACAATAAGGTGATTGATTGAATTCACTTCAAATGAGGAACTGTCGTTAAATGCATGAATATCGCCTGCAACGCTGACATTAGCTGTAATTCGGTAATGTCCGATTGCACTTAAATCAGCTGGAGTTTGAAAAATATAGTGAAGGGTATCCTGCGGCTGAACCGTATCTGTGATGAATTCTGTGACCCAGGAAACGCCATTGACAGAATAGCTGACTGAAAAATTATAAAAATTTGATTCGCCGTTGTTAATGACCATAATGCTTACCTGTTCTGAGTCGCTCAAAATGCATATTTCCTCAATAGGTATCAGGTGAATACCTGCTTCTACCGGCGGATGCTTATAAAGTTTTACCAGCCAAAAATCGTCCAATCCGTGATTTACGCTTACATCTCCGCTATTATGCCCGGATGAACCACACATAGCCCATTGATTGTGTCCGGCTTCGATCAAGCCACCATTCCAATCGGCGCCAAAGCCTCCATAGCAATGGGTCCATAATAACTGTCCTGAATGATCCAGCTTTGCCAGAAAGTGATCATAGCCACCGTGATTATTAGTGACATCCCCGTCATTCGAAAATACAGTAGCACTTACCATATAGCTTGAGTCCTCCAAAATCAGGACGGAAACACCTTCATCCCAAAATCCGCCACCCAGGCATTTCTCCCACTGCAGGTTTCCCAACTTATCGGCCTTAACCACCCAGATATCAACAAAATCCGAATCATGATTGGCGCTAACCTGACCATCAATCGAGCTGGTTAATCCGATTAAAATAAATCCGCTATCTGGAGTTTGTTTCAAATCAATGCCTGCATCATCATCTGAACCTCCAAAACATTTCGCCCACAATAAATTGCCGGTGGAATCAATTCTGCCCAACACCAAATCTATCAATCCATGATGCCCGCCTCCACTGAAATGGAGATCAGGTGACCTTGTTGACCCAAGAAAGGCAAAGCCACCATCAAATGTTTGAACTATTGATTCGCCAACATCATCATTAGATCCTCCATAAGCCCGGCTCCATTGCACGTTGCCTATTGAATCCAACTTCAAGACCCATAAATTATTTGACCCATAGTGAGGAACAAAGGCCATACCTAAATCGTGGTTGGTTGAAGAAGAGTATCCACAAAATATGTATCCACCATCATAGGTTGGTATTATGTCATTTGCAGCTTCACCCTCCGTACCCCCATAACATTTTTGCCATAGCAAAGAACCGGCATCATCTAACTTTACAAGCCACGCATCAGATGAACCTCTATTTCCTGTAACATCGCCATCGACAGAAATAGTCTCTCCACATACAATACTTCCCCCATTGCTTGTCTGGGCGATACCATGACAATAGTCAAATCCTGACCCTCCCAGGCAAACTTCCCATAACAGGTTTCCAAGACTATCCGTGCTAACGATCCAAAAATCCGAACTAGCATGATACCCGCTAACTTGACCATCCGGTGAATAAGTGATACCTGACAGGGTATAACCAGCAAGTGAATTTTGAATAATTCCTGTAGCTGCATCCAGTTGCGAACCCCCATATGATTTTTGAAATTCAATGAAAGGTTGGCTGAGAGCTTTATTGCAACAGAAAACTAAAAGACAAACCAGTAAAACATATTTATAAAGTAAATCCGCTTTCATTAATTCCCGATTTTAACCATTCTTAATGCCTCTCCGGAATATTCGCTCATTAAATAATAAACTCCTGGTTTCAGATGCCCAATGTCAATCAAAAAATCATGACTCAAAACTTTCCTAGTATGTACTGTTTCTCCTAATGCGTTATAAATATAAATATTTTCTCCAATGACAGCATTTGAAATTTGGATTAGATCCTTTGCAGGAACAGGAGAGGCGCTGTTATAATATGCCGGCATGATGGGATTACCCGGGTATCCGGTTTGACCGATATAATCAGCCGACCTGTATGCATTGATAATATCCTGAGCCAAAACTTAGTGAGAACACACAAATATAAAAAAAGTAGAAATCGCTATTTTAATCATGTTGCTGGTTATAAGATTAATAATTTACCACTTACTATTTGTTGACTTTCAGCGCCAAGCTGATATATATACATTCCCGGAGGAATATTTTCCAAATAAATTTGATAACTTTTAAGCTTTTCAAATTTTTTGATCAGTCTACCTTGTAAATCAAATAACTTGAACTCATCCATTGAAACCAGATACCTGTCAGGAACCGAAATCACTTGAGTACAACTAGAAGAATGGATGAAAAGCTTATTATCCCTTTCAATATCATAGGCCAAATCTGTATTTAATACCCACCTAGCTATCCCGCCTGTGTTAGAAACCTGGTTTCCTGCATAGGCAAAGTATCCTCCGGCTATCAATTCATTCTTATATACAGCAAGTGAACTTCCTGCCCATGATAATCCATGTTCAAGTGAATCCAGAACATTTCCGTCATATTTTGCAACATGACGCGGTTGTTTAAAATCTCCTGTAATATAGAGCTGATTGTTAAACTCAATCATATCGCTGATTCCGGGACTTAATGATCCTTGCACACCAGGATAAGTTAGAGCCTGCCAAGCTGATCCATCCCAGCGCGAGATGTATCTGAGAACAGTATGATAAAAATCACCGCAAGCATACAATTCCCCGTTGTAAATATAAAAGTTCCGGACAAAGCTGTTAAAGCCCGCGCCCATCCGACTCCAGTTTGTTCCATCCCATTTTACTATTCTGCCAAGCGAAAGTAAACTGTCCGTTTGATTAAAGTCGCCCCCTATGACTAATTCATTTCCGAATGATATCATTGAATAGACAGCACCGTACAACCCGGAATTCAAATTCTGCCAGGAAGACCCGTCCCATCGAGCAATATTCCTAATGAATTGACTTCCCGAACTGTCAAAATTCCCTCCGGCATAAATTTCGCCATTGTAAGCATAAATTTTATGAACGGTGGCGTTAAACCCATTTCCTAAGGGATCCCAACTTGAGTGATTCCATTTCGCAATATTCCTTGCCGCTCTTCCCCCTATGGAGTCAAATCTTCCACCAACATAAATTTCGTTGTTAAAAGAAAAGATAGTATTGACATTACCACCTGTGTTTGTCCCGCCATCCAGCGAATACCAATTCATTCCGTCCCATTTAGCTATGCTATTAGTCGGTATACCGCCTGCATTTGTAAACCAGCCACCCACATAAAGTTCATCCCGAACCGTGTCCACTTCCAAAGCATACACAACAGAGTTTACTCCTGTTCCCAGCGATTGCCAGGATTGGGAATTTCCTATCTGACTCGACAGGGTGAGGAAGAAAATTAAAAATACTTTGGCTATTTTCATCAGGACATTTCAGGATCAATTATATCGCTATCAAGATGGCATGCTCATTGCTTCATTATGGTTGAATCATGCTCTCATTTCAACTCATCAATTCTCTTGTCCATTCGAGTTATATAAATGAAAAGCTCTTCGATTTTTTGCAGTAACTTAATTTGCATTTCAAGCAAGTCAACACCATCCTTCTTACCTTCTTCCTCAGTAGGTATTCCCGGAAGGTGTTTGTTGTCTTTAATAAATTTAGCCAATTCGGTAATACTAAGCAATGGGTAATTTTCATCAAAAACATAATCTGCCCAGCCATTCGTTGATAGGTCCACCTTGATGCTTTCTGTCCTGATACCCCCTTTCACATACAGCTTATAATCCGCCCCATCCCATGTACTGGTACTGAATGCTCCAATACCAATTTTGCCGTCATTCTTAATTCGAATTCCATCTGTCCAAGTGATATCGGTTTCAGCCTGATCAGAACCTGCCGTTTGAAAAAAAATGTCCCCATCGGCTGTGAATTTTATCCTGGCTGCATTTCCTTCAGCAAGCCTTTTGCTGGAACTACCCGCATCATTGATATAGCAATTATTTCCCATCACGTTATCAGTATTGCTGGCTTGAAAGGTAAAGCGGTGTGCCATCCACCACTACGATATTGATCCAGCCGTCGGAAGCTCCGTGACAACTTACATTATAGCCATTATAGGTACTGACGTTCCAGGTGATTTCCTGGGATGAGGAAGAAAAGGGTGAGAAGAAAAGACAGAGAGCAAAAAGAAGAAAGGAGAAGCAGCACGGATGCGGGTTTGAGTTTGAGTGCGAGTGCGAGTGCGAGTGCGGGCGTTTCAGCAGAGTCGAAAAAATCTTCAGCAGCCTCTTAAAAAATCGCCTGTGTGTGTGTGTGTGTGTGTGTGTGACATAGTATACGTATAGAGTTATATATATAATTTAAAACTAAATCGAAGAATACACTAAATTTATAAATAACTATAAGTTAAATTCCCGGTAAGAGTAAAGGAAATTTAACAGAAACAAAAAAACTTTAACACAAATTTTTCAAAATACAGAAAAAGTGAAAATTTTAAACCTTTTATTATTCAGAAGAGAGTCTTTGCGTTAACCGCCAAGGACGCTAAGAAGGCGCGGAGAACGCGAAGCGTATCTAAACAAATAAAAACCGATTCAAAAGCTCTTTGCGTGCTTTGCGATAAACTTTGCGCTCTTTGCGGTGAAAAAAATTAACCGCTAAGGACGCTAAAAAGGCGCAGAGAACGCGAAGCGCATTTAAACAAATGAAAACCGATTCAAAAGCTCTTTGCGTGCTTTGCGAAAAATTTTGCGCTCTTTGCGGTTAAAAAAATTAACCGCTAAGCACGCTAAGAATACGCGGAGAACGCGAAGCGCATTTAACTCATAGTATAGTTAATGCAAAACCTCTTTGCGCCCTTTGCGAAAATCTTTGCACTCTTTGCAGTTAAAAATTGTAACCGCTAAGGACGATATGAATGCACTGAGAACGCGGTGGGTTTAAAGTCGTTTGAACACCCATGCTCATTATAATTTCTTAATATATGATCTGGGTTAAACAGGAAGCACAGGCTATATCACAATTAAAAAAACCGGATGCCCGAACATCCGGTTTACAGGGTCTGCTGAAATACTCTCAGGAAAGTTGTGCGTTCAGTTTATTGGCCAGTATGGATTTGGGAACTGCACCAACCTGCTTGTCCACAACCTGACCATTCTTAAAGATGAGCAGGGTGGGTATATTCCGAATACCAAAATTCATGGAGATGTTCGGATTGTTATCCACATTCACTTTACCTATCACAGCTTTCCCGTCATAATCCTTGGATAACTCTTCGACGATAGGTCCAACCATGCGGCAAGGTCCGCACCACTCCGCCCAAAAATCAACTAATACAGGTTTGTCGGATTTAAGTACCATTTCTTCGAAATTCGCGTCTGTTAATTCAATTGCCATTTTTATATGATTTATTGGTTTATATTTTATTCTTCGATTGCAATAGCAAAAAACGACCCAAGGCCCAGGGACTGTCAATTTTTCAGACCTTAATTCAGTTTAAAATCAAGGTTTCTGGCTTTAAGGCCTGAAATCAGGCTCGAACTGACATGCACCTTTACTTTTTTTGATGGAAGCAGCAGTTTCATCTGGTCAGTGTCATAAAGAACATTGAATTTGACAACACTATTGCCAGGTGAATTGTTCAGCAGCATGTCCATTTCGTTCAGAAAGTTTTCCGAAAGCTTTTCCAGCGGCATGTTGAGTGTAAGTGATTTGACCAATTTATCACTCACGTCCGAAAGAAAATAGATAAGTACGGGACGAAGTTCCAACTTATCAGAAGCATTGAACCGGGTCTGCACTTTGCTTTTAATGTAGACGAAAGAACCATCGACAAGAAAATCCTTCATCTTCGAATAGTCTTCCCCGAACAAAACCAAATCAAGGGATCCGGTATAGTCTTCAATTCTGAAACTGCCAAATGGCTTACCGGTTTTACTCATCCTGTGATTAACATTACTGAGTAATCCGGCGAAGGTGACTTCCTTGTTTTTCAGATTACTGAGATCGGATAACTTATCAATGCTGTGCGAACAGAAAGCATCAATCTCGAAGCGGTAATCATCCAGCGGATGACCTGAAATATAAAATCCGATCACTTCCTTTTCCCTTTTCAATTTTTCAATCGAACTCCAGGGTTCGCACTGCGAAAGTGCCGGCACTGCAAGGTGTGAGCGGGTATCGTCGCCAAAGAGTGAATTCTGGAGAGAGGACTGCTGAGCATTGACAGCGTTGGCAAAACGCATAGCTCTTTCGATACCGCTGAGCGGATCTCTTGAATCGTTGGCAAAATATTGTGCCCGGTGTGCGCCTTCGAAGCAATCAAGGGCTCCGGACTGTGCAAAACTCTCAAGGACTCTCTTGGTCATCAAACGCGTGCCAACGCGGCTGGCCAGAGTGAATATATCGGTATATGGCCCATGGTCTTTTCTTTCCTGGCAAAGTGCAATTACCGCATTCTCTCCCACTCCTTTCACGGCGCCGAGACCAAAACGGATCATTCCATTCTCATTCACGGTAAAGTCGTGTTCGCTCTCATTGACATCAGGACCCAGAACAGAAAGACCCATTCTCCTGCATTCTTCCATGAAGAAGGTGATCTTATCGATATTACCGAGGTTATGCGTCAGGACAGATGCCATGTACTCTGCAGGATAGTGGGCTTTCAGATAAGCCGTCTGGAAGGCAACGTATGCATAGCAAGTTGAATGTGATTTATTGAATGCGTAGGATGCGAAAGCTTCCCAGTCGGTCCAGATCTTCTCACATATGTCAGCGGAGTGTCCATTCTTCTGACAACCTTCCACAAACTTTGACTTCATCTTATCCAGTACTTCCTTCTGCTTTTTCCCCATCGCCTTGCGCAGTGTATCTGCATCGCCTTTGGAGAAATTGGCCAGCTTCTGACTGAGAAGCATGACCTGTTCCTGGTAAACGGTAATCCCATAGGTTTCCTGAAGATATTCTTCCATCTCAGGCAAGTCGTATTTTACTGCCTGCTTCCCGTTCTTCCTGGCGATGAAATCCGGAATGTACTCAAGCGGCCCGGGACGGTACAGCGCGTTCATGGCAATGAGGTCTTCGAACTTGTCAGGCTTCAGCTCTCTGAGACTGCTTTGCATACCTGCCGACTCGAACTGGAAGGTGCCGTTTGTTTCACCACGTTGGTAGAGTTCAAGGGTTTTTTTATCATCCAGCGGAATGGCATCAATATCGATCTTAACACCGTGATTGGTCTCAATAAGACGGAGAGCGTCACGGATGATGGTGAGGGTTTTCAGTCCAAGGAAATCCATCTTGATCACTCCCGCGTCTTCAATCACCTTTCCGTCAAATTGGGTGATGAGCAGTTCCGTTTCCTTGGAAGTGGCTACAGGAATGATCTCGGTGAGATCTTTCGGAGCGATGATAATACCGGCAGCATGTATGCCCATATTCCTGACTGAACCTTCAAGAATAACCGCTTCACGCAGTACTCTTGCGGGAAGGTCATCGCCTGAATGGATCTTACGAAGCTTCTTCACCAGCTCCAGTTCATCGCTGTTAAGGTTTTCTTTTTCTTTCAGGCTTTTACTTCCTTCAAGAGGAGCATTGAGTACCCGGTTGAGTTCGATCCCCGGTCGCTCGGGTACCAGTCCGGCCAGCATAATGGATTCCTGCAAAGGCAGGTCCATCACACGGGCGACATCCTTTATGCTGGAGCGTGCGGCCATGGTTCCATAGGTGATGATCTGAGCAACCTGATTTTTTCCGTATTTCTCCACGACATAGTCAATTACCTTTTGACGTCCCGCGTCATCAAAGTCAGTATCTATATCAGGCATGCTCTTGCGGTCCGGATTTAGAAAACGCTCGAAAAGTAAATTGTATTTAAGAGGATCGATATTAGTGATACCGATGGCATAGGCTACTGCGGAACCGGCTGCCGAACCCCTGCCCGGACCGACAAAAACACCGAGGTCACGGCCCGCTTTAATGAAATCGGCGACGATGAGAAAGTATCCCGCGAAACCCATGGTCTTAATGGTGAAGAGTTCGAAGTTGAGCCTCTCCTCTATCTCCGGTGTGATCTCGCGATAACGCATTGCCGCACCCTCCATTGTCAGGTGTCTGAGGTATTCATCCTGAGACGAGAAATTCTCCGGGAGTGAAAAATGCGGCAACAATATATCCTGCTTAAGGCGGAGCTTCTCAACCTTGGATACAATCTCATTGGTATTGTCGATCGCTTCCGGAATGTCCGAAAAAAGCGTAGACATCTCCTCTGTTGTCTTGAAATAAAACTGGTCATTATAAAAGGCGAAGCGCTTTCCTCTTGCGGAATTTTCTTCGTCCGAGAATTCCTTCATCGGAGGCGTACTTTGCTTTTCTCCGGTATTGATACAGAGTAAAATATCATGCGCGTTATGGTCTTCTCTGTTCACATAATGCGAATCATTGGATGCAATAACTTTTACATTGTACTTCTTTGCCCATTTAAGCAGCACTTCATTGACCTGATTCTGCTCGGGAATATCGTGTCTCTGTAACTCTATATAATAATCATCACCGAAAAGATCAAGCCACCACTTGAATTCCTTTTCTCCCTCCACTTCACCTTTGGAGAGGATCGTTCTCGGAACAGATGCGCCAAGGCAACAAGTGGTTGCGATAAGTCCTTTGTGATACTGCAGGACAAGCTCCTTATCAATGCGGGGGTACTTACCATAAAGCCCTTCAACATAACCGAGGGAACACATCTTGACAAGATTCTTATAGCCCTCCGCATCCTTTGCCAGGAATAACTGATGGTATCGGCGGTCTTTATCTTCCTTCGTGAACTGTTTTTTATGCCGGTCATCGACCAGGTAGAATTCACATCCGACGATGGGTTTGATCTTATCCGGGCTACCCGTTGTATTGTGTTTAGATGCTTCGGCTACAAATTTGAAAGCGCCAAACATGTTTCCGTGATCGGTAATTGCAAGTGCGGGCATTTTATCTTCCACCGCTTTTTTATAGAGCCGTGAAATGTCCGCGGCTCCATCCAGAAGCGAGAACTGAGTGTGTACATGCAGGTGTGAAAAGACTGGCATTCCGGTAATAAATGAAGATAGATTGGGAAATAAAGCGTAGGTAAAGATAAAAATCACCCCGGGAAGAACAAGCCGGTAATTTTCCTGTTTTGTCTATGTTTTTCATCTTTAGGAAGGAAGGTTATGAACAGCCTGTGTACAGAGAAGTCCGCAAATTCTTTCGCTGAATACCATTTAATAACAACAGGTTGTAAGTGCTTTTTTCAGCCGGCTATCGACAATTGTTGTCTTGAATCCAGCGCATCACGCAAACCGTTCGCCACAAAGGTAAATGCCATGGTTAGCATCATGATGGCAAGGCCGGGAAAAACAGCCAGGTGAGCTGAACCCGGAATAATGATATAGCCGTAATTTTCCTTGATCATCGATCCCCAGGAAGGAGTTGGCGGCTGGGCTCCGATACCAAGAAAGCTGAGTCCGGCTTCAAGCAGGATTGCCGTTGAGAAATTTGCCGCTGCTACCACCAGAACCGGCCCCATGATATTGGGCAGCATGTGTCGCAAAACGATCCTTGAAGAATTAAATCCAAGGGCTTTTCCGGCAGAAACGAACTCCAGTTCCCGGACGCTGAACAATTGGTTTCTTACTATTCTGGCAACATCCACCCACATAGTCAGGCCAACCGCGATAAATACCTGCTCAAAACCTTTCCCCAGAACCAGTGTAATGGCTATCACCAGCAACAGAGTCGGGACGGACCAGATTACATTGATGAGCCACAATACAAACTGGTCAACCTTCCCTCTGAAAAAACCCGCGAGAGATCCCAGAAAGGTGCCTACGAACAGGGAAATGAAGACGGCTATGAGACCTACGCCAAAAGTGACACGGGTTCCGGCCATCAATCTGCTGAACAGATCCCTCCCGTAACGATCTGTTCCCAAAATAAAGCTTCTCTTTTCAACATGTGTTGACATGAACTCATGTTGCAGTTGATCCGGTGATTCGCGCCCGGAAACAATTCCCTCTATTTGCCCTCTGTGCCCTACCGACTTTTCATCCCGATCAGAGGTACCTGGACCATAGATGGCATCCACCAGCTTGATCCTTTGTTCGGGTAATTTTCCGGAACCCGGACCTGCGTATTCTGAATAATAAATCTCATCTTTCTCAAAACGGAATGAACTTACCGGCACGAAAATGAAATTGTCTTTCTTTCCAAAGAAGATCTCTGAGAGAAGCTTTTCTTTTTCACCTGCCGCCTTCCTGGTGAATGCGAGCATTTCCACGGTGAAACCGGGCGGAAGATTTCCCAGAGCGAGATTCATCCTGTTAGCATGCGGAGTGTTATCAGGAATAAAGAGGTAACAAAAGACGGAAACAAAAACTCCAAGAAAGATGATGATCATTCCAAAGAGGGAAAGTTTGTTGCGGTAAAAGCGTTGCCATACCTTTCTTCCGGGGGATATGCTTTTCATCTCTTTATTTTGCGGTTCTTCCTTTCCATCGGAATGTGCTGAAGGGGGCTATCAAACCAATCAAGGTGATATAGGTCCAGTAAAAAATCTGCAAGGGTAAAATTAAATACAAAAGCTTCCTTCTCTGAAAGAAAGTTGCAAGAGAATTCAACAACATAAATTCACTTATCACCAGAACTGATACAGAAAGCAGATACCAGGCCGATACTTTTCCCTTTAATAAACTCATGATCAGCATCAGCAACAGCAAGGCATGCGTACACCATGCGATTACGGCAATAAAAATGGTAAAGCCATTCAAGGCAGACGGGATCTTACCCGCCCATCGTTTTCTTTGCTGGATCAGATCACCGATTCCTGTAACAACCCTTGTCGAGACAATTGCCTCCCTGCTCTTTATAAAATAGACACGACCTTTTTGATACCGGTTTATCTTCAACAGCAACTGAGTATCATCACCACTGGCCTTGTCGAGGGAGGAATTATAAGCTCCAACCGCCTCGAAAATATCTTTCCTGAACATCAGGTTGGCACCACTGCACATCACAGGCACTTTTCCTGCAAGGCAGGCGGCGGCAATTCCTGTTAGGCCCATGTACTCCAGGGACTGGGCCATGCCGGTGAGGGTCCGGTCCGGCAGCAGATCAACAGGGCCGGCAAGAAGGTATGCATCCTTTTGAAGAAAGTAATCCAGCATTGATGAAACCCAACGGCTTGGATGCAGGCAATCTGCATCCGTTGTCAGGATTATCCCGGAACCCGCATGGCTTATGGCATATGCCAGCGCCTTTTTTTTTGAACCTGTTTCCGGATCAGTATGCCTGATCAGTCGGATATTGACTTCGGGGTAGCGACTGGAGAATACTTGTACTCTTGTGACCGTTTCATCTTCCGATTGGTCATCAACAACAATCACTTCCATCCTTGAAGACGGGAATTGCTGATCTTTCAAGGATTCCAGGCAGGCAGTGATCGTCTCCTGTTCATTTCGCACGGGAATTATGATGCTCACTTTCTCCTGGTTGTTTGTCTGATGAAATGCATACGGAATCTTGTTCCAGTAGTATGCGCAGAAGAGAAGGAATACTGAAAAGAAAAGGGAGAGAATGAAAAGTAAAATACTTAACAAGTCTGTCATGTCCGGTCCCTTCCCAACTTAAACTGGAAAACAAAAAAGATCCCAATCAAAGCCGGGATCGCGAGATTGATGAGCCAGAGACAAAAGCTGGCATTCAACACGGCAGTCAGGTCAAGTGTTACAAATCCGAAAAAATATGTCGCTACGGCTCCGCGGACTCCCAGTTCCGTCAGTGCGAATGTAGGAACTACCGACATGACCAGGTATGTAGCGGCGATAAGGATCATTGAGATGGTATAGGAAGTATCAAGCCCGAATAAGCGAAGAAGAATAAAAAACTGTGTTGAAAATACGAGGTATCTGATGAGAGCTAACAGTAAAATGCCGGCAAGGGTACTTTTCGGGTATAAGGAGAAAATCCGGAAATAGTGGTTCATGGTCTCCGGGAATCCGGATCTTCTGAAGAGCGTCTCAAGCAGGGTAATATTGAAATAAAAGAGAAGGCAAATGAATACGATCGAAAAGAGCAGGATCAATATCGAGTTCTCCAGATAAGGAGGAAGACTACTGTAGCGATACATGACAAATAGAATAGCGAAGGACCCGCTGAGTATCGTGATTATTAACTGACTGAAATTTTCGATTACCGTGGCGAGCGTAGCTTCAATCCGGTCGGCTTTTTCAAGGTGAAAGACCCTTCCGGCATATTCGCCGATCCTGTTAGGCGTAAAAAAACTGACGGTGATACCGGAGAATATGGCTTCGAGTGAACGGAGGAAACCAATGTTTTCCATTCTGTGAATGACAATTTTCCATTTCATGGCTTCCAGCGACCAATTCAGCAACATGAGTACAAAAACAAGAATGAACCATGGCGCAAGATCCTTTTCAAGCAAGACGGAACCTGCTCCATCCCACCAGCTCGTGGCATTTTCTCTTTCGAAGACTCTTTTATAGATGAACCAAAGCGCTGCAGCAGCAATCAGCAACTTGACGGCGAACCAGAAAGGATTGAAATTATTTTTATTCCTTTGTATCATAACCGGGCATACAAGTATACATAAATTTGACGCGGCAAGTCAGTAAAACAGTTCAGGGAGCGGATCGTGTGATTATGGGCATTGATCCGGGCACGACCATCATGGGTTATGGACTGATTTTGGTAAATGGCAGCACCATGAAACTGATCTCTCTTGGAGTTATACAGCTGAACAAGCTGAGCGATCATGGTCTGAAGCTGAAAAATATTTTTGAAAAAACCCTGTCTCTGATTGAGCAATACCATCCGGATGAAATAGCCATTGAAGCGCCGTTCTTTGGAAAAAATGTACAATCCATGTTAAAACTGGGAAGGGCTCAGGGTGTAGCCATGGCAGCCGGACTCTCCCGCCAGATCCCGATTTTTGAATACTCTCCAAGGAAGGTGAAACAGAGTATTACGGGACATGGAAATGCCAGTAAGGAACAGATCGCAGGAATGCTTCAGACCTTACTACAATTCAGTGAAACACCACGCTTCCTGGATGCTACGGACGGCCTGGCAGTTGCTGTCTGTCACCATTTCCAGCATAATAATCCAACTACCAGACAAAAGAATCACGGAAGCTGGAAATCATTTCTCAGCGCAAATCCGGAAAAGGAATTGAAGCGTAAAGCAATCTGAATCACATTGGATACGAAGGGGCGAACTCAGATGAAAGCAGCCCTTATAGAAGCAGCGATCTGCTTGAGTTCGGCAGGCGGAATACTTAGCTTAGGACTGGCAAAATTCATATCACTCACCTTGTTCATCGGTATGAGATGAATATGCGCATGCGGAACTTCGAGTCCAATCACGGCAATACCTATCCTTTTGCATGGCACAGCTTTTTTAACGGCTGCTGCAACCCTTTTGGCAAAATGCCAGAACTCCTTGTGCATTGAATCATCTATGTCAAAAATATAATCCACTTCTTTTTTAGGGATCACCAGGGTATGACCTTTGGCAAGTGGATTTATGTCCAGGAAAGAATAGAAATTTTCATCCTCGGCTATTTTGTAACTGGGGATTTCTCCGGCGACTATTCTTGAAAATATTCCGGGCATTGGCGCTTATCTTGAAATTTCTATGATCTCAAACTTTATCGTACCGGAAGGTACAAGGATCTCGGCAGTATCACCAACCTTTTTTCCAAGCAAGCCTTTTCCTATGGGAGATGTGACGGAAATCTTACCGGCTTTCAGGTCGGCTTCGGTTTCGGTCACAAGAGTATAGGTCATCTCCTGTCCATTACCTTTGTTCCGGATACGTACTTTGGATAAAACCAGCGCCTTTGAAGCATCCAGCTTACTGTCATCCAGCAGGCGCGCATTGGCTATGATCTCTTCGAGTTTGGAAATTTTCAATTCCAGCAATCCCTGAGCGTCTTTAGCTGCATCATACTCGGCGTTTTCGGACAAGTCGCCCTTATCACGCGCTTCCGCGATGGCTTGCGAGATTCTGGGGCGTTCAACATTACGCAACTGGTTCAATTCGTTCTGCAGATTTTTCAGGCCTTCGGCCGTAAAATATTGTACTGTCATGATCTTGAATTTTCAGGAAATACATAAAACTAAACAAGACTCCGTTTCCGGAGTCTTGTTTGTACCACAAAGATAAAAAATCTTTTTATAAGGTAAACTTCCCTCCGATCGAATGAATTCCGTCAAAGGGATCGGTCGCTCTGTAGGAATAGTCGATCCCGAACTTTTTCCCTGATTTTCCTAAGGGAACATCGATTGTTACACCCGCTGAAAGTCCTGTATAGACGGTAGAGCGCAGTTCATCATCGGTGATGTCTTCTTCGTAGGTATAACCCGCACGTAGCATGAACATTTCGCGAAAGCCATACTCGAGTCCACCGGTAACCTGATCCCTGGTAAAGGAATTCGAAGTGAAACTGGCAGCGAGAGTGAGCCTGTGATCCTTCATGAGTCTGAAGTCATAGGAAGCGCCTATATTCAACAAGGAAGGAATTTCAAAACCCGCAGCACGTTGTTCAACCGTAAGCTGATAACCGCTGGTAGTTGTGGCACGGGTAGACAGACCGTCACCGCCAAACTTGAGAGGGGTTCCAATATTTTTCAGTGCGATACCGAACTTCACATTGTCCTGGTCTTCGTTGGAACCTGTGACATACTGAATACCCGCGTCGATCGCGATTCCCTGAGCACCGACATTGGAAATCTTTTCGTCGATCACCTTGAAATTCACACCGCCGTATATTGAATTTGAAAATGCCTTCGCATAGGACAAGCCAATGTTAATGTATTGCGGAGAGAAGGTACCCAGTACCGGCTCCGGCTGTTCGGTGGTAGTGATATCTATATCACCAAAGTCCATGGACATGATGGATACACCGACAACACTTGTCTCTCCAAGCCTTTGTGACAGGCCGAAAGCATTAATGGTGATTCCGCTTCCTTGCAGGTAGTTGGTATGACTGAAGATCACTTCGGTCTTTTTGGTATGTGCTGTTCCGGCCACATTAAGAAACTGCGCTTCAAGTCCTTTGACCATACCGCTGTTCGCGCCGTTCCAACCGCTGGAACGAGCCCAGGGATTAATCAGCAATTCCGATGCTCCGGCCTGACCGGCACGATCAGGATTACCCGCATATACGATTCCTGCAGGCGCAAGCAAAGCGAGCAGCGCGATTTTAAAAATCTTACCTGAATAAAAATTTCTCATAGGTCTGTTTTTCAATTCTATTTATAATTCAGATTTATCAGAATGTATCAAGATCAAGCGGACGCATCACGCCAAACCATTTCACGGTCCTTTCACCGATGCCGGGAGCTTCCACATGGATCAGGTACATACCGCTGGCAACGGGTACACCTACGGTATTTTTCAGATCCCAGTCAACGGAAGTTTCCTGATTCACCTCAGGATAGGTAGCCCCTCCGGTATTATTCCTGTCAACAGAAACTACATCCCTCCTGAGCCTGCGTACCAGCGTTCCTGAGGAAGTATAAATGCTGATGGTACACCTGGCAGGCAGATTCACAATCTTTATCCTGTTATCCAACTGACTGGTTTCATAGCTTGAATAAGCGTAATAAGGATTGGGAACCACATTGATCAGGCTCAGGGCATCCTTTGCTACATCAGTCTGTTTCATCTCGCTGACAAGTTCATATGTATTGAAGCGATAGAATGGTTTGTAGCCCGCAAAGGTCGCTGTGCTATCACTGGTATAAAGACGGTATGGGCGAGCCACCCTGATCCGGATCTTTGCTTCCGTTGAAAGGAAAGACTGGCCGGGAACCACAATCGGAACACCCACCCACATACAATCTTTCCACACATCTCTCATCGGGAGATAACCGGATGAAGTGGGACCTTTGCCCCAAAGCTTTGAATGGATATGTGCGCAACCATCATAGGCAGGACCCCACTTATTCGTATCCAGAGGAGAAGGCACATTGTACATATTCTTTCTTCCAAAGACATAAATGACATGTTTACCGCCTGCAATGATATTTCCATCATTATCCTGGATGACTGAAGTCGGATTGAAGATCATATCACCGCCGGTCGCGCCGGTATAGCCATTGGCGGGAGTGAGCCAGGAATCTTCGCCAAAAGCAATGTTGAGACGCTCTCCTGATTCCACATCAATTGCATAGCCCGGGAACCAGCTAAAGCCTGAATCGGCCTCCGCCTGGTACTCTTTATTGCGCGAAGGAGCGAGGCGGATAAATCCTTTGCCCTGCAAACCCTGCGCTTTAGCCCTTGTTCTTTGCATTTCAAAGACAACACAGCGGCTCCATTTTGATTTATCCGGAGTGAGGACTATGTCAACACTGTTATACCATTCGAGATTGTCCTGGATCTGTGCGTTGGTACCGGCTACTCCTGCGCCACCGGATCCTGTTGCATCCTTATGAGCAGGAATGATTGAATCAGCAGGTGCTGCGACATTACCTGTAGGGTCATTACTTGCTAAACGGTAAGGCGCCCATGTTCCGCCGAGGATCTTTTCAAAATACTGATTACCGTCAATGAATTCACCTTCAGCCTGACCGGGATAACGGAAATCAATGTTCTCAGTCTTTCCGGAACGGATCCAGTTCAATGCAGGGAAATTATCAATGTCCGGTACACCGGATAACCAGCGGCTGTTGGGGTCTGCGAATTCAATGGTACCCTCTATCAATCCATGTCCATTAGCTTCCTGTTCTCCCGGTGCTTTGACCTGGTTTACGGAAATGGAAAATCCATAATCGCTGAAGAGCTGGTCATAGGGAAATTCAAAGGATTTGATGGAAGTATCCGTCTTACCTGTCAGCAGGTTCTTCAGCACCCAACGGCTACCGGCTGAAATATTCTCAGCGGTATAAGTTTGGGATGAAGTTCCGCTGACTTTCTTAGACATGACAATAAATGTGTCAGGAGAAGTGCCTATAACCTTGATAATTACATCAGCCGGGAACTGAACGATGCCTGCGGTGAGAGATTGACCGACCTTCAGCCCGGCAATACTGGAGATTCCTCTGATCGTATCATTGTTACCTCTGAGATTTCCGGTGAAATTAATGTTTGTTATCGTATCGGTAAACCAAAGTTCATAGTCGCCGGGAGCTACTTTCACCGGGTCATAAATTCTGACATCCACCGGTCCACGGCCACGTACATAAGTCGGACGCTGGATTACGCTGGTTGGTTGTGAACTGTTAAAGAGTATTTCATTTACCTGTGACTGTTTGAGGTCGATAGATCTACGATCCGATCCAAGGTTATAACCATTTCCGATTCCGGTAATCCTTGTGATCTCAGGGCCATCGCCAAAGGTTGTATTAAGTACAAGACCTTCCGCTTCAGGTGCTGAAATATGCGGTATCGCGGTAAATACACTGATGCCTTCACCGGTATGACCTTTACGGCCTGCCAGATAAGGTTTGCTCAATCCGTCAACATAAGGATCAAAGACATCTTCATCAGGATTATAAGCATAGGCAATAGCCATGAAGTAATAGGTCTTGTGATTAACCAAAGTCGGATCGCCGGTTGCGAAAGCATCTGTGGTGACCCGGAATGAATGACGCAGCCCTTTGTTTTCTCCATTCACTTCTTCCACCGGAAGGAAGGCATTTATTTCAGGTTGGAAATATTGATTGGTGATCCTGGAGATACCATTCTGAATGTCGCACTGGAAGATAAGCCTGGCTTTATCGGCATCTTTCAGATCAGTAGGAGCAACAGAAGGGTCCTTCAACTGATAGACCTGATAACCCTCAAAGCGATAATAAGAAACGGTTGTTGTAACGGCAGGATCTCTTTCAAAATACAATTCACGGAAATTATTGGATCCATCATTGTTTACAATGGAAATGATCAGCTCTTTATCCAGTTCACGGATATTCAATTGGGGAGCATCCGGTCCGTCAACGATTTTAAAGCAGTTGTCGAAGAGAATCTGCGCCTTGTCGTCTGCCAGACGTACCAGTTTCACAGAGGCCAGTGGTCCACCTGAAGAGGTCCTGGCCCACACAACTCCGGTTGTGATGAAATTGACTGCTCCAGGAAGCAGGGTGAATGCTCCTGCTGACTGAAGGAAACGACGGTCGGCCGGTTCATTTGGTGTTCCACCTGCAGCAGTAGGTTGATTTTCTGACCAGGGAAAAAGACCTGTCACACCATTTGTTCCCCAACCGGTAGGATCCGTATCACCAGGGAACATGAAGTCGCAGGTGTCTGCACCCGGAGTTTGGTGGCCGTTTCCGCCATATACCATTTTGGTACCGTCTTTCCAGACACCACGCAAATAATCGTAGTAATGCAAAGCCTGGGAAGGATTACCCGTTACACTGAAGTCATTGTCGTAATAAACAAATTTGGACATAATGATCTGTTCATTTGGCTCATCAACAACTCCATTCCGGTTATTGTCTTTGCCGTCGCCAGGATCAGCGATAGGACCTTCAAAGAAATCCACCCCGACAGCCGGAGGATTCAGGCCATAGCCGAGTGCACCGTCATCATCGGCATCACCATTATAGCAATAACCAAAACCTCTCTGAACATCACAACCCACATAATCATCCAGGTAATTTCCCAGATCGGGATCGATCCAGGAACCAAAGTACGTTTCGTTGAGTGATTGTGAGGAGCGGTTGATGATCTTATACCTGTAAAAGGTCATATTATTGATCTCGTCGTTGGTATTGAATCCAAAGGCCTGAGCCTGGATTTCTATACCGATATTGAACTGACTGCCTGTTTCCGTATGGATATTACCGGCATCATTGAACACCCACCAGATGGTCTGATCACCCAGGAGATACTCTCCGCATTGAGCGACAGATGAGAGGTTGAACTTAGGATAATCACCATCTTCATAGTTATAAAGACCGTCATTGTTATAATCAAAAAAGGGCGCCAGGTACTTTCCCTGTTTCTTGTTACTGAAATCGCCGTTACCCGGCCAGGTTTTGATTACGTCCGGAACCGGATAATTATCCGCGTTACCTGTCTCCGCATAATAATTGGCGAAGTCTCTCACTTCAGCCAGGGTTACCTTCCAATGCTTATCGTATTCAACACAGACATCATTGGAGACCGTTGCATTGGTTGTGTCGAGAGGACCGGGCCAAAAATCACTTCCTGACTGCCTGTAAGTCTGTGCAGCCACCCGGAGATTTTGTGAAGCATCCTTACCTCCTATCCAGATCGCTCCGGAAAAGAGAGAATGTTTTCCTGATCCGAAGGGGACCTCGTATTCGGCGTTACCCACCAGATCCCACCACATATCACCATTGATGAAGATGGGACAGCGAACATTATTTACATCCAGATCGGCACGTCCTTTGGAAGCCGTACATCCTGCAAAGATTCTCTGGCCGTTAGTTCCGGGACCCGCTACCCTTTGTTGTCCGATATTTTCACGCGCCTGAGTGGAGAGTGAAAAACAAAAAAGGAGAAGAGTTGCTTTTACAATTATTTTCATTGTATCGCTGATTGAATATTATGGATAAATTTTTTCTATTAGAAATTAAGCTGGACACCCAACAGAATACGGCGTGGGAGATTGTAATTGCCCGGATTGTTCACCGCGATCTCATAGAGATCAACATAAGCCTGCGGACTCACCTGGGTGGCGATTGAAGCCTGTGCTGCGGCTGAATTCAGGTATCCGTCATCATCCGGATTACCGGTTGCGCTATAAACCGCATTCACGTTTTTGGAATTCAGGACATTCTGTATCTGGAGATAAGCGCTGGCATACAAGGCACGGCGGGACTCGCCATCCGCTTTCCTGCCATATTTGATAGCGAAGTTCTTGTCAAACTTGGCATCAATCTTAAACTGCCAGGGCAAACGGGAACCATTTAATGAACCGCTGATTACCGAACGGCTGTTCGCGGTGGTGGTGAAATCAGCTTCCGGAGTAATGTTGGATTTTCTGGTATAGGGTGTTCCGGAACCAGCTCTGAAGACCAGGTTTACACCCGCATCAGAGAAGATCTGCTTACCCCAGAGTACCGGACCATCATAATCCTTTCCTGATCCATAATGGAAATCGAATGAGGTAACAAAGGTGTGTCGCTGATCAAAGTCAAGAGGTTTGGCTTCGCGGAGATTTGTCTGACCCTGCTGGGCAAGGATACCCGCGCTGGTATTCGGATCGGAACCGGTACCATCTGCGAACTGCAGGGTATAGCTCACGTTCATGCGGATATTACTGGTACGGCGAAGATCATAGGCGAAGGATAGTCCCTTTACAGTTCCAAAGTCAATGTTACCATAGGTGGTATAGGATATAGGATGGGCAAAGGTGACGTTAATGATCTGGATCATATCCCTGAGTTCCTTATAGAACGCGGAGATCGACAGAGCAGAACTCTTGCTTAGCTTTTGCTGGAAGGTGATCTCATAGTCGGTGGTTTTTTCAGGTTTCAGATCAGGATTACTGACAGCGCCTGAAAGTCCGCGTGCAAGGTTTGAATAAGAAACCGGATTGAAGCGAAGCAGAGCCAATGATTGTGGTCGCTGGGTAAGAATGTCGTAGTGTGCAGCGAAATAGGCTTCATCCGAAATTGGGAAAGAGAAAGCCACACGTGGCATCACACTTACCTGAGGCGTATAGTCTTCAAATATTTTAGTGGTTACACGGCTGTTCTGGGCATCATCCGGATTTTTAAGATACGGCTGAATACCGCCTGCTCCGCCTCCGGTCTGAGTCAGCGGATCGAGATTGGTAATCACGTTTCCGTTGGCATCATACCAGGTATCTTCATCTCTGAAGCCTACTATACTGTTCGGGTTATTTGAATTGTCAACATAGACGGCATAGTCATTACCTATGTTTTCCGGAATTACGGCATTGGAGAGGGAAGGATTAGACCTGACCTCACCGGCATTATAGGTTTCAAAGAGAAGATATTTATCTTTCAACACGCTTTGATTTGCATCAAAGCGGTCGACACGGACACCCACGTTAAAGATCAGGTCCCGGAAAGTGAATTTATCCTGGATATAGCCGGCGATATAGTTCGGGCGGAAGGCATCAATGTTACGGGTATAATTATTACTGCCGTCCTTCTTGGTATAAAAATCCTCCAGTGAGGATGAACCGCTTTGCAATTCTCCGAGGTAATCATAACCATAATAGCTGACCATTCCATTATCAAGCAATTGATCGGGAGTGAACAAATCAAGTGAATACATGGAAGGATCGATGGCATCGGTCTGAATCGTATCGGTCAGACTCATGCCCATCATTTCCCTTACGTTCTCGAAGAAACCTTTAGCTACCTCTCCGTCAACATTCTCCGTTGGATCTACTAGGGCTCTTGTGTAATTGGTATAGATGGCAGGACTGCCAAAGAAAGTTCCGTTGGTCACGACAGCGGATGATGAGTCGACGCCGGTGAAATTCTGATTTCCAAGCTGCCTTGCCAGACCCCATAATCCTTTAGGAAATACGTTGTAAGCCCGATCGGTCCTTTGTTCATACTCCAGTCCGATGACTATATTATGATTCTTAATATCCGCAGATCCAGAAGCACTGATTCTGAACTGGTTCTGGTCAGTGTACCCATATCCGTTCGGAACCCTTCCCGGTGTTGACCACAAACCGTAGGTGTTCAGGTTAATCCTGTTATCATCATTAAGCAAACCTCCCCCTGCAACGATATTGGATAAGTTATCGGTATAACCGAAAGTTCCAAATGGTGCGGCAAGTTCATAGTATTGACGGGTATAATTGGTAGTTACCGGATTCTGCGTGCCAGGAGTGAAATACACGGCAGTATCAATGGATCCATCCTGGTATAAGAGAAAAGTTCCTGTTGTATCAAGAAGTATCTGGTAAGATGGCGTCCTCTTGATGTCGAACTTACCCACATATCCATAATCAAAAATCTTATCCTTGTGTGTTTTGTTCTGGTTGGTGGAAGAGTTCTTACTGTAGTCAACCTGAAGTGTATAGAACGCGTTTTTGATTCCGGAAGTCTTTTCTGTTTCTTCTGAAGTGAATCGCTGAGTGATCTTGGCAAAGGCTCTCCAGTTTGTTTGAAGTAATTGGGTATTGTTATCGAAGTTCATCAGGGAATAAGAATCGATAAACTGCATATCATCACTATGTGCTATGGAACCTCCGACAGTGAATGTCAGGTTTTTTGCGGGGCGGATATCGATCTTACCATTCACTCTGATATTTTTAGAATCGACATTAGGTCTTGCCTTTACTTTATCCAGGCTGTCATAGGTAAGAAAGTCAGTTCGTTTCACAAAGCCGTTTCCACCCGGAGCAGGACGAAGCGGATTTTCTTCAATTGATTTCAGGATATCATCTTTTACCACATACACAGGAATGGCGGAAGGATTCGGATCCTTGGCCATCTGGTATTCCCCGGCGATGAAGAATCCTGCGACCGGTTGACCTGATTTGGCGCCGGTAGAATCTTTCTTTGTATATATAGGACCGGAAAGATCAAGTGCAACAAGGTTGGAACCGTAATCATCGAAGAGTTCTGATGTTGCCAGTTCAACACCACCCGAAAAATTTCGGGATGGACCGCGTGTTGTAACCGAAACGATACCGCCGGTGGCATCACCGTACTGTGCGGGAACTCCGCCGGTGATCACGGTTATCTGCTCCGTACCTTTTTGTGAAAGACCCAGACCCCCGCGAACTTTGATCCCATCCACATAGTAAGAGGTGGCATCCGAACGGGAACCGCGGATATTGATCGCTCCGCCTTCATCCTGCTGGTAAACACCTGCAGTCTGAGAGGCGATGGAATTCACATCGCGGGTCGGTGCAGCCTGTATCTCTTCATAGGTAACCGTTTTCTGTGTAGCCGGACTTCCTTTGTCAATAAGCGGAACGGTATACTCAACGATCTCGACTTCCTGCAGTTCCACTCCTTTACCAAGTTCAAAGTCCGCAAAGGATATCTTGTCAGTCGATACCAGTACGCCTTTAATTTCCTGAGGCTGATAACCGACGCTGGTCGCTTTCACATCATACTTACCCGGGTTAAGCGGCTTAATGGAATAGTTCCCGTCGAAATCGGTAACGGTCGCCTGAACCTGCGTTCCGTTCAGCAAAGCCGCGACACTGGCAAAGGGGATCCCTTCCTTCCCTCCTTTTTCTGTAACCTTACCGCGTATCTCTCCGGTTTGCGCGAAACCGTTGATACCTGTTAATACTAAAACAAAAAGAGCTACGTAAAACTTCTTTCCCATAGGATTGAGTTTATGTTAAGTTAAATTAATGTGGGTGGTAAAAGTATGAATTGAATAATTAAATCCAAAACAAATTTTCCGGCCCGGAAACAGGCTGTTTCTCATGATTTCAGGCAAGTGTTTTCGCATCGGCAAATTTCAATTCTGCAATTTTAAAATTTGCTGCAAGATCCTTAACATTCTTTTCAACTATGTCAGTGTCCGGTCAATAAGGATTATCAAGATGAAATTCTGTCCATCGGCTGCATGATTTATCAACAATCAGAAAAATGTCTTTAAAAAACCTATTTTTGCAGGAATTAACATTTCTATCTGAATTATGCGATTATCAAGTCTGGAAATAAAGGGATTCAAAAGCTTTGGAGAAAAGGTTGTCATCCATTTTGACAAAGGAGTGACAGCGATTGTAGGTCCAAACGGAAGCGGAAAATCCAATGTGGTGGATGCCATGCGCTGGGTCCTGGGTGAACAGAAAACAAGAATGCTGAGGTCGGAAAAGATGGAGAATATCATCTTTAACGGTACCAAGACCCGTAAACAGGCTAATATGGCGGAGGTATCCTTGACCTTTGAGAACACAAAAAACATTTTACCAACGGAATATTCGACCGTGACCATCACTCGCCGTCTTTACAGAAGTGGTGAGTCAGAATATTTGCTGAACTCCGTTCCCTGTCGTCTGAAAGACATTACGGATCTTTTTCTAGATACAGGGATCGGTTCCGATTCTTATGCCATCATTGAATTGAAAATGGTGGATGAGATTCTCAATGATAAACACAACGCGATTAAAAATCTTCTGGAAGAAGCTGCCGGTATTTCCAAATACAAGATCCGGAAGAAGCAAACCTTTAACAAACTCGAAGAAACCGAGAAGGATCTCAACCGTGTAAATGACCTTTTATTTGAGATCGAGAAAAATATGAAAAGCCTGGAATCTCAGGCTAAGAAAACCGACAGGTATTACAAGCTTAAAGAACAATACAAAGAATTCAGCAGCGAGCTTGCTCTCTTCACCCTCAAAGGAAGCAAGACTACTTTCACTGAATTACAGGAGCAGGAAGAAAAGCAGCTGAATGATAGAACAATTCTGGATTCCCAACTGGCTGAAACCGAAGCCAGGCTTCAGGAAATTAAACTGCTTTCACTTGATAAGGAGAAAGAATTATCAGCCGCTCAGAAAGAACTGAATGACAAGACCGCTGCGCTCCGCCAGCAGGAAAACGACAAGAAGATCAGCAACGAAAAACTGAAATTTCTCCAGGATAAGGAAGCAGGCCTTAGTCAGCAAATTACAAAAGATAAAACCTCTCTTCACTCCACCCAGGAGCATATCCGTCTGAACGAAGAAGAGAAGGTCAATGAAGAAGTCATCCTTGAGCTTCTTCAATCACAACTTCTTGAATTGAAATCCGAACTCGACAAGACTCGCTCCGCCCACGACACATTAAAGAGTGAGATTTCCAGGATAAGCGCTACCGCTCAGTCCATACAGGCCAGCATGCACGAATCTGAAAAGAGTTTTGCCGTCACGCAGGCCAGGAGAGATTCTCTGGAAAAAGAGATCGAAAGACTGAGTAATGACAATGCTTCCAAGACAGAAGAGCAAAGCTTTCTTCATGAACAAGCCGATAAGAGCAGACTTCACAAGGAAGACCGTGAAAAAGCTTTTGCCGATCTTATCAATTCTGAGGAGCGCATCTCGTCGGAAATAATCAGGTTTGAAGAGGAGTTGAAGAAAGTCACCGAAGATCTGATTAATGATGGTCGTAAACTGGATGCACGGCAAAACGAATTCCAGCTTACCAAAAGTCTGATAGAAAATCTCGAAGGATATCCTGAATCGCTTCAGTTTCTCAGAAAAAACCAGGCTACAAGCAATACCCCTCTCTTCAGTGAGATCCTGAACTGTTCATCAGAATTCAAGACCGCCATAGAAAACTATCTCGATCCGTACATGAATTATTTCGTGATCGACAATGTTGAAGAGGCCGGGAAATCCATTAACCTGCTTAGTGAAACTTCTAAAGGTCGCGCGAATTTTTTCATTCTGAAAAACTTTGAAGAGACCCCGGCACAAGCCCTGCCTGAAATACCGGGTTGTATTTCCGCACTCGGCATTATCGATGTTGAAGACCGTTATCTTCCGCTTTGCAGATATCTCCTGAGAAATGTGTACGTCGTAAATGAAAACCAGGAGAACACGCCTTATCTTCAGCAACATAATCAGGCTGCTGTTTTCATTTCCAGAAATGGTAAATTCTGCAGTTCGAGGCATTCGCTGTCCGGTGGTTCGGTTGGACTCTTTGACGGTAAAAGAATAGGAAGGGCGAAACATCTCGAAACGCTTCGCAAAGAAATTGATAACCTGAGCGCTGCACTCGAACTGACCAGGCGCCACCGTGACGCGATTCAGGAAAAGCTTCTCAGCAACAAGCAACAAAAAGAAAACTTCACCTCCGACAAAAACAGGCTCCAGCATGAAGTCAACAAGGCTGTGCATGAATTCAGTTCATTGAAAAACAAGGCTGAGCATCTTGATTCGACCATAGCCAACAACAGGAAGATTCTCGAAGACCTTCGTGTTCAAAGGCAGGCCATTGATGATGATACACAGCAAAATGACCTCAGTTTCCATGAACACCTGGAATTGCTGCGGACCGAATACGAAAACATCACTTCACAGCTCACCGTGAATCAGGATGAGTTTAGTCTGCTTTCGGAAAGAATGGGCGTTCAGAGTCATGATTATAACCAGCATAATATACAGTGCATACAGCAACAGAATAAAATCGCTACCATTATCCGTGACCATGAGTATAAACAGAATCTCCTTCACACGCTGACTCATAATATAGAGGTGAACACGGCTGAGCTTGAACAAAGTCAGCTTCAGATCAGGGAACTTCTTGAAACCACTTCGGGATATGATGAGCAATTGTTGAATATGTACGCCGAGAATAAAATCCTGGAAGAAAAAACAAACCTGGCGGAAGAAGACCTCTTCAAAACGCGGGGACAGGCTACGGAACTGGAAGGCAGGATACGATCAATACGCCATCAGCGCGAACAATGCGATCAGCTCCTGCAGGCTCTGAAGGACCGCACCAATGAACTGAAACTTCAGTTGAATTCCCTCAAGGAAAGACTTGCCGTTGAATTTGAAATTGACATCAATGACTTGCTTGAGAAAGATCCTTCACCTGACTGGACTGAAGAAGAGTTACGTGAGAAAGTAAACAAGCAAAAAAACCAACTTGACAATTACGGGCCTATCAACCCAATGGCTGTTGAAGCCTTCAATGAGATCAACGAGAGACATGTCTTTATCACGACACAAAAAGCCGATCTTGCCCAGGCAAAAGAATCCCTGTTGAAGACGATCGAAGAGATCGAAGTGACTGCCAGGGAGAATTTCATGAAAGCCTTTACGGATATCCGTCAGAACTTTATCAAGGTATTCCGCTCCCTCTTTACCGAAGACGATGACTGCGATCTGGTGCTGATTAATCCGGAGAATCCGACGGAAAGCGATGTCCAGATTATTGCAAAGCCAAAAGGCAAGAGGCCGCTGTCGATCTCGCAGTTGTCAGGAGGAGAAAAGACCCTTACGGCAACTGCCCTGCTCTTTGGAATCTATCTGCTGAAGCCTGCACCCTTCTGCATCTTTGATGAGGTTGACGCTCCTCTTGATGATATGAATATTGACAAGTTCAATAATATCATCCGCAAATTCTCCACGGATTCACAATTCATAATCATTACGCATAACAAACGAACCATGACCGCCACTGATATCATTTATGGTATCACGATGGTTGAACAGGGCATCACACAGGTTGTTCCGGTAGATCTGACAGAACTGGAGGACACCATTGCCTGATCATAAGACTAATTCTTTGAAAGCCGGTACACCCGGCTTTTTTTATGCCCAAAAAAAATCCAGGCCGGAAGCTTACGGGTTGCCGGCCTGGACTGGAAGTTTTACGGAACTTCGGTATTTCAGAACCTGTTGATTTGTGTTCGTGTTCTCCGTGGTTCTGGATGTCTGTCTATGAAAATATTTCTTTCTGTTCCTGCTTAACGATACTCAAAGTAACAACTCCATCCGGCAGAAAAAAATTATGACTGTATAAGTGGCCGGAAATATGGCCCGGCGGCGACAAGCACGGATAAGTGGCGAAATTGATTCCTGTTAAATCCGAAATGAGCCGGTGAATCCGGAAATCAGAAACCAATATTGGCTCCGAGGTTCAAGGTAAAGCGTTTACCTATGAAATAGGGCATAGTATAAATCTCCTCCATGATTCCATGATAATCGGTGGAGGAGGCAGATCCGAATATCCAGGCATCATTCAGGACCTGATATCGGGCTTTAAAGGTGAAGTCGGAACCCTGCCAGTAAACTTTATTAAGAAAAGGATGGCCGAGGCCGTTCCCCTGCGGATCTTTGGATGAACCCGTATAAAGGTACTCCCATCCTTTTTGCACAAAAGTGTAGGAAGCTTCCACGAATAATTTTGAAATCGGCTTATATCCCAGCGCGAAATACATTTCATGCGCATTATCACCAAGATAATGTCCCATATTGAAACTGCTGGAGGCAAAGGTAGCAGTAGTGATATAGTGCCTGTAAACGACCGGATTGGTCCTGGTATATTCAGCAGTGAAAAATAAATTCCTTAGCGCCAGGTTACTGATCCTGGCACCTGCCTTTATCGAATAAAAGTTGGAGTGCCTGTCCTTATCAGTAGCGCGGCTCATGCTTATCTCGTCCACGAAGGCGCTCAGATAAAGATGAACATTCCTGACATTCCTTGAACTGATATTGACAAAAAACTGTGAGTTCTGACCGAGGAAGTTGCTTCCTGTCGAGGTAAGCGAGTGATCGATACTTTTAAAAAAGAAAAAAGGAATAAGGTAAGCAGGGTGTACATTCTGATCAGAATAAACGATGGAATTCCCCACTGAAAAATTTAATCTTCTGAAGGGGGTGAGCGTGTACATATTAGCCGCAATATACTTTGGCCTGAAATTGATTCGGTTTGAGTTGCCATTAACATATGTTCTCGAACTGTCAATAACATCACTGACAAGCCATCCGTGGATATAGTTAAAATCGAACCACCGTACAGGCTTCAGTTGAAGCTTTAAATGGGTAAAACTCGGCTGGTGACCCGAAAAAATATTTGATCCATGGTAATTATCTCCCCAAACCATATGATCTTTTATCAGTCCCAGACTACCCCATCTCCAGCTGTAGGTGATTCCACCTCTCATCTCATCAAAATCCCCACCCCCTTCGGTATCTACCTTATAGTTCGATGCGTCAAACTGGTTAAGATACTTTGGATCGCTCAGCCGTTTACTTTCATGATTATCCCTGAGGCTGAAGTAGAAGCCAAGATTCTTTCCAATATAAGAATAGGCTTCCGCGCCGTTCCAGCGGTGATAGAAACTTCCACTGTCGTTCGTATAATAACTCAGTCCCAGGACAGGATTCACATTGAAAGTAAAGAGGCTGTCTTTGTAATAAAACAAATCCAGCCGTTTGTTGAAATCTTTATCGGGCCTTAATTCCTTCGAGAAATCTTTCAGATAGAATTCCACGTCTTCCAGTTGTCTGGGATTGAGCTTGTCCTTTTTGTTTCGGGCCTCGTTTAACTTCTCAGCAATCAGTATCCTGGAATACGGTTTTACTGCAGTATTCAAATCAATCACATGGGCATTGGACAACTCATCCAGGAAATCATAGAGGTCCGCATTGCTCACATGCTGATAGACTTCCTGTGCATTTACCCGGATTGACAGGAAAAAACAGGTGCAAAGGCACAAGAAAAGCCAACGGATGCTATTCGTCATTAACCGGATTTTGATACCTGCAAAAATATAAAGTGAAGCGATATTGAAAAACGTGGCCGGGATTATTTACTGCGCGCCTTCTTAATAATGATGTTATAGGCTGCTTTAAAGAAGTACCTTACATCTGTGATCCAGCCATACTTTTCATAGGCAAGAAGGTATTTCATTTCTGAGGCCATGATCTCATCAAGTGTTTTTGGCAGATCGGCATAGAATGGAGGGATAAGTCCCGGCTTATGCATAAGCCTTTTGCTTCTCAGCTCCTGTGTGTAAAGACTCAGGTAATGCGCGCTGAGGGGTCTTACGCCAAACAATTTCAAGTCGCCCCGAAGCAGGTTGATGATCATGGGGATCTCATCCACCCAATATTTACGGAAATACCTTCCAAGTGTTGATACACGGAAATCATCTTTCAGCTTTCCGCCTTCTGCCAGATCATTCTGCTCATAGACATACTGCTGAATAAATTCGGAGTAAGCGTGCATGGTACGCATCTTGTACACATGAATAATCCGGCCATCCTTGCCATGACGACGCATTCTGAAAATCGCTCCATATACGGGTTCATAGTCAAATATGGGAGCCTTCACCTTGGTAGCCACGAAATATAAATTGTGACCTATGAATTTCTTGTCTATGATCTTGAATCCCGCAGCGTACAGTCTGCCAAATGTCTCGGTTCTTGAAAGCACTTTGTTTCTGTCACCTGTCAGTTTCAGATATATGGTATTGGTAACAGGCAGCTTTGGAAATACCCTTTTGAGGATGAAGTCAAGAACATAGTATATATGACTGATCCCGGCAGGGAATTTTTTCATGATCCGCTGCTTCCGCTGGTATTTGGTCTCAACACATCCGATGAACATTCCGTTCTCAGGAAGATGATTATTGACAGAAGAGAGAAAACGGTTTATCTCTTTCACATCATTTACCCTCTTCAGATTTACGATTGTCTTTATCGAATAAGGTAATTGATTAATGCTTTCGGCAATGGAAGTACGGAGAATGGAAGTTCCGGCATCGTTCAGGTTGCAGTGTGTGGCAATAAATGCCCGTACCTGCTTATCCATACCCCCTATCTTTTCAAGGTGGGGTTTTGGCGCGTACTTTGATCGCTGAACCTTACCGGTGCGAGGCAGGGAAACTGCCAGTGAGCCATCTCCCGAAAAAACAGGATTTCCCCTGAAACGGTAATTCCACTTTGATGTCGCAGACTTCAGATAACCCGTTTTTTTCATTTTCACATAGCCCCTGTTACAGGGAATTGGTACAATTTAATCCTTACCGCATTGGAAAGGAAGTTAATTCGGTGAAAACGGGGTAAAATCTGGCAAACACAATCAATAGCTTGGTAAAACCATGCAATTGCCTGATGGATGTTTGATTAATCGAACCTGTAAAAGCCTCTTACGCAGAGGGCTCCAGCCCAATTGAAGTTTTACAGGTGTTGATCAGACTACTGAGAGGAGTAGGTGTGTTTCTGATTTGTTATGTTTTCCTGAATTGTAATGTAAATGTAATAAATGATCTGAATGATGCAAGATTTCAGTATGAATTCTCTAATAAATTTTCCTGAAAAAAAGAGGTGGGGTTAAAATCAACGAAAACAGCTTGAAAATGGCCATGATGGCTTGATTCAGGCCATAATCAAAATCCTTATTTTCAGATCATTCGCTCAGTGATTCGTCGAAGACAAGCAAGGTCACCCGACTGGCAATTGATGAGCCATTGAAGGCATTTGGAAAAATCTGATTTATCAGCGAGCATTTTCAATTTTCTCTGATACCAGACTTGTTTCAGATCCGAAAGGCTGAGATAGTTATCGATCACCCGGAAAAGTTTATCCGTATCACCTGTTCTTATTCCACTGGTAAGTTGATAGTTTTTCTCAAGATCCTCCAGATAAGAAAGCTCTCCGACAAAATCATTATAACGAATGGAAGGAGTACCAAGAACGGCAGACTCGGCGGTCATGGTTTGGCTGTCACCAATAAAAAGCTGTGCATAATATAATGCATGATGAATGTCTGAAGCCCGGATACTGATCCTGTAAGGCTCAAAATCCGGACTCAATTTTCTTTCAGAGGTAATGTAAACTTTTCCGTGTGGTAATAGCTTTGTGATGATCTGCCTGGCAAGTTCGTCGGTAATTCCTGTTTTTCCAGTATCATGGTAGGCTCCCAATTCTGAAAAGCGGATGATAAAGTATTTCATCCCTTCCTGATATATACTTTTTATTCTATCAGGATCAGGAGTAAAGTGATTAGGGTGTAAATAAGCCAGCTCATGATAGGAAGGATAGGGAATTTTCTTGTGCTCCCATTTCCAGGCACTGCAACAATCAGGGCAGATGAGATACTTTGCCGTCGGTCCTGCGATCCTGGCAAAGGATGGAACTTTTTCGAAATCGTCTTCGAAAAAAATGAAGGATGGAATATTCATCACTCTTCCCAGTACGCCCAATTCAGCGGCGCTTCCAATGAGTTTTTTGGGTTTATACTTCAAAATTAAACCGGAAAGCCTGAGCATCCTTCTGAGGAAAATCCGCATCAGCATGATTTTACCTTTACGCTTTGAAATATGTTTCCGGTCGATGTTGATGAAGGGTATACCCGCTTCCTTCAGCAGATCTTCCAGAACATCTTTGGATTTGATGCACACTAGCACCTCCTCAGGTTCAAGGGAAAGGATCGCATTTCTGTATAAGTGAAAATGGGCCGGATGTCCGAGATAAAATAGCGCCTTCACCATAGTCTGATCATTCTCGCAATACTAATCCATACGTTCGCATCGTATTCCGTAGCGGGAAAAGAAAGCGAGCAATTCTTCTCCGGCCGGATTACTTCCCGATCTTTTCAGGGCACTGATCGAAACTGCCATTCCGAAACCTTTGCGCATGGCTTCAGTCAGCATTTCCTGACCTGCCTCATATAACACCAATACCTGATCCGTTTTTCCGGAATCCGGTATCTGAGGACCCTTTACGTAATGCACGGTTCCATTCGTCATCCCGTTCACCGCTGCTACAAAGCCATGCTCTGTTTCATTTATCTTGCAATTGAATTCATGATACTTTAAGTAATCAAAAAACTCATTGAAGATCGAGTCCAGCATGTTCTTCCTTTGCTCATCATCCGGTGCCACGGGAACATGTTGCCGTATCACCGATGCAGGAGAACCGGCGGCAAAGCAATTGGCAGGAAGGTCGTTACCAACAAGGGAGTTTGCTCCAATCACCACATTGTCGCCAATAGTCACCCCGGGCATCACGAACACCCTCCAGGGGAGCCATACCTTTTTCCCAATGTGAACCGGAGCAAATTTCACAGGAAAACCCTCGAGCTGTGAGTTCCAGCTTCCATGTGTGAAAATCAGGCAGTGACCTCCTATTCCTGAATCATCATCGATAAATACCGGCAGCGTAGGGTTTATATAGCTCAGTTGCATAATAATGCAACGCTTGCCCAAGTGAAATGAGGAACCGGGGCTTCGCATTCCTCCAATATACACCTGCTCGTTGATCCGGGAATCTTCGCCGACAAAAATCCTTTCCGTGTCAAGAACGGACATTGAGCCAATCTTAACATAGCGACCAATACTGATCTCCCTGCCTCGCAGGATCGTAAAAAATCCAATCTTAACATGATCATGGATGCTTACCTTTCTGCCAAGTATCACTGAACCGGGTGACAGGCTTACCTTTTTCCCTATTGAATAACCCAATGCACGGTAAACAATCTTTTTCAGAAAAGAAGGCAGCATCCCGATGAAGAGAATATGCAGTACGGGTATGCGTGTCTTTTTGATCAGCATGATGGTATCAGAATCTGGATACTATGGCTTTAATGACATTTTTCATATTCTGAAAGACCAGCTCTTTTGTCCACGCCCCCCAACCATCTGTCCAGCGTTGCGGATGAATATTCATCATTACCTGGGAAGGGAGTAAACCCGCATTGATCTTTCCTATCAGATCCCCGGTTGAACGGATCTTTATATCAAAAGTTGAATTCACTTTATCCCTTACACTGTATACTGTACCGTTCCACATTCTTGATGTGTCCGTCAGGTAGAAAACCTTGCTGAAATCCGTATCAAAATATGGTTCTGCAAGTATACCGGATTTTTTATAATCGAACTGTTCCCAAAGACGTCTGTTATCCCAACGTGAAAGTGGACTACCATGCATACATATTGTCTTAACAGGGTATAATTTTCTGAACTTTTCAAGATTGACAAGGAACTGTTCATACGCCTTATCAACATCTCCATGAGTAAGTGAAAGATCTTCGTAGTGGTAACCGATCTCGTGACCCATTCCGGCAATAGCCTGTATGATTTCTTCGTCAAAACTTTGCCTGACCACTCTGAAATAATAGGTTCCTTTTACTCCGGCTTCGGCTTCGAGTCTTGCCGTAAGCAGGGAGTTCACCGGCAGTCTGTCGACATCATGACGCAAGATCCACACCCTGCCTTTCTGCCCCTTCTCCATAAAACTCAGGTAAGGCATTAACTCATAACCCGCCGACTTAGCGGACAGGATCAGCGAATTGTAAATGCCCAAAGTAAAGTCACGCATAAGTAGAAGATGATCTTTCTTTTCTCGCTCTTAAGAGTTCTGTCAATGCCAGTAACATCCAGGCATTACTCCATCTCATGAAAGAGATTTTATTTGTGTAAAACCTGAGTTTCCGGTAATAAAAATATCCCTTTTGTTTATCCTGCATCATTGAGATTGTCCATGATGCTATTGTTCCGGCGAAGTCGAGCCCGGGCATGAATTCTTCCGCGGACCTGCTGAAAGTAATGATTCCCTGAGACTGATTGTGGATTTCAACAGGATACTCAACTGGAATTCTCCACAAACTTCTTCCATCAGGCATAAACTGTTTTTCACGATAAAAAGAAAGACCCTTGATCCTGGCTTGCTTCCAATGAGCAGGTGCATTACCGGTTAATTCCATAATCGACTGTATGGAATCCAGTACATAGCCCTGATGAAAGTCTACCTGATGTCTTTCCACCCCCGTTTCCGGATCAATCTTGTATTTCCAGTGACCATCCTCATGTTGCATTGAAACTACATATTCAGCTGCGCTTATTGCCAGTTCTTTCAGCTTACTTTCACCGGTATGGGAATAAATACGCGCAAGGGTCTCGGCTGCCAAAAGGCTCGCGTTATAACAGCAGTCCTTCATATAAGGACTGTAGCTGAAACAAAGCCCTTTACCGAAAAAAGTGACCGGAACATCTTTGATAATAAAAGGGGCGATCCGAACCAGGAGGTCTTTCACATTTTCGTTTCGGCTTTGAAGGTAATATGCGTCCAGTGCCTGTGCGATAAAGCCGCTTGCCACTACCGTTGGTGCAAATGGAGGCAAATACTTTTGCGGGCTTGCCCATCCGAAATTATAGCCCCAGGAAACACCGTTGAATTTCCTGGAAGCATTTGACTCAAGCCATTTGAATAAAAAATCTGTCTGTTGCGAAAAATCTTTCTCCGGAAAAAGCGTCTGAAGTTTTACGTAAGCCTGCAACAAGAGTCCAATACCTTTCGGATTATACTCCTTTCTTATTCCCAGTAAGGGGCGGATGTTAACTGGATTTCTCTTCTGTATCTGTGTGGCGATCACAGCTGGCCAATTGGAAAAGACTCTGAAAGGGAAAGGTGAATTGAGTGTATCATAAGGGTCGTATCCCTTGAACTTCTCTGTCTCTATGTAAGACCTGAGTTTTTCTATTGCTTCCTTCAGGCTTGCATCAGTTTCCGGTTTTGTGTTCATACCTGATGCGAATTATTGTTGTTCATTCTTCATTGAATATCGCTCTTCCGGCATGGAGGGTCCATCCTTTGCGACCGAACTCCGCTGCAAATTATAATTCAATAAGAGCGCCTCCGGTTGCCGCAGATTCAAGAATCTTAAATGTGGCCAGAGTCGCTGAGTAGATCTCAGTGAATGGGATTGGATCTGCGGTATTGTTCCTGATTGAGTCCAGGAAAAGTTTTACCTCGGCTGAGTGTCCTTTATCCTGTTTACCTGTCTTCCTCACCGTATTTCTTCCCGTGATGGCAAGTTCTTTAAAATCATCCAACACACATACCTTTCCCGATCCATATACCTCCAGCTTTTCCTTCGGTAAATTTTTACTTCCATTGCTGAAGTAGGAGATCTGCGCGATGCTTCCATTGATAAAATTCAGCGTAATCGCCACGGTATCATTTAATCCTGATGCGTCTTTCATGATGGAGGCGTTCAAACTCCTGATTTCTGATGAGGCAATAAAAGCACAGAGGTCTACAAAGTGGCACACCTCACCCAGAATTCTGCCGCCTCCGGTTTTTAAATCCTGTGTCCAGTGGTCTTTCGGTATGATTCCGGCATTGATCCTGTAATGTATCGCCAAAGGAACCGGTCCCTGCATTTGATTCTTTAATTCAGTCAGCAAGGGTGCAAACCTTCTGTTGAAACCTACCATTAAGCGATGTCCGGATCGTTCATATTCTTCTCTGATCTCTTCAAGATCTTCCGGAGAGAGACAAAGAGGCTTCTCCACGAAAACATTCTTCCCGGATCTCAGCGCCTGCAGAACATAGGTTGCATGAGAATCATGTCTTGTGGCGATGAATACCGTATTGATTTCAGAGTTAGAAAAAATTTCAGCGGAGTCGCCGGAGCAATTGTCAAATCCGAATTTATCGGCAATGTTGCGGGCATTTTGCGGCCTCCCGGTTACGACGGTATGCAAGTTTGCATTACCTTTCAGAGAGGGCAGCAGAAAATTTTGTGCGAAGCTTCCTGCGCCTATCAGGCCAATGACAGGCGATCCGGAAGAATACGTTCTGGCACGGAGAGTAATACTCCTGTAGATGTTTTTTTGTGGATCATACTTCAGGACTATACCAGCATAGGGCTCATTCCTGTCCAGTATAAGCTGATAAGCATCGGGCGCGTCGCTGAACGGAAATGTATGAGTTAACAGACCGGAAAGGTCCACACCTCCTGACTTCAGCATCTCTGCAAATGCCTGCATGTTTCGGTTCTCTGTCCAGCGAACGTAAGCATAAGGGTAATCAATTCCCTGTTCTTCATACTCGGAATCGTACCGTCCGGGGCCATAAGAGGATGACATTCTAAGATCGAGTTCTTTTTTGAAATAATTCTCTCTTTTAAATCCTGTGGGTACGGCGCCGACAACAACAACCTTTCCTTTCTTTCGGGCAAGCAAACCGGCAAGATCAACGGGGTCGGTGGAATCGGTACCGGCAGTAATGATTACCGAGTCGCATCCATGACCATCGCTTTCATGAAGGACCAGTTGTTCCAGATCTTCTCGTCCGCGGAGGAAAGAAAGTCCGAATCCATTCTTGCGTGCCAGGTTCACCATGTTCTGATCAGTGTCAATACCAATCGCCTTAACACCGGCTGCCCTGAGCATCTGCATACTGAGTTGTCCAAGTAATCCTAAGCCGATCACAACGCAATTCTCTCCGAGTCTCAGGTCGGCCTGCCGAATTCCCTGAAGTGCGATCGCACCAAGTGTGGTGAAGGCTGCGTATTCAAGTGGAACGGAATTATCAATTTTCACACACAAGTTGACCGGAACGGAAACCACTTCTGCATGATTAGCCATGGAACCTCCGCAAGCGACAAGATCACCGACCCTGAAGTCTGTTACATCCGAAGCAATGCCAATGACTTCCCCTGCACAACTATAGCCTAGCGGAGAGGGCGAAGTCAGTTTATTCATCACCATCCGATAGGTGTCACGTAGTCCATAAGTGCGCGCCGCTTCCACTACCTTTCTGACCTCCTCTTTTCTTGAACGCGCCTTTGCAAACAGTCCCAGTCTCGCGTCTTTCACCGTCTTACCTTCAGTGCCCGCGCTGATCAGCGAATAGTGGTTCCTGACAAGCACACAGCCGGATGATAATGCCGGAAAAGGAACTTCCAGCAGTTGCATCCTTCCATCTTTCAGATTTTGAGTAAGCTGTTCCATTCTTACTTTATACTTCCGACAATACCGTATTAAATGTCTTTGTCAATCTCTCCACCATTTTCTCTTCAGTAAAATTCTGTTCATACAAGTTCCTGCTTTCCCTGCCCATTTTCTCTCTAAGTGTTTTATCACGCAGAAGTTCAGTCAGGCGACCTGCGATATCCTCCGGATCCTTTGCATTTACAATAAAACCGTTCAGACCATGTCTGACCGATTCGATGATGGCGCCCTTGTCTGTAGATACGACAGGCAGTCCGGCCGCCAAAGCTTCAACGATCACCCAGGGATGTCCTTCAGGTTCACGTGGTGTGAACAGAAAGATATCAGCCTCTGAGAGGAATTTGAGTTTATTCCCTCCCGCGGCCGGCGGATGAAAACTGACAGGAAGATTATTCGTCCGGACCAGTTTCATACAAACCTCTTTTGTGACTTCTGACCTCCAGGCACCCACCACATCAAGATGGAAGGATAATGACTTGTCTGCCGCAAGCAAAGAAGCGGCATGTATGACATCCTCGATCCCTTTGGAAGATTGGAGATTTCCCAGATAGAGTACACGAAGAGGCTGATTACTTTTTACTGAATAATCGAGGTCATAGTTACCACCATTAGGCACAACAAATATTCTTTTTTCATCGAAAATTCCCGAAAAAAGAGGTTTCAGATTATGTCCTAAAACAATGATGCCCTGGCACATCCTTAGACTGCCATGCACCAGGGACCTGAACCAGCTTGGGAGTGAATTCGTCCAATTGCGGAAATTACTGCCTCTGAGATGAAGCAAAACCTTTCTTCCGGTGAGCCTGGCCAAAATGATAAATATAAAATCCTTTACATATCCAGTTGTACTCTGACTGATCGGGATCAAGACGAGGGCCGGGCGCTTAAACAGGAGGATACCCAGCATTCTGAAATAGAGTGCCATGTTCCTGAAAACCTTCATCACACTCCATTTCCCCATAGTGTTCAGAGACTCGTTCGCTTTGGTATTCAGATGAAGGAGCTCAAAGTAATTGCTGAGTGAAGATTCAAGAATGATTTTCGTAGCGATTGCCGGACCCATATAAGGCGGGGGAAGTTTTCCCAGAATAAGAATACGCTTCTTTTTCATGCCGCGTCATGAATCTGTGCTGTGGTTCCCGGCCGTACGCTCTGTCCGGCAATTCCGTATGCTTTATTGCGTGGCAACATGGTGAAGGCGAAAATCGGAAAGGTATAGTTCATCAGCGCAAGATAGAGGGTAGGCAGGGTACTCATCGAATAAAGAAGCGTAGCCGCACAAGCGCTCATAATCAGGTATCGCTCCGGTGGCCTGAATCTCTTTTGCTGAAACAGAACCGTGATGATGAATAAAATGTATAAAGCCGCTCCGAAGATTCCTGACAGGAAAACGATCCGTATATAATCATTATGCATTCCACCGCCTATCATGGTCGGGGCCTGCTTGAAACCCGAGAAAGGAACCCCAAAGAACCGGGCAAAGGCCGGCATCTTATACCAGACATCAAAATAACGCTCCCATCGTTGTACTCTGCCATTGAAGGCAAACTCCACGTCCTTCTCACCACTCATCACTGAAAACTCCTTTTCGATCAAGGGTCTGATCTGTCCTTCGTACAGCTTCCTGGCAAAGAATGGGAGAATGACCAGTCCCACGAATACCACCACCATAATTCCCTTCGCGTTGCGGGCATTAAAATAGACAAAGAGAATGAGCGTGGTGAGAAATACCGACCATGTTGAAACGTGCCTGATATTAATAATCCCGAAAAGGCAAACCAGGAAGAGGATGAAGAGTTTTCCCGTAGGCACTTTAACTTTTCTGCCCGCCATGAATAATTTATGCAGAAAGAAATAGGAGAACACGAGAAATGAGCCGATAAAATAAACGGCATAACTCATACTGTCACCATACTGCCCGCGAAGTCTTGTTCCTCCTCCTCTTCCTTCGGAAACGTGGTGAGGATCGATTGGACCGATAAATACTTCGTAGGCAAGCATTCCAAAAGGGTAAATACAGGAATAGAGGAATGTCTGGAGAAGAAAATGCAAGTCTTCTTTTCGCTGAATAAAATGCCGTGTATAAAAGAAAAGCAGAACGGGAGTAATGTACTTTATCGAATCACCGAAATTATCGATAGAAAATTGTGTGATGAGCAGAATAAGACAATTGATGGCGATAACAATTCCCCAGACTCTCATGAATTCATCAGACGAGTTCGGAACAGGCCGGCGCAATTTACCGGACTGCAAACTTGCAAATATCAATACCGGTGTGAGTACACCAACGATATAAAGGGGTGAGAGGAAGGATGAGATTTCCTTGATCTGATAGAAATTATCTACCAATGGACGAATGAGGATGAATACGGGAAACCATTTCCGCGTCCAATCGAGGCTCTTCCAGTATTTTTTCCAATCGGTAAACGACATCTTTAAATTAATTCTTGAGACAGGTGCTACTTCCTTTCCAGGATCGCATCCACAAAGCCGGAAGCGCTTACCTGAATAGAGGCATGTTTTTCAATAAACATCCTCGCTTTTTGTCCCATCATGGCGGCATCTGCAGGATTATCAAGTATCCAGCGCATTTTACTCAGTACACTTTTCTGATCATTATAATCAATTATAAATCCTGTTTCTCCATCTTTTATCAGATCGGTCGCGGCGCCTGCATTCGGTGAGCAGATGCAGGGAAGGCCTGCAGCCATGGCTTCATTCAGCACAAGACCCCATATATCGAAGCCGGTCTGAAACAGAAATCCTGAGCTTTTTGCCAGAAAGGCTGGCAATTCGGCTTTCTGCCTGAAGCCATGGAACCGTACACAGGTATCCAAACCGTTTTTTTGTACGAACCCAACCAGATTAGGTTTATCTTCTCCATCCCCGATCACATCCAGTATGAAATCCTTCCTTTCCCGCGAGAATTCAAGGATAACTTCCAGGAGTTTGATTATATTTTTACGCGGACTCAGGTATCCGATATAGGTAAACCTTTTGGGTGTTTCAGGTATCAGTACCTTGCGGATAGCTGCCGTTTCCGTAGAAAAGAAAGAAGTATCTACCGTATTTATTGCCGTATAGATCTTCCTTTCGGGTATACCCAGTGTTTGCAGGTACCTTGCGGCAAGGCTTCCGTACGCAATGAAAGAAGCCGCACCCGAAGATACTATTTTTCGCTGTAAGTATCTCAGAAAGGAATCGTTCCTTCCCTTTTTTTCCACGGAGCCGGACCAGATACTGTACTTTATCCTGTGCGTAAGTGCATACAGCCAAACCCTGGTGGCGGCTATCGAAAAGCCACTCAGGATGACCAGATCCGGCTGTTCCGCTTTCAAAGCTTTCATAAGCCCCCTATAGGTAAATAAGGTCTTTTCCTCATTTCCCAATGAGTACTTCCCGGAATCCAGATAAGAATAAGCGAATGAACATTCGGCAAAGTTCAGTTTGAACTTTCTTCTTGAATAAGTTGCTGAACCAAAAATCACCTTGAGTTCGATGCCATGTACCAGCAGTTGCCTGTGTATTTCATTAAACAAAGGTATCCTGTAGGGATTGGGTATATTCGTTACGATAATGACTTTTCTGGTGATCATAATCAACACTGCCCTTTAATTCATCCATCTCCTGAACCAAGCCATGAGGAAATAGACTGTCCACAAGGTATTGGTTACACCTGTATCGCCTCTTTCAAGACGCCTCAGCTGATTTCTGAGACCCTGTTCAGAGAACTGCGGATTATCCTTACAGAATTCGCTGAGATTAGTTTCAATATAATCGATAAGCACCTCCCCTGCCCATTCTCGCAAAGGCACATTAAATCCCATCTTCTTTCTGTATAAGATCTCCGGTGGCAGAACCGTACTCAGGCATTTTTTCAGGATATACTTAGGTTCCGCATCCGCACTTTTCAATGAACTGTCTATGGATAAGGCCAGGTTCACAAAATCTGCATCCAGAAAAGGAGATCTGATCTCTATTGAATTCGCCATCCCCAGGCGATCCATTCTGTGTAAATAATAATTGGGAATATTGAATTTGAATCCCAGGTAACACATCCAATCGGTATCAGAAAACTTCCTGTCTCCTCTGTTAACCGCTTCATACATTGCTCTGTAATCCTGTATAACCGAGTAAGAGTTTAATCTGGCGCATTCCCGGTTGAAAGCTTCACTCAGAAAATTTCTCTTTGTGCTTTCCTTAAAACTCTTTGCGCCACCCCAGAAAAACTCCTGGCCAAGGGCCGCCCGGTTCAGTATCTCGTGTTCAGGCGACAGTTCATCCCAGAAAGAGGATGCGGCAGCTACGAATCTCCTGATGAAAAGTGGTAACCTGAGATACTTACGATATCTTGGATATAATCTGATATACTTTTGCCAGTTCCTGTAACCGGCAAATAATTCATCGCTGCCATCTCCTGTGAGCACAACGATAGTACCTTTTTTTCTGGCAGTCTCCGAAAGAAAATAAATCGGTATGCAGGTAGCGTCGGCCAAGGGTTCGTCGAAGGCATCCACGACATGCGGTAGAAAATCAAGAAGGTCTTTTGATTGTACTATGCGTTCATGATGATCTGTACCGAACAGGGCAGCGATCTTTGACGCATAGCGAAGTTCATCATAGTCAGGCTGGCCTTCAAATCCGATCGAGTAGGTTTTGACAGGATAAGAAGCGTTTGTCGTCATCAAGGCAACGATGGCGCTTGAATCAACTCCTCCGCTCAGAAAAGCTCCTACCGGTACATCACTAACCATTCTGTAGTTTACTGCCTGACGAAGAGATGTCAGAACTCTTTCGGCAATACTATCGGCGGAAGCTCCTGATAAATTTTCATATTCAACCTCCCAATACCTTGTGATTTCAGGTTTGCCGCTTTTCCCGAGTTTAATATAATGTGCAGGAGGTAGTTTATTGATATCCCTGAACATGGTCAAAGGTGGTGGCAGGAGATTGTAAGTGAGAAAATGATACAATGACTCAGCATCAGTTTCCCTCTTCACCCATGGCAAGCCGAGTAAAGCTTTCAATTCGGAAGAAAAGGCAAAGACACCATTACTCAATGTATAGTACAGTGGCTTTTTCCCTGCACGGTCTCTTGCCATGAACAATTCACTTTTTTGCTGATCCCATATGGCAAATGCGAACATCCCGTTCAGGTGCTGAACACATTCCGCACCAAACTTTTCATACAGAAGGAGAAGAATTTCAGTGTCGCTTTTTGACCGGAAATTATATCCGCTGAAGAAACGCTGACGAAGTTCAAGGAAATTATAGATCTCTCCGTTAAAGACGATTACGTTCCCATTCCCGGATATCATGGGCTGATGTCCATCCGGACTAAGGTCAAGAATGCTCAGTCTCCGATGGCCCAGATGAACCAGACCTGAAGGGTCAGACCATTTGCCGCTATCATCCGGTCCCCTGTGGGCCAGAGCCACGTTCATGGCTTCAAGATGCGTAACAGCCTGATCAACCGGATCACCTGTCAAAGAAATAAACCCATTAATACCGCACATCCTGTTTAATAATCAGGGCAAAACACTATAGACAGCTTCCTTCCATTCTTTGCTGAAATACTTCATGTCAAACTGCCCGACGAATTTCTTTCCGCGCGTAGCATAAGATTCCGTGTGATTCATCACCTCCACAACCGCAGCTTTAAGATCAACCGGGTTTTTAACGATTACCTGTCCGGCGCCGCTCAGCAATTCCTTCATCCCACCTGTCCCGCTCCCAATGACCGGTGTTCCGCAAAGTAAGGCCTCATGAGCGATCCTGTTCCATCCTTCAGGCATCTTTGACATGGTAATCACCAGATCGCAGGCATGCAGCATGACTATATAATCACTACGCTCAAGCCTGAGATATTGTACGGGAAGATCAGCCGCCTGGTTATTGTTGCCCGAGACCAAAATATGATAACCCGAATTCTTCAAGGCTTCATAAACCTCATAAATTCCTTTTTGTCTGTTTGCGTTTCCGGCATATATAACCGGTTGTCCTTCAGGGATGTTGAATCTGTCTTTGAATTTTTTCACCAGTGAATCATTCCTGACATATTCCGCGGGATCGAATGAATTGTATATTATCCTGACATTGGTGCACCCAATACTTTCGAGATAATCCTTCCAATATCTTGATACGGTAACCACAAGACTGACTGACCTGAGTCTTTTCTTCAGTCTCGAAAAGTACCAGCGGTGTTTCAATGATGATCTGCCAAGTATATCATCAATATGGTGGATAACTGCCACCGAAGGTATGCTTTTTTCCTTCCGGCCAAAGACCAGCGGGTAGGGTTCCCTGATGAGGACATCTGCCTGTTCATGCATCCTTCGAACCCGACTCCAATACTGGAAAACAGACTCACCGGATAATTGGACAGCCCTTGTTGATACGCTTATGTCAAAATCTCCTCTGAGGGCGAGTGAAGCCTGTATGTCATAGGCATTTCCACCATTAGCAACAGGAGAAATTTTTCCATCCCTGAAAGACTCCCCGACTACAGAGGTCCGGCTTTGCCAGATTACTTTCTTCATGACAGCAAGCTTGAAGTAAGAGTCATAAATTTCGGAAGATATTTTGCATTGTATATGCGATGGCTTTCGCGGAAAGCAAAGTACTGTTTCAGGGCCCCGGGCATATTATCTTCCCTGAACGGTGTCAGAATGGTAAACTTATTGAACCTGTTCTGCAACCTGTAGTATCTCTTCCCAAACATGCGGACAGGAAAAGACGGGAATGAAATTCCTTCCCTGCGGTAAGTCAATGTATCCGACTTTTGAAGGACTATATTTCCGGAAACAGACAATCTCCCATTATTCATAAGGAAGAAACCGTACTTGTTCATACATTCATTGAGGATTGCAGGATAAATTTCTGCAAAACGATTGAACCAGGAAGAAAGTCTCTTTTTTTTCTGATCAAGTCTGAACCAGTTAGTTCTGATTTCCATCAGGTCTTGCATCAGTTGATCCAATACCGGATCTGTTAGTGACAGATATGAAAGGTCGAATAAGAGGGCTTTTCCGTGCAGGAGTAAACTCCTTACCTGCAGTATGCCATATTCCTTTTGGAGGATGATGTTCACATAGAACTTGAGCATGTATTCCATTGCAGTCTGAATCCGGATCAGGGATTCACTTTTCATATCAGCCGCAGGCTTTCTGATAATTTCTTCGCCAGCGACCAGCGAGAAATTATGAAAGAAGGAATACAGGGAAGATTCCTGAAAGTAACTGACCGGGCAACCATAAAGTCTGTGAATAAAAAGATACTTTTCAGTTGAAGACAAATGTTGGTGAAGATCAAAGTCACAGCGGAAATCATTCGTGAATACCACTACAAGATCAAGATCGGAAACACCCGGTGTGCTTATTCCGCCAATCTGATATACAGCTTCAACGCCTTTCAATCCGGATAATGTCCTGACCACATTTTTCAGGATTTTTTGATACTTCGTCCCGTCTATAAACTGAGGGATATCCGTGAGGTAATAATCATGATCCGGGTGATCCCGCTTCCCTGTATAGTAAATTGATTTATTCTCCATTTACGCGTACTTCAGATCGAGGTCCAAATTAATTTTTATGCTGGAAACGGATCCTGATCATGCCTGCAGGCCCTGTATCCAATACATCGTAATGATATCGCTCCCTGTGCTCCTGTAAATAAGATAGCACCTCAACTCCCTTTCCGCGATTTAAAATATCGTGACAAAAAACAATTCCATTGACGGACATATACGGTTCAAGCAATTTAAACTCGGCGAGTGCTGATCCTTTTCTTGAATCAATAAAGACAATATCAACTTTCCTGTCACTGAATTCCCGTTTAAGTAATTCACGCAGGGTGTTGACCGGGCCTTTATATCCTGCAAGTTCATCATAAGCGGGCGAAGTGGTCTCCTCACGGCTGACACTCAGACCGAGCAAAGCATGGAAAGTAGGAACGCCAAGGTATTTTTTCCGGATATTCTCATAATGTTCCGGAAAGATCTCAAGGGTATAGAAATGGCAGGATGGAAAATGCTCCCGTAAATAGTTAAAGACATGCGTAGCCGAAATACCTTTTCCTGTTCCTATCTCTATGAAGGAAGATGGCTTTACCTCATCAATACCCAATTGCATGATCTGGTAATCAAGGCTTGTGACTGCGCCTGCATTATCAAAATGATCACCACGAAGTGCCCGGTAGTACTTTTTGAGACGTTTTTTTATTCTCTTTTTTAAGAAGAGATATACTGATGTCGACATCGCTATGCTGGATTCAGGCTGAATTAACGGAATAAATTGACCTCAACCTGATTAGCCAATTCAGCCATCCTGCAATAAAAATCATCATTTAAGCCTGAACTGATGTGTCCAGGAATGAGAGGACCTTTACGCTTTCTGTATTGCATCCAAATATAACCGATTTTCCTGAAATTCCTTAAATCACCATAGCTATCTGCCGCAGGCCAACCGGATCTTAATGCGGACACTTCATCCATGATGCTCCAGACCTTTGGATTGAAATCGGAAGCTGCCAGTTTAAAACTGTACTTCTTCTGAACACCTTTCTGATCCCGGGCCTGCAAATACAAGGCGGGCAGGAGCATAAATTCACTCATCAGACTTTTGAGCTGGTACATGGTTTTGGGTCTGTACCTGGTCAGGGTTAACTTTCGTATCCTTCTGCACATATTTTTTACCGGTGTATAGTAATCAGGTTTTCTTCGCACACTCAGCGTGAGATCCTGCTCACCCAAAAGCGAACATGCACTTTCCAAAACTTCCGGCGGTAAGAATTCCGAAGGATAATCCTGCAGATCTTTAGAGGTAAGAACAAACCATCCATGATGCTGGAATGGATCGATCTCGTGCATAATGCCACGACTTTGAGTGATTGCCTTCGCAAGGTTTACAAGTCTCTTCTTGTCTGTCAAAACCTCATTCCTGACTATAATCAAGCCGTCGAAATCACTGTATGGAATCTGTTCGTTAGAAGCCAGACTCCCATGTAAAACAACTGAGTGCAGTTCCTTCTCGAAGGGCTTCAGATAATTCATCATTTTCAAAACACCGGTATGATTTCCGGGATAGACATTGAGATGAATGTTTCTGACTTCCGCTTTTTGTGTACTGTAAACACGTCCCTGAAAGGCGTTTAAGAGTTTTACTGCATTACGTGAAAAAACAAGACCCGGGAAAAAAACAGAAATCAGTCCGTCTCTTCTGTTGAAGCAGGCTCCATCAAAGTACCTTGCAAGCATGGTCAGAAAAGAACGATCATTCATGAAGAAGGAATAAGGGGATATTTAGATGGAAATTAAATTTTTTATATGCTTTGTACACTGAAAGGTTACGAAATTTCAGGCTGATGAATGGGAAATATACGAAAACTGAAACCCTTATGCCATTCAATAAGTTCAATAACCTACACTATCCGGTTCATGAAATGATGATTCTGACAGGAGTTTCACCCTTATTTACATCCTGTGAACCGTATCAGAAAAAGGCATTTCATAAATTGAGAAGCCCCAATAGAAGGAAAAGATGAAAGGAAAAGATCTCAAGATCACCTCAAGTATAGTCTCAGAGGAACAGGCAAGAAACCGGCAGAACCTGATAGGCTTATTCAGGAATAATCCTTTACCGGAAGAAGAACTGATGCGTAACCTGGGTCTTTTCCTGAATCCGGCGGATCTCAGAAAATTTCTCTTCATGAATGACCTTTATCTTAAAAACAAGGCTGTTCATGGAGTAATCATGGAGTTTGGTGTCCGCTGGGGACAAAACCTTGCCTTGTTTCAGTCTCTCCGTTCAATTTACGAACCATATAATTACAGCAGAAAAATAATCGGATTTGATACCTGGGAAGGATTTCCTTCCGTCCACGAAAAAGACGGTAAAAGTCCCGGCGTCCAGAAAGGGGCCTATTCGGTTAGCTCCGGATACGAAGAATTTCTTGAACAAATGCTTTCGCTGCAGGAGAAAGAAAGCCCGCTTGGACATTTAAAAAAATTCGAACTGCGCAAAGGCGATGCTTCCGTCGAATTAGAAAAATATCTGAAAGAACATTCAGAAACGATCATTTCTCTGGCCTATTTTGACTTCGACATTTACGAGCCGACAAAGAAATGCCTCGAACTGATCAGGCCATACCTTACCAAAGGGAGTGTGCTGGCTTTTGATGAACTGAATCAACCTTTATTCCCCGGTGAAACGGTAGCGCTCAGGGAAGTATTCGGACTTGACAAATACAGTATACAAAGAAGTCCTTACAGTCATTATCAGAGTTTCCTCGTGATTGAATGAACTCAGGCGAGGAAAGCGCCAAGCTAATTCACCGTTCCGGTACGTTTCCTGATAAAGGCGACGAACTCAGCCGCTTTTGATTTAAAGGTCAGCCTGCTCACATCTATCTTTGCCTGCGAAGCAAGTTTTTCCGACAGGACTTTATCCTCCACCAGTTTTCTGACACCTTCCGTAAGTGATGCGACATTGTCGGGTTGCACAAACAAGACGTTAGATTCATTCAGGACATCTCTTGTGGCAGGGAAATCAGGCGTTACAACCGGGTTTCCGGTAGTCAGGTACTCATTGATCTTCTGGGGATAATTAAATTCCACCATGTGATCCATTTCAGTATAATAGGATACCAAAACATCCGCTGCAAGCTGGTAATTTCTGATCTTCCGGCTATCCTCAAAAAAACCGGTCAGGATCACATTGCCAATCCCTTTGTTTCTACAGTAAGTCCTAACCTCATCTACAACGCGTTGACGTCCACCTGTCAAAATGAATGTGTAATCCGGCAGCCTGCCGGCAGCTTCAAGCAAATAAATCAGTTCCTGAATCTCGAGACCCAGTTTTCCGGTATATACGATAAGCGGATTCGGACTATCGTAGCTGATTAAACGCCTCGCCTCCTTCTTGTCAGGATCATCCTTATAGACAGGAACCGGTGCAAGCGACAACAGAAACTTATCCTCTCCAACCGCTGTACTTCTTCTGATAGCATCACGGGTAGTACTTACACCGGCGAGAATTCCGTCTGATTCCCGGATCACAAATTTGAATATCGAACTGCTTTTCACTTCTGCCGCCATGAAAAACACTTTCCAATTACATAGCTTTCCAAAGATTTTGCGAATGAACAAAGGCGGCAGAAGTGACTTTGCGTCACGGGATATGAAAACAAGTTGCTTCCTCTCAGACAGATTCCGCAAAGCTGAAACCAACGTACTGAATGTAAATCCGGTCAGCAGGAAAACGAAACGCAACAATTTATGACTGTGTTCACCCAATGGAGTGTAAAGCATCCTGGTCCTTACAGGCGACTGCATGTTATAATATCCGGGAATATCTTTCCGGCTGATATTATCTTTCATGTATGTATAAGGATAGACAATCGTCACTTCTTCTCCATTTTCCGAAAAGGCATCACACAAACGCATATCAAAGATCCGGTTAGTTGTCGGACGCAACAGACAATAAGGTGAATAAACAAGAATAGAAAGTGACTTACTCCTTTTGCTCAACGTTCTGTGATTAAAATAAAAAGATCTGTCTTCTCAGGCTTTGAACTCCGTCTCGAGTATGGACATTATAAACTGATTCCTGAATGAATTGTTCTTATACACATCATCCCGCAGTTCGCCCTCCCTTTTAAAACCGCAAAATTCATAGACCTTTATCGCAGGTATATTATCGGTTCGCACTTTAAGATAAACCCTGTGCAGGTTTAACTTATTAAATGCATATTGAAGCGTTTTACGACATGCTTCCTTTCCTATTCCTTCCCCTTTAGAGTGTTCATCGATAAGAATGGCAAATTCCGCCTGTCTGTGTAATGAATTGATATGCTTCAGAAAGGTCATACCTGTTATGCGCAAGTCATTCGTCCTGCATACTGCAAAAGCGACAAGAGATTCATTATTTCTTACCTGGTTTTCAAACCACGCTTCTTCCTGCTCTTTTGTTACAGAAAATGGATGACCGGAAAAATGATCCCGTACCGCGGCCTGGTTCCTCCATTGCCATGTAACGGAAGTATCTTCCTTTCTCAACAAACGCAATTCTATTTTATCCATTTATCTCAATAATCTCAGGTCAAATCCTCCCTGCTATACCTGTATCTCTGCAGAATGGGGCTGTATTTTGGAGCTGCTTCAGGGAATCTGAGGTCCCAGTCATCGATCAGCTTTCCGTAAACGGGTTTATTATGAATTCTTTTTCCAATATAGAATTTTCTCGTCAGTTTTGAAAAATTCTTCTTGAAGATCAATAGTGGATCATTAACATCCTGACTCATACCCCCTCCAAGGTGAAGATAATCTGCATCTTTCTCCCTGCATAATAATATTCCTTTATGCAAAAGAATATTTCCTGCTGCCAGTTTCTTCCCTTCAGGAGAAGCCGCAGCCAAAAAATAATGTGACACTTTGCCATCATGAAGGAATGCGGCGGCACCCACACTTTTATTCCCATTCCGCGCAACCAGGAGGCTACCCTTATCACGGATAAGCTCTCCTAATCCGTCGAAAAACTTATCCGAAAAAAAATACATGCGGGAAGCCCTGAGACTTTTCATATTATCCAGATAAATTGAAACAAAATCATGGAAATTACTTTCACTGAAATGTTGTTCGACAATCAGACCAGATTTCTCCGCTTTTCTGATTTTATTCCGGTTGGGAGCAGAATAGTCGTTCCAGATCACCGCTGCATTTTTAGCAAGGTCTACCAGCACATAATCCCTAATTGCCTGAACCCGCAACTCGGGGTCGGCTATGGCTACGGAGTGATTCTCCAGTACGGGGTGAAATCGGATGAATTCACACACAACTTTTTGTTCCAGGCACCACTGCTTAAATGCAATCATCGCCGGCACAAGAAAGTCGGGATTCATATCGGTCGATACAGGACCAGTATATCCATAAACCGTTTCAATATCCCTAAAACCCTTGTCAATACAGGCATTCAGAACCGGACGGATGAGAAAGGGGTAGAAAAAAACAGACTCACCCATACTATAAATGAAGAGTCGCATCTCCCCATCTCCGTTTTTCTCAAACAATCTGTGGTAGCTGAAACTGAAATTAATGTCCCTTATTGAATCCGGAAGTTGAAGATAAGCGCTCTCCCAGGCTGAATGGTTTGAACTATCAAGGACTGTAACGTTTCCGGACACAATGAGAATGAGAGATTACCTGTTCTTACTGAGTTTAATAAACTCCCTGATCTTCCTGCAAACGGTGAGCACCTGGCTCTTTGTCAGTTCAGGAAAACTGGGAAGCAGGAGGCATTGATGATTAAGAAGTGTGGCAACTGTATGATCGCCCGTAATATGCTGCAGGTGTGCGTGAGCATTGACCGGATAAAACATTGGTCGTGTTTCAATGTTATTCTCAAAGAGAAAATGTTCCAGCATTCTCTTCCGGTTCAGGTCAAAATTCTTAAAGCGTAAACCGAACATCCATTGTGCGTGCTCGGTTCCCGCTTCCGCAATCTGAAAAGAGATTTCGTCATTATCTTCCAGTTCCCTCTTGTACAATTCGAATACTTCAGCCTTTCGTTCACGGATCTCTTTGTGTATAAGCAGCTGACCATACAGAATGGCAGCCTGCACATTGGTCATCCGGTAGTTGTAACCAAGCTTATCATGAATATAGCGGGTCGATGATTGCCCCTGACCTCTGACAGAATTTAAATACTCGAACAGTTCTTCATCCTGCGTGAATAAAGCGCCACCTTCTCCGCTGGTTACGGTTTTGTTTCCGAAAAAGGAAGCTGAACTCATTAGCGATCTTGTTCCAGAAAATACTCCCTCATGCTTGCCGAATACGCCTTCACAATTATCTTCAACAATGATCAGATCAGGATGCAATCGTTGCAAAACCGGAATATTAATGATGTTACCGAGATTGTGAACAGCCAACAGAGCTGTGTCTTTCCCGTACTTTCCGATCTTGTCTGTATTGAGGTTCCAAGTTTCCTCCTTCGCGTCGATTGGAATTAGTTCAAACCCTCCTGAATAGAGAAAACTGTTCCAGGCAGCAACATAAACATTATTTGGAACCAGAATTTTGGTAATGTACGGAAACCTGAATTTAAGACCAAGGGCAAGGAGATGTGTGGCGCAGGTTCCGTTGTTAATCAGGATGACATACTTACTTCCCAGGGTTTCCTTCAGGAGATCCTTGGCCTTGTCAATATATACACCCTGCGAAGAAATCCAGGTGGAATCCAAGGCGTCATGAGCGTACTTTAAACATTCCTTTGGCAGGTAAGGCTGATAGACAGGAAGCATGAAAATCTGATTTCTCCTTAGCGGAGAGTTTTATTCCATTATTTCTACTCGGAAAAGGGGATTAAAGTTACCTCAACCCGTGATTAGCGTTTTACAATAGCATCATTTCACCGCTGCGCCACCCTTTGTGTAAAACTGAATGCCGGTAATTTTTTTCTTCCCGACAAAATCAAAGAATGCCATATTCTTGTGGACATCATCAGAAAGCAGCAAGCCACCCTGCCTCAACTTGTCAAAAACCGATTCAAATTCAAAAGTCATATTTTCATAGCTATGGTCGCTGTCATGAAAAAAAACATCAATTTTCTCAGACTTCTTCACCAGTTCCGGAAGCAATTCCCTGCTCGGCCCCAATTCGAGTTGCCAATAAGCGCGTAGTATATCCGGAACGACCCATCCGGAAGTCTGGCTGATATTGGAAGGATTATAACTTTTCAGGTCCTGATTTGGTAAATCAATTGAAAACAATTTACCTGAACCATTCTTGTGTATCGCATTAAGGATAGTCCAGGACGAAACTCCATGCGCGACGCCGGTCTCAATCATTACCTTTGGTTTAATGCACCTGACAATGAAGTAGAGAAATTTTCCAAAAAAATAAGTAGGTTTATTTCCCGGAAGCTTCACTCCTTCAAGTTGATTCATGGGTATAAAATCCCCTTCGTTGATCTCCCTGAGTACTGAACGGGCAAATCGGATATCAAATTCTTCTCTGAGCAGGATTTTCCCAGCCCGCAGCAACATAGCATCATGCAACGCTGACCTTTCGCCGAGGGCGAATTTCAACAGGGCAACAGGATGATTTAAAAAAGTACGTCTTGTAAAATAGATCATCATTTCCATACATTAATGTCAGGTCCGGCTTTCCTGAGGCATGTCAATTTTGCCCAGCCTTTTGTGAACAAGATAACCGAACAGTACGAGGTTGAGCACATTTATGAGTAAAAGAACCAATGACATTCCTGTTGCCTGCAGGGAAGGTACAAAGATCAGGCTTAAACCTGTACCGGCCAGAATTGTCAGAACATATATGATCAGTCTCTCTTTTATCAGTCCGAGACTTTGAACAAGCGGCAGCATCCAGAAAGTTATTGTTGCCAGCGTTGCGCCGATAATAAAGAAACGGAATGATCCTGAAGCCTGCACATACTCCGCGCCATAAACCAGCTGAATTATACTATGACTCAGAAAAATACTCAGAAGCATAAATAGTATTGCAGGCAGTAAAATCAATGAACTGATCCGTCTGAGCATCCTCCTTGTTTCACTGAATTTTTTCTCAGCAAGCAGCCTGGAGAACTGAGGAAATACTGACTGTACAAGAGGATCAGACAGGGTCAGGACGGCATAGGCAAGTTTCTTGGCAACGCTATACAAACCTACCTGTTCTGCAGATGTTAATACCCTCAACAGAACAATATCACCCTGACTGATAAGCGTCTTCAATGAATTGCCCAGTGAATTTCCGATCACGTAAGACTTAAATTCTCTCAAATCATCCTTGATGAGTGATAACGGCGCCGGCTTACCGGGTGCCAATTCCGTTCTCAACTCCCAGTACGCGATCAGATTACAAATGAATCCATTTAAAAATCTGGTTATGATGACTGCAGTAAAAAATACATTAAGATTACGGGGATAAAAAAGTATGGCGATGGCAATGGCACCGGTTTCAATCACATCCATTATCATCTGAATGATAGAACTCAACCGGAACTTATAATACAGCCTGAGAAGTCCTCTACTTACAGAATTCAGGTAAGTCAGACTGGCAGCGGCAGCGTAGATAATGATAAACCACTCTAAACCTGGTTCGTCAATGAAGGTGGAATACGAAATCCTGATCAGCAGAGCAATTACCACTACTGAAATCAATGCCATTATAAGGCTCAGGATCACGCTGAATTTAGACAGGGCCAGGAGCTTATCTTTTCTTGACTCAGCATGATAGATTGCTCCATACCTGATAAGGGCAGTGCCAGCGTTAAGGTTGAGAAATTCCTGGATCAAACCGACAAAGGCTACCACTACAGCATATGTACCATAAACACCCAAGCCCAGTCCCCTCGCAATAAGGATTGATCGCAGAAATGCAAGTCCTGTACTGAAAAAATTTGAAAAGAATACCCAGGAACTATTCCTGAACAACTTTTTACTCTCAGGATCAAGTTTCCTCTTGAGATAAGTGAACATTATAAAATTTGGTGATCATCCAGTTTCATCCGGCAAGCCCTCATTCCGCTTGGTCAGGATCTGTTTCCTTTTCTATCTCTGCTCTTGGCTTTGTCCGAATTGTTAGCCTTTTCAGCAGTGTTTTCTTCCTTTCCATCTTTGCCCTTTCTCTTCCAGAATCTCTTTTTCTTTTTTCCGGTCTCCTCTTCATAATAACCGTAACCGGTTCCATAACCATAACCATAGCCATAACCATAGCCGTAACCATAACCATAACCGTAAGGAAGACTACCCGCCTTCACCGCATTCAATATTATACTTAGATTTCTGATCTTGCCCTCTCTATAAAATTTATTTATTATATCAAGATGATGTTTTCTGGTTACATTCTGCCTGACAACATAAATAGTGGCGTTCGCATACTTGGTCAGCATCATGGCATCGGTAATAAGTGCCATTGGGGGTGAATCGAGTATCACATAGTCATAATTTTCCCGAAGGTGGTTCATGAGAACCTCCATCTTATCACTGAGAAGAAGTTCAGAAGGATTGGGAGGTTTCGGACCGGATAAAATAAAATCCAAATGTGCTATCCCGGATTTTTGAATAATCTCCGGAATAGAAGCGATGCCAATAAGATAATTACTTACTCCAACGTCACTCTTGAGATCGAAGCGCTCCGGAGCCTTGGGTTTACGAAGGTCAAAACCAACAAGAACCGTTCTCTTACCTGACAAAGCGATAATACCAGCCAGGTTAAGTGCGCAGAAACTCTTTCCCTCCGAACTGATGGAGGATGTAACAAGAATCATGGAGCATTTTGAGCTGGGCGGACTGAAATACTGAAGATTAGTTCTCAGCGACCTGAAAGCTTCCGCAATATAACCCCGGGGATTATCTTTCACTACCAGTTCAGTTTCAACATTACTGAACCCGACAATCCCAAGCAGGGGTATTCTGGTTGACTTTTCCAGAGAACTCCGGTCCCTCACTTTGTCATTCATCACGTCTCTCAGGTAAACGAATCCGGCCGGTAAAACCAAACCGACAAGAAGTGCAATGGCAAAGATCTCGGTTTTAACGGGTCTTACCGGATGATGTGAAGCCGTGGCTCTGTCTACCAGTTTATTATCGGAGATGGTTGAAGCAAGGATGATGGAGGTCTCTGCCCGCTTTTGCATAAGGTATGTATACAATCCCGCCTTTACTTCTCTTTGCCTTTCGATATTCACCATGATTCTTTGGGAACCAGGCAACAACCTGATTTTACTCTCTACCCGTCCCAGCTGTGCGGTAGCTTCAGCCTGCGACACCTCTAAGCCGGCCCTGATACTTTTCACGTTCTCTATGAGATCACTCTTCGTATTCTGGATCGCCAGTGTCAGTTCAACCATCCTGGGATTATCCGGAGTCGCGCTCGTAGACAGGATACTTCGTTGGGCCTCCAGGTCATTCAGCATGGAGATAAGTTTCAGCAACAAGGCGTCATCAATTCCCAGACTGGATGGTGACAGGCCCTTCAGGTTCTTTCCTTCTTTTACATAATTCTCCAGGTAGTTCAGAAAGCTTAATTTCAGATCCAGTTCTGATATCTTCGCATCGTAGTTCTTCGCACTTTCAAGGTATGTCTGGGCTTCTGCCGTTACGTTGGTTATCCCCTTCTCTGACCTGAACATTTCATATTCCTCTTCGACCACATTCAGATCTTTCGAAATAAGCGCAAGCTGTTCATCAATGAACATGAGAGAATTCTTCGCCAACTCGTTCTTCTCATCAATATTGCTGGTGAGCCACACTTCGACGAGTGTATTTATGAAGTCAACCGCTTTCTCCGGGATCGGGTCCTCAATGGCCAGTCTCAGAATGGAAGATTGCTTGTTTGTGATTGAAATATCAATGGCTTTTTGATAACGGTTAATCAGACCTTCAACTGAATTATAGCGTACAACAAAAAGTCTTTTGTCATAATTGGGATTGTCAAAAGCTCTGTTATTGAAGAAGTCCCTCTTCTCAACCCTGAACGAACCCAGTGCATTAGAAACATGTTCACCAAACCTGTGTGTTCCTTCAACTTCCTTTTCCTCCGCAGGATTATAAAATATTATAGTGTACTTGTTGCTATTGAGTATTTTGATCTTAATGGGGACAGAGAAGGCGAAATATCTCAGTGAGTCATCTATGAATTCGAATGGGCTGGTATTATACAGTTCACTGGTTTTAATACTACCTTTCAGGAAGTAAGTCACATCAAAACCCAGTTTCTGGACTGTACGTCCAATCAGAGTGCGTGATTTCAGTACTTCTATCTCATTTTGAATATTTCTGTCGGTGGTAAAATCATTCAATTGCTTTAAGATATCTGCCGCATCTGTACTGCTTTTAGGCTGCTTGACCATTACGGTACCTGATGCAGAATATACAGGTGTTACGTACCATGTATAGTACCAAGCGAGCAACATGGCCAGGACAAGACTGATTACATATAAGTACCAGTAGCGTATAACATAATTAAAGAAGAAGCTCTTGAGATCAAGACCTGTCTCTTCCGGTTCGTAATTTTCCGCCTGTTGTGGCAAATTCTGATCCATATTCATTCCGCCGATTCTACTTTGATAGCTGGAAAACAGCAACTATAGCTGCCAGTCCGCCGAATATCACTGGCAGTACCCGGTAATAATTCTGTGTGAGGAAACGTTTATTCTTCATGGGCTCCACATAAATGATGTCATTGCAGTGAAGGTAATAATAGGGTGAGTTAAAGAGATCTCTTGATGTGAGATCCACATAGGCGAATGTTTTCTGCCCGTTAAATTCGCGTATCACCTTGACCGTTTCACGATTGCTGTAAATTGTAAGATCACCTGCAAGAGCGAGTGCTTCAGGCAAAGTGAGCCTCTCATTTGGTACAGAAAAAACACCCGGATGAGCTACTTCGCCCAAGACGGTCACACGGTAATTCCGTATGCTTAATTTAACGGACGGATTGATAAGATATTTTTCGAGTCGCTTTGTAATCGTATCCCTGGCAGCGGCTGAAGTCAGACCACCAACCCTTACAACACCTATCAAAGGGATCTGAATATCACCATAAGAGTCGACCAGATATCCACTGGCCATGGAGTTATCGTCATTAGGATTATCGGAATAATTAAAATATTGACTTGCTTCTGCACTTATACTGGCAACAAATACATTCAAAATGTCGTTTGGCTGAATAAAGGCGACGTAACCTGTGTCTCTGAAAGTCTGTACAGAATCCGTCTCTTCAGATTCCTGGAAATAAACTACTCTTTTCTGTGAAATACAGGAAAATAACAAGCTGCACAATGCGCATAAAAAAATCGCTTTCCTGATCATGTTTAACTGACTAATTAACAGTTGATGGATTGACATAAACGTACAGTGAAATGAAACAATGCATCGATGAATATTTACAATTTCAATCCGGTCCGGATGAAAATCCTGACCTTGGATTTAATCAGGATCATCCTTCGCAAAACCGGATTTGAATCCGTTTTACTGAATAAATTGTGTACTCTTTACTCTTCAATTTGTTTCAAAAAACAATGATTTGAACATAAAAAAATCCCCTGTCTTGAAGACAGGGGATTTGAATTTATGGAATTTTAAGCCCTTATTGAACTACAAGCGGGAATTTGTTGATTCCTGTTGACGAGCTTTCCAGTACTACAAGATACATTCCTGGTGCAAGTCCGTTAATATCTACAGGAATGAGATTCTCGCCAATTACAGAGTTAGAATTCAGTTCTCTCACCACTCTACCGGTCTGGTCCATTACTTTGAGTAAAAACTTCTCGGCTTCATTTACATTGTATTGAAGCTGGAATTGTCCATGGGCCGGATTCGGGTACAGCGTTGCATCCACCAGGTTTGACTCAGCAACGGTTTGGGCAATACGGCATGTCATTGCAACCGGTAATGTCCTCGTTCCGGAAACTCCGCATCCATTAACGGCCTTCACACCGATGGTACCGGCCGTTGCACCCCATAAAACAACCATATTGGTGTTCGTTGTAGGGGTTCCGGATAATACCGTGGCGCCAAGAGGTACAATACATTGATAAGAGGTGGCTCCGGGTACGGGAGCCCATGTGTATACTTCAGTAGCTCCAGCACACACTGATTGGTTACCGCTAATGGCAACAGGTGTGGATGGATTACCATAAACGTTCACGCAGCGGGTGAAACCAACGCCACAGGCATTAACACCAGCAACACAGATCTGACCGGATACAAAATTGGTAGGGAATCCGAGAACTATGCTGTTCAGATTTGAAGGTCCATAGACGGTTGCACTTGCCGGATAGGTCCATGAATAACCCATCGTAGCTCCTGTGAGTGATGGAATGGAATACTGATAGATCTGTCCGCAAACTCCTGCTGTAGGATCACCGGTGATATTAGCCGGAGTGGGTAGTTTACCGGTACCAATTGTCAGGCAGCGACTTGGTCCTGGTGAACCGCATGCTCCGACAGCGGCTACACAAAGAGAGCCTGAAGTGAAATTCGCTGGGAAGTTGACAGTCGCGCTTGTTCCGCTTCCGACTACTGTTGCCACTCCTGTTATCGTCCAGTTATATGAAACTGCACCCGCTACAGGAAGGATAGTATAGGTTCCGGATGATCCAGGACATGCTTTTGTCAATCCGCTTATAGGACTAGGCAAAGCAGGACCACCAGTAATGGTAATACAACGTGATGGGCTGTTTGTTCCGCAAGAGGTTGTTGCATAAACACAGATGGTTCCACCGGTATAGGCAGGTGGGAAATTCACGGTTACGCTCGGGCCGGTACCAACAACTGTAGCGCCATTACTTGCAGACCAGGTATAACTTGCAGCTCCGTCCACAGGATCTATTGCATATGGATTACCTGTGGTGTTAGGACATGCAATAGTGGAACCAGTACTGAAGATTGGCGCACTTAGTCCACCCCGCACCCAGAAGCATTTTGTATTTGATGCTCCGCATGCGTTGCTTGCAAATACGCAGACGTTATATCCTGATGCCCCCGGTTGCAATGCACCGAAAGTCACTGTGGCGAAAGTGTCAGGGGTTGAAACCGGACTAACCATTCCATTGATCAGAGTTCCCGGAGGCACTGACCATGTATAAGATGTTGCACCCGGAGATACATTCACCGATACAACATGCGATGAACTCACACAAGCTGTTGCCGGTGCCAGAATGGTTTGAATACTCATGGCAGGTGGCGCTGTAATAATCGTCAGATTCAGTGTTGTAGTATGTGCACAGCCCGAACCATTTGTACCTGTATGAGTGTAAGTACCGCTGGTGGTATAGGTATTGCCATCAAGTGCCCAGGTATAACTGTTACATGCTGATTCGCTCACGGAAGATGATGTGCTTGCTCTGATAGTTAGATTCAGTATTGCTGTTGAATCGCATCCTGCCGCGTTCAAAGTAGTATAAGTGTAGACTCCCGATGTGGTATAGGTCGTGCCGTTCCAGGTATAGCTGTCACATACATCTTCTGTTGTACTGGAGGTACTGCTATTACGAACCGTTAAGTTCAAAGTAGCTACTGAATCACATCCTGCCGCATTCAATGTAGAATATGTGTAAGTGCCGGAGGTAGTATAGGTTGTGCCGTTCCAGGTATAAGTATCGCAGGCATCGACTGTTGCACTGGAGGTACTGCTATTACGAACCGTTAAGTTCAAAGTAGCTACTGAATCACATCCTGCCGCATTCAATGTAGTATAGGTATAGACTCCCGATGTGGTATAGGTAGTACTGTTCCAGGTATAGCTGTCACATACATCTTCTGTTGTACTGGAGGTGCTGCTATTACGAACCGTTAAGTTCAAAGTAGCTACTGAATCACAGCCTGCGGCGTTCAGTGTAGTATAAGTATAGACTCCCGATGTAGTATAAGTAGTACCATTCCAGGTATAACTGTCACAAACATCTTCCGTACTGCTCGATGTACTTGAGTAACGGATTGTCAGATTCAGTGTTGCCGTAGAATCACATCCTGCAGAATTAATAGTAGAATACGTATAAGTGCCGGACGTAGTATAGGTAGTGCCGTTCCAGGTATAGCTGTCGCATACATCCTCTGTTGTACTGGAGGTGCTGCTATTACGAACCGTTAAGTTTAAAGTAGCTACTGAATCACATCCTGCCGCGTTCAAGGTAGTATAGGTATAGACTCCCGATGTGGTATAGGTCGTGCCGTTCCAGGTATAGCTGTCACATACATCTTCTGTTGTACTGGAGGTGCTGCTATTACGAACCGTTAAGTTTAAAGTAGCTACTGAATCACAACCTGCCGCGTT
>CAZJDX010000014.1:0-9255 GCA_964544885.1 uncultured Flavobacteriales bacterium
AAATTCAATGCATTAAACTATATTTACAACTTGTCGAAAAAGCCAGCCACGTTCACAGATGGCAAAGTATCCTGAATAAAATCACCTATTGATTGCATATTATCAACTTCCAATTGAACTTTAGCATCATCCTGCCTTATTCTTAAGAAGGAGGATATATCATTACACTCAACAAATGTTTTAGATGTGTATATGTGCACTTCACTATTTTGCACTGCATGAAATTCCGTACCAATATGTATTTCTTGTCTTGCTGATATATCACTTTCTCCGAATATATCGGTATTACTAACAGATACGCTATTCCAGCCAATTAAACTTCTTCTATCAGTCTGACTGATAATTTCACCATCAAATAATCCATCATACTGAAATTCTACTTTATTGAGGACAATATTGTAATGTCCTGGTTGCATTTTAATATCGGACCATCCTTTGGGAACCACAGAGTCATACATTTCGCCTAACTCAATTTTATTTGCTCCTGGTGCTGATACGCGCATATATATAACTCTGTCATCTCCGATATTTGTATAATTATATGGTATAACTTTAAAATTGCCGCTATCATCAGCATTGAAGTAATACCATTCATAATCATACGATTCATCTCCGTCATATGGATACCCGTTAGGGTCATCCGTATTTAACCAACACAGTGCCTGTACAACAGCTCCTTTGACTGGGTTACCATTAGCATCAGATACAGTACCTGTAATTGCATTATTGTGTGCAGTATTAAAATAGCCACAATTAAAGGGGTCAAGATAATTCATTGGAGCGACACAGTCGGCAGTTGTCGGGACGGGCACAGTAGAAAAAACAGAGGCAACCGGCTTGTCGAAAGCAGTTGTTGTGGGTATGGTCATGGTTCCATGATGAATTAAGGCAAATCCAACTTCCTTCCAGTTCCAATCATCCTGAAAGCCCCACCAATTATACGCCAAACATTCACAATCAAATGCATTTTGAAAAGTTTGGATTCCATAAGTTCGTTGTTGTGCTATTGTACCGTCATAATAGAGCGGATCCTGTAAGATACCAGGATATTGGGCTTGATATATTTGATTAGAAAAATCAGATGCTCGAAAACCAGTTTCGCCAATCATTACAGGCTTAGGACAATGATTTCTATACCAATACAATTTCCCTTTAAAACGGTCAATTGCAGCTTGTGCAACATCATACCCCGGCGAAGTTTTTTCATAGGATTTCAACTGTGGATAGGGATGTACTTCGTAGTAATCCGCTTTAATGATTGAAGGATCCCAAAAAATAATATCTTCAAAATGTCCATGTGTGCTAATTAGATGATTTGGGTCAGCCTGTTTAATAGCATCATACCAGTCAGAAGTCCAATCGCACACTTTGCTTTTGCCAACATAATTATTCTCCGAGAATGTGGGTTCAGATGCCGTATTGTAACTGATCAGACTTCTGTTTGAACTATAATGCGATGCTACATACTTTAGTAAATCAACATAATCATTTGCATTGACCGAAGTAGAATTTATCATGGATCCTCCAACACCAATTTCCAACATTATCTTCATACTTAATGGTGGAGAAGTTATTATAGTTATTATGTCATCCATTTTTTCAATTAAAAAATTAATAACAGGATCATCCTCAAAAAGAGTTACAGGGTGTTTCGACAGCTCTACAAAATCTGCATCATCCCAGCAATTTCCAATAGGGTTACAGTTCTGGAAACTCCTTACATAAAACTTATTTGCTTGAGGTGATCCATGGTAGTTCCATCGGGTTCTAAAAGTCAATCTGATCGTATTAAATCCTAGCGATTTTATTTTACTAATATCTTTTAAAATCTGGGAATCGCAATCTGCCTGGTTATCAAATTCAAATTCTTGAGTCCCTCCATAATGGTTATTAGGTGAGAGGTAATAATTACTCTGCAAGTCACTAATTGTTGGGTTTAATTTTTTCGGACCGTTATGTGTAAGATAAAGCATATAGGTCATTGCAACTGGAGTAAAAGGTTGTTCATTTTCATCATAAAACTTTCTTCCTTTAATAGAAAAATACTGAGCATTAGCATTTATGTATAAATTCATAATACAAAGAATGGCCAAAGTTATAATCTTACACATTTTAACAGATTCTGATTATAATACACAACATTTTAATTAAAAGCAAATGCAGGGAGGAATGCGATGTTCAGGCAGTATGAAGCACTTTCTCTTTCATGTCTCCAAATTTGAATCATATGTGAACTATGAGGAGTAAATAAGCTGTGTTTACCACTAAATTATACTCACTTTTGATTTTCTATACTTCAGGTTTTCATTTCAGTAGATACGGAATTTGAATCAGCAATCTATTAAATTGAACTCACACAAAATTATCAATCAGTTTGGGAATGAGGATGATTATCTTTTTCATCTTCATCACTCAAACACGATCTTCCCGGTATATTGCTTTACTCCGTTGCTTAAGCGTGCAATGTATATGCCTTTAGCTTCGGCTTCCAGGTTCAGCCGGATTTTTCCGTCGTGCATTTCAATTGAATATTCTTTGATTGTTCTTCCATTTCGATCCAGGATGCTAAGTACAAGATTTGACTCATACTGAAATTCTTCCGGTATGGTGATAGTACATTTTCCATTACTTGGATTGGCATAAATAAACAGTGAAGATTTTCGCAAGCCCTGAAATTCTCCCACACCGGTAAACGCATCATGCCGGGCGATGAACATATCAGAAAGTCCATTGCTGGTTAGAGTAGTATTGTCTAAGGTCACGCTGTTGTTAAAAATGCCTGAAACAATGACGCTGCCCTGATCGCTAAGCACGTTGGTACCAACAGCATTACCAAAATGTCTTACTCCGAGGCAATCGCCCAGACTGTTATACCTTGCCAGGAACATATCCGAAGTAGTAGAGGTGATTGTATACGTACCGAATGTTGCCGACTGACTGAATTTTCCTGTGATATACACATTACCATCAACATCGGCATCAATATCGTAGCTTTCAGCATTTCCGGTCGCATGCAACTGACGAGCCCATAGAAAATTTCCGGAAGGATCAAACTTGGCAAGGAAAACATCTTTTCCAGGATTGGTGAGTAATGTGGTATCAAAATAAATGGAATCTGTAAAATAGGTAGTGATATAAATATTTCCCGAATCATCTAACGACAACTTGCTGCCAAATTCAAACCCCGGTCCACCAAAACTCTTAGCCCATTGCACGGAACCTAAGCTGTCAAAAGAAGCTATAAAGATATCGTTTGAGCCTGCGCTAATCACCGGAATCGTATCGACGTATGCAGTATCAAAAAATATTCCGGTTGCAATAAAACCCGAACTTGTCGCTTCGATTTGCCAAACACCCGTCTTCGGGAACTCACTTTTTGCCCATAAAAAATCTCCATCAGAATTAATTCTGGCGGTAAATACTCCGGGAGTAACATGAAATGTATCCAGAACGGCTCCGGAACTTGAACCACCCACCAGATAAGGTCTTCCCCCATTATCGCTGCTCATTGAGTATAAGGCCCCGCCACCCGGTAGGCTTGTGGCTTTCCTTGCCCAGATGCATTTGCCGGTCATGTCCATTTTACTGATAAACATTGTGGGAGTTAAGGCCTCACCTGGAAGGATGAAGGTGTCTATTCTTAAGGTATCGTAATAATCACCATATAAAATTATCGAGGAATCTGCACGATCAGAATACAAAAATACATAGTCACTATGATCCATGCTCTTACCTCCCGCCTTTTTCCCCCACCGGTCATTCCCGTTCGGACCATAGCTTGCCACGAAAATATCCGTCGAGCCTTCGATGTATAAGGTATCGCCGGCAAACACTCCGTAATGTGCCGGGCCCCATCCATATCCGAATTGCCCCGATGTATAAATGTTCCCATACACATCCGTGCACAGTGATAAAGTAGTTTCATCCATAACACATCCGTCTGATATTGCCCACTGCCAGCTTTGGGAAAAGCTTGATTGGCTAAGGAAGAAGGACAATGAAATCAGGATCAGTTTCTTTTTCATTTGATGGCTTGGTTAATTAATTTTATGATGGAATAGTGATTTTCTGATAAAACCGAAAGCAGGTAGAGGCCCGGAGCTTCGCCGGAAAGATCAAGCGTCATTGCCCGTTCGTTCATCAGCCCTGATGCAAGTTTTTTTCCAAAGCTGTCCAAAATGGTATATGAGGCGGGCAGCTCAATGCCGGAAGAGATACGAACGGAAAAAGTTCCGTGTGATGGATTGGGAAAGGCCTGAACATTCTCCCACGCACTTCCCGTAAAGCTCAGTTCAATTTCACGCTCCCGGCTTGCGCTGTATTGTCCTGCATGGGGCGAAGCGATACGGTTCAGATTGATCACATCAGCGCATTCAGACCAGGTAGGGGAAGTGAAAATATGTGTTTCGCTGCCTTCCTGGGAATGAAAATCATGATGAATGTTGATTTCATTTCTGGCTGTAAAATCCGCTGTAGCGCCGAACGTTCCCTGACCTTCGATCAGGATGTCTGACATGCTGAGGGAGCTCCAGCCTTTCATTTTTCTGTACGACGACGATGGAATCACGTCGTTTCTCAGTGTCTGATCATAATCAAAGTTAAAATAGGTAAGATTATAGATATTCCCTCCCGGAACCGGAATTGTGATATTGTTAGACTGCCCGCTCCAAGAGCCGTACAAGACTACGCTTGCTCCTGCCGCGGATATCCGGATATTGGGAAAGTAAGGAGGCGGAAATGTTGGATCTACAAATGGTTTTTTATATAAGGTAAATCCACCATTTTCTCCTGTGAAGGTATAGCTACTAAAGTCATCAATACGACCTTGACTATTATAATATTTACCAAACCCATATATATAGGCATCTTGTACAATGCTTCCGTTGTGATATCGCACCTGCCCGGTCAACGGGTTGGGATCCTGAAAATTAAAAGGGTTAGTATAATTTGCAGGAGTAAGACAGGGGTTGGCAGGTGCTTGAGGGTTAAAACTCTGGACTTTACTTATTGCCGGTTTGCGTAAAGGAGCAAATGGGGCGCTACCTGCAGATAAAAGACCCCAGTGATGTATTGGAACCATTGAATTTGCTTTATCTTGAAAGTACCACCAACTAAAGCCACTGTAGCCGCAATCGAGCATGGTTTGAAGACTGTACTCCATATAAGTTGACATTTCGTTCAGGTCTCCGTCAAATCCTGCGGACATTCCGTAGCCGGCCTTACTTCTGAATCCGGTTTCACCTATAATGATTGGCATGTTACAGGTTTGAGATAACCAGTAAAGTTCCCCCATGACTCCATTCCACTGGTCCTGCAGATTTTGCATTCCTTTATCAGGGCCTTTAGGGTAAACATGAAGCGAATAAAAGTCAAGCTTCAGCATATTGGCATCATAAGTGGTGACATCGTGGAGGCCAAAGCCTCCTAAGGTGATAAGATGATTCGGGTCGAAATTTTTTACGGCATCATACAGGTCATTTACCGTATTGCAAACCCAGGTCTTTTCAGGAAAACCCGTTGCAGGCCAATTTTTCATCTCCCCAGGTTCATTGTATAGATCATAGGCCAAAAGGTTGGTGTAGTTTTTTAAGTGATTTGCAATGACAGACATGAATTTCATGTATAGATCAACCGAACTTTGATTTTCAAACTGTTTAATTGCACCAAACAATAAGATCACCTTAAGCGGATCGCCGGAATCGGTGGTTACGGCAGCAGCTTGAGTCAGAAGTTGATCATAAATATTTAATATCAGGCTCCATTCAAAACTAAGTAGATTTGGTGTATTGATGGAGGCTGCATCAAAATATACCGGATAAGTTGTCGTCCAAACATTACTTCCATGTGCATTAATAGTGATCCCGTTTGCTACATCGTTTGCGTCAAATTCAATGATCGGGTGCCAACCGGTAAAGCGGATGCCGTTAAATCCCATATCTGCAATTTCCTGAAAGTTCAAATTGAATTCTGTATTGCAACTTACGACATCATTACATTCAAAGGCGTCACTTCCATTATACCAAGCTGTTGGAGTAATAAATATAGGAGGAGGGTTAGCCGAAGAATTCTGATCAAAGGCAAGATGCAGGTCATAATTGCAAATCATCGGAAAAAACTCCTGACCATTTTCATCTACGAATTGCTTTCCTTTCAAATGAATAAACCCTGTTCCCTGGCCGGATGAAGCGCTCATGGCAATTACATAAAGAATCTTTAACCCTATAAATATATAAAAATATTTCCTGGTCATTATATGTCAAATTTGCCTTGTTTAACAAGGCCTTGGATGAAATTATCACTTTAGAGAATTACGCGATGTTATTTTTACTCCAAAGAATCATTTCTTTTGGAGCTTCAATTCATCAATCTGTTTTTGCATATCTATAATATATAGACTGAGTTCTTCAATTTTTTCAAGCAGGCGTGTTTGCATATCTCCCACTTCAAATCCGTCATTTGCCTCAACTTCTTTTCTTGACGGAATGCCTGGTAGATGTCCGTTTTGTCCGATAAATTGTTCAAGCTCCCCGATACTTGGTAGTTTGTAGTTTTCTTCGAAGACGTAATCAGGAAAATTATTAGCTGTAACTTTAATGTCCCGCGCAGCAATACCCCCTTCAACATATAATTTGTACAAATCGGTTGTGCAAGAAACACATGGAAGATTGCCTGTAAAATCGCCGATAAATATTTTACCCTTTTCATCTATATAAAAACGAGATTTATATGCCACGTGGTCCCAGATAAAAAAGCTTTGTGACGAAGTATTGCCCAAATTGGTGCCTATCGCCCACTTTTGATTTCCCTGGTGATTAAACTTGATTTCACTTTTATAATAAGTACCCGAAGTCTGATTGATGGCTATTCCGCCGTGTTGGTCGTCGTGCTGTACTTCAAGTTGCTGGCTCGGTGTGGTAGTTCCTATCCCTACTCGTCCTGATGCATTGGTATTATACAGATCATTTGAACCTGAAAGTGCCCAATTCACCGCGCCGACAGGTAATGAGTTCCATGTGCCATCTCCATATAAAACATATTGATTGGCATTGCTTGACGGAGGAGCTAACTTATTTAATATGCCATCAGAACCAACGTGAACAATATTAAATCCAGATGTTCCAGAAAGGTTGCTTGATCGTATTCCACCAGTGACATCCAATTCAGCTATTGGAGTACTGGTACCAATACCCAAGCGCTGGATTGCCGGATGAGTATACACAGAATACTCATGACCAGTCAGACAAATATTCCTCAACCAGGCAGTATATGGTTGTATACAAACAACTGGCTGTTGCGGATCCGGTCGTGTACGAAGCATCCCATCCTGATCTGCATATACCATTTGAATTGAATCTGTGGATGCTGTGAACAGTTTGAGGCCCCCAGGAATGTTCACTATTCCATCTGCTTTTATCCTCAGCCTCTCCGTATTATTGGTTTTAATCACCAGGTCTTTGTTATCCGTTGTACCGATAAATTGGGTAGAAGGATCCGTTCCCGCATTACCGCTCATGGTCCAGTCGTCGCGGTCGGGACCAAGTATTTCGGCCCTTGCTTCAAGACGGCATCCATTGGCATCGGTCAGGATCAGGTTGTAGGATCCAACTCCGAGATTCGTCAGGTTGGCGCTTGTCGCTCCATGTTCCCACTGAAACGTAAACGGCGCCGCCCCGCCGTTAACAGTGGTACTGACGCTCCCGTTGGAGCAGGCATAACAACTCACATTTTTTCCGTTGGGATAGGATGAGATACTGAAACTTGCCTCCAAGGCCGAAGGACCGGTCAGTACGATCTGTGCCGCATCTCCCGCTCCGTTGGCATCCCTGACAATCACCCAATAGCTGCCCGGTTCCAATTCGCCGATATCTTCGGTGAAGGCTCCGTTGCTCCATTGGTACTCATATGGCGGAACGCCTCCGGTCACGGTCAGGTCTATGCTTCCATCTTTGACTTCAAAACAGGAAATGTTATAGCCGTTCTGCAAAGGACTGCTGATGCTGACAATTTGTAATTCCGTAGGCTGGGTCAGGGTGGCCGAACCGCCGGCTGTACAGCCGCTCATGTCGGTCAGTACCAGGGAATAGGTTCCTGCGACTCCATTAGATATCTTGTTTGATGTGGTATTGTTGCTCCATAAATAGGTATAAGGTAATACCCCTCCCTGAACTTCAGTACCAATGACACCGTCGTTACCTCCGTTCTCAGAAATATTATAGCCACCCTCACGTATTTCCGGAATCAGGGATACCTCCAGGGCATTTGGTTGCTGAAGTTCGATCTCGGCGCTGCTTGTACTCTGATCAGCATCAGTTACCACCACAGTATAAATACCCGCTTCAAGGTTTGTCTGGTTCTTGGAAAAAGAACCATGGCTCCAGTTAAACAGATAGGGCGGGTTACCGCCAACCACTACGATATTGATCCAGCCGTCGGAAGCTCCGTGACAACTTACATTATAGCCATTATAGGTACTGACGTTCCAGGTGATTTCCTGGGATGAGGAAGAAAAGGGTGAGAAGAAAAGACAGAGAGCAAAAAGAAGAAAGGAGAAGCAGCACGGATGCGGGTTTGAGTTTGAGTGCGAGTGCGAGTGCGAGTGCGGGCGTTTCAGCAGAGTCGAAAAAATCTTCAGCAGCCTCTTAAAAAATCGCCTGTGTGTGTGTGTGTGTGTGTGTGTGACATAGTATACGTATAGAGTTATATATATAATTTAAAACTAAATCGAAGAATACACTAAATTTATAAATACAAACAAGTCAAATTCCCGGTAAGAGTAAAGGAAATTTATCAGAAACAAAAAAACTTTAACACAAATTTTTCAAAAGACAGAAAAAGTGAAAATTTTAAACCTTTTAATCTTCAGAAGAGAGTCTTCGCACAATTTGCGGTGAAAAAAATTAACCGCCAAGGACGCCAAGAATGCGCGAAGAACGCGAAGCGCATTTAAACAAAGAAAGCCAATTGAAAACCTCTTTGCGCCCTATGCGAAAAACTTTGCGCTTTTTGCGGTGAAAAAAATTAACCGCAAAGTACGCCAAGATCGCGCAGAGAACGCTAAGTGGTATTTGGCACTACTAGTGAAGACTTCAATGTAACTTCTTCGCGCTCTTTGCGAAAAAACTTAGCGCGCTTTACGGTGAAAAAAATTAACCGCCAAGGACGCCAAGTACGCGCAGAGAACGCCAAGTGGTATATGGCACTACTAGTGAAAACTTCAATGAAACTTCTTCGCGCTCTTTGCGAAAAAACTTAGCG
>CAZJDX010000014.1:9355-86456 GCA_964544885.1 uncultured Flavobacteriales bacterium
TCAAAATTTAACCGCCAAGGACGCCAAGATCGCGCAGAGAACGCCAAGTGGTATTCAGCATTACTAGTGAAAACTTCAATGAAACTTCTTCGCGCTCTTTGCGAAAAAACTTAGCGCTCTTTGCGGTTTCAAAATTTAACCGCCAAGGACGCCAAGATCGCGCAGAGAACGCCAAGTGGTATTTGGCGCTACTAGTGAAAACTTCAATGAAACTTCTTCGTGCTCTTTGCGAAAAAACTTTGCGCGCTTTGCGGTTAACCGCTAAGGACGCTAAGAATGCGTGGAGAACGCGAAGCGCATTTAAAGAAGCCTATTTCAGGTTATGATAAACCGCCTGAACATCATCGTCTTCTTCGAACTTATCGATTAGACTCAGCACCTCATCTTGCTGCTCATCGGAAAGCTCAACAGTAGTAAGGGGAATCCTTTCAAGCGCAGATTTTTTAATTTCAATCCCTTTATCATACAGCGCTTTCGACATTTTACCAAATTCTTCGTAAGGAGTAGTGATCACTATTTCATCCTCATCCGTCTCCAGATTTTCGAGTCCGAAATCGATCAGTTCCAGTTCAAGGTCATCCGTACTCAATTTTCCATCGTTGGCGATACGAAAAACACCCTTACGCTGAAACAGAAAGTCAAGTGAGCCGGTCTTGCCCAGCGTGCCATTTCCTCTGTTAAAATGCATTCTAACGTTAGCGACTGTACGCGTTGGATTATCAGTTGCCGTCTCGACCACAATGGCTACACCATGCGGTCCATACCCTTCATAGACCGCTTCCTCAAAATTACCTTCCTCCTTCGAACCGGCCTTCTTGATAGCATTATCAATCCTGTCCTTGGGCATATTCAGACCCTTGGCATTCAGGATGGCAGTCCTTAGTCTTGAATTATACTCAGGATCAGGTCCCCCACTCCTGACCGCGATGGCAATCTCCCTTCCGATCTTGGTAAAGGCCTTAGCCATTTTATCATAACGCGCAAACATCTTATGCTTGCGTTTCTCGAATGCTCTTCCCATATACTTAATAAAAACAGGTCACAAACCTACATATTCCATGAAAAAAACCAAAGGCAAATAAGCTCTTCTTTACCCGTACAGTGTTTTAAAAGTTATTCTCAAAACAGTAGATCATGGGATGAAAGGCGGTCAGTCCATTTCCAATTCTTCCCGTTCCGCGGCGGCTTTCAGATGGGCCTCGCTGCCTGGCTTTCCGATTACCTTATAATTCCCTTCCCCATTCAGGATACTCGTATAGAGAGGCTGATCATTCAGAACCTGGATAGCCTTTTTCAGCTCCACATCATCCTTGAAGCTGGTTTCAAGCCGGCCTTTCTGGTAATAGTATCTGGCAGCGATCTCACCTTCCAGAATCATTTTGATCTCATCATGCTTATTTTGCAGATCAAGTTTCTTATCGGCTTCCAGTTTCTTCTTTATGGTTTCAAATTCAGCTGACAAGGCAGCGAACCTTTTATCTTTCCTGGCCGCCTCTTTGAATTCATCCAGTTGTCTTTCGCTTGGATCGGTATAATCGTATTTTTTTCCATCAAGGAAGGAAATAAAGTCCTGGTATTGATTTTCTGTCAGTGAAAAATCACGGGCCGGTGCGATTGAATTATTTTCTCTGGCGAATTTATTCGCGTAATCAAAAATGTGATAATTCCTGAATAGCGCCTGTGAAATTGTACTATAGGGACGGGGATCTGTATAGATATCCGGAAATATACCACTGCCATCATAAACAAGCCGGTTACCCTTGGTTTTAAATTCATTGATCAGAGAGTCGGGAACTTTAGCCACACTCCCGTCGGCCGCACGGTGACTATAATCAAGGGCCTGGATACAACGGCCACTGGGCGTATAGTACTTTGCTATGGTAACTTTCATGAGGGTATTATAGGAAAGATTATAGGTTTGCTGCACCAGACCTTTTCCGAAAGTCCTCTGCCCTATCACAACGCCACGGTCCAGCTCCTGCATGGCACCGGTAACGATTTCCGACGCGGAAGCAGAGCCCCTGTCGATGAGGACAACCAGGGGAATGTCCTTATCAATCGCTGTCTTTGTGGCAAAATACTCCATGTTCATTTCCCTTATCTTGCCTTTCTGGGAAACAATCTTCTGACCTTCATCAACGAAAAGATTTACGATATCCACAGCGTCCTTTAAAAGTCCGCCGCCATTACCCCTCAGATCCAGTACTAAATACTTCATGGATGGATTCTTCTTCAGTTCTATGAGAGCCTCCTTGACCTCCGAAGAAGAATTTTCTAAAAACTGTGTGAGTTTGATGTAGCCGGTATTATCACTTATCATTCCGAAATAAGGAACATTCTTAAACTTTATCTCATCCCGCAGAATGGATTTTTCCAAAGGCTGTTCCACACCATGTCGTTTAATCTGAAGCAGTACGGAAGTACCCTTCTGCCCTTTCATAAAATTGGTAACATCATCAACTTTTCTACCCTGGGTGCTGTTTCCATTTACGGAAAGTATGATATCTCCCACTTTCAAGCCGTTCTTCTCCGCCGGGAAACCCTCATAGATCTCACTGATCTCAATATTTCCATCGCGTTGCTGCACAAGGGCACCAATACCGCCATACTCGGCAGAAACATGGGTCATTCTGTAATCCTCGATATCGCTTTCGGGAACAAAAATGGTATAAGGATCAAGCGATGCGAGCATCGCATCAATACCTTTTTTCATGAGTGAACCCGGTTGTATGCTGTCAACATAATACATATTGACATCACGAAACAAGGTGGTATAGATGTCGAGATTCTTACTTACTTCGAAATAATAATCTTCAACAAAACTTAATGAGATGGTTGAACCGGCAATGATCGACCCGATAATGAGGGCTTTTTTGCCGCGTTTCCAAACAGGGTTCTGAATGTTCATAGTGTTTTAGGAATTGGTCAAAGGGACATCCCTTGATCTTATGCAATAACGGAAAAAAGTGGCTTTCTATTTATTAACAAGCGTTAATTCTTTCAGCGTGCGAGTCTGAAAATTCTTTCTACCTCAGGCTCGCCCCTTTCCCGCCATACCATGGATGTATTATATAAGACAGCCGGCCTGAAGCAATGGCCGGATCGGTTTGAAGCAGGTCTTTTACCTCCTGTTCCGTTGCCACATTAAAAATGAAAATTCCCCTCCAATCGGTATCATCCAAAAAAGGGCCTGCAAGATCGATCTTGCCTTCCTTGTGCAAACGGTCGATGTTGGCGAGATGGCCGGCCTGAATCCTTTTTACTTCCGACGTGTCCTGATTCCTGTGCGGACCCTTAGTCAGCAATACGAAGTAATATTGCTTCATTTCGTATTCAGCATTGGGCGTATTGACTTGCCCCAGCAATGTACCGCTATTCGCGATAGAGATCAGAATTATCAGCCGCGTAATCCACACCAGCCTGCGCCTGGTTTTCATCATCATCTTCTGTTTTTGATAATAGGGCACCGCTAAAAACCTCTTTCAGGTGCTGTCTTGTAAGATAATCAATAGGTCAGTAATTATGATATGCTTGATCTTTTTTTGCAATACGGCGTTGTTCGTCAGTCAGATACCTAGTTCCAGTATCTTTCTTCCTCACGCCTTGTCTTGCAAAAAAATCTCTAAGCACATCACCCAAAATAGGTTTTTAGAGGTGCCCTATAATTTAAAACTACCATTTCATACGTTCCTTTAGCCGCAGTATATGCTGAAGGTGATGTTCCGAATGCCAGGCATACAAGGCAAGGATCGACTTCAGCATAAATTCTTTTTTCGACTCAGGATGAAAAAACTTTCTTTCCCAGTCTGATGGTGTCATTTTCTTCATAAACCAGACCCAACGGTTGTGCAGCGCCTCCAGCAGGTTTAAGGAAAGTTCAACACCGGCGTACTTTGCATCTTCCAGTTCAGCCCATTTCTCCTCAAGGTAAGGCCGGATCACCGGTGAATCCTCCGTCAGCGCCAGTTTGAAGCGGCAATAACTGTTCAGGTGGCTGTCAGCAAGATGATGCACAACCTGTCTGACGGTCCAGCCACCATCCCGGTAAGGAGTATCCAGCTGAGCGTCATCAAGTCTGTCAACGGCATTCCTTAACCTGAGCGGAAGTTCGCTGATGACCTTTATCCATTCAGCAATATTTTCAATGGAATAATCCGAAGGCATTTTAAACTTACCAACAGGAAAACGCAACTTGTCTATGTCAATATCAGTAATCATTTCAGGAGTTTTAATAAGTGGATTTTAGTAATTTCAGCTTCAAATTTAATCAAGGACTATGAAAATTCATAAGACATCTTTTCTATTTACCTTATTATCAGTTTATCTCATCCTAACAGCCTGTCATACCAAAAGGGTGGTAGATCTGATCGTTTATGATGGTGTCATATATACGGTGAATCATACATTCAGTATTTCACAGGCAATGGCCATTAAAAACGGCAAAATAATAAGCATTGGCAATTCGGCGGATGTACTCGATGATTTTACCTCATCAAATACCATTGATTTAAAAGGCAAATTTGTATATCCGGGATTCATAGACGGGCATTGTCATTTTTATGGTTACGCCACCGACCTCTTAAAATGTGATGTTACAGGAACGAATTCATTTGACGAAGTGATTGAAAAGATGACAGAGTTCAGCAGGCAAAACAGGTTTGAATGGTTGCTTGCCAGAGGTTGGGATCAAAACGACTGGCCGGGGAAGCAATATCCTTCGAAGGAGAAGCTTGACAGCATATTTCCCGATATCCCCGTCTACTTACTCCGCATTGACGGACATGCCGCCTTATGCAACCAGTTCGCGCTGGATATGTCAGGCATTAAGGCCGATACAAAAATTGAAGGTGGTGAAATTATTCTGAATAATGAAGGCCAACTTACAGGATTACTCATCGACAATGCCATTGATCTTGTAAGATCAAAGATTCCGGCCTTCTCCAGGGAATTGATCGATGAGGCATTGCTGGAGGCTCAGAAAAACTGCTTCGCGGTTGGAATCACCAGTGTTAATGATGCAGGCCTCGGTAAAGATTCCATTGCACAATTGCAAAGCTTACAACTTGAAGGAAAGTTGAAAATGCGTGTCTATGCAATGATGTCGGATGATCCTGAGACCAGAAATCATTTTGTAAAAACCGGCTCCATAATTACCGACAGATTAACGGTACGGGCCGTTAAAGTTTATGCGGATGGAGCCCTGGGATCAAGAGGCGCCTGTCTGAAGCAGGCCTATTCGGATAAGCCGGGCCATTATGGATTTATGCTGAGAAGTAAGGAATATCTGGATGAGATTGCCAGGCAGGCCAAGTCTAATGGGTTTCAGATGTGTGTTCATGCCATTGGGGATTCAAGCGTAGATGAAGTGCTGGATGTTTATACCCGTTATGTATCGGGAGAAAATAACAACCGATGGAGAATAGAGCATTGTCAGGTGGTCGAACCAAAGACCATGAAACGCTTCGGAAATAATTCCATCATTCCATCTGTTCAGCCTACCCATGCCACCAGTGACATGTACTGGGCGGAAGAAAGACTCGGCAGCGACAGAATCAAGTACGCATATGCCTATAATGATCTGATGCAAGAGGCAGAGGGTCTTATCGTATTAGGGACAGATTTTCCGGTAGAAAAAATTAACCCTTTGCATACTTTTTATGCTGCGGTGAGCAGAAAAGACCTGCTGGGCAATCCGCCCGGAGGATTTAATATGGAAAATGCACTGACAAGGAAGGATGCCCTGAAAGGGATGACCATACTGGCAGCTCATGCCAATTTCGAAGAAGAAAAGAAAGGCAGTCTTGAAGAAGGGAAGTTCGCGGATTTTGTTGTGCTGGATAAGGATATAATGACCATCTCAGACAAAAAAATTCCCGGCGTCAGGCTAATAAGCACCTATCTGAACGGAGAAAAGGTATTTCCATTTACAGATTAAGAAGTGTCTTAATGATGCTTTTCAGGTTCTCTGCAACAGTCTGGCAGTTTCTTAAAGCTTTTTGGATCAGCATTGAGTGAATCGGCATCATAACCTGTTTTTGTAACGGCAATTCTTATCGCCACCGGATCTGTTTTGGCGGAGTTGTATACTACGGTAAGAATACCGGTTTCAACGTCGAGTTTCGCTGTCTTAACCCCTTTTTCAAAAGAAAGTTCGTGCTCAATGGTCTTCTTGCATGTTCCGCAAACAGAAGATGTCTGAATTCGTACGGTGTCTGTTTGTGCAAAAAGACTTGTTGCGACTGACAGAAGAATGGTGGTGATAAACGAGATCTTTAGCTTCATGATGATTGTTGTTTATTGATTGTTATCGGATACTCAGTCTGAGTCCGGCATAAATTCTTCGTCCGTCTATAGGTCCCCAAATCCTCGAAGCGTCAAAATCATTGCTGAAGGGATTGGCAGCGCTTAGTACTGGATCATGCTGTGTATAATCCAGTAAATTTTCCGCACCGGCATAAAGCTCAAACCTTCTGAATACTTTTGTGAGTTGCGCATGCATGACAAAAAAGTCAGGTGAGTAGGTATCCGGAATACCATGATCGGAGTGCTGTGACACAAGCGGAAGTTTCTTACGGTCGTCCCAAATAAATGTATAACTGAATTTCCAATGTTCATCCGGACTCACATAAGACAGATTCATTAAGGCTTTATTCAGCGACACAAGCGGCTTTGCCTGAAGCACACCTGCATATGTTGATTTCACATCATCCATCTTATAGGCAAGTCTGATATCGGTACCTGGTAATAATTCATAGTTCAGGGTAAACTGCATGCTGTTGGAATAGGAACTTCCATCCAGATTATAAATCAGGATTGATGCAGAATCACTATACATATCCACAACAAGCTGATCCGAAAAATCAGTCCGGTAGAAATCACCGCTCAATGAAGCTTCTTTGCCAAAGGCGAGAAACTTCCATGTGGCATTAAAACCATAATTCCATGCTCTCTCCGGAACAATCTTTTCCTGTATCAACAGATCCTTGGAGGAAGCCATAACGCTTATATTATCCGCGTAGAGCAAAGGCACCCTGAAACTTCTTCCGGCACTGAGTCTGATCACAAAGCTCTCCGAAAAATTATACTTTCCATGAAATCTTGGGGTGAATATCCATTTATATTCACTGTGATAGTCCTCACGCAAACCCAGAATCAGGGTAAGCTTATCAATATGATTATAGGTGTATTCGGCGAAAAGGCCGGGAACATTTTCAGTTGTCAGTGTTTCAGAAAGATTGAAGAGTTGGTCCAGCTCTTCATAACGATAGCTGAAGCCGATTTTATACTGATGGTTGGTCTTAGAAAATGTATTCTGATAAATACTCTGTATATACAAACTTCGTTGACTCACATTAAAGGTTTTAAGTCCGAAAGATGAGGTAAGATCATGAATGGCAAAGTCCACGATGTTCCCGATACTCTTAAATGGCTTGTCGGGGTAAATCACACCAAGTTTAGCAAAGACCTCAGCTCTTTTGTTTCCAACCTCGGTTCTGTAAATTTCGCCGGATGGTCCTGTAGGTGTAGCGCTCTTTATCTGTCCCCCTTCACGCCGGTCAGTCATCAGCTTTAAACCAAACTGGGATTCAATCCTGTTTCCGGAGTGATACTGCCAGCGATTGTAAAGATTAAACTGGCTGCCTGAAGGCATGTCTTTGAAGTAATCTTTATTATGGTCCAACTCCGCACCAAGATAGTTTCCGTGCAGCATCAGAATACTGCTCCATTTCTCATTCAATGTTTTTCTGAAGTGAGTATTGATCTCAGAATTGCCATTCAACTCTCTGAACAGATTGAGATAGAAATCAGGTGTTGATTCTGACTGAGGTTTCAGAAATTCAATATTGATCTGACCAGAAGTGGATTCATAGCCATTGAGCACCGAACCGCTGCCTTTAGATATCTGAATCGACTCCATCCATGGCCCGGGAATAAATGTAAGACCGTAGATACCGCCAATACCACGCACTGAAGGAATATTTTCAGTCATGATCTGGGAATAGATACCACCCAACCCCAACATCCTTATTTCCTTTGCGCCGGTTACTGCATCCTTATACGCAACACTTACGGTAGGACTGGTTTCAAAAGCTTCAGACAGGTTACAACAGGCAGCCTTTAGCAATTCCTTCTCTGTAATCACTTCCGTATTTACAGGTTTAAGTGTGGAAATACCCACCGCATCCCTTTTCCCTTGTATTTCAACGGACCTTAATTCGATATTAGGCTTTAGAAATACGCTGAGTTCATCTGTCTTCTCAACCTGTATTGTGTCAGGCTGATAACCGACAAAACTAACAACGAGTTGTTGGGGTAATGTGGTCTGAAGCGGAATGCTGAACCTCCCATTTTCATCTGTGCTCACGGCAATCGTAGAGTTCAGCCAGTGAACATTAGCACCTGTGAGAGGCAGATGGTTTTTAGCATCATTTTTTTCAAGCACTCTGCCACTTAGTACAGATTGTGAGTAAGCGGAAATCCAGATCAGCATACAGAATAAAGTGGCCGGAAACTGAATCTTTGAACCTATACTTTGAAAGACAAACCGGTTGGGACCTTGTGCAAGGCTTGCCGGAAAAGACATCTGTTTCGGGTCAGGCAAGGCCTGCCCGCCTGATCCCGGGCACATTTTCTTTAATACATATTTTCTTTTCATGATGATGATTTTGTGAATGTAAAACAGAGGCGATATCCGCCCCGGATGCACTAAATCACAAGATCAGATCAGGAATTGCTGGGAAATAGGTAAAAAAGTTTTTCCGCCGGTGAAAAAAGGTGGTGGCTTGGAGATCAGAGAAACTACCGGAGACTCAGCGGGCAAAGAGGTATTGAAACTGCGGTCCTCTATAAACGAAACCGGAATAAAGTCAGAATCATTTCCGTCAAGAAGAGTTGTAAGAATAGTTAATTTATGATAGGAGACGAAGAGGTCACAACAATCATCATCATCACTATTGCTTTTATTTTCTGTTCCGCAACCGGAATCTTCGGAACAGCAGGAACTTTCGTTAGTTAGGGAGACATCCTTACTATTCTCCTTATAGCAATAATGAATGGCCAGGGTCACACCGCCGGTCGAAATAAAGACAAGCAGCGCCATTACGATTGAGAATATCCGGATCCTTGGCGATAACATAATTGCAAAGTTACCAAATAAGGTGAAAATCTTATGAAAATATTGAAAATCAGGGCTATTGAACCACGACTTTTCCGACTGACAAGTACCTGTTCCGTTCAAAAACAGCATAAAAATAAATACCTTCTGAGAATAAACGATGTGGGATCCTGGTATTTCCGGTGAACAAAGACTGCCGGTGAACCAAGCTTCCCATAGCATTCCAGAAGCTGATGCTGAGTGTTTCGGTACTCTCATTACGGATCGAAAAATCTCCATCCCTGCTAATAAGGGAGTTGATAAAAACGGGCTCAGCAGAAGACTTACTTTCACTTATCGCCTGACAAACTTCAAAATACACAATCACCGAATCGCGGTTAGAACATGCATTTACATCCGTGACATCCACAAAATAAACAGAACTGTCGTTACCCGGAGAGGTACTGAAAGCCAGATATGCCTGATTGGAACTTCCATCCTGCCATAGATAGGAACTGTATCCTGGTCCGGCATCAATCAGATAATTACCGGTATTGCAGATTATCGTATCCGGTCCCAGGTTTACATAAGGTTTAAGATACACTTCCGTATGGACAGTATCGGATTGCTTATAACAACCGAACATGCTTTTCATGGAATACCAATAATTCCCGTTCGTGTTTACAAAGATTGAATTCAGGGTATCTCCCGTGTTCCAGACATATTCAGATCCGGCCGGGGCAGAAAGGATGACGTGACCACCCTGACAAAAGCTCAGTGGGCCTGAAGTATTCACATAGGCAGCATAATTATCAATGAATATATTTAATGGGTTCGAATATTCTGTGCATTGATGAATATCTGTTGCCTGAACCAGATAAACTCCCTCTGACCTGGCCATGAAGGCTGTATCCACAGCTCCTGCAACAGGAAGCGGAGGACCTGTCAAGGCATACCACCATTGATAACTGAGTCCGCTGTCCGGGGTAAACAGTTGAAGACTGTCTCCGACACAAATGAACTTGTTTCCACTGAAATTCAGCAGCGGTTTATCCGGGAGTTCAAATAATGAATCCAGGATTACGGTATCCGCATCACTTCCGCAATAATTACTTACCTGTAAAGTGTATTTACCGGTCTGTGAGGGTATAATGAAATTTGTGGCTGCATCCCCGATGATCGTATCATTGAGGTACCAGGTATAGGTGAATGAAAGACTGGAAGGAACGAGATTCTCGAGCCGGTTACCGGCACAAATTTCGAGGGTATCAGCTGCACTCAACCTTGCATCTGCAGTATTGGCAAAAAACAGAAAGTAGTTAGGTGTCTGGAATACATTTCCGGAACTATCCGTAATCGTCGCAGAATAATTTCCATTGACACAGACTGAGATACTGTCTGTCGTTTCACCGGATGACCATAAAACGGAGCTGCCTGAATCAGGCATGGGATCCAGCATCAGGCTCACTGTATCTCCTTTGCAGAAGTAGTGACCGGGGCCTTTTATGCGGTAAGGAGAACTGATGATACCAAGACTGTCGGTTTTGATCAGGTAAATATGTGACTCCTCAAAACTGTTTGTCTTCCCAAGAATTATGAATCCTCCATCATGAGTTTCCTGCATATGCAGTGCGACATCATCGAAAGTGGCTCCGAAATATCGTGTCCACATACTGTCTCCCTGAGCATTGACTTTAGTGAGGAAAATATCGTTCAGGGAAGGAAAATACTGGTGAGGCACACTTCCGAGGATGGCAAAGCCTCCGTCTTTTGTTTGCCTCGCGTGGCGGGTACTTTCGTTTTTTGAACTACCCAGTTCCTTTTGCCAGATCAGGGCGCCTGAACTGTCAAGCAATGACAGTGCTATATTTCTGTTACCGAGAGTATCCCTGTCGCCACAAACAATCATTCCGCCTTCACGGGTAGCTGCAATGGAATTAGACACAGAGTTCCAAAGGTACAATGTATCGAGCAACAGCGCTCCGTTCGAATCAATATGCCTAACCTCCGTGACATTCAGCAAGGGAGGTGTGCTGTAATAAAAATTGGCATAATGCCCCAGGGTAAAAAACCGGTTATAGGTGCCCTGACTTGCATCATGCTCATTCATAACGGATCCATCAAAAGAAACGAAATTACTCCAGCGTATACTAAGATCTTGATTCAGTTTAATAAGTGAATAGTAATTCTGGGAAATAAAGCCATCGGTATAAGAGGAAATGGCAAGTGTTGAATCAGAAGAGGCCACAATCCCGATACCCTGAGTACTCCAGCCATCGAATGGCGGATATGTTTTTGAATTGATAAGCGTACCGTTCTGATCTATACGGACCACTTCAGCAACCGCACTATAAGCGGCAGCCTGGTGAGATCCGACGAATGCATAATTACTGTCAAGCGTTTGCACTATGGATGAGCCCATCTGATTGAACTGATCACCATAGGACTTTGACCATATTTCGTTACCGAGACTGTCGAGTTTCAGAACGTAATAGGCCCGCGTATGAAAAACTGTATCATCTCTGGTTCCGATGAGGATATATCCCTTGTCGAAGGTGGGTCTCACCAGGGTGGCTTCTTCATTTAAAAATCCGCCGTATGATCGCTCAAAACAAGGCTGGGCTGAGATGGTGTTAGCGGAGAAAAAGCACGCTGTAAAACCGGAAAAAATCCTTAAAGTAAGCATGAACGAAGCAAGGTTCATGCAAGCAGGTTCACGCATAATGCAAAAATAGTGAAAGCAGCAGAACCATCATTAAGTATTGGTTAAAATTTCAAAAGTTCAGGTCCATAAATGCAGAAATGGACTGAAATCAGGGCCTTCTTACGAAACCCTCTCCGGGCATCCAATACTCAGAAACAATATTTGTTTTCCGCAATTAATCTCGCGGCAACCCGTCTGCGCGCCTCCTTCACATTCATGGCTGGAACCTTGGTAAAACGTTTCAGTCCCATCAATAACATTCTCTGTTCATCACCCCCGGCATATGAACTGATAGCGTCTTTACCCGCTTTATGAATTTTGTCGGCAGCGTCATAGAGATAAATTCTCATCATGTCAATTTGCTCAGCACATTCCTTTTCGCCCTTTAACGCACTTAGTTTCTCTACACGCAGTTGAACCGACTCACTTATATAAAGTTCAATGAGCATATCGGCAATATTCATCAGCACTTCCTGTTCTTTTGCCAGTTCCATCATCAGTTTCTGAACCGCGGAGCCTGCAACGAGCAGTACGGCTTTCTTGAAATTACCGATAATTCTTTTCTCTTCCTCAAAGAGCGTTTCTGATCCGGTATTGAAATCGGGTATTTGCATAAGCTCATTGGCGACTTTGGTTGCCGGTCCAAGCAGATCCAGCTCTCCTTTCATCGCCTTTTTCAACATCATATCAACGGCGAGCATGCGGTTGATTTCATTAGTACCTTCAAAAATCCGGTTGATCCTTGCATCCCGGTAGGCTCTGTCCATAGGTGCATCAGCACTGTATCCCATTCCTCCATAGATCTGAACGCCCTCATCTGCAACATAGTCCAGAACTTCGCTTCCATGAACTTTCAATATGGCGGCTTCGACGGCAAACTGTTCAACACCTTTCAGCTTAGCTTTCCCTTCTTCCATTCCCGATGCGATGAGCGCCGAAATAGCGTCTTCCATATTCCGGCTACACCGGAAGATAGCGGATTCACAGGCATAAATCCGGATAGCCTGTTCTGCGAGTTTGAATCTGATGGCGCCGTATTTTGATATCGGTCTTCCGAATTGCTGACGCTCATTCGCATAGACGGTGGATTGGGTAGAGATACGTTTGGCACCTCCGATGGCAGCTCCGGCCAGTTTTATTCTGCCCAGGTTGAGAATATTGACGGCAATTTTGAATCCATTGCCCCGCTCACTTAGCAGATTTTCAACCGGTACAACACAATCATTGAAGAAGACCTGTCGCGTACTGCTTCCTTTTATTCCCATCTTATGCTCCTCAGGATTGAGTGAAATACCGGGGAAACTTTTTTCAACAATAAAGGCGCTGAGGTTTTCATCCGAATCAATTTTTGCAAATACGATATAGACATCTGCGAATCCACCATTGGTAATCCACATCTTCTGACCATTGATGATATAGCTTTTACCATCGGAGGAAAGTACTGCCTTTGTTTTTGCGGCATTCGCATCCGAACCTGAACCTGGTTCGGTCAGGCAATAGGCCGATTTCCATTCTCCGGTTGAGAGTTTCGGAATGTACCTGGATTTTTGCGTATCGTTTCCGTAATACAAAATCGGCAAGGTTCCGATTCCTGTATGTGCTGCATAGGCTACTGAAAAGGAATGCCCTGCTCCAAGATACTCTGTTGCCAGCATACCGGTTACAAAATCTTTTCCGAAGCCGCCGTAACTTTCCGGCACAGAGATTCCCAGAAGACCCAGTTCGCCGGCTTTATCCAGAATGCTTTGCATCAGACCTTCTTCCTGTGCGTCAATCCTGTCGAGAAAGGGATATACTTCCTGGTCAAGAAAGTCCTTGCAAGTCTGTGCGATCATGAGTTGTTCCTCAGACCATTCCTCAGGGATAAAAATGTCCTTCGCTTCAGTATCTCTTATCAGAAACTCACCGCCTTTAATTGCTTCCATGTTCTATGTAGATTATGATATGCCGGATTAATAAATCAGTCGTCACTCGATTCTTTTCTTTTAGCATTTATCCGGGGAATTGTTGCGTTTTTAATGAAAAAATTACCTCTCACTACAACGTACGTTCTTGATCCACAGACCAGAAAAAAAGCGGATTTATTGGTCAGAGCAAGGCAGGTACATATGTCAGTTTGTGATCAACATAAGTACACAGGCCGGACTTTCGATCAGTTAAGGAATTCAAATATTCCGGCAGCACCCTGACCTGTTCCAACGCACATAGTTACCATACCATATTTCAACTTACGCCTGCGCATCTCGGAAAAAAGCTGTACGGATAATTTCGCCCCACTGCAACCCAGGGGGTGACCTAATGCAATGGCTCCGCCGTTTACATTCACGATGGAGGGATCCAAACCCAGCGTCCGGATTACCGCTATCGACTGAGAGGCGAAGGCTTCATTCAGTTCAATCAGCTGAATATCGCCCTGCTTCATTCCGGAATGTTTCAAAACTTTCGGAATAGCTTCAACCGGACCGATTCCCATCACCCTTGGTTCAACTCCGGCGACGGCGAAATCCACGAGCCTGGCAATCGGTTGAACATTCAGCTTTTTGAGCATTCGCTCACTGACTACAAGCACAAAAGCGGCACCATCGCTTGTCTGCGATGAATTTCCGGCTGTAACAGAACCCCTGGCGTCGAATACAGGCTTCAGTTTAGCCATCTTCTCCAGGTCTGTATCCGCTCTGGGTCCTTCATCAGTATCGACTACAAATTCTCTCGTTTTCTTTCTTTCATTTTCATCGAGATATACTTCGCTTACTTTAATGGGAACGATTTCATCCTTGAATTTTCCTTCACGAATAGCTCTTACAGCCTTCTGATGAGAATCAAAACCGAATTTATCCTGCTCCTCCCTGCTTACCTTATACTCACGGGCGACTGCTTCAGCGGTTAAGCCCATTCCCCAGTAATAATCAGGATTTGTCTGAACCAGGCGATAATTGGGAACGATCTTCCATCCCCCGAAAGGAATGGGTGACATACTTTCCACACCTCCTGCAATGATACAGTCTGCAAGACCTGCATGGATCTTTGCCGATGCGATAGCGATGGTTTCAAGTCCGGATGCACAATACCGGTTCACCGTCATCCCGGGTACTTTTACGGTATCAAGTCCCATAAGCGATACCATCCGACCGATATTAAGACCCTGTTCAGCTTCGGGAGTAGCGTTACCAACAATCAGATCGTCGATTTCATCTTTATCTAATTGCGGTACGGCGGCAACCAGGTGACGAACAATTTCTGTGGCCAGGTCGTCGGGTCTGAAATTTCTGAACTTTCCTTTGGGAGCCTTACCAACAGCCGACCGGAAACCTGCAATGATATATGCATTCATGATATAAAAAATTCAATTAAGAAGACCATGGAGCAGGCTGGATTTTCACTTTTTCTGAAGCGAATCCTTGGCAGCGGGTTTGGCACCTTTGGGTACGGGGATTCCCCCTGCTTTCCTGGCATCCGCGGCTTTTTTCTCAGCTGCTTTCTTTTCTTCTTCCTTTTTCTTCTGTGCGGCGGCCTCCAATACAGCCACATCCACACCATCCTTATAAGCTGCCTGCGCTACTACATTTCCCTTGCGGTTATAAGTTTTCCAGACTCCGTCGCGTTTATTCAACTTATAATTTCCTTCTTGTCTGGTGCTGCCATCTTCAAAATAGCGTGTCCACTTACCATCCTTTTTACCTTCATGATAGAATCCTTCCTGCGCAACCTGTCCGGAAAAATAATACCTTGTATACTGTCCGTCTTTTACCCCGTTCAGGAACTCGATTTCCTCTCTCACCTTGTTATATCCGTAAAATTTCCGTTCAATTCCTTCTTTCTTGTCGTTTACAAAATCGATCTCGGATATCTTCTCTCCGAAAGTATTATAGAAAATCCATGTACCCTGCTTTCTTCCGATCTCATCGGTTTTATTTCTGTGCTTTTCACGGCCCGGTGCATATTTAGGTTTTTCCTCCCTTGCCTGTGCAAATGCCGCTACAGGCCCTAGTACTAAAAGCAGAAAGAGAGCGTGTCGGAGGAACAAGGAAAAGGTGCTTTGCTTTCGTTTGATTGCCTGGCTGATCATGACATGTATTGATTTAATTTCGAAGAGGTTTTCCTGATGTGAGTATGCTTTGTATTCTTTCCAGCGTTTTTCTTTCACCGCAGAGAGAGAGGAAGGCTTCGCGCTCAAGATCAAGCAGGTATTGTTCGGAAACCATGGTGCCTGATGAGAGATCGCCTCCGCACATTACATGTGCTAATTTACGTGAAATGACTTGATCGTGTTCAGAGATAAAATTTCCGGAGAGCATGGCATGGGCACCAGCAAAAAACATACCAAGCGCGCCCCTGCCAAGCACTTTAACATCTTTTCTGGGTACCGGTCGCGTGTATCCGTCGTGTGCCAGCTCCAGTACAGCGCGTTTCGCTTCCGTGATCAGGTGCAAAGGGTTGACCACTATTTCATCTCTTCCTTCCTTCAGAATTTTAAGATCAAAGGCTTCATGACCGGAGGTGGAAACCTTGGCCATGGCAATACTCAGGTAATATTCTTTCAGTGTCTGTTCATCCAGATTTCCTTCTCTGAATTCATCACCGGCCCTTAATGCCATCTCCTTACTTCCACCACCCCCGGGAATAAGACCCACACCAAATTCGACCAATCCAATATAGGTTTCAGCAGCGGCAACAACTTTATCGGCATGCAAGGTCATTTCACAACCTCCGCCCAGTGTAAGAGCATGTGGAGCAAGCACCACCGGAACTGATGAATAGCGCACCTTCATATTCATATTCTGGAATGCCCGTACGGCAATGTCGATCTCATCAAACTCCTGTTCAGCGGCAAACATGAAAATCATGGCGAGATTAGCCCCGGCAGAAAAATTCTGACCTTCATTGGCAATAACCAATCCGGTAAAATCTTTTTCCGCAATATCAATGGCTTTGTTCACCCCCTCAAGCACTTCACCGCCTATTGTATTCATTTTGGTATGGAACTCAAGGTTCAGCACCCCGTCCCCAATGTCAATCAGACTGCAGCCTGCATTTTTCCAGACTGTACTTTCTCTTCTGCTGTCAAGAAAAATCAGATCCGTTCCGCTGGATGGTTTCTGATAAGACTTTGTTGCCGGATCATAAACCAGTCTTTTCCCACCGGCTAATTTATAAAAGCTGCCGTTGCCTTCGCGAATCATCTCTTCCACCCAGGGGGAGGGGGCAAGACCTTTCGATTTCATCATGGTAACCATATTCGCGGCACCGAGAATATCCCATGTTTCAAAAGGACCTGTCTCCCATCCAAACCCTGCACAAACAGCCTCGTCAATCTGCATTGGATTTGAGGCGATCTCCGGAATACGGTTACTCACATACTGAAACAGGGTAAGAAAAGATTCCCTGTAAAATTCTCCGGCTTTATCATTTCCATTGAACAGAACCGGAAGACGTTCACGCACCTTCTCCAGGTTTTTCGTCTGTTCCAGTGTCGCGAATTTGCTTTTTGATTTCGGTTTATATTCCAGAGATGCCAGATCAAGAGAAAGAATTTCACTCTTGGAATTGGCAGATTTCACCTTTTTATAAAAACCCTGCCCTGACTTATCTCCGAACCATTTATTCTCGATAAGCTTCTGCACAAAATCCGGGAGTTTGAAAACCTCTCTTGCCTCATCCTTAGGACAGCGGTCGTATACATCATTGGCAACTTTTACCAGGGTATCGAGACCTACCACATCACATGTGCGGAAGGTTGCCGATTTTGGTCTGCCCAAAACCGGACCGGTAAGCTTATCAACCTCATCAATGCTCAATCCCATCTTTTCCACCAGATGGAAAAGCGACATGATGGAGAAAACACCGATCCTGTTGGCGATGAATGCAGGTGTATCCTTGCACCTGACGGTGGTTTTGCCAAGGAAAAGCTCTGCAAATCCGGTCAGGAAATCGAGTACTTCGCCGGAGGTTTCCGTTCCGGGAATGATCTCCAGCAGTCGCAGGTAACGGGGAGGATTGAAAAAATGCGTCCCGCAAAAATGTTTTCTGAAATCATCGCTTCTTCCTTCAGCCATAAGGCCGATAGGTATTCCTGAAGTATTGGACGAAACAATTGTTCCCGGCTTGCGATACTTTTCGATTTCAGCGAAAACGTTCTTTTTGATATCCAGGTTTTCAACTACCACTTCCACGATCCAGTCGCACGTGGAAATATCCTTCATATTATCGCTGAAATTTCCTGTATGAATCCGGTTAGAAAAGGATTTTTTATACAGTGGAGACGGGGATGAATTGACGGCGGCCTGAAGGGCGCTGTTGACAATTCTGTTCCTCACCTTTGCGTCTTCAACTTTAAGACCTGATTTTTTCTCTTCCTCATTAAGTTCGGATGGGCTTATGTCGAGCAGGAGAACCTGTATGCCAATATTTGCAAAATGGCATGCGATCCTGCTGCCCATGATACCGCTGCCAAGCACCGCTACTTTCTGTATCCTCCTGACCGATGACATTAATTCTTTCTGATTTATTTCTGTTGTTGATAAGGAGTCCGGCTAAACAACTCAGCCTCCATGATTATTCTTATAAATACCTTCAATCAATGCTGCATTCCTTTCCGAGATCACTTTTCGCTTCAGCTTGAGGGTGGCAGTAAGTTCGCCGGAGTCAATGGTCCATTCCTTCGGGAGGAGTTTGAATTTTTTTATTTGCTCAGTCTTTCCGAAATCAGCATTGAAGCCTGCTACTTCTCTTCCTATCCTTTCAATAATCTCCGGATTGGCAATAAGGGCCTCATTGGATGCATCCGGAATTCCTTTAATCTCACACCATGAACGCAGATGCGCAAAGGAAGGGACAATAAGAGCCGAAGGAAAATTCCTGTTCTCACCTACCACCATGATCTGCTCAATGAATGGTGATTCTTTCAGTTTATTCTCCAGTGCCTGGGGAGCGATAAACTTTCCACCGGATGTTTTAAAGATCTCCTTCTTCCTGTCGGTAATCTTCAGGAAGCGATTATCAACCATAACGCCGATGTCACCGGTGTGAAACCATCCGTCTCCATCAATAGCCTCCGCGGTGAGATCCGGACGATTGTAATAGCCCAGCATTACATTAGGTCCTTTGCAAAGTATTTCACCGTCGTCTGCAATTTTAACCTGTACATCTTTGATCACCGGACCAACGGTTCCGAACATAGCGCCATTTTCTTCAAGATTATTAACTGAAATGACGGGAGATGTTTCAGTTAGTCCATAGCCCTCCAGAACATGAATGCCCGCAGCCCAAAAGACCCTGGCAAGACGAGGCTGCAGTGCAGCTCCGCCACTCACGATCACGCGCACATTGCCTCCAAGAGCTTCGCGCCATTTTGAAAAGATCAGTTTATTGGCTAGTTTAAGCTGGTATTCATACCATGCTCCGTTCTTTCCATGCATTTCATACTTCAAGCCAAGATTTAATGCCCAGAAAAACAATCCTTTCTTAATTCCTTTAAGTTCACTGCCTTTCTTGGTTATCTTGTCGTATGTTTTTTCCAGCAGTCTTGGCACGGTGGAAAAGACTTCCGGATGCACCTCTTTAAGATTATCCGCAATGGTCTCCATTGTCTCTGCATAATATATGGAGACACCGATATACATATAGAGGTAGGTAAGCATTCGTTCATAACTGTGACAAAGCGGAAGAAAACTCAGCGCCTTGTGACGATAATCAACAGGACAAAGTTTCTCCGAGGCAAGAACGTTACTTATAATGTTGTTATGTGAAAGCATGACACCTTTTGGTGTGCCTGTAGTACCAGAGGTATATAATAATGTGGCAAGGTCAGAAGCCCTGATAGAATCCCTGACTGACTTCAACTCATTCAATTCCTCTTCTGAAGGTTCAGCGGCAATTTCTTTCCAGTGTCTTGCCTCTTTCACCTCATCGAAAGTAAAGATGTGGTCAAGTGAGGACACCTGCGTTCTGATCCTGCTGATCTTTTCGAACAGCAGAGCATCGCTTATGAATATCGCCCTTGCTCCACAGTCATTCAGGATAAAAACAATTTCTGATTCACTGAGGGTAGTGTAGATCGGCACATTCACAACTCCGATCTGGAGCATTCCCAGATCTGTAAAATTCCATTCAGGACGGTTGTTGGATATGATGGCAACCTTGTCACTTTTCTTCAACCCCAGGCGTAACAAGCCAACACTAACCGCATTGATATTGTTAATGAAATCGGCGGTAGAAAACACAGTCCAGTTTCCCTTCCTCTTGGCAGCCAGCGCGTTTGGCTTTGGAAACTTTTCATGATAATGAAAGGGAATATCAAAAATTCTGGAAATCATAATATCCTGAGGGCAATTATACTTTCTTCCACCCTGACCTGGAGCGAAAAAGTATGTAAGAATTACATTTTATGATATTCTGCCAAATTAGTTTAATACTTCACAGGTTTTGCTCCGTGTAAAATTTTTTTTTCATTGGATATTAACAAGCATTTGTATTGTTTCCTTTGTGAATGAAAGCATTTATAACCGGCTTATTTGTAATTTATGCATATACAAAACGAACTGACTCGGCTTTTAAATCTTCGATTTCCATTGGTAATGGCGCCTCTGTTTCTTGTCAGCAATGAAGAAATGGTTATGGAGGCTATCGAAGCCGGAATTCTGGGCTGCTTTCCGTCCCTGAATTACCGCAGCACCTCCGAACTTGACGCGGTATTGAAGCGACTGAATGATAAACTGGTATCACGGAAAGGCAGTTACGGCACATACGGCATGAACCTGATTGTTCAAAAAGCGAATCCCTGGTTTGAGAAGCATCTTTCGGTTTGTGTGGAAAATAAAGTACCGGTTGTCATTACTTCTCTTGGAAATCCTAAAAGAACCATAGAATCGGTTCATGCCTATGGAGGAAAGGTTTTTTGTGACGTAACAAACCTGGAACATGCCAGAAAATGCATGCAGTCGGAATGTGATGGCTTCGTTGCGGTTGGTCAGGGTGCTGGAGGCCATGCCGGACCTTTTCCCTTATTACTTCTGACTGAAGCGCTTCGTCAGGAGTTTCCGGATATTCCGGTACTGGCCGCAGGCGGAATAGCCAATGGGAGAGCCATCCTTAGCGTTATAGCTTCAGGCGCTTCCGCCGCCTATTGCGGAACAAGATTTATCGCCAGTGTAGAAGCCGGTGTTTCCGACGAATACAAAGAAGCCATTGTTAACTACCGGATGGATGATATCGTGCTGACAGAAAGAATCAGCGGTACACCTTGCAGTGTAATCAATACGGAATTCGCGAAGAAAATAGGTACCAGGCAAAACTGGTTCGAAAGATTTATGAGCAGAAATCCACGAACCAGGAAGTATTTCAAGATGCTTGTACAAAGACGCGGATTCAATTGGCTCGAAGGCGCGATAAAACCTGGTAGTTATAAAAGCCTTTGGTGCGCCGGTCAGTCGGTGGAAATGATCCATGACATAAAGCCTGTAAAAATGATCGTAGATGACATGATCCGTGAATTTGAAAGCGCGTACAATGAATTGCGCTCAACCATAAATTCCGGAACATAGATGATCTCAACAGTAAATCCAATCAGCATTCCATGAAATACCTTTTCAGGCTTCTGGATAAGGCAAAGACCTCTTCCATCAAAAAAATTTTATTGAATTTGGCATTGAACCGCGCCATTCCGTTCAACAGACCCCATGGAATAAAAGTGATCGAAGTTTACGAAAGCGGAATACGCACTTTACTGCCCTACTGGAGGATAAACCAGAATCACCTTCGCGGCTTGCATGCCTGCGCTCTTGCCACCTTATCTGAATTTACAGCCGGTATTTCACTGGTTCAGGCACTGCGCTCTGAAGAATACCGCCTGATCATGAAAGATCTTCACATGATTTACCACTATCAGGGCAAGACGGCTGTGAGCGCCGCATTCGAGTTAAGCGAAGAAAGAATACAAAATGAAATCGTAATACCCTTACAGACACAGGATGCTGTATTAATTGAACTCCAGGTAGAGACCCATGACCTGAATTCTAACCATATCTGTACAGCAAAAATCACATGGCAAATTAAGAAATGGGAAAAGGTCAGGGAGAAAATCTGAGTCAATATAACCCGGTAACCTGTCTGCTTTTTGGGCGAATTAAACCATACATTTAATCACAGGATAATTGTTACTATCTTAGTCCCGTAAAAATTATTTCCAACACAAGAGATCACTCTGATTACACAAATAAAACCAGCATGAGAGACATAATGCTCATCGTTCACTTCATAGGACTGGCCATGGGTCTTGGTACCAGCTTCGCTTTCATGTTTCTGGGTATTGCAGCGTCCAGAATGGAAAAAACCGAATCGGAGAAATTCCGTCTCAATTCCTTTGCCATCAGCCGGATGGGACATATCGGTCTGACCTTGCTTATTATTTCCGGGGGATATCTGATGACCCCTTATTGGAAATCACTTTCATCATCACCTGTATTGATAACGAAACTTGTGCTGGTCCTGGTTCTTGCTGCTCTTATAGGGATTATCAGTTCGAAAGCCAGGAAAGCCAAAAAGGGCGATGCGGAAATCCATCTTAAAAAAATAGAACCATTAGGGAAAATCGCTATGATTACTGCTTTGACCATAGTTGTACTGGCAGTATATGCTTTCCACTAAACCGGAATTCAGATATTTCGGCAATCTTTCAGCACGGTGTGACCGGGTGAATTCCGGAGGGCAAAATTATGTTTTTATACATTCCGGGTAGATCAGAATGACGAAATAAAAAGCCGCCATCTCCTTTCCGACTTAGGGCAGGTTAGAACTTCACCGCTTTGAGATAATACTGTCTGTTACCGGTTGTCAGTTTGATCTGGTAGACACCTTCGCTATATGCTTGCAGATCTATTTCAGTTTTGAAGTCAGTCTGAATTTTCTCATGCTTTTTACCGATAATCTTTCTGCCATTCATATCATACACTTCAAGGAGTAAATCCTGGCTTTCAAGATTCCATACATTCAGTGAAAACAAGCCGGAAGAGGGGTTTGGCGCCAGTGAGAACAAAGCAGGTTTTACCGTTTTTGATATTCCGGGCATAGTGATTGACTCCAGGTTTATATTATCAACATAGAGATTATTTCCATAGTCATTGATGTTTACGAAGCGTATCATCACCTTCGTATTGGCATGGCCTGCCAGAGAAAGGCTATCTTTTCTCCAATGTGAAGCTTGTGTAGGTTCCCAATCAGAGGTGGAAGAACCTGCCGATGCGAGAATGGCACCAGCCTTAAGATAAGAGGTTGGGATAAAACTCATACCGCAATTGGGAGAAATCTCAACAGACAGCGCATCCGAACTTCCTGAATAATTCGCATAGGCTACATCGAAGGTGAGGAGCGGATCGGATACACCGGTAAAATCGGCAAGAAAGGTTGTCATATAATCTCTTGCACCTGTATTGTTATAGCTGAAGTTATCAAACCATGCGGCGGTAGTCATGTTCCCATCGGCACCGGTAATACCGGTTTTCTGTTGCCATTCCTGTGTTGTTCCTGAAGCCTCAATCGCCCAACCTGCGGGAGGGAACTGGGCTGATTCAAAATCTTCGACAACAGGAACAGCCGCTGCATTGAAAACATCCACGATATGGATTTTACCATTATTCAATGTATTGGCGTCTACCGGATAGTTAATATAGATACTGATCTGGTAATTTCCCGGTACGCTCAGGTCGGCAGTGCTTGAAAAAGTATAAGCAATAGTTCCTCCTTGTACCAGTGTATCTGCAAATGTTTCGACGACAGGGGCGGCTCCGTTGATACTATATGAAAGTGTAAAGTTATGAGCCAAATTGACCCCATCGTTTCTTATCGAGAGAATGACCGGAACGGCAGAAAGATTCTGACAAGGAAAGAGTAATCCTTCGAGGGGGTTCTGTACATTGACCAGATTCAAATCATCGGCAAATGAGCAATTGAGCGAACCCGGCGTCTTCTTCACAGCGATGGCCCGTCTTCCCTTGCCCCCATTATTCCCTATGGCTTTCACACTAAACCATGTTTCAAGGGTATCAGAGACCGGAATCTGAATGAATGTAGCATTTGTGGTTCCGATGGAATCCATGTACATCGCACCGAGCTGACTCACTTCATATGCTGCGGCACCTGAGGCGGCGGTCCAGCTCAGTTGCATGGAATTCGCGCAGACAAAATCAATATTGAGATCAGAAGGAAGATTCATTATGGCAAGCTGTCCATTGCTTTCATCCGCAAAACTTCCTCTGATTACCCGGAGGAGCACCTGGTCTGACACCGTATTTGGAATATTCCAGTCGAATTGCCTGTTGCCTGCCGGAACACCGGTAACTATGGATTGCCAGTTTGATCCGTTATCCAGAGAATATTCAAGGTCAAAAGTTCCGGTATTACCGTAAGCATCCCAACGCAGCGCCTCAACCTCTCCGGGCACAAAACCTTCTCCTCCGTTAGGATAGGTGAGCGTTACTTCTTCACCGAGCATTTCCCACAGAATATAATATTGCTGGGTACCTGAAGGAACCATAGTCCCGGTTACTTCAATGGTATAATTACCGGCTTGAGGATTTTCAAGTGTCACCTGTTCCATATTGTTGAGATGATCGGCCCCTCGTATGGCCGGTGCTGTAAGATTAGCCACAACCGGAGTCGGATCGAGAATCCATGGCTCATAAGCTGTTGATCCCGGATCTTCAAGTGTCATATCGAGGTCATTAACCAAGGCGACGGCAGAAACAGGATCACCTTCCACATCGAGCCAGTAAAGCATGCATTTAAGTTGCTTTACTCCGGCAGGCACGGCAATAACGTGTTGTTTAATGATTCCGTTTGTAAGAGAATCGAGAAGGTATCTCTCTTCCTGCAGAAGGGTGAGCGCTCTGAATGCATTCACTCTTCCCCAACCATAAGTGAAATCAGGACCGGGATTACCGAGATCCCAGGCTGTGTTGAGCATTGCGGCCTTGATCAATGGCGAAGGGGCTTCGGTTCCGGGATTCATTTCTCTCCAGGATTGAATGAGTTGTGCCGAAATACCTGCAATACCCGGACAAGCCGCGCTTGTACCGCCTCCTACCTGATACCGGTTGTTATCGCGTGTTGAATTCTGATCACGACCATTTGCACAGATATCAGGCTTTATACGACCATCTTCTGCCGGCCCTCTGCTGCTTGTCGGATCCAAAACATCATAGGCATCCAGGTTTCCGCAGGCGATAACATTCTTCCCTTGTTTGAACCCTCCGGTAATTGTACCCCAGGCAGCATTAGTCCCGTAACCGCAGTCATTCTGGCCCCTGTTACCTGCCGAGAATACAAAATTGAAATGAGGGTTTTGGTGAACGATCTGATCGCCTGTACTTGAAATTGTATTGTAATCATTACAACCCTGGCTGTAACTGGTTGAGGTTATCACTGCTCCATAGGTGGTATAATAATAGGTTGCATTATAGACGTGGTCATAAGGAGAGTTGCCATCGTCCACATCATGGATATATATATGAGCCCCATCCGCCATGCCGGCTTTGGTGGGATCCAGATTACCTGCTCCGACTGCAATCCCTGATGTCATGTCACCATGAGAACCTCCGGGACCTGTGGATATCAATTGTGTGATCCTGCCCGTGAAATCTATATGGGGACCTACCTCACCGTCATCGGCCAGTGAAATACTAACCCCGCTTCCATCATAGTGTAGACCGGTGGCGTTCTCACTGTTGATCATGTTGCTCCGATGCAGGGAACGCCCTTTTGTATCATCAGGCACGGAAGGAGGTTCGACTTCTTCCACATATTTTACGAATGGTAATTCAAGGAGTGTCTGAATCTGATTTTTGGCGATTCTCAGGCGTACCTGATTTCTTTCAGGAAAACTTTTCAATACCTCATAACCCATAGAGCTAAACTCACGCAGTACAGTCGGTGGGTTTAAATCTTTGTAGTACTGTACAAGAAGATCAATAGCCCCCTGATAGGGTATGGCATGCTCCGGAATCGCATTTTCCCGTATAGAACGGCTGCTCTTTTGAACTGAATTCAGGATGAGCATGCATCTGATGTCACAAGTAGTCAGAATTGAAAGGTCCGCATCCGATTGAATACTGGTAAGAAAGGCATTGTAAGGAATATAGTGCAGCAAATGTATACCGGCTGACTTCAGTTTATTCCTCAATGCGACTGAAGGCGTACTGTTAAAATGCAGAACCCGATAGTAACGACCATCGATCATTTCCTTTGGCTGTACTCCAGGATCCTTTACTGCAATGAAATCCTGATTCGTTTTAATTGTACCTGACTGGAATAATATCTGATCTTTTCTTATTTGAGGGTGTCTTGCCGCTAAATTATTCAAAAAGGAAAGCATGAATAATAATAGTAACGAAGCGCGTAATGTGTTTCGCATGATGCTGATTTATTTATGTTAAAGTACGTTAAAAAGCCTGATTCCGGCAAGTGGAATCAGTTCTTTATCAGAAATAATTCCATGACCGATGACAGGTGTTTAATGTGCCTGATACCGGATATAGACAGTATGAATGCTGATAAGCGTTAAAATTGCCTGCTGATACGAACCTTTTCAACTGAAACTTAAAAGGAGAACAATGATTTTATAAGTTTACCGCCTTATCCATAACTGATGACGGAAAAATTTCTGCGGACGATCCTTGGCATCTGGGCATTATTGATCTTTTCAGCAAGCCTGATCATAGCAGGTCTCCTGTACTTCTTCATTTTTACTTTCTTGCCTTCGGGCAAGGCACCACATATTGCTCATAGAAAGGTTTCCCGAAGCTGGGCCCGTGTATTATTCCTTTTATTCGGAGTGAGAATCAGTATCAAGAACAAGTCTGTTTTGAAAAAGAATCAGGTCTATGTGTTCGCAGCTAATCACCGATCGATGCTTGACATTCCCGCCTATGCTCTGTCCTGTACCCATACCTTCAGGTTCTTAGCTAAGGCTGAACTCACAAAGATCCCTGTTCTGGGTTATATTATCCGCCATTTGTACATCAGCGTTGACAGGAAGAACAAAGCCGCCAGGGCAAAGAGCATGGAAAACATGCAAGAGTCACTCAATGAAGGCATATCTGTTTTCATTTGCCCTGAAGGAACACGAAATAAGAGCGATGCTCCCCTTCTTCCATTTCATGACGGAGCGTTTCGACTGGCTATCTCCGCACAGGTACCTCTTGCTGTCCTGACAATTCTGAACAGCGGAGAACTTTTATCGCCCAGGCACCCGCTGATGCTAAAGCCGGGAAGAATTTTTTGTGTTTGGGCAGAACCTGTAGATACCCAAGGCATGACGGAAGATGACATTCCGTTGCTCAGGGAGAAAGTCAGGACCATCATGGAGACGGAACTGAAGAAGGGATGAATTCCGTAAACCTAAATCACGGTTCCCTTCCTATTTTGATTTATCTTTACGATTCAATTTACTACCATGTATAAAAGTACAGCCGACTGGATTCATGCGCTTGAAAAAGCCGGTGAACTTGTAAGGATTAAGGAGTATGTAAATCCGCACCTTGAGATTACTGAGATCACAGACAGGGTCTCAAAAGTTTATGGTCCGGCGCTGTTGTTTGAAAACAACGGTACAAATTTCCCCCTGCTTATCAATTCAATGGGCACCGAAAAAAGAATGGCCATGGCCCTGGGTGCAGAAAAACTTGACGACATAGCCCTTGAAATCGAAAACCTGTTTAAGAATCTGACCACGCCGAAGACCGGATGGGTGGACAAACTGAAAATGCTTCCTCAACTGGGAGCGATCGCATCGTGGATGCCAAAGGTGATTTCCGGAAGGGGTGAATGCCAGCAGGTGGTCATGCAGAAACCAGACATAACAAAATTTCCGGTATTGAAATGCTGGCCTGAAGACGGCGGACCTTTCCTTACTCTCCCGGTTATACATACCAAAGATCCGGTGAGCGGAATCAGAAATGTCGGTCTCTATCGTATGCAGGTATTCGGACCGGATCTTACAGCCATGCACTGGCACAGGCACAAGGTAAGCGCGAGGCATTTTGCGGAATACAAAAGACTTGGAATGAAAATGCCTGTAGCTGTTTCATTTGGTGGTGATCCTGCCTACAGCTACTGTGCTACCGCTCCCCTGCCGGACGGCGTTGATGAATATCTCCTGGCAGGATTCCTCCGGAAGAAAAAGGTTGAACTTGTACGCTGTCTTACACAGGATGTGCAGGTACCTGCTGATGCGGACATCATCATAGAAGGTTACCTGGATCCGGAAGAGGAACTTATTCTTGAAGGACCCTTTGGAGATCATACAGGTTATTATTCGCTGGCAGATTATTATCCTAAATTTCATATCACCTGCATCACGCATAAGAAAGACGCGATCTATCCGGCAACTATCGTGGGAATACCTCCGCAGGAAGATGCATGGATAGGAAAGGCAACAGAGAGAATATTTCTGGCCCCGATTAAGATGACAATGGTTCCTGAGATCATTGATATGGTATTGCCTGTTGAAGGAGTATTTCATAATCTGGTTATCGTTAAAATTAAAAAAGAATATCCCGGACAGGCCAGCAAGGTTATGCATAGCCTGTGGGGAGCCGGACAAATGATGTTCACGAAGATCATGGTTGTTGTTGATGAGGATGTGGACATTCATGACCAGCACGGAGTTGCCGCTTATATCAGCGAAAATTTCGATCCGGGACATGATGTATATCTGACACAAGGACCTGTGGATGTCCTGGATCACAGTTGCAGCGTGATGGCATTCGGAGGTAAAATAGGGATTGATGGAACCCGTAAAACGAGAGAAGAGCTTGAGTCGAGACAAAGGTCAGGGGACGAACATAAAGTCAGGGCATTAAGCCAGGAGGAACAGGAGATTTTACGAAAACAATTCCCGGAGATCATTGCAGTTAATGATTCTCTGTGCGCAAAAGGAATTTCACTTCTCATCATATCCATAGAAAAGAACAGAAAGAACCAGGTCAGGGACTTAAGTGAAAATATTTTTAAGCATGAATTCCTCTCCGGCATCAAGGTTATACTTTTTCTTGAACAGAGCATTGATATATCCGATATTGCTGATTCAGTATGGCGCTTTTGTAATAATGCTGATCCGAAGAGGGATCAGCACCTTGTCCGCAATCCGGCGAATCCTCAACTCTGCCATCTGACATTTGACGGAACACGAAAGACCAAAGAATATGATGGTTTTGAGAGGGACTGGCCGAACATACTGGCTTCCACGGAGGAAACCATTTCAAGGATAGATGAAATCTGGGAAAATCTCGGACTGGGTGAGAAAATTCTTTCGCCTTCCCTGAAATACAGAAAGCAACTATACAAAGGCGGAGCCGTTGTGGAAAGTTGAAAAGCCAGTGATATTAATCGGCCTGTTGATATGGATCATCCCAGTTTTCAAGCGTGACCCTCAGATTCCTCAATTCAACATCTCTCAACTCTTTATTGAAGGGGTATGAATTCAGGATCAGATCCTTTGGTAAATTGCTTTCAATGGCTCTTGAAAACCATATTCCTTTCCACTCGTCCCTTCGCAATCCGCATTCATCCAGGCTCAGCGAATGGTAATGAAGCGGTACATCAGCAGTATCAAATGAGATCACCAGTGAAGCGTTTGTTCTTTCAACCCGGGTTCTTACTTCTGCATACAGACTGAAAATCCTGTAACCATTGCCGGGCAACTCTCCTATTCTCTTCCTGAATCCCGGTCCGAACTGAATCGCAGAGTCCAACCTTATTACAGAGTCTTTTGCAGAAGAACATTGGCCATCTGTCCAGTCCTTTAAAGCAGGTTCATAGCACAGCTTCAGCAACTCCTCCTTACAAAGCGAAACACCTTCCTTCGAAAACAAATAGGCGGCGGAATTAAAATAAACTTTTTTCTCCTTTACCACCGGATAGTACTCCCGGAGAATCCGGATGATCTCGTAGGGATGAGATGCATTGGACCAGGCGAAACAAAAATAAGGTGAGTTCAGGCTATCAATCTCATTCCGGAAATTCTGGACATCGGCCATACTTTCCAGCTTCCACCTGAATACCTCCGGCCTATAATCAGCCTGTCTGAAATAATACTTCAGGTATTCGGGATTGATCACATTTATTACTATGCTCAGATTGTCTTTACCATACTTTTCTTCCCACCTTTTAACATCTTCAGAAATATCTTTAAAGACTCCGAACTGTGCTCTTTGAAACAAGCCTTTTGAAAAAAGAGTGTGCGAAATTCCAGTGATCAGAATCAATGCCACAACAACGAGTTTGGCTTTGTACCATGTAAACAATTTTTCAATCCAGCTGCCGGACAAGAGCAGAAGAAAAGGAAAAGTAAAGTACAAGGTACTGAACTGGATGACCGGATGCCGGAGTATTGAATAGAGGTAGGCAAGGAGGAACGAAAACAGAAACCAGGACAAGGCAATAAGGTGAAAATGTGTATGAACTCTTTTATGAATCGTGATGATAAAGCCGGTCAGACAGAGAACAGCCATTGTGCCGGTAATCAAAATGGAATCATTGAAAATATGATTCAGGAACTGTGGCAGGAACCATATCCCGGGGGGAGCAAGCCAACCTCCGATATCTCCCTTGGAAAACTGAATGTTGAAAATGTTCCATTCGGGAATAAAGGAAGCAAGTATGAGAACGCCTGAAAGTAAATAAGGGAAAAGCAATTCCCTTCGAAGGAAGAAAATTCCTGTAATCCCAATACCCGCTGCAAAGACCAAGGCAAAGTAATGCGTATGAATGCAACAGATCATTGAAAGGGTAAACAGGATCCAGTTGCCGGCTTTTGCAGGTGCAGGTGACACATCACGGGACGGAAAAAAAATCAGGGTCCAGAACCAGGCTGCCATGAGACCAAACAGCAATCCGGGACTGTATGGACGGGCGAAGGTTGAATAGAGTATCCCGAATTGAAAAGCAGCGAATACACTTGCGGCAAACAATCCGGAAAATGCGCTGAACCATGCCTTTCCCAGTTTATAGATAAACCAAACGGACAGAATGCCGCAGATAACAAATGGCAGTCTGAACAGAAAGTCATCATCGCCGAGCAACTTTAACCAAAAGAAGATGAAACTTTGTACTCCGGCAGGATGAAAGTCTATATGGACGCCGTTCACGATCATTTCCATGAACGTTTCAAATTTCGCCCTGGTCAGCGCGCTCAACTCATCGTTGGAAAGTGAAAGATTCTGTGCAACGGCTACCCTGACAAGTGCAGCGACAAACAGGATCAACATGATCAGAATCCCTTCCTCTTTGGTTCGATGGTCCTTCATGTACTAATAAGATCCACTAAGCTTTCATGCGCTGGCGAATAGCCTCAAAGGTAATTACACCACATGCCACTGATACGTTCAGTGAACTGAGGGAACCATGCAGAGGTATCCTGAGCAGTTCATCACAGGTACGGATGATGTCATCAGACACGCCATCTTCTTCCGAACCCATCACGATAGCAAGGGGTCCGGACAGATCCGAATTATAGACATGCTCCTTACCTTTCTCACTCGCGGCGACAACTTTTAAACCACTCTCCTGCAAAAACCTGACAGTATTTTTCATGAGTGTTTCCCTGCATACGGGAATGCGGTTCAGAGCCCCGGCAGAAGTTCTGATCGCGTCTGCAGTCACCTGTGCCGAACCTTTGAATGGTATTACGATGGCATGAACACCGGCACATTCGGCAGTGCGCGCTATCGCGCCGAAATTACGAACATCTGTAATCCTGTCAAGCAACAAAACCAGGGGCGTTTCGCCTTTTTCGAAAATGGATGGAATTATCTGCGCGAGAGAATAATAATGTACCGGTGAAATAAAACAAATTACATCCTGGTGATTATTCCGGGAAATCCTGTCCAACTTTTCCTTTGGCACTTCCTGCCAAAGGATACTTCTGTCCTGTAAAAGTTTCTTCAGCTCCTGAATCAATTCACCTTTGGCCGTCCTTCCGATAAATATTTTTTCAACTTCTTTTCCAGCCTGAATCGCTTCCATTACCGGACGAATTCCGTAAACCAGTTGACCATGGTCATGAGGTATTTTAGCAATGGGCTTTCTTCCCTGATTCATCCTTTAAAAAATTAATTTCAATACAAACTGTTGTATGCCCTGCCATGTCTCCAGGTTTCAACAGCCCTGTACCAGTTACTTTCGTAAACCGGTGATCGAGAAAGCACCAGGTCATTATCGGAAAATGGATTATTGACCCTGGTGAACATAAAGTTCAGCGCCAGGGTACTGTTGGGAGTACCATAGATCCAGGTTTCGGTGCTGGAACTTCTGTAAACGGTATTGGGAACCCCCAACACTATATAAAGCATTCCTCTGTCTGTTCGCCAACCCTCCACAAACGATGTGAAGTACTCATTAGCCTCCTGCACTCTCGAATAATATTTCCTGATCAGGCTTTTCGATTTCTCCGCATTCCCTCCACGATCCATCCAAAACCTGTCAACAGCCTGTTTAACCGAAGGAATGGCGAGCATCTCCTCATATTCTCTTTTTGATGTCAGATACCTCACAGACTCCAGCATCTGAGCCGGAGTCGTTACCTGAGGAAAACTGTTATCAAACCTGAACAAAGTAAGACCTTGCCTTATAGCTGTATCGACCTGAAAATGATAAAAACCTACAGCAGGAAGCACCAGAAGATCATTATTGTCCAGATCGACCTCAAAGAGACTGTCACACCGGTAATTGAATCCCTCCCGGTTATCAAAACTGAAAGGTGGAGCAGCCAATGGGAATTCACGATTATAATACTTGCACCAGATCTTTCTTTTCAGAGTGTCCCTGAAACTGATTCGAATCGGCTCATCGTTTCTGATGTAATTCCTGAAAACCTGTTGATCATTGGTATCAGTAACTTTAAAAAACTGCCTTGACTGACTTCCTTCTGTTTCCATAGGAACAAAAAACTCCTGTGAAAAATTTTTATTTCTGTCGGTGAGGATCACACGCAACAAAAAGGTTCCCGGTCCACCTTTATGAACAAAATTACAGGAGACCGATCTGTACCTTTCCTTCGCCTCCATATCGAATTCAAAATCACAATAGGAGGTATCGATTGGTGTATTGGCTTCGTAGGAATAAGTTTTTAGCAAGGTCACCCGGAGACCGGCGCGGTACTTGTCGTCCGTTCCGCGGACGAAGAGCAACTCATCCGGTTGAAGCCTCATCGAAAATTCGCTCATTGAATCACTGTAGTGGAAAAGAGAGAAATGTGGATGGAACACCTGTTCCTGTGACCGATAAAGAGAATTGAGATTCAGTGTGCTGATATCCCGTCCGCTGTAACAGGAATGAAGGAGGAACAGCGGTACGATCAGCGTCGGTAACTTTCTCAACATATGCTCTAACTGTTTTCTTCCGATCTGCCGACCAGTTCAGCAGGCAGTTCCCTGGAAGTTTTCGCCCCCAGCTTTTTTATGTCTTCAATGCGTTTCAGGATATTTCCTGATCCGCTGGTGAGTTTATTCATGGCATCTGCATAGCCCGATTTTGCCTGATCCATCTTTTTACCCACATCGATCAGGTCATCAACAAAACCTTTGAATTTATCGTAGAGCGCACCGCTGAGCCGTGCGATCTCCATCGCGTTACGGCTTTGCTTTTCCTGTTTCCAGATAGATGCGATTGTCCGCAGTGTGGCAAGCAGGGTTGAAGGACTGACAATTACAATCTTTCTGTCCCATGCATAATTAAAGAGTTCAGTGTCCATCTGAACCGCAATTCCGAATGACGATTCAATTGGCATGAAGAGCAATACAAAATCAGGCGTTGTGAATCCGGGGCTCAGCTGATAATTCTTATCACTCAGACCCTTAATGTGTGCCTTTACGGAACCTACGTGCTCCCATGCAAACTTCTCCCGTTCCTCTTCCGTGCCCGCGTTAACCATGGACTCGTAGGCTACCAAAGAAACTTTGGAATCTATAATGATCTCCTTCTTGTCAGGAAGGCAAATGATTACATCCGGCTGAACCCTGCGGCCTTCCTCGTTCAACGCCCCTACCTGCGTCCTGTATTCCTGATCTTTAACCAAACCGGAACGTTCCAGGATTCTTTCGAGTATCACCTCACCCCAGTTTCCCTGCTTTTTTGTATCGGACTTAAGAGCTCTTGCAAGATTATTGGCTTCATCCGAAATCTGCTTATTCAGTTCAACAAGATTTTTAATCTCTCCTTTAAGTGAATTCCTTTCTGCGGCTTCTGCTTTATAGGAAGTATCGATCTTATTCTCAAATTCCTTAATACGCTCCTTCAGTGGATTGAGAATTACATCCAGGTTATCGCGATTCTGTTCGGTAAATTTTTTACTCTTTTCATCCAGAATCCTGTTAGCAAGATTCTCAAATTCTTTAGTAAATTTTTGTTGAAGATTGTCGAGTTCAGATTTCTGCTCATTTAATTTTTCATTCAGGAACGTATTCGAAGTCTTCTCATTGGCAAATGCCTGTGTCAGGCTCAGATACTCACTTTGCAATTTTTTATAGTCAGTAGTAGTTTCAGCCGCTTTCAATTCAGTAAGCGAGATTCGTTCAGTAAGTGTTGCTTTCTCGGATTCAAGCTGGGATATTCTGCCCTGCATTTCTTTACCTGAACGCAGAGCGGATACCTTCAGGAAAAGGTAGGCAAGCAAGGCGCCAATCACCAGGCCAGCGGTTAATAAAAGAATCTGTGTCATTTTTTACGTATTTTGTAAAATTACAAATATTTAACGGAGAAATTGCTCCCTTATCAGACCATTTACGGTTTTCATTTCAAAACAGAAACAATGTACAAAGTAAACCTTATAATGCTTCTTTTCCTCTTAGTCTTTCAACAGGAACATGCCGCGCAGAATTCTTACAAAATAAACATCCCGGAGCCTTCATCCAGACTGAGTTCCGGAATATATTATTTTCATTCCGTTCTGGATAAAAGAATAAAGAATAAGGATAGCGGGAGCCTGATCAATAAAAACGGTGAAAAGGTTCCGGTTGAATTTGAAGAAGGGATTGGAAAGGCACTGCTTGGCTATGTTCAGCAACGTGTACCGGGTGAAAATGCCTACATTCCTTTGATCCTGGTGGTCGACCAGCTTCATTTTACCGATGCAGGCAACCTCAAAAAACACACACTCACACTGAATATAAAAATATCCATCATGCGAATACTGGAAGACAAGGAATTCATCTTACTGGAATCCAGCGGGAATCCCAGTTATATTTCGCAGGGATATACAGCGGGTCTTGCGGAGAAACTCATACAGCAATCACTTGATCCGTTTTTAAAAGGTTTCGATGATTATGTGAGAGACAATTCCGGCCAGCAGGTATTTTGCAACAGGACCGAAATTGAATTTGTCTATGACAAGTCCTTTACAGACTATACAAATTATGACACGATTCGCTGGGATCCGTCTTACAAACTGAAATGGGAAGATTTCCAGGGTAAAGCAGATCCAACTTCTTCTTTTTCCGCACAAAGCAATTGCATGTTCTCCTTCCGTTCAGGCATTGATTATAAAGATGGTGTCATGAAACTTTCCCTGTTTCTTTATCCATGCTTTACCAAAAAAGCAAGCTGGGTTGTTCCGGAGAACAAACAGGAGTCCCTGCTGGCACATGAACAGCTGCATTTTGATATTTGCGAATTATACATCAGGAAACTACGAAAAACGATTACGGGGATGGAGCTGTCTGTCCTTGATCCGGGTAAGGAGATCCAGGATGAGTTCGAAAAGGCATGGAAAGATTATCAGTCCGCACAGAGTCAATACGACCGTGAAACCAGACATGGCTTAATAAGGGATCAGCAGGAATCCTGGGTTGAAAAGGTCAAAAAGGATTTGGAAGGGTTGGAAGAATTCGCTACGCAAGCTGCGATGGAATAACATGGTTACGGAAAGAAACAGTCCTTCTTTCAGAACACGATGATGATATAGCCTTTTTGTTCAAGAGGCGCAGTAGGTACATTGTTGAAGATAGCGCTTTCCGCCGCTTGTTTTGCTTTTGTTTTCAGATATTCACTGTCGGTTGTTGTACCTGCTCCACCGGGAACCGCTTTAATAACATGGCCGTATTTGTCAATGCTTATATTCACTACGACCGTTCCCTTCTCCAGGGTCAGGTTATCAATTCGCGGAGCTTTCGTGATGTTCCTGTCTGCTACCTTATATCTTACCAGATAGGAACCTGAATTGATCTGCTTCTCCCCTGCCTCTTTAGGGATTGCACCTGCGGATTCCAGAGACTTTCCTGAAGTTAAAACTTCAGCTTCGGCAAAATTTATTGAATAAATTTCAGACACATTCAATTTCATTGTATTGCCCTTATACAAAAATTCAACTTGTCCATCCTTTAATGACTTGACGTTACCGTTCATCTTTTCACCGGACCTGAGCGTAAGCAGGTGCTGAGAAAAAACCTGAAACGTCATACACAGACTTAAGAACAGAACTGAGAGATGCTTTATCATAAGTACTATTTTCCCATAAAAGTACTTTCTCAAATTCAGATTCACCATGAAGACCGGGATAATTTTCAACAGCCCTGCATCTTCCGGTTTAGCCACTTTTTTATTGATAGGCAGGGCCTGAAAGAGGTGTGCAGGGCTGCCCTTAAAATGGGATAAATAGTATCTTTGGGCTGCCGGTCAATCCCGGATTTTTTATGAATCTCCTTTATACTTATGTAAAGAACTACAAAAGCACAGTAGCTCTTGCACTGATTCTGGCTGCCATCAACCAATGTTTCTCACTGATGGACCCGCTTATCGCCGGGCTTATGATGGACCGGTTCGGGGTACATATCAGTGATTATCAGAATGACCAGGCACGTAATTTCATAGGCGATATCACCTTATTGTTACTGGCTTCCATGGGCGTTGCCATGGTATCGCGCATTGCGAAAAATTTCCAGGATTATTTTACCAGTGTAATTGTACAGAAATCGGGGGCTCAAATGTACAGCGATGGTATCAGGCACTCACTGGAACTTCCCTATCAGGTCTTTGAAGATCAGCGAAGCGGAGAGACACTGGGGAAACTTCAAAAGGTCCGCAGCGATTCCGAAAAATTCATTCAGGCCTTTATCGGAGTGGTATTTCAAACCCTTGTAGGACTGATCTTCGTACTTTGGTATGCATTTTCAGTGCATTGGATGATTGCTCCGGTATTTTTACTGACCGTCCCCTTACTGGCGATTATCAGCAGTTTATTGAGCCGGAATATTAAAAAGATCTCAAAAGTTATTTTAAAAGAAACCACCTCACTGGCTGGCGCTACCACGGAGTCCTTGAGAAATATTGAACTTGTTAAAAGCCTTGGCCTGGCAAAACAGGAAATCAACAGGCTGAACTCCACTACCGGGAAGATCCTGAAACTTGAACTTAAAAAAGTGAGGTTTGTCAGAAGTCTTAGTTTCGTCCAGGGTACGACGGTAAATTTTTTAAGAACGGTTTTCATTTTTGTCCTTTATTATCTGGTCTTCAAGGACCAGATCACACCGGGTAAATTAATGACACTGATGTTTTACAGCTTTTTCATTTTCGGTCCTTTGCAGGAAATGGGGAATGTAATTGCGATCTACCGTGAGGCACAGGCATCACTGGCCAATTTCAAGGAAATTCTTGACACACCGGTAGAGGCAAATCCTGTCAAACCGGCTTCTACCGGTGTCATTACCGGATTACGTTTTGAGAATGTGAGTTTCAGGCATCCAAGTTCTTCTCAGAATGCAGTAGAAGATATCAGCTTTCAGGCAAAGACAGGAGACAGTATAGCTTTTATTGGACCTTCAGGTTCAGGAAAAACTACCCTGGTAAAATTGCTGGTGGGTTTGTACAATCCCGAAAAGGGTAAAATATATTACAATGAAGTACCATCCGGAGAGATTGAGAAGGACGAATTAAGAAAACAGATTGGTTTCGTAACCCAGGACACTCAGCTTTTCAGCGGTACGATACGTGAAAATCTCTTGTTCGTCAATCCCGAAGCTACTGATGAACAGTGTCATGATGTATTGCAGAAAGCCGCCTGTCAGAGTTTACTGAGAAGAGCCGATAAAGGACTTGATTCGGTAATAGGAGAAGGAGGCGTAAAGGTTTCGGGTGGAGAAAAGCAAAGACTTTCCATCGCCAGAGCCTTACTCCGCAATCCAAATCTTATTGTGTTTGATGAAGCCACCTCCGCGCTAGATTCCATCACTGAGGAAGAAATTACCGGAACCATACGCCAGCTTTCCGAACAGAAAAAACACATTACTTTTATGATTGCTCACCGTCTGAGTACAATTATGCACGCGGATAAGATTTTCGTTCTTGAACAGGGACGAATAGTCGAGTCAGGTTCTCATCGTGAGTTAGTTGAGGCCAAAGGATTGTATTATGCTATGTGGAGACAACAAATTGGCGAGCGCAAACGTATAACGGAAACTGAAATGATCTGAATGAAAAAGATCTGTCAGAAGCCTAACGGACATGTTACAGGAATTAAGCAGATCCTTGAAGCACCGGCTCGGACTCCCCTTACCAGGAACTGAAGCTCAGTTCCGGATGGCTCATGTCGAAAGGCAACTAAACCTCTTAAGGTATAAAACACCGGAGAATGCCCGGTTGAGCGGGGTCATGATTCTGCTTTTTGAATCGGAAGGGCGGATAAAAGTTCCACTGATCCTCAGACCTGTTGATTCGGGAATCCATAGCGGTCAGGTATCATTACCCGGCGGCAGACAGGAACCGGAGGATGCCGATCTGCGGATCACAGCCTTACGCGAAACGCAGGAGGAGATTGGTATCAGCGCAAGTGATGTCGATGTGATTGGTAAACTTACCCATCTCTATATCCCCACCAGCAATTTTTTAGTTCATCCATATATTGGCATTCTTGAAAAGGACGCGCATTTCAACGCGGAAGAAAAAGAAGTGGTCAGGATCATTTCCATGGATCTGGAAAGCCTGATGGATGAGAGAACGGTGAAAGAAAAAATGATGAAGCTCAGCACCGGACAGTCAATCAACACTCCTTGTTTCAGTATAGAAGGAGAAATGGTTTGGGGAGCAACAGCAATGATACTTAGCGAATTAAAATCACTGCTTTACGAAATAGGCTGGTGATGTTCAATGCATAAGCCATCAGCCTTTTCGGTAATCAAGTAAGAGAAAGCCCTCAGGCATTCACTTTCATTGCCTGCATTTTCATCCATTCCGTTGTGACGGAACCCGGTCTTTCTATAGGATGGCCCAGGGCGCGATCCCAAAGCAGGGAAGACAGTACCCCAAGAGCGCGGCTCACGCCGAAGAGTACTGTATAGAAATCATATTCCTTCATACCATAGTGCAATAAAAGCGCACCGCTGTGTGCATCCACATTCGGCCATGGGTTCTTTATCTTTTTGATCCCTGAAAGTATCGGAGGCACCACTTCATAAAGCATATGAACGATCCGGCAGTTTACATCGTCAGGCATACACTTTTTCGCAAACTCCATCTGTGCAATGAATCTCGGATCGGTCTTCCTCAACACGGCATGGCCATATCCGGGAATCACCTTTCCTTCATTGATGGTTTTCATCACGTAATCATGTACCTGCTCTTTGGTAGGAAGATCTCCGTCATGATAATCACGAAGATCCGAAATCCACCTCGTCACCTCCTGATTCGCCAGGCCATGAAGAGGGCCTGCAAGCCCGTTCATTCCGGCTGCGAAAGAAAGATAAGCGTCACTGAGTGCCGAACCAACGAGGTGAGTCGCATGTGCTGATACGTTTCCTCCTTCATGATCCACGTGGATGGTCTGATACAGACGCATCAATCGCTTCATATCATAGTCATCGTAACCAAGCATGTGAGCGAAGTTAGCCGCCCAGTCAAGCTTTGGATCAGGTTCGATATGAACTTCATTCTTATACATCCGGCGATAGATATAGGCAGCAATCCTCGGCAGACGTGCGATAAGATTCATGATGTCCTCATACATGGGATCCCAGTAGTCTTTTTTATTGAGTCCCTTGCGATAAGAATCTGCGAAGACCGATTCCTTCTGCATGGCCATCACGGCCATACTGAACTGTGTCATTGGATGCGTGTTGACCGGCAGGGTGTCAAGCATATCAAATACATACTTCGGAACATTACTCCGGCGAGCCCATGCATTGCTGACATAATGCACATCCTCCTCACTTGGCAATTCGCCAATGAGCATGAGGTAAAATATACCTTCCGGCAGAGGTTCTGTGTCTCCTGTCGCTTTCGGAAGTTTCTCCCTGAGTTCCGGAATGGAATAACCGCGGAAGCGGATCCCTTCTTCAGGATCAAGTTTGCTGGTTTCGGTAACCATACCAATCATACCCTTCATTCCACTATAGACCTGTTCGATAGTATATTGACCTATGACCCGTGATCCATTTTCCCTGATGAACTCTTTCAGGTCTGCGGCCATCGGAAGTGCTACTTGCGCGAATTTCTCTTTTAGTCTGTCGGTTTTCAAGCTGGCTTTGATTAAATTCTTTTGATTAAATATTACAATGTTCCTGTCTTAACGGTTACCTGGTCTGTATGTCTTGTTCTTCTCCTGATTCATCTCCTTATTGTCGGAAACCACATTCAACTCAGGGAATACGAGGATAAGACTTATCAGGAAGGAGATGATGAGGATCACCCAAACAATCTGGCCTCCGATCTTCTTCAATCTGGACCGGGAAAAAAACGAGGCTTTTTTCTTTTTCCTTATTCTTTTCCTGAGCCTGCCGCTTCTGGGAGAAATTGAATACTCTCCTGAAGCGAGTTTATCCATCATATCCTGATCCATAGCAATCCTAACAGGTAAAGCAGTCCTTTGTTTTCAAATTAGATTTTTACAAATTTAAAATCTTTTCCGGCATATTTGGCATTTTCCCCAAGGACTTCTTCAATTCTTAACAGTTGGTTGTACTTGGCAATCCGGTCTGACCGGGAAGCCGAACCGGTTTTGATCTGGCCGGTTTTAAAGGCAACGGCTAGGTCGGCTATGGTACTATCTTCCGTTTCGCCTGAACGGTGGCTCATGACCGAGGTATAGCCATTACGGTGCGCGAGGTTAACAGCAGCCAGGGTTTCTGTCAGCGTTCCAATCTGGTTCACTTTAACCAGAATTGAATTTGCGGCTCCGTCATGTATGCCTTTTTCAAGTCTTTTAACATTGGTAACAAAGAGGTCATCTCCGACCAGTTGCAGTGATTTCCCATGTGATGATGTAATCTTCTTCCAGCCATCCCAGTCATCCTCCGCAAATCCATCTTCAATGGAGACGATAGGATACTTTTTTACCCAGTCAGACCAAAATGCAGCCATCTCAGATGGGCTCAGTTTATCTCCACTTGATTTTTTAAACACATATTTATCTGACTTTGCATCGTAGAACTCGGTAGCAGCGGCATCCATGGCAATGAAAATATCCTTACCCGGTTTATAGCCTGCTTCGTTAATGGCATCCATCACTGAGATGATGGCATCTTCATTAGATTTGAGATCGGGTGCAAATCCGCCTTCATCGCCCACATTGGTTGAGAGTCCTTTTTTCTTCAGCACCGCTTTCAGGTGATGAAAAACTTCCGTTCCCATCCGAAGAGCGTCAGAGAATGTTGCTGCTCCTATAGGCATAATCATGAATTCCTGAAAGTCGATACGGTTATCCGCATGAGCACCGCCATTCAGAATATTCATCATTGGGACAGGAAGCAGATTCGCATCCATCCCGCCCAGGTAACGGAACAAGGTCTGGCCTGTTTCCTGGGCTGCTGCTTTTGCACAGGCAAGAGATACACCCAGTATGGCATTGGCTCCCAGGTTTGATTTATTCTCGGAACCATCAAGTTTTATCATGGCAGCATCAATAAGAGCCTGTTCAGATACAGGATAGCCCTTCAGTTCTTCATTGATGGCTTTATTTACATTGTAAACCGCCTTGAGTACCCCTTTCCCTAAATACTTGCTTTTATCTCCATCGCGGAGTTCCACCGCTTCATGTGCGCCGGTGGAGGCGCCTGAAGGAACTGCTGCCCTTCCTACAGCACCGTTCTCGGTAAACACATCTACTTCGATTGTCGGATTACCGCGTGAATCGAGGATTTGCCTGGCATGAATATCTATGATCGTGCTCATATTTATTATAAAATTGAGGGCAAAATTATAAAATCCGTGGAGCAATTAAAGCAAATTAAGCCTTGTGTTTAAATTTTAACTTCGCAACATGGACAGGTTTCATCATGTCTGCAGGTATCTGCGACACAAGTTGTTAGGCAAGGGATCCCATGCCATTCACTCACCCTTCGTTTTTGAACTTTTCAACAAGGTGATTCGTGACGAAACTCCATACTATTACTATGAAATCATAGAATCCATCCGTTCAGGTGTCTTATTGGATCAGCGGTCGATAGATGTGAGGGATTACGGGACCGGCGGCCTAAGATCCCAGCAACGACATCTGAAGATCTCCTATATAGCGAAAAATTTTGTGCAAGCCGCGCGGAACGCCCAGTTGTTGTCAAGGCTGGTGAATCATTTCAGGCCACAGCGCATTCTTGAGATCGGGACTTCACTTGGTATCAGCACACTTTATCTTGCTTTTCCTTCCGGTCAAAGCAGTGTGATTACTCTTGAAGGTTGCGAAAATACTGCCGCTTTGGCTCAGCAGAATTTTCGGACAGCGGGGATAAAAAATATAGAGATCATCACCGGAGAATTTGACATGAGTCTTCAAGTGGCGCTCGACCGGCCCGGGCAATTCGACTTTGTATATTTTGATGGAAACCACAGCAAATCCGCGACCATCCGGTATTTCGAATTCTGTCTGAAGAAAAAGAACGAGGGAAGTATATTCGTGTTTGATGATATACATTGGAGCCGGGAAATGAGCAGTGCCTGGTCATTGATCAGATCCCACGAAGAAGTCAGTATCAGCATTGATCTCTTTCATGTAGGAATTCTATTTTTCCGTAAAGGAATTCCTCCTCAATCCTTTGACTTGAAATTCTGAACCTTTCCATGTTTCTTACCAACATCCGGAATGATCAAGGTTCAGAGTCTAAAAAGCCACGAACTGACAGGAGAATTTCCTATGCCGTGTATTTGAGAAGGAGTTGAATTCATTTCAGCCAATTGGACTGCTAATAAAGTCTCCGGGCACAGCACCCGAAATAGGTTCTCAAAACAGGCTACTAAATAATAATTCGGTTACATTTGCTTCAATTTCTGTCTGTATGGCACTTCTGGAACTAAAAAACATATCCCGGCATTTTACTCTTGGAACAGTAGTGGTAAAAGCGCTTCAATCTGTAACCTTATCCATCAATAAAGGGGAATACATCGCCTTAATGGGACCATCAGGTTCCGGCAAGTCAACACTGATGAATGTAATCGGGTGCCTGGACACACCCACATCAGGTAATTATATCCTTAATGGAAAGGAAGTGAACAAGATGACAGAGAACGAACTTGCCGCGATCAGGAACAAGGAGATCGGATTCATCTTCCAGACCTTTAACCTGATTCCACGAAGCAGTGCGCTTGACAATGTTGCGCTTCCACTCGTCTATGCAGGCCTGGCCAGAGACGAAAGAAACCGTCTCGCCGAACGTTCATTGCATAATGTAGGCCTGTCTGACAGAATGAAACACAAACCTAATGAACTCAGCGGGGGACAGCGTCAACGCGTAGCCATAGCACGCGCGCTGGTCAATACACCTTCGATCATACTGGCAGACGAGCCGACGGGAAATCTCGATTCAAAGACTTCTGAAGAGATCATGCTCTTGTTCGATGAAATACACAAGCAGGGAAATACCATCATACTTGTAACACATGAAGAAGATATTGCAAGACATGCCCACCGGATCATCCGGATGAAAGACGGAGGCATTGAATCCGATTCGGTCAATTCAAAAATTCAGGAGGCAAGACAAAGCGCCGTTTAATTTTTTTTTTTCAGAGTGCCATGAAGATATACACTAAAAAAGGTGATGAAGGAAAAACTTCACTCATAGGAGGGACCAGAGTATCCAAGCATCATGTACGTATAGAAGCCTACGGAACTGTCGACGAGCTTAACAGCTGGACTGGTCTCTTGCGCGATCAGAAGGAATGCGCCCTTCAGATCGAAACCCTGCTTGAAATTCAGGACCGGCTTTTTACCATCGGTTCACAACTGGCCTCCGACCCCGTAAATTCAAAGATGAAAATCCCTGAACTTGATTTATCCGACATAAGTCTTCTTGAAAAGGAAATAGATAAAATGGATGAGGAGCTTCCGGAAATGCGTTCATTCATCCTTCCAGGGGGATCAGAGGCGGTTTCATTCTGCCATATAACCCGCTGCGTATGCAGAAGGGCGGAACGACAGATTGTACACCTCGATGAACTTGAAAATACCGGACCCCTGATCATTCCTTATATGAATCGTCTCAGTGATTACTTTTTCGTTTTATCCAGGTGGATCACCCATACGAATGCCGTCAGGGAAACACCCTGGAAAGCAAGGATCTGAAAAGCTCAGCAGGAACGATTTCAAGGCTTCAAACTGTTAAATTCATCTCAAAATGAAGAATTTCGGAAAATTAGTTTATGAGAAAAAAAAAATTATACTTTTGCAACCCTTGAATAAAATTCCATTCTTATCATTAAATTATGTATTGGACACTTGAACTCGCACAGCACCTTGAAGATGCCCCTTGGCCGGCCACAAAGGACGAGTTGATTGACTACGGAATCCGTTCCGGAGCACCACTCGAAGTGATTGAAAATCTCCAGGAACTTGAAGACGAAGGCGAAGCGTACGAATCTATCGAAGAGATCTGGCCGGATTATCCGACAAAAGATGATTTCTTTTTCAATGAAGACGAATATTGAGTGGGAATCCGGACATGATCACTAAATCATAATGCAATTTTCACAAGATTATAAAGGGGCGGGAGCCCTTTTTTTCTGCACTATATCTGGAGAAAATTTTACCTTTGAAATTCTAATCGACAACTATGAAAAAATCAATACTCAGCATGGTATTACTCCTTGCTTCATTTCCGCTTTTCTCTCAGATCATGTTCCAGAAAGGTTATGGTGAATTCTTTACCGAATATTGCAGATCAATGGTTCGTACCTCCGGCGGCGGATATTGCCTGGTTGGCAGTACAGGACCGGCCCTGGCAGACAGTCTGGACGCACTTATTGTGCGTACCGATATCGAAGGCAGTCCGATATGGTCTGCCAGACTTGCAGGAAGCAAGGATGATGAACTGACCGGAATCACCACCACAGATGACGGTGCTTACATAGTGGTTGGCAACACTTTCAGTTCACCCCTTGACCCAACACATACTGACATCCTTGTCATGAAGGTTGATGATGGTGGTTTTGTTTATTGGTCCAAGACTCTTGGAGGCAATAATACAGACAGAGCTCATTCAGTTATCCGTTCAGGAGATGGTTCATACATTGTATTCGGATCAACCATGAGTTATGGTACTGCAATGGAGTCAGGTCTTATAATGAAGATAGATGATCTTGGTAACCAGGTATGGACGAGCATAAGCTCAACTAATAATAACAATGGATTCTATTCAGGGACCAGAACTCCGGACGGAGGCTTTGTCGCCGCGGGATTCAGCACAGGATCAAATGGACAGGATCACTACATTACAAAAACCGACAGTACCGGAAATATACTGTGGAGTCAGACCCATTCAGGCAGCGGTGATGAGTACATAACCTCTATCACCAGCAAGACATCCGGAGCATTAATCGCATGTGGTAAAACGGTATCAAGCGGCGCCGGCAATGCCGACATGTGTGTTCTTGAACTTGATGCCAACGGGGGAATCGTTTGGCAGTTCACTTACGGCAGTACCGAAGATGATCAGGCAAACTCCGTGCACCATCTCAGCAACAAGAATATTTTAGTCGGGGGTACTACTAATATTGGAACGAGCTCGCTGGTCATTGACCAGGCAAGTATACTGATGCTGGATTCAACCGGTACAATTCTTTGGTCCAATACGTATGGCGATATTAGTATTAACAGTTTCGGCGCCTCAGTCCTGGATGCACAGGATGGCTTTGCCATTGCAGGCACTTCAGAGCTTTTCGACCCTCCGGGAGATTTTTACCTTGTCAAGACGGATCTTAACGGGGAAAGCGGCTGTTATAATAATCCTGTAGTTTTCCAGAGAAATTCCGGAAGCCTTTCCAGCAGCAGCGGCGCAAGTGATACCCTTGGAATTATCGACGAATTTTCCACCACTTTCAATCCGGTTACATTCACCAACCAGTTCTCACAAAGTTGTTTTGCCGTCGGAATGGAAACCTTGAGTGATATCGAAAGATTCAATATCTTCCCTAATCCTGCAAAGGATTATATCACACTTAACCTGGCCGGTTTTGCAAATTCGGGTGAGATCATCATCAGGGATATTACAGGACGCGAAATTCAATCTCAAGCCATTTCCGGCGGTGATCAACTGAGAATTCCGGTACATAAACTGAGCAGCGGAATATATTTTGTAAACCTGATTACGGGAGACGGGATAAGCGTAAGATCATTTTTAAAAGATTGAAAGAATTTTAATTATTCATAACCAAGAAAGGGGCGCTGTCATGACAGACCCCTTTTTTTATGATGAACATTGGCTGAATTAATATAAGGGGATGCCTGATTTACACCAACCGTCAGGTTATTTCGTATAGGCTTTTCAAGACCTGAACCAAGTCTCATGAATAAAGAGTATTTTTGTGACCTTTAATTGAATTATAAAATGCTCGGAATTATCAATAAAACCATAACCAAAATCTTCGGGAGTAAAAGCGACCGTGATCTGAAGGACCTCTTGCCAATGGTCAATGTCATTAATGCGGAATATGCCAAACTCCCCTCTGTCAGCAATGATCAACTCCGCTCGAAAACCGTTGAATTCAAGGAGCGGATCAGGGAGCATTTGAAAGAAATTGAGCATGAAATACAACAAACCGAGCAGCAGGCAGAGAGTGATCCAGACATGGATCTCCAGGAAAAGGAAGAGCTTTACCGGAAAGTTGACAGCCTGAAGAAAGAAAGAAATCAAAAGACCGAAGAGATACTTAATGAGATCTTGCCGGAGGCATTCGCAGTGGTGAGAGAAACAGCGAGAAGATTCAGCAAGAATGAAAATCTGAGCGCCACCGCAACCGAACTGGACCGCAACTTAGCCACACAAAAAGACAATTTGAGGATTGAAGGAGATCAGGTGATTTATAAAAACTCCTGGCTTGCGGCAGGCAATATGATTACGTGGAACATGGTGCATTATGATGTACAGCTGATCGGTGGAGTTGTACTGCATCAGGGTAAAATTTCGGAGATGGCTACCGGTGAAGGTAAAACCCTGGTGGCAACCCTTCCCATATACCTCAACGCACTGGCCGGACGCGGTGTTCATGTCGTTACCGTAAACGATTATCTGGCCAAACGCGACGCGGAATGGAATGCGCCCATTTTTGAATTCCTTGGACTGACCGTTGATTGTATTGACAAGCATGAGCCTAATTCACCGGCACGGAAGAAAGCTTACAACAGCGATATTTGCTATGGTACGAATAATGAATTTGGCTTCGATTATCTGCGTGACAATATGGCCCGTAATGCAGAGGATATGGTACAACGGGGCCACCACTTTGCCATTGTCGACGAGGTGGATTCCGTACTGATCGATGATGCAAGAACACCCCTCATTATTTCCGGACCTACACCCCGAGGTGACAATCATGAATTTGAAGTTTACAAACCAAAAGTCGACCTCCTGGTAAAGACCCAGAGGGATTATGTGAACACACTGATCTCTGATGCACGCAAGCTGCTGGCTGAAAAGAAAGACGAAGAAGCAGGCCTTGCCTTGTTCCGTGCGCACAGAGGTCTTCCTAAAACCAAAGCGCTGATCAAACTCCTGGGTGAACCCGGAGTAAAAGCGATCATGCAGAAATCCGAAAATTATCACCTGCAGGATCAGCAAAAAGAAATGCACAAAGCAGATGCACCTCTCTATTTTGTGATCGACGAGAAGAACAACAATATCGAACTGTCGGAGAAAGGCCTTGAGCTTATGTCCTCATCAACGGCGGATAAAAACTTTTTCATCCTTCCAAATGTAGGAGAGGTAATCGCGGAAATCGAAAAATCCAATCTCAGCGACGAAGAAAAGCTGACCCGCAAAGACGATCTCATGCGTGATTATGCGATCAAGTCGGAAAGGATTCATACCGTAAACCAATTGCTGAAAGCCTATACTCTCTTTGAGAGGGATGTTGATTACATTCTGGCTGATGGAAAGGTAAAAATTGTAGACGAACAAACAGGCCGTGTTCTTGAAGGACGGCGATACTCTGACGGACTGCATCAGGCCATTGAAGCCAAGGAAAATGTGAAGATTGAAGCCGCCACACAGACTTACGCGACCATCACCCTGCAGAATTACTTCAGGATGTTTCATAAGCTGAGTGGAATGACCGGTACGGCTGAAACAGAAGCTCAGGAATTCTGGACCATATATAAACTTGACGTTGTGGTCATACCGACGAACAGGTCTATTGTCAGGAAAGATCACGAAGACAAGGTCTATAAAACCAAGCGTGAAAAATACAATGCGGTAATTGAAGAAGTGGAAAGTCTGGTTAAAGCGGGAAGGCCTGTCCTGGTAGGTACAACCTCCGTTGAAACTTCCGAATTGTTAAGCCGGATGTTGAAGCTGAGAAACATCAGACACAATGTGCTGAACGCGAAATTACATCAGCGCGAAGCACAGATCGTGGCGGAGGCCGGAATTGCCGGGACGGTTACCATTGCCACGAATATGGCGGGTCGCGGTACGGATATCAAGCTCGGACCCGGTGTACTGGAAGCAGGCGGATTGGCCATCGTTGGAACAGAGAAACACGATTCACGAAGGGTTGACAGACAGCTCAGAGGCCGTGCCGGCCGTCAGGGAGATCCGGGCTCTTCCCAATTCTATGTATCACTGGAGGATGACCTGATGCGCTTATTCGGTTCCGACAGAATTGTCAAACTGATGGACAGGATGGGAATTGAAGAAGGTGAAGTCATACAACACAGCATGATCACTTCATCCATCGAAAGGGCACAACGAAAGGTTGAGGAGAATAATTTCGGGATAAGGAAGAGGCTGATCGAATATGATGATGTTATGAACTCACAGCGTGAGGTCATTTACAAAAAACGCCGCCATGCGATTTTCGGTGAAAGGCTGAGTATTGATATTGTCAATATGATGTACGAGACCAGTGAGTCCATCACTAACCAATACCTCGAAGCGAGGGACTATGAGAGTTTCAAACTGGAACTGATCCGGGTGCTGGCTATTGAATCACCGGTAACCGAAAAAGAATTCCTGGACGAAAAACCTCAGGTGATTATTGAAAAAGTATTTCAGGAAGCGCGAAGATATTACAAGCATAAATCACAATTGCTGATTGAAAGAACCATGCCTTTCTTCCGGGATATTTACGAGAAGCAGGGTGCGACGATTACAAATATTGTCGTTCCATTCACCGACGGGATCAAAGGAATACAGGTCATCGCCAACCTTAAGAAATCGGTTGAATCCGGAGGAACAGAGATCGTCTCAGCCTTTGAGCGACTTATAACAGCAGCCTTCATTGATGATGCCTGGAAGGAACACCTGAGGGAAATGGATGACCTTAAGCAAAGTGTACAGAGCGCAGTATACGAACAGAAGGATCCCTTGCTGATTTACAAATTCGAATCATTTGAACTTTTCAAACAGATGATGGAGCGGGTGAATAAGGAAATTATTTCTTTCCTGTTTAAAGGCGTAATTCAACAGCAGGATCCTGCTCAGGTAAAGGAAGCCAAAGCGCCGGCCAGGCAGGATCTGCGTAATCTGAGTACCAGTAAAGCGGATGCTTCACCAGGGTCCGGAAATCCGGGAATGCCAAGACAGGCAGCACAGGCAAAGGTTCAGCCGGTCAGAGCAGAACAAAAGGTCGGAAGGAATGATCCATGCCCCTGCGGCAGCGGTAAGAAATTCAAAAATTGTCACGGAGCCAGTGCCTGATACCAAAAGCAATCCTGTATGCGATCATTTCACTTCCTGCATAAGCTTTTTAACGACCGGTGAAATAATCAACAAAATAATTCCTGAGATCAGGGCATAGACGGCTAGCTCCTTATAACCCTGGGTGTAGGACAGTAGTTTATCCAGCAGGGAGGCGTTTTCGATCGGACTGGTCATACCTGCACCCAGAATACCGGCGACATATTGCCCATAGGCGCTGGCCAGGAACCAGGTTCCCATCATGACCCCTTGTAATTTCGCAGGCGATAATTTTGTCATGATGGATAATCCAATGGGTGACAAACACAATTCCGCAAAGGTCACGACAAGATAGGCCAGGGTAAAAATCTCCAGGGAGGTCATGCCTTCCTGATTGGCAAAGAACCTGGTGGAATAAAAAATATAAAATGCCAGCGATAGCAATAAAAAACCAAGACCGAATTTTACTACCGTATTCGGTTCAAGCTTTCTTTTTCCAAGCCATATCCACAGAAGTCCGATGAGCGGACTGAATAAAATCACGAACAGTGCATTGGATGCGTTGTTCACACCGTTTGGATCAAGTTTGACACCCAGTACCTTATCGTCCAGATTATTCTTTGCAAACAGACTCAGCGATCCCCCACTCTGCTCAAAAAAGGCCCAGAAAAGGACCGAGAAGAGAATGAATACCATGGCAGCCATTAGTTTCTTAACCTGGGAGCCGGTGCAACGAGTCATCTCATAGATCAGGTAAATGAGTGTCAAAGGTCCGATGGAGTACATGAAATAATCCGTGTATTCCGAATTGGCAACCATGATAATAATGACAGGTACAACCAGCAGGGAGCCAATATAAACGGCATATTCATACCATCTTCTGGTTGCCGGCTCCTTCGTAGTGAGTAGCGGAGATTCGCCAATGGGTCCAAATGATTTCTTCGTGAGCATAAAGGTGATGAGGCTTATGGTCATGACGATCGCGGCAAAACCGAATGCCAGATTCCAGGAGTAATTTTTTGCAACTGTTATACATAGATAGCCGCCCAGAAGGGCACCCACATTAATTCCGGAATAAAAGAGAGAAAAACCGGCATCCCTTCTGCCATCGCCCTCCCTGTACAAAGCGCCCACCATCGTAGAGATATTAGGTTTAAAAAATCCTGTGCCGATGATGGTAAATGCAATCCCAATGAAAAAAAATGTTTTGGGATCAAAGGCAAGGATACAAGAACCCGTAATCATCAGCAATCCCCCCCACACCAGCGATTTTCTGAAACCCAGAATTTTATCGGCGAATAATCCACCGATAAAAGTAAATGCATAGACAAAGGCCTGGGTGGCACCATACTGGAGGTTAGCCTGGTCTTCTCTGAACATCAGTTCGCTCACCATGAAAACGGCCAACATTCCCCGCATGCCATAGAAGCAGAACCGCTCCCACATTTCAATGAGAAAGAGGTACCACAATTGCTTTGGATACTTACCCTGGAAGGACTGGATCTCGTCGAGTGTTAACTGATCTTTCATATATTTATATGTGTATAAAAATTAATGGCAAGTAAGGATAAAACAAGCATAAGAACAAAACTTCCCCACTCTGAACAGGAATGCATATGGTTCAAATATAAACATAAATGGGAATTCCGGAATAACAGATAAAGCGGGAGGAGGCAGCGCGTAAGGAGGCCCGGGACAAATCAAATCAGAAACACGGAAGGCGGGAGATAAACAAAGTGCTGAATTAATCGTTAAAGCATTCATGAAATTTACCCTTGTTCTTTTGCTGACCATACTCATACGAACCGTACATGCTCAGGATATACGCTCCCTGAGTTTCGACCAGTTACACAAAGAACTCATGGAAACAAAAGATACCTTGATCGTCTGTAACTTCTGGGCAACCTGGTGCAAACCCTGTATTACAGAACTTCCCTATTTTGAAAAGATGAATCATGAATTTTCATTACAAGCGGTTAAAATCCTGTTGATCAATCTTGATTTCAGTTCCCGGCTGAAGACCACGACCATACCTTTTATAAAGAGCCGTGCTTACAGCCCGGAGAATTTACATCTGACGGATCCGGATCCGAACGAATGGATAAACAAGGTTGATTCTAACTGGAGCGGCGCGATACCCGCCACAATTATGTTTCACTCAGGGAAAAAAGTTTTCTTCCACGAAGGTGAACTGGAAGAAGGCTTTCTCCGCGAGGCAATTAAAGACAACTTGAATTCCATTTCCTTAAAAAACAAACAATAATACTAACCTGTAAATCCATTCAAATGAAAAAAACCATTTTTCTCCTTTCCCTGCTCATTGCATCACTCACAACATCTGCGGGTGGATACAAGATTAACGACGAAGCGATGGACTTCGCTTTGAAAAATGTTGACGGACGTCCCGTTTCACTAAAGGATTACAAGCAAGCCAAAGGTTTCATTGTGATCTTCACCTGCAATCACTGTCCTTTCAGCAAGGCATATGAAGACCGGATAATTTCACTGGACAAAAAATACGCCGCGCTGGGTTATCCGGTAATTGCCATCAATCCAAACGACCCTGTCAGACAACCTGAAGATTCTTATGAAAAAATGATCGTCCGCGCCAGAGAAAAAGGATTTACTTTTCCTTATCTGCACGATGAAAGTCAGGAAATAACCAAGACATATGGAGCTACCCGCACACCGCATGTGTACATACTGCAGAAGTCAGAAGGTAAAAATCTGGTCAAATACATTGGCGCCATTGACAATAATTCCGAAGACGCATTACTGGCCGATACTCCATTTGCAGCCAATGCGGTTGATGCCTTACTTAGCGGAAAAGAAATCGCTTTAAAGGAAACCAAGGCTATCGGCTGCACAATCAAGTGGAAGCAGACAGAAACAAAATAATGAATTAAACAAAGAATATATATAACATATCCAGTATTAGTCCAGGTCCCTTTGCCATAATCGCATCGCAGCATTACGCTCCTTCCTCATAGCACTGCCATGCTGCATTCACGGAATACACCATGGCTGCGATCTCTGAATGTTCAAAACAACACCCTGATGAACACCTTGTTTAGATGAACTGAACCTGTACTTCATTTTTTAAATTCCCGGTTACCCATATGGCCGGGTTTTTTTATAAATCCCTGCCAGTGAAATTCAGGTTCTGTTAAAAACAGTTAACCACATTATCATGTAGCAAATCCGTTTTGTAATCTTCCGCACTTTTGATCGTCTTGTAACTTTATTTAATTCAGCTGACCGGGTAAGCTGCCTTCATACCAAAAAATCTATGAAGTACCTGTTTTTCTCTTCTCATAATTTTGGTTACAGGCGTTTCCTGAAAATTGATGACCTGCTTTCATATTATGCATCAGAGAGGGTAATCAGCTTATCCGGTCATTTGAATTACAGCCTTTCTAAAGAGCGCTGCATGCACTTCTCCGGCACAATTTCAACTATACCACAGTTTAACCAAAACCCAATCACATGAAAAAACTATTTACCTGGTTATTAATCCTGACAATGGGCTATTCAGGAAACATAATAGCCCAGAATAAAATAATCAAAGGCAGAGTAAGCTCTGCTGAAGACGGGCTGAGCATTCCCGGCGCTTCAGTCATTGTCAAAGGAAGTTCCACCGGAACGGTTACTGATATTAACGGTGACTTTGTTCTGGAGGTGCCAACATCAGCCAATACCCTTGTCATTTCTTCATTAGGAATGAAAAGCACCGAAGTGAATCTTGGCAGCGCAGTCAGTTTCGACATAGTACTCGAGAGTGATGTACTCAAGCTCAATGAGGTGGTGGTAACTGCAAATGCCATTGAAAGGGAGAAAAGAAGTCTGGGCTATGCGGTCACTTCAGTCGGAAGTGAAGAACTTACAAAAGGAAGGGACAGGAGCATACTGAATTCCATGCAGGGAAAAGTTCCCGGTGTACAGATCAGCAATGGCTCAGGAAGTCCGGGAAGTTCTACCCGCATAGTAATCAGAGGCGGAACATCTTTCCTTGGAAACAACCAACCACTCTACGTCATTGACGGAATTCCTATGGATAATGCTTCCTACGAAACCGGTGATAATCTGAACCGGCAGGTAGATGCAGGCAGCCGCGTCAACGATATCAATCCTCAGGATATTGAATCGGTAACCATCCTTAAAGGGCCTGCCGCGGCCGCACTGTATGGTTCAAGGGCATCAAACGGCGCCGTAATGATTAGCACCAAAAGCGGTAAAAGCCGGAAGGTGGCCGGCAAGGGAGCTGAAATCGCTTTCAGCAGCGGAATGACCTTTGAGTCCCCTTTAATGCTTCCGGAATTTCAAAACACCTATGGCCAGGGACTTTTCAAGGCTCCCGACCTTCGGGAAAATACCAGCTGGGGCGCTGCCTTCACCGGTGAAGTTCTCCCATATGGAAACGAGGTTGACGGAGTCCAGAAAACCAAACCCTACTCAGCGCTGCCTGACAATGTCAAAGATTTCTTTGATCTGGGCAGGACCTACACAAATGATCTTTCCTTATCCGGCGGTGGTGACAAATCCACTTACTATATGTCTATAGGAAAACTAAATCAATATGGTATCATGCCCGGCACTGAATACCAGAGAACGAGTTTTAAGATTTCCGGTTCAACACAATTGTCGAACAAATTCTACAGCAGCGCTTCAGTTTACTATATCAAGAGTAAGGGCGACCTGTCCATCCAGGGACAGAACACTGCAACATCACCCTGGGAAAATATCATTCAGACCCCGAGAGACATCAGTCTCACCGACCTGAAGGATTATAATGACAAATACAATAACCTTGATAATTATTACAGTCCCTATACCACTAATCCCTGGTTTGCACTAAATGAAAATTCTTACCAAAACAGTGTGGACCATTTGCTGGGTAATGTGGTACTGGGATACAAAGCGAATGAGTGGCTGGATATCAATTACAGAATTGGAACAGACTTTTACGATGATAACCGGGAAGAAATTTCAGCCATAATATCCTACACTCCGGGATCACCGAACGATCAGCAGGGTGCGGCAACATTTCCGGGGCGATACGAAGTGACCAACATCACCAGCAGAGAGATCAATTCCGACCTGATGCTTACCGCAAAGAAAAAACTGAGCGACAATCTTCAGCTCCTGGTATTGCTTGGTCATAATGTAAGAGAAAAAAGGATCACAGGGCTGATTGGTACCGCCAACGCTCTGGTCATCCCTGGATTTTACAACCTGCTCAATGCCGACGGCCCTGTGACCAGCGGCAATTTTCTGAATCTTGACAGACAATACGGATTATATGCAAGTATTGATTTCGCCTTCAAAAATTACCTGTTCCTTGGTTTCACCGGACGGAACGACTGGAGTTCTACTTTACCTGAAAAAAACAACAGCTTCTTCTATCCCAGTGTAAACACTTCCTTCGTATTCAGCGATGCGTTTGACATCAGTGGCAAGTTCTTCAGTTTTGGAAAACTCACGGCCAGTTATGCCAAGGTAGGAAAAGCCGCGGCACCATATGTCTACACCAACACTTATGAACAACCTGTGATCACTGATGGCTTTATCAACTCTCAGCTTAATTTTCCGGTGCAGGGAGTAGCCGGATACACGCTGGGCAATGTTGTCTCCAACCCGGACCTCGAACCTGAATTCACCAGAGCGTATGAGTTCGGACTGGATGCGGCATTCTTCAATGAAAGAGTGGGAATTACTTTGAACTATTACGACAACAAAAGTGATGGCCAGATATTCACCGCGCCTTTCGCCGCAAGCAGCGGTTTCGGGGGCAAGACAATCAATGCAGGCGTGTTCACCAATAAAGGAATAGAGGCCTTGCTGAGGCTGACTCCAGTAGATACAAAAAGCGGTTTCAGGTGGAACCTCGCCTTTACCTATACAAAAAACAAGAGTATGGTGGAGGAAATTTATCCCGGGCTGGAACAGATCTCACTGAATGTGGGACAGGCTCCGTTCTCAAGCAATCCAGGAAATTCCTTTACCGGAGGCTCCATTGTTTTACAGGAGGGGCAGCCCTACGGTTCACTGCTTGTCACAGCATTTGAGAGAGATCCAAATGGCAATGTGGTGGTGGATCCTACTACAGGTTACCCGATCATCGCCTCGGACGATATCATTGCGGGAAGCATTCAACCTGATTACCTGGCGGGGATTAACAACAATTTCACCTATAAAAATTTATCACTTGGCTTCACATTTGATATACGCCAGGGTGGCATCATGTATTCGCGTACCAAAAGCACCATGATCTTTGCCGGCACCGACCCTGTGACAACATACAATGACCGCGAACCTTTCGTGATACCCAACAGTGTCATTCAAAATGCTGACGGGTCATATAGTCCCAATACCACACCCATTGAAGACGCTTTCACCTACTGGGCCGTGTTTGTCTCCCCTACTCCTAATGAAACGCTGATTGATGCGTCTTATATCAAGCTACGAGAAATAAGTCTGACCTATAAAGTTCCGGGAAGGTTCTTGAAGAACTCACCTGTCGGCGATATTTCCGTCAGTCTTTCAGGCAGAAACCTGTGGATCAAGACCCATGAGGATAATCACTATGTTGATCCGGAAGCCAGTTCATTTGGAAACGGAAATGCTCAGGGATTTGAGTATGGCAGCCTGCCATCCGTGAAAAGTTATGGCGCGAATATCCGGGTAACCTTCTAATCAAAAAACAATCAGCTTATGAAAACTTCAACCATAAAATCAATCATACTTATCGTAGGTCTATTCTTCCTGAGTTCCTGTGAGAAAGACTATCTCGACGTAAACAAAAATCCCAACGAACCGGAACAGGTAGAAGCGAAACAAATTTTACCGGCGGCCATCGCGCATACAGCCTATGTGATGGGAAATGAATACCAGATCATCGGCGGATTCTGGGCTCAGTACTGGACACAAGGACCTACCGGAAGTCAATACAGCATATACGATCAGTACCTGATCAGCAATACAACCTTTGACCTTCCGTGGACAGATTTGTATTCGGGACCACTGGCGGATCTGCAGGATATCATACGGAAAACGGAAAACGGAAACAGTAAATACGCCGGAGTTTCCTGCATACTTCAGGCATACATCTACCAGGTGCTGACAGACCTGTATGGCGACATCCCGTTCTCACAGGCGCTCCAGGCTGAGTCGGGTGTTTTCACACCGGCTTTTGATAAGCAGTCGGATATTTACGATGGACTGATCCCTCTGATCGATCGTGGTATCAATCTCATCAATTCTTATGCGGGAGATGATCTGTATCCGATGGATGACGATTTTATTTACCATGGTGACATGAGTCTTTGGTTGAAATTCGCAAATACGCTCAAGCTTAAAATCTATATGCGTCAATCCGAAATCCGGCCATCCATAGCTCAAGCCGGAATTGCAGCCATCAGCACGAATGGAATAGGATTCCTTGAAGAAACTGAAGACGCGGAAATGCCTTTCAGCGATGTTGTTTTCGGACAGAACCCGCTCTATACGCAAATCCTGGCTTTGGGAAGTTTTAACATCCTGGCCAGTAACAGCGGTCTGCAATACCTGATCAGCAATAATGATCCGAGAGTTGATGTGTATTACAGACCTGCCACTTCCGGCGACAGTGCCGGTCTACACCAAGGCATCAACCAGGGAGAAGGAAAGCTTCCGAATTTCGGAGGTCCGGATGTGGTATCAGGATGGTTTTCCAAACCAAGTTTTGTCATCGCAGGACCTGAGTCACCTGTCGTTTTCATGAGTGCGGCCGAAAGTTATTTCCTCCAGGCTGAAGCCGCAGCCAGAGGATGGATCACTGGGGATGCAAAAGGTTTGTATGAAAGCGGGATCAACGCGTCCTTCACAAGATGGGGACTGGATGCTGCCGATGCAGTTTCATATTATAGCCAGCCGGGCATTGATTATCCCCTTGCAGGAAACTTACAGGATCAGATTGAAGCTATTATTACTCAGAAATGGGTAAGCATGAATGGAACCCAATCGTCAGAAGCATGGACCGAATGGCGCCGGACCGGATACCCTTCATTCCTGATTGTTTCCCTGATCTCACAGATCGGAAACGAATTCCCGGGAATATTGCTTTATCCGAACTCGGAACAAACACTCAACCCCAATACACCTCCCCAACATAACGTCAGGGATAAGGTTTGGTGGGATGTGAATTGATGAAGGTCAGGGCTTATCATAAATTAAGCAAACAAAAAAACCCTGAAGGACTCCTCCTTCAGGGTTTTATATTTTTATGATTTCCGCTTACTGCTTCAAAAGTCTCACAGTATGTACTCCGGTCCCGGTGATTATCCTGTAAATATACATACCCCGGGCAAGACCTTCCAGCGTAACTCTCAATTCACCGGTAAAAAACTCTTTTTTGAGCATAGTTCCGTTCAGATCGTACAATTCAAATGAAGCGGAGCCTTCAGCTTCCTGGCTATTGAGCAGAATACTCAAATCATCCATCACAGGGTTTGGGAAGGCGGAAACCGAAGCCGGATGTAACTCTGCAACGGATACGGAGCCAAATGTCAATCTCGCATTGGCGGAATATTCAGTAGAAGTAAGGCTTGTGGTTGAATCAACGGCAATGTTACCATAGTATCGTCTTGCCCTGTCCGGTGATGGAGAAATATTGGTATAAATCCATCTGGGAGCTACCGGAGTATTGGCGACCGCGGGTTCATAATGCTTCAGGACCAATACCTGCAGATTGCTGGTTCCGTCATAACTGAACGGTTGACTGAGCATCACCTCACGCCAGCCCGCACCGCTGTCATTCGGCCATGCACCCTGATAGACCAGCTGGTAGCCGGCTTCAGAATACAAAGAGTTCGCTAGTGAATTATCCGTTGTGGTTTTCATAAAAAGCGAAACGTTCTGTATCGGCGCTGTATGGCTTCCATCGCTTCTCTCAAAGGCAAAATGCGTTATAATTCCCGAAGTATTTATGTCAGTACTGAGATAGATGATCTCATATACGGAATAGTCGCGGGACATACAGATAGGACTGAAAACCGATAACATGGTACCGGTTCCGATCGTGACCTGCTGGGCAAATGATCCGGAACTGAATAAGCAAATGACAAGACTGAGGTAGCGTAAGGATTTCTTCATGATTTGTTGTTTTATCAATTTGTATGTAAAAATAAGGAATCAGGATAGTATTGGGAAATCGTCGAAAACAGGGCCAAACAAAGCCTTTGCTGTTTCTGGTGATGTGGAAGTCCAAAAAAAATAAAGGGCGAGTAAACCATCCGAAGTAAATCTTCGTGATGTATTGTATAAACTCATAAATTTGATTGTATGAAAACCTATACGCCACTTCTAAAAACCTTGTTCCTGCTACTAATCAGCATGAACGTACGGGCCCAATTCCTGCCTTGTTCTTTTTCAATCTATCCTGACTCCGTATCGAATTCCACTTTTTATTTCTATGCCATGCCAACCGGTACCGGCAATGCCTATGTCTGGGATTTCGGCGACGGAACCACTGCCACAGGAACTCAGTTGATGCACACTTATAACAGTACAGGCAATTTCATCGTTTGTCTCAGTGAACTGGATTCACTTCAAAGGGTAGTATGTACAAGTTGTGACACCCTGCTTGTCGGTCCTCCGCTGTTGAATTGTAATTTCTCCATCTATCCAGACCTATTCGATAGTCTTACCATGAATTTCACCGTCACTGCCGGACCCGGCGCTTTCGCATTATGGGATTTTGGTGACGGAAGTACCGGACACGGAACTTCAGCCAGTCATCAATACAACGCACCGGGAACCTATACTGCCTGCCTGACCCTCACCGACACAACATCGATTCCTCTTCAAACCTGCACACAATGCTATCCTGTATATGTGACCGGAGGCGGAAGCGGGACAAGCTGCTCTTTCACCGTCAGCCATAATCCGGCAGGGACATCAACATACCTCTTCAGCGGACGGTCATCAGTACCGGGATCAGATATCAGCTGGTCATTTGGCGATGGAAGTTCAGGTTCAGGACTCAACACCAGTCATACCTATACAAGTCCCGGCGTTTTTGTGGTTTGCATGACTGAAACAGATAGTATGAACAATGTAATCTGCACTTATTGTGATTCTGTCCTGGTCAATACAAATCCCGGAAATTCATGCTCCTTTACCTATGCTTCCAATCCTCTGAATTACCTTGAAGTAACATTCAGTTCACAGCACAGCCCGGGGACAACTATGGACTGGGATTTTGGTGATGGAAGCTGGGCTATTGGAAGCAATGTGACCCATACTTATAACAATGCGGGCATTTATAATGTCTGCAATACGCTTACCGACTCATTAGGCGACACCTTATGTTTTTCCTGTAAACTGGTAAATGTCCAAAGCATACAACCATCACTCTGTCAGGCGAATTTCCAGGCAGTGAGCCTTGGTCTTACCGGATACTTTATTGATCAGTCCAATGTGAATCCTGCAACAGCCAGTTATCTCTGGAACTTTGGTGATGGTCATACATCCGCTTCCCGCTTCCCCCAACATCAATATCAGAGTCCCGGAACTTATCAGGTATGTCTTGATATCACGGACAGCAATTGCACAGACAGATTTTGCTCCATGCTGGTGGTAGATACAACAATTAATAATCCGGTTTTCTGCAATGCCTTTTTTGTTCCAATCCAACTGGCACCATATCAGCTGGTTCTTGTCGATATGTCGAGTGGAATTAATCTGAACTATCACTGGGACTTCGGCGATGGTACAACATCCAATCAACATTATCCTTCACATACTTATGCTACGACCGGAACCTATGTACTCTGCCTGACAGTAAGCAGCACGACACCGGCCGGTACCAGTTGCACCCATAGTTTTTGTGACACAGTATCGGTGGATACTACAGGAAATATGTTCAGGCTAAACCAAAGCGGATTCAGCATAAATGTTGTCTCCCCCGACCAGCTCACAGGGGTGTCACAGCTTGATGAAATGAAATTTGTTTCCGCATGGCCCAATCCGGTTTCTGAAGTTCTGAACCTTGATTTAATCGCCGGTGGAGAATCCTTCTTCCGTTTATTCAATGTGAATGGAGCTGAAACCATGCAAGGCACACTCAGTTCAGGAAATAACATCATACATACCTCTGACCTGACTCCCGGATTCTACATGCTTGAGATCACCAGAAGTGATGGAAGCAGAAATTTCCTGAAGATCGTCAGGGAATAAACTCTGTTTTCAATTTGTGTTTCAGGATGCGGAAGAAATTCCGCATCCTTTTTCCATTAATCTATGACTCCCGGAACTGAACTTTTACAACGCTGCAGTAAGGACGACAGAAAGGCGCATTACGAATTATATTCGCTTTGCTACCAATTCCTGCATGGGGTTTGCCGGCGATACTATGTGAACCAGGAAGACCGGATGTCAGCATTGAATCTGGTTTTTGTAAAAATTGTAAAAAATATTCCTGCCTATCTGAAAAAGGACAAGTCGGTGCCTTTCGAACTCTGGATCCGGCGGATCGCCATCAATCACATCGTAGATGAGTACAGGAAGAATAAATTCTATTATGACCATACCGACAACAGGGATATCTCCGAACTGGAGTTTATGCATCCTCAATATGATCCTGTTCTGGAGAAGGCGAGGATGGAAGAGATTATGTTTGCCATTGATAAATTACCTGCCATGAACAAGGCGGTTTTCAATCTCTTCGTCCTGGATGGATACAAGCATGAGGAGATCGCACAGATGCTGAAAATATCCGCCAATACATCCAAGGTTCATCTTCATAAAGCGAAGAAAAAGCTGCAGGAATTTCTGGAGAATGAATGGAAACAAAAACATGTGAGTACTAATATTCTGATACAATGAAACAAGATCCGACCAAGCTGCAAGCTCCCGATCCGGAGAAGTACTGGCAGGAAGCCGAAAAACTGCTGGACGCACATTACCGGCAAAAGCGGAGAAAGAAGCGTGGGCTTCTTTTATTGGCATTCCTGTGCCTGAGCAGTCTTTCATATTTCCTTATAGAGGATCAACAGGATCAAAGTGAATCACGCAGGCATACGCTGGCTGAAAAAGATAATTCCATTTCTGAATCCAAGGCAGACAGCATTCCATTCAGGACTGCGGATGAGAAGATTCAGGTTGCATCACCAACTGCAATGAACAAGCCTTCCGGCAAGTCAATAGAAAGTAATGAATCAACTATTGCCTTCGAGAAGAAGAGCCGGCTTACAATGGTGGAAAGCAATGAACCGCTTTCGGGGGCGACTACTCACACCAGTAAGAAATCTGATACCTTCATGAAGGATGACACGCAAGGATCCGCCAGCGCAAGCACTTCGGTGAAAGAAGATCAGCCTTTGAAGGACAAGGATGATCAGGGACTGACACAAAACCTGAGCATTGAACCTGAAAACAATTATACCCTTCCGGTATCAGCCACGGAAGTGCAGCCACGTGTTTCCCATGCAGGTAATCAGCAGAGTATAAGTCTTCTGGAACCGCGGGATTCAAGGCATTTAAGTGAAAGCGAAGCTGTCATGAGACCTGTGACTATTGAAATGCCTCACCTTCCTTCCACTGAAACCGCTGGTTCAGGATTTGGACTTGCGGGAAGTGTTTACCTGTTGGCGCATTCAGTAAGCAAGGAACTGAGCGCCGCTAAGGAGTCGGAGTATCTTATCCGCAGAGAAAATGAAGAGAAAAGACTGATCGCACCCGGAATTGGTATCAGACTGGATTTTATAAAGAAAAACTTCTCCTTCGGTGTCGGTGCGGAGTATTCGTCTCTTGGCGAGAAAACCAATTACGACTCCTATCGCAACACAACGGTAAACACATACAGAGGTGAATGGCAGACTTACCTGAGAACAATTGTTGATACTGATACGGCTTATATCAGCGGACTGAGATATTTTCTGGAAACCCAGATCAACAAACTTGACAGTAATTACACAACCTATATTGATTCTTCCAAAGTAAAGGTCACTGATCCGACGATCAGTGAGCGAAACGGGAATGTAAGATTCAGTTATATCGAGATCCCACTCATCCTGGCTTACTCGATTCCGGTAAAACGATTCAGTCTTGGCCTCAGTATGGGTATATCTCCGGCCTGGCTGACAGCGGAGAAAGGTTTTTACCTCAGATCTGACCAAAGCGGAGTGATAGACGTAAGTGAGTTAAAACCATTGAAAACATTCATCCTTAATGCCAGAGCGGGCTTAAATCTGGGCTATCAGCTGAATCCGCGGATGAATGTGTTTATAGGACCGCACATGAAGAAAAACCTGGGAATCATATCAAACTCCTCGCAGGAAGTAAAACAGAGATATACAACGGCAGGAATAAATGCAGGATTGGTCTATCGCTTCCGATAATCCTTAAGGCAAGATGGGCTGTCAGCGTTTTTCAATAAGGTCCCAGAGGTTTCCGTAGATGTCCCTGAACACAGCTACCATTCCATATTCTTCCTCAGAAGGCCCTCTTACGATCTCCACCCTATGGCGCTTCAGGTTATCAAAATCCCTGCTGAAGTCATCTGTATGAAGAAATAAAAAAACTCTTCCGCCTGTCTGATCTCCGATCCTTTGTACCTGTAAAGGCCCTGAAGCTTTTGCCAGTAATAATGAACAGGTACCGCTCCCTTTCGGAGAAACTATCACCCAGCGTTTATCAGGTGATAGCCTGGTATCCTCCTTCAGTTCAAAATTCATAACCCCTGTATAGAAACCGATGGCTTTATCATAGTCATCCACCAGTAAGGCTATCTGTGCAATTCTCTGATCCATGATTGTACAGGTATTTTTTTCTGTTACCCGATCCGGCTAAGCAAGGAAATAAACCGGTAAAATACAAGCCGAAAAGCGTATCCGAACCACTTGCCCTGCTTAAAATCCAACCCCGCAGTCCTTGTTCTCAAATAAATATTGCCCCATTTGGAATTAAATCCTAAATTTCCTTTTTAAATTTTCAGCATTGTGAATAGCATAGGATCAAACTGCCTCATCCACTATTCTCTGTCCAAAGATGAAACCCTGTATTAGCACGGTATACAGCAGAATCCGGAAGGGAATTTTGCATGCACTGATTCCATTCCTTACCCTGGCGGGTGCCGGAAATGAGGTTCAGGCAAGCCATTCCATGGGTTCAGACCTCACCTATCGTTGTCTGGGTGGAAATCAATATGAACTGACCTTATCATTTTACAGGGATTGCGCAGGTATTCCGGCCGACTCATTCGCGTGGATCAATATAACTTCTTCCTGTTTTCCTTCAGGTAGCGTTACGCTGCAACTGGTGCCCGGAACGGGACAGGAGATCACTCCACTATGTCCATCGCAGGTCTCTACGTGTAATGGTGGAACGTTTACCGGGGTACAGGAATATGTTTACAAAGGAATTGTCAATTTGCCCGGACCTTGTGCAGACTGGAGCTTTGACTATTATTTATGTTGCAGGAATATGGCCATTACCAACCTTGATTTCCCGGCCAGTACCTCTATGTATGTTTTTGCCACACTCAACAATCTCGTTGCAAACTGCAATAATTCTCCGACATTTTCCAATCGTCCGGTTCCATTTGTCTGTATGGGTCAGCAGTATTGTTACAATCATGGAGCATTCGATCCCGATGGAGATTCCCTTGTTTATACTCTCATGACGCCGATGGATTCGCCCAATTTTCCGGTTCAGTACAGCACTTCCTTTTCAGCAACGAATCCACTTACGTCCATACCGGCATTGAGTTTTAATCCTGTTACCGGAGACATCTGCATGACACCGGTAAATCCAGAGGTTACAGTCATGGCTGTCCTGGTACAGGAATACCGTAATGGGGTTCTCATTGGCAGTGTGGAGAGAGATATTCAGATAACGGTTATCAGCTGCACGAATCAATTGCCGGTAGTAAGCGGGATAAACGGAACCAACAATTTCACCGCATCGGTTTGTGCCGGAAATCAGCTCTGTTTCAATATCAGTTCCGCTGATAATGACGCTTCACAGAACACCTTCATCAACTGGGATGAATCCATCCCTGGCGCCACTTTTACCATCACACCGGGACCCAGGCAGTCGGCCCGATTTTGCTGGACACCCGGCCAGGCTGATCTCGGCTCAACCCGCTGTTTTACCGTAACCATCCAGGATGATAATTGTCCGTTCCTTGGCTCCCAGGTATTTTCATATTGCATCAATGTAAGCGGCATCAGTGCTGATGCCGGACCGGATCTGTCCGTGGGATGCAATTCAAACGCCACGGTTACCGCTACAGCCTCCGGAGGAAGCGGTACTTACAATTACAACTGGAACAATGGCCTCAGCGGTCCTGCACTTACCGGAGGACCAGGAACATATATTGTTACCGTTAGTGACGGAAGCTGTTCCGACAAGGACACGGTTCAGATACTGGCCGGCCCGAATACCCCTACTGCAGCATTCAGCATGACCTATGACTGTTCAGGATTGAATGTTCAATTTACCAATCAGTCAACAATTGCGGGCGGAAGCATTTCCGCCTATACCTGGAATTTTGGAGACGGCAACACAACTTCATCCATTTCTCCATCACATACCTATTCTTCAACCGGAAATTATCAGGTCATGCTGATAGCACAAGGTACGGGAGGATGCATGGATACCGTGGTTCAGACGCTGAATCTGACCAATGATCAACCGCTTGCGGATTTCAGTCTTCATAATGCCTGTGTGGGTGATCAGGTCAATTTTACGGATCAGAGTTCCAGCATCAGTGCACTTACGGTATTTTCATGGGACTTTGGCGACGCAAGCGGCGCGTCCATATCCAATCCGGGCCACACCTACCTTAATCCGGGAACCTATCAGGTGAAACTATACATAGAAAATGCAAATGCCTGCGCGGATTCCATCACCAAACAACTGACTGTATACCCCCTGCCTACTGCATCCGCCGGCAATGATCTTAGCCTGTGCGAAGGAGATACGGTACAATTGAACGGAAACGGAGGAATAAGCCAGACCTGGAATCCGGGCAATCAGGCAGGTGCCAGCATCAGCATCAGTCCTCTGTCCAGCATCACCTATACTCTTAGCGTTAGTGATATAAACGGTTGCATAGGCGAAGATCTGATATCCCTTACCGTCAATCCCAGGCCTGTATTGAACCCAATGCCCGATCAGGACATTTGTGTCGGGGAGTCGGCGACACTGATACCAAATCCTTCCGGAGCCAGCAGCCTGAGCTGGATGCCCGGAGGCAGTACAGGAAGCCAGCTTTCGGTAAGTCCGCTTATCCATACAACGTATTACCTGACAGCTACAAGTAATGCAGGATGTATCTCAAGGGATACTGTCAGTGTTTTTGTTAATACCCTTCCGGTTCTCAGCTTAAATGCCACGGATGCCGCCTGCTCCGGCGCGCAGGATGGAGAGGCGGAGGTGCAGGTCTTATCAGGGGCTTCGCCCTACCAGTATAACTGGACACCTTCCGGCGGGATAAGTGCCCTGGCAGGCGGACTGGGAGCGGGTACTTATTCCGTGACCGTGACCGATTCAAAGGGATGCAGTGAAACGGGGAGTGTTGTTATTTCGGAACCACAGCCCATAGTTATTTCCGAAAGCACAACGTCGGCAAGCTGTTTCGGTTCAGTCGATGGCAGCGCGACAGTCTCCGTCAGCGGAGGAATTCCCGGATACAACTATACCTGGAATACCGGCGGCAGCACCTCCGCATCACTTAGCGGAATAGCAGCCGGCAATTATATGGTAACGGTACAGGATGCCAATGGATGTACCGAATCGAAAAGTATTTTTGTAGCAGAACCTTCTGCCATCAGTCTTCTCTCAACATCATCAGGGGCATTGTGTCACGGTACGAATACAGGCAGCGCAGGGGTGATCGCATCCGGGGGAACTCCTTCTTATACTTATAATTGGACAGGATTGAGTTCGACAAGTTCAACGGTAAGTGGTTTAGCCGCCGGCACCTATGCTGTGACGGTGAGCGACAACCATGGCTGCACTTCCACAGCCAGTATCCTTGTGACAGAGCCCGGACCGATACAACTGACGACTTCTTCAAACCCGGCATCCTGTTCAACGGTAGGAAATGGAAGCGCAACCATCAGTGCTTCCGGAGGAACCGGCACTTTCAGTTACCAGTGGTCTCCATCAGGCGGAACAAATGCGGTAGCGCCCGGTCTGGTTCCCGGCACATACCATGTAATGGTCACGGATGTCAACGGCTGCACCTCCGATACAAGTGTAATTGTGAACAGCATTGGCGGACCACAGATTTCACCAGTCTCGATAAACGATGTTTCCTGCTTCGGAGGAAATGACGGATCCGCGCTGATCGCGGTGAATTCCGGCACAGCCCCATATACCATTCAATGGTCGCCTTCAGTCAGCAGCGGGACCAACGCAACAAACCTGGTCGCCGGAACCTATACGGTAAGCGTTAGTGATAACAACGGCTGCCTGGCAACTCATCAACTCGTAATAACACAGCCGGATCAGCTCGCGTCATCTTTCCTGAAGAACGATGTATCTTGTTTCGGACAAAACACCGGATCAATCGAAGTGAGGGCGGCAGGTGGAACACAACCATATACTTACAGCTGGACTCCGAACCTCGGAGGAACCTCTCATCCGCTTAACCTTCCGGCAGGCAATTACACCGTGATGATCACTGATGGCAATTCCTGCACCAATTCCATTTCCATTAACATCACAGAGCCGGCAGCACTCAGCGCACAGGTATCGGTCAGCGACCTGAATTGTCATGGCGACAGCAGCGGCGCAATTTCCGTACTTGCAAGCGGGGGTACACCTTCCTATTCTTATGTATGGTCGCCCGGCGGATCAACAGGTGCAGCACTGAACGGAATCGGAGGAGGTACATACCAGGTCAGGGTTACCGACAACCTGGGATGTACTTTCAGCTTAACCGCTTTGGTTACAGAACCAGACCCGCTTCTCCTGCGCATTGATCCTGTAAACACAATTTGTATCGGACAGTCTGCAGGCTTGCACGCTCAGCTTTCAGGGGGTGTTCCACCTTACACCTACCTGTGGAATACCGGCCTGAGCGATTCTTCAATTTCCGTGAATCCAACCGATACAAGCATTTATTCACTGCAGGCATGGGATGCCAATGCTTGTCCCAGTGCTACTGTAAGCACGCTTGTTCCTGTATTTCCTCCCTTGAATGTTCTGGCATCAGGAGTACAGGTCATCTGTGAGGGCGATGTGACTTATGTGAGTGCCCTTGCTTCCGGCGGTAACGGCGGACCCTACACCTATTCCTGGAATCAGCAGGCAGCTTCAGGAGATTCCATATCCGTATTCCCCGAACAGGATTCTCTATTCATCGTCTTTGTATCGGACGGTTGCGGCACGCCTTCCGCCAGTGATTCGACTTATGTTTTGGTTCACCCTTTGCCTGATGTGGTATTCCTTCCTCATTTTATTGAAGGCTGCACCCCGGTGAACGCGGTTTTCCAGAATTTGTCTGAAGCGCCTGCAGCTACTGCCTATCTCTGGTCATTCGGCAATGGACAATATACTTCAGAAAAAGATCCTGTTCATTTATATACTGAACCCGGACTGTATGATGTCAGCCTGAGTGTGACCAGTCCTGAAGGCTGTGAAGCATCGCTCATCATTCCTGATGCTGTCAGGGTATACGCCTATCCAAGCGCCGCTTTTAGTCAGAGCGCTCATGAAACAAGTGTACTGAATCCGGGAATAAGTTTCTACGATGAGAGTGAAAACGCAGTTTATATTGAGTGGGATTTTGGAGACGGAAGTCCGCCTTCATTTGAACAAAATCCTCATCATGAATTTCCCGATTCAGGAACCTATGTGATCAGGCAGATAGTCAGCGGTGCCGGCGGTTGTTTCGATACCATTTACAGCACCGTCAGAGTTGAAATGGAATTTATCATCCATGTTCCGAATGCATTCAGTCCGAATGGAGATGGAATCAATGACGGATTCATTGCTAAAGGGATCGGTTACAGCGAATACAGCATGTGGATCCTTGACCGATGGGGCACTAAAATATTCAACTCCAATGACAGGGAAAAACCATGGGACGGAACATTTTTCAATAATGGAAATCAATGCCAGGCTGATGTTTACGAGTGGGTGCTGGATGTGCTGGATTACAAAGGCAAGACACACCGACTCATCGGTCATGTAACTCTTATACGCTAAATATCGGATCCTGTCAACTGCTCATGAGAGGAAATCAGCAAATGATTGCCAACCGTGTCAGGCCTTGAAGTGGCTGATGCCTGGAATTCAAAAGACCACACCTACCGTTACACCCCCGTTCAGCACCAACGGAAATTTTTTTCCAAAGTAGGCATGTGAATGCGTATAGTTAAGATCTATATTATTCCGGTCATAGGTGGAAGTCGGGTCATAAGTCGAATACTGAAGACCGTAACCTAAGCCGGCATAGTAGTCAAGCGTGATGAGATCCCGGATGATATATTGGTTGCCGAAGTTCACGCATAAGGCATAGTTGGTATAATTGATCCTGCCCTTATCACCGAACAACTCAAACTGACTGTATATCAGTTCCGGTTTGACGTATTTCCCAACCAATGGATGATTGTAGCGGAGACCTCTTGAAATACTCTGAGTTGTCCATACAAATTTTAATCCTGCCTTGATCAGGAAACCTTCGGCGTAATCAATCCCTTCCGTGATCCTGAAACCGATCACGGCTCCTTTCAGGTCGGCGTTCAGCCCTTCCTTCAGGGACCGTTCATAACCGATCGTAAAGTGATTCAGCAGTGGTGATATAAAATCCACTTTGATCACGTTCAATGGAGGTCTGATCAGAAGATCAGGTGAAACGTAATAACTGTCATAGATGATTTCCAGTTCTGATCCATTCTCATAGATGATCCTTGCCACCTGATTCTTGTAAATTTCCAAAATCGGACCGGACTTCATTCCGTAGCGGCGAAATCGAATTTTATCAGCGGTCATCTCGACAACCTTTGACAAAATAGTGTCTTTATTGGTTCTGATGATCCTGTCCTGAGCAAGCACAGATTCCATATCCTGAAGGAAGGCAATCAGGGTGAAAGCAATAAGGACAAAGAATCTGTTTCCCGGATTCATAAGGAAGCCAAGATAAAAAATACTTCTTGCAAATGCTCAGGACTTCAAGCGTCAAATGTATGATCCTCTGATCCTGTCAGGCTTATCTCATAATCCTTGATCATAATGATTTTATCCTTAAAAAGCCCGCCAATAGCCTGTTTAAAGGTCTTCTTACTCATTTTTAAAAGTCTGTGAATTTCTTCCGGCGAACTCTTATCACCCAGTTTTAAAGAACCGGAATTTTCCCTCAGCAAGTTGAGTATTGCATATTTTGACTCTTCAATATGTCCATAACCTTTCTGCCTCAGCCTCAGGTCTACTTTTCCGTCAGGCCTGACCATCCGGACATATGCTCTCCTCACATCTCCCGGACTGAGATCTTCAAACACTTCATTGTCATAAAGCATTCCTTCCATGGCATTATTGATGATGGCCCTGTATCCAAGATCCGTACGTTCAGCAATCATCAATTCAACTTCCTCCCCCTCCTTCAGGTCGCTTGTATCTTCAAGAAACCTGGACCAGCGGGCGCTTGCCGCGATTCGGTCCGAAAATCCGTCAAGAAAAATGTAAACGATTACCCTGTCACCTTTTGAAAGCGGTTTACGCTGCTCAGAAAGGGCAATGAAGAGATCTTTATCTATACCCCAATCCAGAAATGCGCCAAACTCAGTCACCTCTTTCACCGTCAGGCAGGCAAACTGATCCAGGGTGGCATGTGGACGCAAGGTTGTGGCAATGGGCCTGTTCTCATTGTCAAGATACACGAATACCTCGAGTACATCACCTATTGCCAGCTTATCGCCGGCATATCGCAGAGGTAATAAGACTGTCTCTGCTCCATCTCCGAGATAATAACCGGCCGGACTTTTACTGATAACCTTCAGCTCATTGTACTTACCTGTTTCGATCATACTAAATCCAGTAAATAAAAATGGAATGTCAATATTAGGAAAATAAAATGAAGGTCTGCGGATGATCCCAAATGCGAATGCCAGATCACTATACACTGATAAATACTAACTTTATGATCCCGGACATTCTTCCACTCTAAACATAACGCTATGGGAAAGAAAGTGAAGGTCAACAAGGAAATCCTGAAGTGGGCCAGAACCTCCGCCAGGGTATCGCTGGAGAAAGCGGCCAGGACTGTTTCTAAGTCCTGCAAGGCTGACAGGATCAAAGAATGGGAATCTCCCGATGGAAAGGACTCCCCTACCGAAAGTCAATTGAAAAAGCTTGCCCGCCTGTATCGCCGGCCACGTGAAGTCTTCAACCTGCCTTATATACCCGCTGACTTTCCTAAGCTGAAAGATTTCAGAAAAGACAAGGAAGAACCGGATACGGGAACACTGTTCATCATGCGTGAAATCCAGGAAAAACAGGATTGGCTGAAAAATTTTAACCGGAAGAACAAAGCAAGGAAGCTTTCATTCATAGGTAAGTATACTATCAAGTCGGATGCGGAAACGGTTGCCAGAGATATCCGGAAAACGCTGGGCATCAATATGGCAACAAATAGTCTGAAGCCACTCAAATACTGGATTGACAGGGCAGAAGAGATTGGAATCTATGTCGCCCTCAGCAGTAATTTTCATACCCGACTCAAACTGAACAGCGATGTATTCAAGGCCTTTGCCATAGCGGATTCCTTCGCGCCGTTCATCTTTCTGAACAGTGAGGATTGGGACGAAGGACAGCTCTTTACTTTCGCGCATGAACTTGCACACCTTTGGATCGGCGTATCAGGTATTTCAAATGACACCGGTTTGCTTACTGATACAGATGCATTGCACCCTGTGGAAAAATTCTGCAATGAGGTTGCCACTCGTGTACTGATGCCAACTGAGGACCTCAGTTTATTTCTTCCCTCCTCCCCGGAGATCAGTTTCAAGCACATTGCCAAAGCCGGAAGAAAACTTGGACTCAGTCACAAAAAGATAATTCTGCAAGCGGTAAAAACAGGCTTGATAGATTCCGCTTCCTCCGGCTCATTATTGAAGGAAGCTGATGAACGCTGGAAAGAATTTCTTGATAAAGAAGCCAGAAAACCTAAGTCGAAAGGCGGACCCAATTATTACATCATGCAATTGCGAAGAAACAGCAGGGCATTTTCCAATATTGTGCTTGATTCCTATAAGAAAGGGAAACTCAGCGGACAGGATGCGGGCCGATTATTGAATATGCGTGAAGCGAACTTTGTAAAGTTCGAAAATTACGTTTTCAGGAAGTGAAATGAGTTTCATGCCATAACCTCATACTATTCCGGAGCTAATGATTTGCGGTATCGCTCCGCTTCCGCATGCCGGCCCAACTTCGTGTAACTATCCATAAGAATTCCATAGACTTTTGGACTTGTATTGCCTGACTTTAACGCTTCATTTGCGTAATCTGCAGCCTGCTGGTATTTTCCCGCAAAGTCACTGACAGAGGTGAGGTTCGAAATCAGAGCGGCATCACTTTTATTATAATCATTAGCCTGATCCAGGTAAATCAATGCGCTGTCCAATTGGTTCCTGCTTACATACACACCGGAGAGGTTGTGCGACAGCACTCTCTTTTGATAAAATGGAAAGTAAGAAACAAAAGGACGATAAAATTATTGATCTTTTCTCAGGCCAGAAGTCAGCACTACGCGGAATAAAGTATTTCCAGGAAGCAAATCCATATAATACGGCCAGCAATTCATCCCTGCTTTTCACGCTGGATACCACTTGGGTATGCACAGGATGACAGGCGAATAAAAGGATAATGAAAGCGGAAATGAAAGGATGAATACCCGGAAAGAGCCGGAGTAAAATGCTGAATCCTGTTTGCAGAATCAGGATATAAAGCAAGATGTTGATAAAGTGCGAACCGGATGGGTCATTATTAAACATTTCCTTTTCGAGGCTAAAGGAGAGCAGCGTCAGAGGCCGGTAAGCTTATTCTCCGGTAGTATTGTTGAACATTCCCATGCTTCCATGAGTAAACAATTCAGGAATACCATCGAAGCCATTTTGTACCGATTTATGTTTTAAGCAGAAAATATCATCATGAGAGTGAATTCATGCCTTACTGATGAACCATACATAAAAAACACCAGGACAATGAACAAGGTCCGAATCCGGAAGGTCTTGTACTTTCCGGTCCTGTCCTGAGTTTTCTTCCCGTGATTCCCGGATACCACTTTCTTCTTAGTGCGAATTCTAAAAGCTATTACTCCTGATCTTTATGGCAGCAGCAATTGCGCACCGGGCCCCAGTGGTATTCCCAGTGCAAACCATATAACGAACAGTAAAGTCCAGACAATAAAAAATGCCACAGAATAAGGAAGCATGGTGGCTATGAGTGTTCCTATGCCCGCCCTGGGTTCGTACCTGGCGATGAAGGCGATGATCAGCGCGAAGTATGACATCATTGGCGAAATGATATTGGTTACACTGTCGCCTACCCTGTAAGCCGCCTGTACCAGTTCAGGTGAATAACCCAGCAGCATAAACATCGGAACAAATATGGGGGCCATGATAGCCCACTTCGCTGAAGCGCTTCCCATAAACATATTCAGTAATGCGGCAATGATGATAAAGGAAATCAGCAAGGTATTGTGTCCCAATCCTGAACTCTTCAGAAACATGGCCCCTTTGACCGCAACAATCTGCCCCAGGTTAGTCCAGTTAAAGAAGGCCACAAACTGAGCGGCAAAAAATACAAGTACTATGTATGATCCGAGCGTCTCCATGGATTTGCCCATTCCATTTACCACGTCATGGTCTGATTTGATCGTTTTGGCTCCGATCCCGTAGGCCAGTCCCGCTAGAAATCCTCCAAGAAAAATAAAGACGACTATTCCGCTGAGGAAAGGTGATTTCAGGATGGTTCCCGTTTTCAGGTCCCTCAAAAATCCATTCTCAGGCAGCAAACCAACAAGGATCACAGAGAAAAGCAGCAATGAAACCAGGGCTGCATAGATCAATCCCTTCTTTTCATCTTTTGAGAGTTCCTTTATTTCATCCGCTATAGCAGCCCCTTTGTATTCTCCCAATCTTGGTACCACAATTTTTTCCGTGACCCAGGTACCTGTGGCGGCAATAAAAAAAGTAGATACGAATAAAAAGTAATAATTAGCTGCCGCACTGACTTCATATGATTTATCTATTATGTGAGCAGCTTCCTGTGTCAGTCCGGCCAGCAAGGGATCAATCGTTCCTAAAAAAATATTTGCGCTATACCCTCCGGAAACTCCTGCGAAAGCCGCTGCAAGACCGGCAACCGGATGACGGCCGACGGCCAGGAAGATCATGGCAGATAATGGAACCAGTAATACATAACCGATCTCACTTGCCGTATTTGACAAGACACCTGCAAAAACGACTACGAAAGTGAGCAGCCTTTTGGGCGCTTTGATCACAATCAGACGTAGTGTTGTACCGATAAGTCCACTGCGCTCTGCAACAGCAATGCCCAACAACGAGACCAGTACGGTACCCAGCGGTGCAAAAGAAGTGAAGTTAGTTATCAGATTGCCTATAATCCTGTGTAAACCTTCTACATTCATCAAACTCACCGGGCGGATCACTTTTTCCGTTCCGGGAAGGATGACCGATATATCAAAACGCGAAACCACCCAGGAAAGCACGATAACTCCGAATGCGAAAAGGGCGAAAAGGGTTGTTGGATGCGGTAATTTATTTCCGACCTTTTCTATTCCGGCAAGTGCTTTATCAATGATGACTTTAGAATTAATGGAAGGTCGTTTCATAGCTTAGGGTCTAAAGGAGGAGAAAATGGGAATTTATCGAAGTCAAGATAGGGAATTTCGCAATTAACAATCATAAATTTATGCGACATCCGGTTAAAACAGATCGCCGGTCAATTAAAGGTCCATTACCTGAAAATGATTTTGCCGCATTGCAGGTTTTTTATACATTTCCAATCTAAACTTTACAGCCATGAAATACTCTCCCCGATTTCCCCTCACCGTATTCTTGCTTCTGATTTTCATAATCAGCTGTTCTAAAAAAGATGATCCGCAACCTGCTAGCGGCAGTAATAATACTACGACATCGTTGACTATTGATTCACCTGTACAAGCTACTTTTAAAGCAGGTTCAAATCAAAAAAGCTGGATAAGCGACGGGGCAACTATAACTTCATTCTTCGCCAACTCCAGCTCATTGAGTCCCTTTCCCGACTCCAGTACTTCCAAACTCGGTGCGGGAATCGAAAATACAAGTTCAGGAATTAATACTGAATCGATCAGTTTTAAGATCGGAACATTCAAATTCCTCATTCCATCTGATTCCGCAGCTTTTTCACAATTTTTCGCACCGGCAAGCATTGCCTATTCAGCCAATGCGGAAAATGGAGTAAGAATAGATTACGTGGATGAGAATGGAGAGATGTGGGCGACAGACGCCGGCAGCCAGAATCAGACAGGAAGCAGTTTTGTAATCCAGGAGACAAAGGCATTTAGTTTATTCGGAGAAAAGTACATCCGTGTGAAAGCTGCTTATCATTGTAAACTGTACAATTTACTGAGTGGTGCATCGATGGATTTGACAGATGGAGTTTGCCTCATGATATTCTGGGCAGACTATTGAAAGGGAGTTCATCATTCATGTCTGAAGACTGAGTCAGGCAATGGAAGGGGATAAAAGAAGTATGAAGTATATTTATTAAACACTTTTAATTTACACTCCCATGAAAAAATCAATAGTCATCTTACTCCTAATTTTTGCCGTAGTTAAAACTTACGGACAAATTTAATTAGTTTATACTTCGCCAATTGCAAGCATAGGCCACTTCGGGGTTTTGCATTTGTATCATGCAGGAAATAAATTTGTTGAACGTAATAATTCTCTTAATAACCTCACCTTATATAATTCCGATTTCTCCATTTATAAAGTAATCGATTTTCCTCCACTTCCATACAGCAACCCAAATTCCCGGTATATACATTACATCACAGAAAATTTGTTTGATACAGATTCGACAGATCTTGAGTATTGAATCTATTATGAAGATACATCACAAATTTATCACGTAAGAATTTATGATGAAATTGGGAATCTGCTATTTCAACGAGATTCTTCAGTGAGCTATCCGCATTTTGGGAATTCGCCAATCGGAATCCATCCTTATAGTTCTGAAATTGATCCCGCTGCGCAGGATTTGCAATCCTGCGCTTACTTGCAATACACCAGCTGGGCGGAAAGTTGTGTGAAGGCCTCGAGTGTAGGCTCTTTCCGCCCTTGCAGAAACCCGAAATACCCGTGTACAAGATTGAAAATAAATTGTTAGCCAGAAACAACATTAAAACAAATTATGCAAATTAATTACGGATACTTTCACCGGTCCCTATTCACCGGAGTAATCAATTGCACTACTGTAATTATAATGTTCAGGTCTGCTTACGAGTCCGGCTTCTACCTGGTTTTGATGAATGTACAGGATTTTTGATAGTGTGAAGCCAGGGCTATAAACTTCTTCAGCGTGATTATTGTATTGCCACACCTGGTGTTTGGATTTAGATTTCTGTTTTTTTCCGCCTCGTTTAAAAATTTCTAAAAGCCAATCCCGGCGGCTTTCTCTTCCTGTTTGATTTCTTTAATCAGTTTGCTAATTGTATACTTCTTGAAATCCCTGATGATGTCACTTAGATCTCCATTTTTTGCTCGCGCAATCATATGGATGTGACTGGACATAATAACATACGCAAAAATTTCCAGGCCTTTATGTTCCACACAATGGTTGAGGCCTTTGCAAACAAGATCCTTATGTTCCGGCCTCATGAAAGCATCAGCCCACCCGACTACGGTGAGTGTTAGAAAATAAGCAGCATCTTGTTTATGTATCTGGTAAGCATAGCGCATTAGATAAAAATCATCTAATTGTCCATTCTGTACAAAATTTCTTTGCAGCTTTTTTTGGTTAGAATTATTTATCTCCATCCTTATATCAGGGATGTGCATGGGCGGAAAGAGCCATCACACAAAGCTTTTGCACAACTTTCCGCCGAGCAGGGGAGCATACCCAATGAGAAAAGGTGAAATTTTAGTGTGAGTATCAGAAACAGAGTGAGTGAACAGAAAAAAAAGAGGAGCATACCCAATGTGAAAAGGTGAAATTTTAGTGTGAGTATCAGAAACAGAG
>CAZJDX010000015.1:0-83489 GCA_964544885.1 uncultured Flavobacteriales bacterium
TCAAGTTCGTACTTTTTCAATCTGCCGGCCAGGAATGACAGATACCATTTTTTAAAGGGAGAGGAGCTTAGCTTTGCCATACGCTCCCAGATGATATGCTCACTGTTATGCGCACGGAGAACTATTTTCCCCTTGCTGTATTTCCGGATAGTCTCAATGTAAGGCGTGGTGAAAAGAGTATCAAGCTGTATTACGTCAAAAGTACTGTTCTTGAGAATTCGTATGAGTTTTTCCTCAACCTGTTTGCTGTAGAAGCGTTGTACATTGTATGAACCTGATGAAAACAGGTTTCTGAACGCACCGGAAAAAGTCACTTTCGTATCGATGTCAGCGCAGTCGAAATGAAATTCACTTCTCAAATATGCTGGCAAGTCGGAAACATCCACATGATGCTTCGTGGTATTCAGGGCGAACAGGTGAACATCGCAGCCGGACTGCCGCAAACTGCCGGCAAGGTTCAGCATGGCGATATTGCCTCCGTCTATTGGAGGAAATGGAACACGGTGACAGATCTGGAGAATTTTCAAAGCGGATCTTTATTGAGATTTTTCTTTGGGAAGATTCTTCTGATAAGTTTAAGATAAGTATCCTTATCAAAGATCGAAGAGTCGGTTGTGGCTTTATAGGTCAGAAAAATTCCCACCGGAAGTAAGATCATGGAAGACATCCACATTCCCCGGAACGGGCTGAGAACTCCTTCACGCGCAAATTTTTCTGAACTAATGGAAATAATATGATAGATCACAAAAAGTATGATTGACACCACTACAGGCAGTCCAAGACCGCCCTTGCGTATGATCGCTCCCAATGGCGCTCCTATGAAAAAGAGGATAAGGCAGGCAAACGATAAAGTAAACTTTCTGTGCCATTCAATCCTGTGTTTGGCGAGGACCCGGGACTTACCTTCTATATCCTGTACGATATCTTCGCTTATGCTTTTCAGGTTCCGTGCATTCAGCAGCGCTGAATTCATAATGGCCTCCCTCTTGTCGAAAGGAAAATTTCCGATCAGGTTCGAATCAGTGAGTAAGGGCAGCTTCTGAGGTTCCTTATTGTTAACGGTATCGGCAGTAATCGCGAAGGCGATTTTTGCGCGATGGTAAAGATCTTCGTACTTGAGCCTGATCCTTTCCTGGAGACTGTCTGCGGCATCATCAAGCTGGGTAAGGTTCAGCATCTGGTAATTATCCTTAAACAATTGTTCATTTGTCCTGGTAAGTTTGAAAGAACTCAGATCAAATCTAACGATCTGCTCGTCGAACTCACTTCGCATCAGCGGTCTGTTATTCTTTCCCGGTTTCCCCGGCTGCTCTTCATAGCTGGTGCCTTTAACCAGGGACAAGATCAGGAATCTTTCATCCGATGACATCACCATCGATCCGGATTCAGCGAGGATGACATGTGAGTTTCCTTTATTCTCCCTGTGATCATAGATCATGATGTCATGAAGAGTTTTGCCGTCTGAGTCCTTTTTACCGATTTTTATTGAATACCCGTCGATGCCATTGTAAAAAACTCCTTCCTTAATCATGAGCGCCGGTTTTTGTTGTCGCACATCATAAAGCAAAGCGTTCATCTTCAGGTTGGCAATAGGAAGTATAACATTCGAAAAATAAAAAGCCGTTATACAAATGATGACGGCCGTGATGATGAGAGGACGCATGATGCGTTGGAGAGACATACCTGCCGATTTGCAGGCGGTTATTTCGAAATGTTCGGCCAGATTCCCAAAAGTCATGATGGAAGAAAGCAGGATCGAAAGTGGGAGAGCCAGGGGTACCAGGGTCACGGACACATAAATCATGAGCTTGGCGATAATATACCAGTCCAGGCCTTTACCGACAAGGTCATCAATGTATTTCCACAGAAACTGCATCAGCAGCACAAAGAGTGCGATCAAAAAAGTCAACAACAGAGGTCCGGCAAAAGCCCGCAAAACAAGCAGGGTTAATTTCTTCACACTATCTTTGTCAGAAAATACAGGGTGCAAGTTACAAATTTGAAATTGACTTCAGAGGAGCTGAAAATAATGGAAAACACTTCCTTTTTCAGCACCAAAATGATCCTAACCCGCAAGATCATGGATCAGTTCGGAGCCCTGGAATCGGCATACAGGAAACACCTTTCACCTGCTTCTATTCTCAGCAGGGGAGGTGTTAATACAAGCAACGGAAAGATTTTCAGGGGAGAGAATTACAAAGGACTGCCCTATGTGGTACTGGATTATCCCAGACTTTTTTCCACTGAGTCCGTCTTTGCCTTCAGGACCATGTTCTGGTGGGGGAATGAGTTTTCTTTTACGCTGCACCTGCAGGGAACGGCATGGGAGGAAAGGAAAGCCCTGTTCATTAAAAAACTTCCTCAATTGTTAAACAGGGAATTGTACATCTGTGTCAATGTGTCGCCGTGGCAATATCATTTCGACAGAGAAAATTTTGTACCCTTAGATGAATACTCGGCAACAGTTGGCAAAGAGGAGTTGGAACAACTGCCTTTCCTGAAATTGTCCTCACGCCTTGATATCCGAAATTACGAAAATCTGTCAGAGCAGGCCGGCATGACTTTCAGGCTGCTGATGGATGCTTTCACCTCTCAGGAGCCGATATGATGCATGAGGTTATGGATCTGGCTGTTCCATAACAAGACATTCTCTTCCTTTTCCTCCGGGATAGAAAAGTCGGTGACGATAAGCGCCACATCGGAAGTTATCTCATCCTGAACGATTTCAAATTGAAAATAGGTCTCATCTTCCTTGGTGTTTTTACTGCTATCGAGCCACTTAAAGCGAACCATCTGGTTGTCTTTCTTACTGACAATCTTCGCTCTTTGCTCATTATCGCCCCAGGTAAAAATGAAATCACCTTCTCTGATGTTCACTTTGTCGGCAAACCATTCTTCCAGTCCGCTTGCATTGCTGAGATAATTGTACAATATTTTTGGGGATGATTTGATCTCAAACTCCAGGGAATATTTTTCCTTTTTTACTGCCATCGTTTCCTGCTTCACAATCTTAATTTATAAATAAATGAATGATAATACCTGTTTTATACAGGTGGAACAATATAGTTATTATTTTACTTATAAACGACCAGACCGGAAGACAAAGTTTTATTTACTGATTCTTTAATTTACCTTCGGCCTCCTTATGGCATTGATTCATTCCTTTGAAAGCCAGGGTAATTGGCTCTTTAAGAGAAGGGGACAAATTCCGGTCATCCTCTTTTTACTGGCAATTCCGGCTGTATTTCTCACCGATTATGAGAAAATCAGCCCTGCCAGGTATTCAATTATCAACTATATATCGGCCGGATTGAGCATCCTGGGCGCAATCATCAGGGCCTATACCATCGGCACGACACCAAGAGGCACTTCCGGCAGGAATACCGATAAGCAGGTTGCCGAGTCATTGAATACGAGCGGTATCTATTCCACCGTAAGACATCCGCTATACCTGGGAAATTACCTGATGTGGATAGGAATCATCATGTTCACGCAGAATTTTTATTTCGTTCTGATAGCCAGTCTGCTTTACTGGATCTATTACGAAAGGATTATGTTCGCCGAAGAAAGATTCCTGGAAAGAAAATTCGGAGATACCTATCTTGACTGGTCAAAGAAAATTCCCGCCTTCATTCCTGATTTTTCTTCTTTCCGCAAGAGCGATACCCGATTCTCCATTAAGAGTGTTTTAAGAAGAGAATATTCTGGAATTCTTGCCACCGTTTTTGGTTTCGTATATGTGGACTTTCTGATTGCCTGGCTAAGGTGGCATAAGATAGCCATCGGAACCAACCTGTTGTACCTTTTGGCCCTCACCCTTGTGATCACACTCGTATTACGGACCTTAAAGCATCACACCGGTCTTCTCAATGAAGAAGGAAGATCTTGAAATATTCTTTTGAAGAAAGAAAATCTATGTTCATATTTGCAGCCCAATTCCCGGCGAGGTAGCTCAGATGGTTAGAGCGCAGGATTCATAACCCTGAGGTCGGGGGTTCGACTCCCCCCTTCGCTACAGCCTTTTCCCGGTACCGCCGGGATTTTTTACGCAGACTGTGCTTCTTCCTCAATCTTCTGAGTCTTTTGGGTCCGTACCACAGCCAGAAACCGGTAATCGTGAAGAGCAACAGAGCCAAACCTGTCACAGAGGTATAAACCAACTTGATCTGTCCGTTCGAAGTATTGAATAAATAATCCAGAATGGAACCATCATGGAGCTTTTCAATAAAATCAGCACGCCTTCTTTCGATGTGAAGCAGTTCACCGCTGACTCCGTCAAGTTGCAGCCCCCAGAAGGAATCGGTAAAAACAAACTTGACCATGCCTTTATCCTTCCTTATATCAATCCGGTCTAGTTCAAGTGATAGGGTATGATCTACTTTCTCATGCAGGAGACTGCAGGCGATAGAGTGGAGGCTGTCAAGGGGAAGCCAGTCTTTCAGGTCGCTTGAAGTGCCTTCATGACTTTTGGCCAGAATCAGTCCCTTACTGTGCTTTTTCCAACCCAATAATAAACCGCTAAGGGACACTATAAAAAAGAAGAGGAACAATACAGCACCGGTGGTCCTGTGAACCTTTCTGAAAACTCTCAGCACTTTTGCCTGACTTTCCTGATTATTTCTTTCTTTCATAACTGTTCATATCTGTTCATGATCCAACAAGCAGCCTAAGTCAGAGAATTCCGATACGATCAAAAATAAAAAAACCCGATGGTAATACCGGGTTTTTAACAGACGTGTGAGAAAATATTATGCGCCTGCAGCGTCGCCTTTTTTTACTGACTGGATCGCATCCCTCATTTCCTGGCATGCTCTCTTAATGTCCTGAAGGCCCTTCCGCACGCGGGTTCCTGCTGCGGCATTTCCTTTTTCAGAAAACTTGATGACATCCTCTTCAATAGCTGCTACAAGCATTTTGATTTTTTCGTATTCTTTCATTGTTTTTTGTTTTAGAGATTAATGTTGATTTGATTAGGAGCTTATTTATTTGGGTTGTGTGATTTACCGTTAAACATTCTTAAATTTCAGAACGCAGCTATTTTATCAGACATATATTCTCCCGCTTTCAGTTTCACATGGGCTTTCTTGAAAGCATCTATGGTATATTCAACATCCTTCATCGTATGCACCGCGGTAGGTATTAACCTCAGAATGATAACATCCTTGGGAACAACAGGATAAACTACCATGGAACAGAAGATGTCATAATTTTCCCTCATATCATAGATAAGATTGGTGGCTTCACCAATGCTGCCGTTCATGAATACCGGAGTGACCGGACTTTGTGTTTTACCTAAATTGAATCCTGCCGATTTCAGGCCGCTTTGAAGGGCATTTACGATTTTCCAGAGGTTGTCTTTGAGTTCCGGATGCTTTCTGAGAAGTTCCAGCCTTTTCAAGGCGCCGATCACCAGGGGGGATGGCATTGACTTCGCGAAAATCTGTGAGCGCATATTATAACGCAGGTACTCAACGACATCTTCCTTGCTCGAAATAAATCCACCTATCATCGCCATACTCTTGGCAAAGGTTCCGAAATAGATGTCAATGTCATCCTGAACACCTTGTTCTTCACCCGTACCCGCACCGGTCTTACCCATGGTACCAAAGCCATGAGCATCGTCGACGAAGAGCCTGAAGTTGAATTTCTTTTTCAGTGCCACGATGTCTTTGATCCTGCCCATATCTCCGCTCATTCCAAAAACCCCTTCCGTGATAAGCAGAATAGAGCCTCCGGTTTCATTCACGATCCGGGTAGCTCTTTCCAATTGTTTTTCGCAGTTATCAATGTCATTGTGCGGGAATACAAATCGTTTTCCCATGTGTAAACGCACGCCGTCAATTATACAGGCATGGCTCTCACTGTCATAGACAATTACATCATGCCGGTCAACCAGGCAATCAATGGCCGAAACCATACCCTGATAGCCAAAGTTCAGCAAAATGGTATCCTCCTTTTTCATGAATGAGGACAGTTCATTCTCTAATTGCTCATGATGATTGGTATTACCGGACATCATCCGGGCTCCCATAGGCGAAGCAAAACCAAATTGGGCTGCAGCATCGGCGTCTGCCTTGCGCACTTCCGGATGATTCGCCAATCCCAGGTAATTGTTTAAACTCCAAATCAATCGTTCCTTCCCGCGAAAAACCATCCTTGTTCCGATATCACCTTCCAGCTTGGGAAATGTGAAATAGCCGTGCGAATCCTTTGCATGCTGTCCTATTGGTCCTCTGTTCTTCTTTATTTTTTCAAATAAATCCACCGCTCCTGTTTTTTAGATTGTTTTATTGATTTTAAAGGACATTCAATGAAAGGTCAGTAGCTTATAATCGAACTTGATTGAATTTCCTGTCATGACAAAAGTAAGTATTTTGAATTAAAATCAAATAATTCAGCCCTTGACCTGTAAATTTAATCAACAGAGCAGAAGCCCAGGCCTGACTCAGATGCGTTAATTTAATCTCTCAACCCGTAGTTCAATTAACTTATTATAAATATGTGTTTATCAATTATTTATAAAATAATACATCTTTTTTAATTTGGATTGTGTCAGAATTTCCGGAAGCAGACTCATGTCCGGCATTGTTAATATCGCTTTGTGACCTCCAATTTTCATAGCCGTAAAAATGTCCTGAGCCTGAAATCATCCGGTACACTGATTTATTCCGAATTTTCAAAAATTACCGGTCTGAAAATTTGTTGGTTTAGCAGCTTCAGTCTGGAAAATCAGTCTTTACTACAAGAACAGATAGTTCATGGAATCATGTTCTGTTCCTTGCTGCTATAATTAGCCCTGTATTCAAATACCTTTCTTCCTGAAACCAGTCTGTTGTTTCTGTCATAGTCTTGTATTCTTCCGTCGGCCTCTTGCGGGATTCATAGTTTACTTCGTCCTTTGGGAAAAAAAAATGAAATGAAATACATTTTACTTCAACTCTCAGTATTATTTAGCATCAGTCTTCATGCGCAAAATTTACAACTCCGGGCTAACCTGTCTTACAGTCCGGACGCCTTGGCGAATATCGGTGGTTATACCGATTCTCTTGATAATGAATATGCCCTGGTCGGAACGGAACAGGGTCTCGATATCGTGGATGTTACCGATCCTGATAATCCGGTTATCAGATTTTCTGTTCCCGGTGCAAGCAGTACCTGGAGGGAAGTAAAGACCTACCGGAAATATGCCTATGTCACCACAGAAGGAGGTGGGGGCCTCACCGTAGTTGATTTGAGCGATCTGCCTGCATCAGTGAACTCAAGGCAATATACCGGCGACGGAGCGATTAACGGGCAACTGAGTTCGATACATGCCTTGCACTGCGACACTGCCATGGGCTACCTTTATCTCTATGGCAGCAATATAGGATCGGGGCACACTTTGTTCCTCGACCTGAGTGATCCCTGGGATCCGGTTTTTGCCGGAGAATATATTTTCCCAGGAGGCGGAAATGATTCTTATGTGCATGATGGATATGTCGAAAACGACACGATGTATGAGGCGCATATTTACGGTGGATTTTTCACGGTCGTTGATGTGACAAACAAATCGAACCCTGTCTTGCTGGCTACCCAGACCACCCCGACTGCCTTTACTCACAATACATGGCTTTCGGATGATCATAAAACATTGTTCACTACGGATGAAAACAATTATTCCTTTCTGGGCGCATTTGACATTTCAGACCTGCAGAACATTCGCGAACTTTCAAGATATCAGACTGCTCCAGGAGGTGGATCGGTAGTTCATAATACCCATATCCTGAATGATTATGCGGTTACATCCTGGTATAAAGAAGGAGTCGTCATTGTTGATGTAAGCCGACCGGCAAATCCTGTCGAAGTTGCCAAATACGACACCTATCAGCAGGGGAGCGGAACCGGTCAGACAGGTTGTTGGGGTGTTTATCCCTTCCTTCCTTCCGGTACCATAGTTGCCTCTGACATGGTCAATGGTTTGTTTGTACTGACTCCTACCTATATCAGGGGATGTTACCTGGAAGGTGTAATAACAGATTCACTCAGCGGTGCGGTCTTGCAGGGGGCTTTTGTTCAGATCATCGGTACTTCAGCCAGCAAACTTTCAGATGCAAGCGGTGAATACAGAACCGGATTGCTGAATGCCGGTTTGTATGATGTTGAAATAAGCAAGGCCGGTTACCAGAATAAGTTGATCAGTGGTGTTTCCCTGACCAATGGTGTACTGACTGTTCTCGATGCAGCACTGAGTCCTTTACCGACCTTTGCGGTCAGTGGCACTGTTCTCGACAGTCTTACCGGACTACCCCTGGAAAATGCATCTGTGCTTATAGAAAATTCAAGCTTTCTCTTTAATTCATTCACTGATGTCAATGGTGAATTCATTATCAATGGCGTCATAGCAGGAAACTATGACATAAGTGCGGGAAAATGGGGATATGTTACACGTTGTATCAACCAGGATATTCTGGCAACCGGTCCTGTTCAGTTGGAACTTCCTGCAGGCTACTACGATGATTTTACCTTCGATTTCGGATGGTCAGTCAGTGGTTCGTCATCCAACGAATGGGAGAGAGGAATTCCACTGGCGAGCTATGATGGGAACAACGATATCGTAAATCCGGGCAGTGATGCAAGCTTGGATTGCTCAAACAAATGTTACGTGACGGATAACGGCGCAGGTGCCTTCAATAATCATGATGTGGATAATGGAAATACCATTCTCTCCTCTCCTGTATTTGATGCATCAATCTATATAAGTCCCGTACTTGAATATGCAAGATGGTTTGTCAACTCCGGAGGATCCGGAAACCCTGATGACACCATGAACATCTATCTTTCTAACGGAACCGATATGGTTCTTATCGATGCCGTCACGGTCAACTCTGCCGGCATGGCTTCCTGGCACGATAATTCCATCCTCATCAGCAGTGTTATTTCTCCTAGTTCCACAATGCAACTTGTGGTGGATATTGAAGATGAATCGCCAGGGCATATCCTTGAAGGAGGATTTGATCACTTCAGAATCAGCGGTATGCTAAACGTTGGTATCGATGGTCCGGGCCGAAACCCCTTCCTTTCCGCAGGCAGTTTCCCTAATCCATTCACCGGTACTACCATCCTGACTTTTTCACCGATTGGAAACGGGCTCTCAGGCAGGCTTGAAGTGATCGATCCAATCGGAAAAATATGTGAAACAGTCATCCTTGAACCAGGCAGTGCTCAAGTCGAAATTGGCAGGGATCTCCGTCCCGGACTTTACTATGCCCGGATTCTATCAGGTAGCGGGACCTATCCGATCAGCAGGATTGTCAAGCACTGACAAGGGGTCTTCAAGACAAAAAACTTATCTGTTCAATCATACCGGTACGGATCATCCCTTCGTGTCTTGCTGACAGATCCTGAGACACAGAAAAGGGCCGTTCTGAAGCTTTGATTTTGAATGGGAAAGCAGAAATATTATATGTACATTTGCAGGCCGATGACGCGAAAAATTTCAATCATACTATTGATTTTCAGCGTTTTAATATCTGGTTGCAGTAATTACAACCGGGTATTGAAGAGCACTAACGTGGATGCCAAACTGGAACTGGCCATCCAGCTCTATAAGAAACGTGATTATTACAAGGCATTGCCCTTGTTTGAAGAGTTGATCACCATGCTCCGGGGAACCAGGAAGGCGGAACAGACTTATTATTATTACGCTTATACCAATTACCAGCTTGGCGATTATCAAAGTGCGGCTTACGACTTTGAGAATTTTACCAAGACTTTTCCGTCCAGTGAGCTTACCGAAGAATGTGCTTTCATGGTTGCCTATTGTTATTTCGAAGATTCACCGGAGTATTCGCTTGATCAGACTAATACCTATAAGGCCATTAATGAACTGCAACTCTTTGCCGATAAATATCAAGGCAGTTCAAGAATACCGGAATGCAACCGCCTGATAGATCAGCTCAGAGCTAAGCTGGAAACCAAAACCTATGAAACGGCGAAATTGTATTTCAATATGGAATCTTATAATGCCGCTATCACGACCTTTAAAAATTTACTTCAGGATTATCCTTCGACGCAATACAGAGAGCATGCCTTGTTCATGACAATCAGGGCAGCCTATCTCTTTGCCGAAGGAAGCGTTGAAGAGAAGAGGGAAAGCCGGTACAATGAAGCCTTACGCGCTTTCGGCGAATTCAGTCTGGCTTTTCCGGAAAGCAAATTCATGAAGGAAGCAGAGAACATAGCAACCCAGATCAGAAAAGAACTGGATAAAATTCCTTCGAACGGAGTGAGTGCAAAAAATTAAATCTAAAATTCACCATAAGATGAGCTACAAATCAGAAGCAACTACAACCGTAACCCGTAACCTGCCGGAGTTCGACAATGAAACCGGTAACCTCTACGAATCACTTGTGATCATAGCCAAGCGGGCCAATCAGATCTCTGCCGAAATGAAGGAAGAACTGAATTCCAAATTGTCAGAGTTCAACACCAGTTCTGATAATCTCGAAGAAGTTTTTGAGAACCGCGAGCAGATCGAAATCTCAAAATATTACGAACGATTGCCAAAACCAACACTGATTTCTATCCAGGAATTTCAGGACGGCAAAATCTATTACCGTAAACCGGCAGCAGAAGAAAACATCTGAGTCAACAGCTAATGATTGATCAGATAGAAAAATCCAAGACCTCTGTTTTGGATTTTTTAATTCATATTAACCAACAAAAAATTGAATGCAGCCTAAGCGCATCATCCTGGGTATTACAGGCAGTATAGCCGCTTACAAGTCGGCCTTGCTTGTGCGTTTATTGATTAAGGCGGGAGCGAAAGTCAAGGTCATCATGACGCCTTCCGCCAAAGATTTTATCACCCCACTTACGCTTTCTGTCTTGTCAAAGGATGACGTTCTCGTTGACAGTTTTGATCCGGCTTCCGGCAGATGGACCAATCATGTAGACCTGGGTATGTGGGCAGATCTGATGATCATTGCTCCGGCCACTGCAAACACCATAGCTAAAATGGCGGGAGGAATATGTGATAACCTCTTGCTGATGACCTTTCTCAGTGCCCGTTGTCCGGTGTTTATCGCTCCCGCTATGGACCTCGACATGTGGAAGCATGATTCGACACTAAGCAATCTGGAAATTTTAAAAAAGCGAAATGTGCATCTCATCGCTCCGACCGATGGTGAACTGGCCAGCGGACTGTCAGGGGAAGGAAGAATGGCTGAACCCGAGATGATATTTCTTGAGTTAGAAAGGTTTCTGTCAGCAGGACTTCCGCTAAAAGGAATTAAAGTACTGGTAAGCGCAGGTCCAACCTATGAAGCAATCGATCCCGTCAGGTTCATTGGAAACAGATCAACCGGCACGATGGGTTTTAGTATTGCGGAAGAACTGGCTGATCAGGGTGCGGAGGTTACATTGGTTGCCGGACCCACCTCTCTAAAGACAGGGAACAGAACCATCAAAAGGATTGATGTGGAAACGGCGGAAGAAATGCTTCATGCTTGTCGTGATAATGCATCTGAGTGTGACTGGATAATCATGTCGGCGGCAGTGGCTGATTATAAACCGGAAAAAGTATCCGGTACAAAGATCAAGAAGGACAAGGCAATTCCCGTCCTGCCATTGATTCAAACTACGGATATCCTGGAAAATCTTGGAAAGTCCAAAAGGCCCGGACAAATCCTGGTAGGTTTTGCGTTGGAAACCGATGATGAGCTTTCCAATGCTGCTTCGAAACTGAGGAATAAAAACCTTGACTTTATCGTTTTAAATTCACTGAATGATAAAGGAGCCGGCTTTGGAACCGGCACCAATAAAATCAGCATCCTTGACTCGAAGGGGAATATGAATCCTTACGAATTGAAATCGAAGAAGGAAGTTGCCAGAGATATTGTCAATTATCTGCGGGATAGAGTCTTAGCGCCGAAATAAACTAAAACGATTGATAAGTCCGTTTTTTATTTAAACACATGTCAATGTACAGAACGATAAAATTGAAAAAGGTCTTTTCCCTTCTGATGTTGGGAATGCTTGTTCACCTGAGCTCCGGGGCGCAGGAGCTTAACTGCACTGTATCTGTATTATCTCCACAGATCCAGGCTAGCGATAAAACCATTTACGAAACTCTTCAGACATCCATAAGGGAGTTTCTCAACAGCCGTTCATGGACTAATGACCAGTATCTGAATCAGGAAAGAATCGAATGCAGCATTATCATTACGGTTTCTGAACGCGCCTCAGTGGATGACTTTAAAGCGAATATTCAAATCCAGTCGAGACGGCCGGTTTATAAGTCTTCTTTCAATACTCCGCTCTTCAATCACCAGGACAATGATTTTACTTTCAAATACATTCAGGACCAGGTTCTCGAATTTGACGAAGCCAATATCAATTCAAATCTTACGGCAGTCCTGGCCTATTACGCATACCTGATCATTGGTCTTGACTACGATTCCTATTCTCCGGAGGGCGGAACACCCTATTTTGCCAGGGCTCAGCAGATAGTAAGCAATGCAGCCCCATTGCCAGACAGAGGCTGGAAGGCCTTTGAAAGTTCCCGGAACCGTTACTGGATAACGGAGAACCTTCTAAACTCATCCTTCAGACCTTTAAGGAGCACGATGTACGCTTATCACAGAAATGGGCTTGACAAGATGACTGAGAATGTACTTGAGGCCAGACAAAACATTTCCGAAAGTATAAAAGAGTTGAGAAAGGTATTCTCAGATAAACCGAATTCATTTCTGATGCAGGTTTTTTTCAATGCAAAATCCGACGAAATCGTTAACATTTACTCACAGGCACAGTCTGATGAGAAGAACCAGATAGTTCCGGTTTTATCGCTGATCGACCCTGCAAACGCATTGAAATACCAGGGAATACTCTCCGGCGGAGGGGTGAAATAAGTAATTAAAAATTTGATTTATAATTTATGGCGTTGAGGTGTGGTATAGTAGGATTACCCAATGTGGGTAAATCAACATTGTTTAATTGTCTATCCAATGCGAAAGCACAGGCGGCAAATTTTCCGTTTTGCACTATTGAACCGAATATTGGAGTCATCACAGTACCGGATGAACGTCTAACCATTCTGGAGAGACTGGTAAAACCTCAGCGTGTTTTACCTACCACGATTGAAATCGTTGATATAGCCGGACTGGTAAAAGGGGCCAGCAAGGGAGAAGGTCTGGGAAACCAGTTCCTGAGCAATATCAGGGAGTGTGATGCGATTATTCACGTGATCAGATGCTTTGAAGATCCCAACGTGGTTCATGTCGATGGTCAGGTGAATCCTGTCAGAGATAAAGAGACCATTGATACCGAACTGCAGCTTAAAGACCTTGAATCGGTCGAAAAGAAGATTAGTCGAATCGAAAAAGTAGCCAAAGCAGGTACTGATAAAGACGCAAAAAGATGTCTTGAGGTGCTGAATATTTACAAATCACATCTTGAGCAGGGAAAATCGGCGCGAAGCGCACCTGTATCGGACGACGACAAGAAACACATAGCGGATATTTTCCTGCTGACTGCAAAACCGGTGATGTATGTGTGTAATGTGGATGAAGCATCTGTTGTTTCAGGTAATAAATACGTTGAGCAAATACGCGAAGCGGTCAGGGAAGAAAATGCCGAGGTTCTCGTGATTGCCGCTGCGATCGAAGCCGAGATTAGCATGCTGGACAGTTTTGAAGACCGGCAGGCATTTTTGTCGGACCTTGGACTGAGCGAATCGGGAGTATCAAAACTTATCAAGGCAGCCTACAGGTTACTGAACCTTCAGACTTACTTCACCGCCGGGGAAAAGGAGGTGAGGGCATGGACAATAACCAAAGGCATGTATGCTCCGCAGGCCGCAGGAGTGATACATTCTGATTTTGAAAAAGGCTTCATAAAAGCCGAAGTGATTCACTACGATGATTTTGTAAAATTTGGTTCCGAAGCAGGATGCAGGGATGCAGGTAAACTCAGCATTGAAGGGAAAGAGTATCTTGTAGACGACGGTGATATTATGCATTTCCGTTTTAATGTCTGATCCATTTAAACTATCCATGAACCTGACTTTACTTATCATCATCATTACTTCCGCGTTTTCCATACTGGCTTTTCAAAACCGCGGACTCATGGAGAGATATATTTTCAATCCATACACAATTCATCACAGAAAAGAATGGTTTCGTTTCATAAGCAGCGGTTTTTTGCATGCTGACTGGCTGCACCTTATCATTAATATGCTGGTTCTTTTCTCTTTTGGATTCACTTTAGAAAGCTATTTTGATTCGTATTTTGGAGAAAAGTCGCAGGTATATTTTGTACTGTTATATATCGGAGGAATGATGACGGCCGTTTTACCTACGTATAGCAAGCACAAGGATAATCCGTCCTATAACGCGCTTGGGGCTTCCGGCGCAGTGGCAGCGGTTGTATTCTCCTTTATTCTGTTTAATCCTTTACAAAACCTGTGTCTGTACGGCATTCTCTGTATGCCGGGTATAATTTTCGCCATACTTTATCTGATCTATTGCTACTACATGGCTAAGAAAGGCGGGGACAATATCAATCATGACGCGCATCTCTGGGGCGCTGTTTATGGATTTCTGTTCACTATCCTGCTCAAGCCATCGCTTTTTCTGGAATTCATACAGCAGATCATTCACCGAAACAATGCACTCTGATTCACGAAAAATAATTTTTCTGGACCGCGACGGGGTAATTAATCGTGAACGAGGTGAGTTTACCTTCAAACTGGAAGATTTTACCATTAATGACGGACTCTTTGAAGCACTGAAGTTACTAAAACAGGACGGTTTTGAATTTGTCGTTATCAGCAACCAGAGTGGAATTGCAAGGGAATTGTATACGTTCGAAGACGTAGAATTCCTGCATCATCACTTTATCAGAAGAGCGCAGTCTGAAGGGATCGGATTTCTCGAAATCTATTATTGTCCTCATCATCCCTCAAAAAGCCGGTGTATATGCAGAAAACCTGATTCGCTCCTGATTGAAAAAGCCATTGCACGATTCAATGCAGATCCGGAAAGAAGCATATTTATAGGTGATGCTGACAGGGATATGGAAGCTGCTCAGAAGGCCGGTCTGAGAGGAATAAAAATTCCCTCGAATACATCGCTGTTGAGCCTGATTGATGATATCCTCAATCATGGTTCACAAAATTTTTAATTAATTTTTTTCCGGCTTGTTTAAGTTGACAAAGGCGGCTTAACTTTGTCTCATCATCATGCAGCCTGATACCTTCGTAAACTTTAACGGTAACATCATTAAATCGGATCAGCCGATATTCACCGCTTCAAATCGCGCCTTCCGGTATGGTGATGCCTTATTTGAAACCATAAGGCTTATGAACGGAGAAATCCTTTATTTTGAAAAGCATCTAAGGAGACTCCAAAAAAGTATGGAATTGCTCGGGATGTTGCCACATGACGAACTTACCTTTCATAACCTGTATTTATCATTCAGGCATCTGGATCAGGTGAATAACCTGAAAGGGAATGGAAGGATAAGACTTGAAGTATTCAGAAATGATGGCGGTCTATACACACCTCAAACCAATGAGGTGTCCTATCTGATAGAAGCCTTCCCGTTGAGCGGAATGAATTATTCCATGAACGATACCGGGATAAACATCGGAATATTCAGGGATATTCAGAAACCTCCCAGCAGACTGTCAAATTTGAAATCTTCCAACGCATTATATTATGTGATGGCGGGACTTTTCAATCGCAGGAGTGGAGGCGGAGATTGCCTGGTATTGAATACCCATGGACGAATCGCCGAGGCGATCAGTTCCAATATATTCCTTGTACGATCAGGAAAGGTTTACACTCCTTCGCTTGCTGAAGCTTGTGTTTCCGGGATAATGCGTGAAACACTGATTGAGTTTCTCCGGTTAAAAAATACGGAAGTGATTGAAACAGGTATTCAAGAGTCGGATCTGCTTGAAGCCGATGAAATTTTTCTCACAGATGTCATTCACGGTATCCGGTGGGTTAGCGCTTTCAGACAAAAAAGATATTTCAATAAATTTTCAAAAAGATTATTGGAACAGTTGCAGGAACTAAACGACATAAAAAAAGCCTGAGTTTACACTCAGGCTTTCTTTTGCAACAAAAAAATTATCTTTTGGTGGTTGACTCCATTGACTTTGCAATTTCATCGGCTGCAGCCATATTCTGATCGCAAGAGTTTTTAGTCTCAGCATAAGCAGTACTCCAGCTTTCGTAACGAGCCTGAGCATCACTCATTTTTGTTCTGAAGTCCGCAAGTCCTTTGATCGCATCAGCTGGATTGATTTCACCTTTGGTGATCTTGTCTTTCCACTCGTTATACTGCTGGGTAGTTTCATCCCAGGTAGTCTTGAATGAACCGAATTCACTCACCATTGTGTTAAGTTTGGAAGCGTCATTACTGGATGCCTGTGACATTTCAGTGATACGAGTTCTGATAGACTCATCCTTGATGTTAGCAATGTTGTTTGCCATTTCAGCCTGTCTTGCAGAAAATTCAGTAGCGCGGGCTGCAGTTTCAGTCAATTCCTGGCTCCAGCTGCTAACCTGCTCGCCAAGAGCAGTCCAGTCGGTTCCGAACTGATTGATTTCACTCATTGTCTTTTCATCGATTTTTTTAGTGCAAGCTGTAAAGCTCATTGCACCGGCAATCATAAATGCTAAAATTGCTTTGGTTTTCATTTTTTAAGGGTTTAGGGTTTGTTTTTTAGTGGTTTCAGGTGATTATATTAGTGCAAAGTTATGAAATCAATATACTTACAGGATGAAGTTAAAAAATGTTATTGACAATAGGGCTGTTTATTTCTGCTTGGGATCAGGAAAAATATTACGGAGATGATCAATAGCCCCTGAAATGGCCTTTTTTTGAGGAAAAACCCCTTGATTGGCAAGCCTGATATCTTCAATGGAATAGAAAGCCGAAGGATTACAGGTTTCGATGATCCTCTTGATGGTATCAATATCCTTTCGCTTGACTATGGTAAACACAATTTTGACAGGTCCTTTTGCACCCTGACCGTCCAGAACCGTAATACCGATGTTTTCCGCTTTCAATGAATTGATAAGCCCTTCAGAATCCTGATGGGTAATGATCCTGATTACCTGCATGCCCAGCGCAAGCCGGCTTTCAATGCGCATACCTACATAAGTTCCCGCAGCGAACCCCCCGGCAAAGCCAAGGTAACATAGTGGATTATCCAGATGATGCATGATCTGACGTATTGAAATGAGCCAGATCAGTACTTCAAAAAAACCGATCAGAGGAACTATGTTTCTGAATCCTTTTGAGATAAAAACATTTCTAAGTGTTCCGAGAGTTACATCCGACATACGGGCAATAAAAATGAGGATCGGAAGGACAACCCACTTGAAAAATTCACTGTCTATAAAACCTGCTTCCATTGGGTTGCGATGTTATTTATCCTGTTTGAATCTTCAAACAAACAGTGCTGAAATTTATATTAAGGCTTACTCGCTGCGATCAACTGGCTGACCAGCCCTGGAATCGCTTCACCAGCCGCCTTACGGATTACCGTAAAATCATCTCTGTTGATTCTTGCTTCGGGATCAATCAGGTATTTTTCACATTCCAGGCCGGCATAGTGTATGAGTCCGGCTGCCGGGTAAACATTAAGTGATGTCCCGATCACAAGAAGTACATCCGCCTCCGAAATGATTCCGGCAGCACGTTCAAGCTCGGGTACCTCTTCGCCAAACCAGACAATATGAGGACGCAATTGTGATCCTCTTTCGCAATGGTGACCCTCAAGAATATCATTGTAGCCAATATCAACAACAAGATCTGGAACCAACGTACTTCTGGCTCTTGTTATCTCACCATGCAGGTGCAATACTTTTTTTGAACCCGCTCTTTCATGAAGGTCATCTATATTCTGTGTAATTACCGTAAGATTATAATGTTTTTCAAGAAGCACGAGGGCTGAATGTGCAGCATTTGGTTGAACAGATGCTATCTGCCTTCTTCGCTGGTTATAAAATTCAAGGACCATGTTCCGGTTCTTCAGCCAGGCCCCGGGTGTTGCCACATCTTCTATCCGGTAGTTTTCCCATAAACCATCACCACCGCGAAATGTCTGCAAGCCACTCTCAGCGCTCATGCCTGCCCCTGAAAATACCACCAGCTTTTTCATTAAGCAAAATTCTGTAAAAATTCATTACGTAAGATCGGAAGGTTCTGCAAATCTCAGGCAGACTTGTGAACAGGCTAATATCAAATGGAAGACGTTCGAGTCAAAAACTGATTGAAGAATTTTATTCCTGAATCAGATGCTATTTAGCTCATTCAGAAGAGGGGAAACAGGTGTTCTATTTTCAAACCAGGGAAAAAAAGAAGAGATGATTAGGACCGGTGCTCATGCTTTGTTTTTTTTTCGATGGCTTCTAGCTCCTCAGAGTCCAGCTGCCTTCCAGTTTGAAGCCGTTCAGAAAATCCTTTACGCTTACTTTATTCCTTCCGGCAAGTTGTATGGTCAGGAACTCAAGAAATCCCTTCCTGAAATACACACGAATGAAATTCCTGTTATCGGTAACGATGGTTCCGGGTACTTTTCCATGATCTTCAGCGTGCGCAGTTGCACCGTAAACTTTCAGTGCAAGACTAACGCCGCTTTCAGGATTAAAAAACTCCGTGTGGGCCGCAGGGTATGGTGATAATCCTCTGATGAAATTAAATGCGTCTGAATACATTTGCTTTGAACTTAACATGGTATTCAGTCTGGTTAGCTTGGGCGCTGGTCTCATCATATCAGCTGCCAGTTCCGGTTGCTTAACCGCTACAACCTTTCCGGCGTTGATGGACTGTACCGTCTTCAGAACAAGTCCGGCTCCCAACACCATTAACCTGTCATGCAATTCGCCTGCTGTTTCATCTGAACCTATATTTGTAGATTCCTGCATGATGATGTCTCCGCTATCTATTTCGTGCTTCAGGAAGAAAGTAGTCACACCGGTTACTTTTTCACCATTTATGATTGCCCAGTTAATTGGAGCGGCACCTCTGTAGAGGGGTAGCAGTGAGGCATGAAGGTTGAATGTTCCTTTCCGGGGTAATTTCCATATCTTTTCCGGTAACATCCTGAATGCGACTACCACCTGCAAGTCTGGTTTAAGCGATTCCAATTCACTGTTGAATCGGGCATCCTTTAGATTCTCCGGCTGCAATACTCTGATCTTGTTCGCTACTGCAAACTCCTTTACGGGTGATTCGGAAACCTTCAGACCGCGACCTGCAGGCTTATCAGGTGCGGTAACGACTGCTACGACATGGAAATTATTCCGGATCAGGATTTCCAGGGATGGAACAGCGAATTCCGGGGTACCAAAAAATACAATTCGGGTTTGATCGCTCATAGATCTTAAATGGCAGGATCAGATCTTTATCTTCCGCCAACGCTGACTGCGAAGATATACATAGGAAGCCACGCCGGTAAATCCCCAATAAATTACTTCGGACAGCCAGACCGTTTCGACCTTGCCTGAAAATACAAATGTTGCCAGATAAACATATAAAAGATAGATGAATATGGCGACTATCTCGATTAATAAAGCCGTTTTGGTAGCTCCGGTACCACTTACAGCGCTTATACATACGATGGCGGTTGAAAAGAAAAACATGGCCACATTGATCACGTAAAATGTCGAATATGAATCGGCAATCAACACTCTGTCTGAAGTAAAGACCTCAAGAATATATCCTGAAAAAAACAGGTTCAGAATTACCATCAATACGGTGCACAGTACAGTAAGCTGTAAAATCCGCTTTACCAACAAGAGTACTTCGGCTTGTCGTTCCTGTCCGATAATATTACTGACCATGCTGTTTGCGGCTACGGAGAATCCCCACATGGGTGTCATACTCAGCATATAAGCTCCGCGGACGATATTTGAGATAGCCAATTCGTGTTTACCTATCTTTTCAATAAACAAAAAGAAAACGAACCAGGAACCCATGGAAAGAAGATTCTGCATCACAATAGGAGTGGAGAGATTCAGAATGCTTTTTAGTATACCGGCTTCTATCTTTCTCAGAGTAAATAGTCTGAATTGTTTTATTCCAGGTTTATACCTCGTGTAAAGAACAATGAACACAAGGGAGAATAATTCTGCCATACTTGATGCAAGGCCTGCGCCGGCAATTCCCAATTCAGGAAAGCCTGCATTACCGAAAATCAGAACATAACAAAAAATAAGGTTTAAGATGGACATGATAAAAGCATACACACCATATACTTTGGGCTGAGCAATTCCAACATAAAACGAACGGTACGCTGTCGCGATCATCAAAAAAACTATGCCGAAGGATCTGTATCTGATGAATTCGGAGGCAGCATGGGAAATTTCCGTCGATTCAATCGCCTTCCCAAGGATCCAGGGAGCGGCGAAAAACATGAGTAGAAACAAGAGGAGTCCCAAAAAGGCAAGAAGCAGAAAACTGTGATCAAAGTTCTTACCGATCTCTTCATCATTTTTTTCTCCGGCCCTTCTGGCGATGAGAATCTGAGTTCCCACTCCCAATGAGGTTCCAATCATAGCCAGGGTAAAATAGAGTATTCCCGCGATAGCTGAGGCGCCCAGCTCGATTTCTCCAACACGACCAAGAAATGCCGTATCTGTAGCATGCAGCACCGTTGTAGCCAGGGCTCCAATCATTACCGGATAGGCAATCCTCAATATCTCTTTGTAGCTGATGCCAACTTGCATGATCAACAATAACGCGCGAAGGTAAGTAAACTGATGGTCAGATGATGAAAAGGAAGATACAGACAGTCAAACGCAAATGTCCTTATTCAACATAAAGGACAAGTCCTTTCAGGTATTCACCCTCTGGGTGCCAGATTGATATGGGATGATCAGGAGCCTGACTCAGTTGATGGAGGATTCTTACGTTCCGGCCTGTCTGAGCTGCTGACTGAAATACGATCTTCCTGAATAATTCCTTATCAATCACCTGAGAACATGAAAAAGTAAAAAGGAAACCACCGGGTGCGATATGTCTTATTCCTTCGGTATTCAGATTCCGGTAACCGACAATAGCTTTCTTCTCGGAACTTAGATGCTTTGCGAATGCCGGTGGATCAAGTACAATCACATCATAAAACTGGCTTGAAGACTTAAGAAAATCAAAAGCATCACTTCGAATAAACTCATGTCTTTCACTGACGGAATTCAGTTCTGCATTTCTCTGAGCCCATTGCATAGCCCTTGAAGAACTGTCTACCGAATGGACAAGTTGTGCTCCCTCCAGAAGAGCATACATCGAGAATCCTCCTGAGTAAGAAAAAGTATTCAGCACCTTCTTATCGCGGACAAACCTGCGCAGCAAATTCCTGTTTTCTCTCTGATCAATAAAAAATCCGGTTTTTTGTCCTTCTTCCCAGTTAACATAGAAATTAATTCCGTTCTCCTTCACTATTGCATCCTTTGAACTGCCCTTCAGAAAACTGTTAATCGTCTCAACTCCGGATTGACGCTTCATAGCATCATCACTTTTATCATAAATGGTCTCTGGTGAAAGCTCAGCTAACTCAGATAATGCACCGGCTATATCACTGACAGCCCTATGCATGCCTTTGGTGTGAGCTTGAATCACCGCGGTTGAACCATAAATATCAATGATCAGTCCTGGTAAACCATCTCCCTCGGCATGTACAAGACGGTACATGGTGGTTTCTTCATTCCCGACCAGTGAAAGGCTTTTCCGGAGTTCAAAAGCTCTTCCCAATCTTCTGACCCAAAAATCTCTGTCAAGGCTTGTTTTCTCAAATGAGAATAATCTCACCTTGATCGAACCGTGATGAAAATGCCCGGTTCCCAGGTAATTCTTATCGTGAGTATAAACCTCAGCTATGTCGCCTTCGTCAATTCCTTCATCGATATGGGCAACAGCGCCAGAAAAAATCCACGGATGAAACAGACGAACCGAACGGTCTTTGCCGGGTTTCAATATGACTTTAGGGAACATGGACATACAGGCAAAGAAAAGAATTAAAATTTCCTGAATGGTATATTTTTAAAATCCCTGTGATCAACATAAAAGCGATAGGGTAGTAAGGCATCTTTACCGGCATAATCAACTCCGATGCGAGGCCCTGTCCTGAGCATGGAAGCAGGAAGCTCCATGTTTCTGTCTTCCACATACAAAGCACAGCGGTTAATGATAAGTCCGTTATACCCGAGACCAATGCCAAGTCCTTGTGTCAATTTACCCGGACCTGAACACAGGCTGAGCGGATCGAATGTTGCCTGACCTCTTCTCTGCATTATCATATCAATACCTTCCAGCGGATAAATTGACCTGAGAAGAACCGCATGTGGAATACCACTCCGATTGGTCACAATATTTACCAGTGAATGAATACCATAACACAAATAGACATACAGTGTGCCTGGATCACGGTACATGATCTCGGTCCTTGCAGTTTTACGTCCTGACCATGCGTGACTGGCACGATCGGTTTCACCTGCATAAGCTTCAGTTTCGGTAATCAACCCTCCGGTCCTGATGCCATTGATTTCAGTGAACAGGTATTTACCGATCAAATCCCTGGCGATTTCAACTACGTCATCCCTGTCGAAAAATGCATCGTCCAAAAACCTGGTAACAGAGATGTCCTTCTGTGCTTTATGCTCATTCATTCCAGCAAAGATAATTTCCCTGAAAGTAACTGATCTTCTCATTATCGATCAGCCATTCAAGAACTTTTAAACTTGTCTCTTCTTTAGTGGCAGGAAGGTGATTTATCAGATCATGAAGGGTGAATTTATCATTACGCAGCATGGTTTCAATCTTCCGGCTGAGTTCTTCGAATTCAAGATCACTGACACCGGATTTATTCCTCCCAAGGCAATAGTCACAAACTCCGCAACGATGCCAGGTCTCCTCACCAAAATAGGCCAATAACATCTGGCTCCTGCAACGGAAACGTTCAGTTGCATAATTGATAACGGCCTTTGCCTTTACCAAATACCTTTCCTTCCTGTCCTGAAGATTCTGTTTGTCAATCCTCATGTGTCGGGACTCGATCCTGTGTTCAAGAAAGGTCAACCGGGGTGATTCGCTTGACGGCAGGTAACTGAGTATTTTAAGCTTATCAAGCAACTGCAGATGATTTTTGACCTGTGCTGGTTCCGCACCCATGCGTCTGGCAAGCTGCGTTTCCTGGATAAAGACAAAATCATCAAATAATCCTGCGTATGAACGAAGCAGAAATTTTATAAAATTATCCAATAAAGGATTCTTGACCTGGAAGTCGTACAGTTCATCCCTGTGAGCCGTAAAGTGAATTCTGGACTGGATCTCCACATTCTCCGTCAGCTCGATCAAACCCTGCAACTCTAAAACTTTAAGACAATTAAAAGTTTCGTGGACAGAAAAATTATATTCAGTGCAAAAGTCAACCAAACTGAAGTCATAACTAATCCCTTTACCGGAACCGACCGGAATATTCAAATAGTTTCCCAAGCCCTGATAAACTTTCCGGATTTTTGACAGATCCGGGAAATTGGTAACAGCCCTTTGCTCCATTTCCGCCTTGTCAGACTGATTGTACAAGAGTACGGCATAAGACTTCTGTTCATCGCGACCGGCACGGCCGGCTTCCTGGTAATAGGCTTCAAGACTTTCAGGAAGATCCAGGTGAATTACAGATCTGACATTACCTTTATCAATTCCCATCCCGAATGCATTGGTTGCAACCACCATCCGCAATTCTCCACTCATCCACTGATCCTGAATTTTTGTTCTTTCGGCAGCGGGCATTCCTCCATGATAGTATCCAGCCTTAATATTATTTCTGTTGAGCAGGTCGGATACTTCACGTGTTCTTTTCCTGGTTCTGACATATACAACCCCTGTCCCGGGAACATTATTGATCACCTTCAACATCCGTTGTACTTTATCATCTTCCCGTAATACAACATAGGATAGATTTTTTCTTTCAAAACTCTTCCTGAAAAGATTCTCATGACGAAAGTTGAGCTTCCGGCAAATATCATCCTGTACTTCAGGTGTGGCTGTGGCAGTAAGTGCAAGGACAGGAACACCAGGAAGGTGTTCCCTGATATCGGCGATTTTTAAGTAGGAGGGACGGAAATCATATCCCCATTGTGAAATGCAGTGTGCTTCATCTATCGCGAGAAGGTTAACCTTCATGTGTACCAAACGTTCAAGAAAAGCATCGGAGCTTAGTCTCTCCGGACTGAGATATAAAAACTTTTCCTTCCCGTGAATGCAGTTGTCAAGTGAAATATCGATTTCATTCCTGCTCATTCCGCTCACTACCGCGGTGGCCGGAATTCCCTTCTTCCGAAGCCCTTCCACCTGATCCTTCATCAATGCGATCAACGGGGAGATCACCAGACAAATACCATCTTTCGCCAATGCCGGAACCTGGAAGCAAAGTGACTTTCCTCCTCCGGTAGGCATCAGGGCCAGCGTATCTTTACCTTCAAGTACGGACAGAATGATTTCCTCCTGCAAAGGACGGAACTGACTATAGCCCCAATGACGGGCAAGTACTTGACTGATCAGCGTTTTCAAAAATCAAAACGGATTAACAATTGAAAATTCTGGTAAGGAACATAAAGCCTCAATTAAATTATCTCAGTCTCTTTTTCAAAAAATCAACGGTGATCTTTCCGGCTTCCCCTGCCGATTTTTCATCGTACTTAGGATTACTTGGATTGGCGAAGGCGTGGTCGGCTTCATAAGTTCTTGTTACAAGCTGTTTTTGTTTTCCTGCTTGCTTCATGTCCGTTTCAAATTTTTTCCGGACATTCTCATTGATCCATTCATCTTTCGAAGCAAATATGGCCAGCACATCAGCATTGAGTGTTTTTAATTTTGACACATCCGTTTCGGGCATACCGTAATACATCACACAAGCTGTTGATTTAGCGCCGGCGAGCAAACTTGCCTGAAGCGCCCAACCACCACCCATACACCATCCCAGGGTCATGATTCGTGAATTTACGCCTGTATAGGAAATTGCACCCTGAAGGATATTCCGGGCTCTTTCCTCTTTGAGTGAACCCAGCAACTGCTGCGCAATAGAAGCGGTTTCCGCTACCTTGCCGTCATACAGATCGATGGCAAGCACGTTGACTTTACCGAGAGAAGTCTGAAGTTTCTCAGCCTCCAGTTTGATATAGTCATTCAGTCCCCACCATTCATGAACCAGTATCAGCCAGTTAGTCGTGAATGTGGTTGCCCGAATCTCGAAAGCGTTTGCAGTGGAGCTGTCAGGACACATGAATCTGATCATTTCGCCTTCAAGTAAAACCGAAGCCGATGGGAGAGGGGACTCATGCTTTTCAGCAAATCCGGAACTCATCGCAAGCCGGTTGAATTCATGTGCAGCGCTTTTACTGCAACATGACTTGTCGGTGGCAAAAAGCAAGGAAGGCAATAAAAGAAGGAGGACTGTGATTTTCTTCATGAACAGTGGTTTTCACAAAGATAATCAAGTCCTACCAAACAGGTTCTCTGATCTGAAAAATGAGCAATTCTCTTGCCGTTTATGGCTTCATTGGAATCAAGCTTCCGTAAGAGACTTTTCGTTGGTAAAAATGAACTCATGATTTTTGTCAACATCCAGTCTGATGTGGTCATTGCTCATCACTTTTCCGGCGAGAATTTGCCTTGATAATTCATTCAATACCTTTTTCTGCATAACCCTCTTGAGCGGTCTTGCACCAAACTGAGGATCATAGCCCAGCTGTGAGATCCAGTCAATGGCTTCTTCGGAAGCGGAAATTGAAATGCCGTTATCCTTAAGCATTTTCTGAACCTGCATAAACTGAAGAAGAACAATTTCCCGTACTTCCTCCCGTGTAAGAGGCTGGAACATGATAATTTCATCAATACGGTTCAGGAACTCGGGCCGAATCGTTTTTCGCAGTAATTCATATACCTGATTTCTGGTTCTTGATATCATTTCATCACGGTTCAACTCATTGATCGATTCGAAGTTTTCCTGTATCAGGTGCGAACCGAGATTAGAGGTCATGATGATAATGGTGTTCTTGAAGTTAGCCGTGCGCCCTTTATTATCCGTTAATCTGCCGTCATCCAGCACCTGTAATAAAATGTTGAAGACGTCGGGATGCGCTTTCTCAATCTCATCAAGCAAAACAACTGAATAGGGTCTTCTTCGTACAGCCTCCGTCAATTGGCCTCCTTCATCATATCCAACATATCCGGGCGGCGCACCAATCAGTCTTGATACTGTATGTCTCTCCTGATACTCGCTCATGTCTATCCTCGTCATGGCATTCTCGTCATTGAAGAGGAATTCTGCAAGTGCTTTGGCCAACTCTGTTTTTCCAACGCCGGTAGTTCCCAGGAAGATGAATGAACCGATGGGTTTACGGGCATCCTGCAAGCCTGCGCGGCTTCTTCGTACGGCATCACTAAGCGCAGCAATCGCTTCTCCCTGTCCAACCACACGTTTATGTAATTCAGCTTCCAGACTGAGTAATTTTTCCCTTTCACTCTGCATCATCCTGCTCACCGGAATTCCGGTCCATCTGGCTACCACTTCAGCAATATCTTCCGCGTCAACCTCCTCTTTGATGAGCGCCTTTTCGTGCTGCATTTCTCCAAGTTTTTTCTCCAGTTCCTGAAGTCTGGTTTCGGATTCCCGGATCCTGCCGTAACGGATCTCGGCAACTTTACCATAATCTCCGGCCCTTTCAGCCTGTTCCGCTTCCGTCTTCAGACTCTCAATAGCTTCTTTAATATTCTGTATTCCCCTGACTACTTCTTTCTCCGACTCCCACTTGGCTTTGATCTGAGTACGTTGTTCATTCAGATTTTCTATCTCCATAACCAACTCGGCAAGCTTCTTGTCGTCCTTTTCCCTCTTGATGGCCTCTCTTTCTATCTCAAGTTGCATAATACGGCGGTTCATCTCATCAAGCTCCTCCGGAACCGAATCAATCTCCAATCTCAGCTTGGAAGCGGCTTCGTCCATAAGGTCAATGGCTTTATCAGGTAAAAATCTGTCTGATATATATCTTTCACTCAACTCCACCGCAGAGATGATCGCCTCGTCTTTGATCCGGACTTTATGATGTGTCTCATACTTTTCTTTAAGTCCACGAAGAATTGAAATGGCATCTTCAGTGGATGGTTCCTCCACCATCACCTTCTGAAATCTTCTTTCAAGCGCCTTATCCTTTTCAATATACTTCTGATATTCACCCAGGGTGGTCGCGCCGATGGCTCTCAATTCCCCTCTGGCTAGCGCCGGCTTCAGGATATTGGCCGCATCCATAGCTCCTTCGCCGCCACCGGCACCTACCAGCGTATGTATTTCATCAATGAAAAGCACAATATCTCCTTCAGCGCTGATAACTTCTTTCACCACTGATTTTAATCGCTCTTCAAACTCTCCTTTGTACTTCGCACCGGCAACAAGAGCGCCCATATCCAGCGAAAATACCTGCTTCGACTTGAGATTCTCCGGGACGTCACCATCAATAATCCGGTGAGCCAAACCCTCCGCGATCGCTGTTTTACCGACACCCGGCTCTCCGATAAGAATAGGATTATTCTTGGTCCTGCGGGATAGAATCTGAAGCACCCTTCTGATCTCCTCATCCCGGCCGATTACAGGATCCAGTTTGCCCTGCCTTGCCAGTTCATTAAGATTCCTGGCGTACTTTGAAAGCGAATTGTAAGTTTCTTCCGCACTGGCACTCGTTACCTTCGAACCTTTTCTAAGCTCTTGAATGGCAGCATGAACATCTTTCTCATTCAGTCCCTCGCTGCGAAGCATATTTCCGGTCTTATCCTTTGAAGCGATAATGGCAAGGAACAGATGTTCCAGCGAAACAAATTCATCGCCGGATGACTTGGCCGCACTGACGGACTTTTGTATAATCTTGTTTGTTTCATCACCAAGATAAGTTCTCCCGCCACTGACCTTTGGAAGTGCCTGTATTATTGTATCCAGTTGAGTACTTATCTTATCCGGACTCACATTCACCTTTTTCAAAATGTATGGAATGACATGCTCATCTACTGTTATCATTCCTTTCAATAGATGCGCGGGTTCGATGGATTGTTGTCCGTTACTTTCTGCCATCACCTGCGACTGTTGAATCGCTTCCTGTGATTTTATGGTAAAATTGTTGAAGTCCATAGTGGATTGCTGTTGCTTGTTATGTATTGCTGTTTTATCAATAAACTTTCCAAACTAATCTTACTTTGAACAGCCGTACAAATTGGCATATTTGCATGTACAATCAGGTCAAATTGACCTGTTCAATGTAATTTTCATGGCAATTTTGCGTTAATTATTCAGGCAATTATTAATTTCAGCACAATAATAAACCAACGATATGGATATCACTTTTGAAAAGTCAACACATTTGAAAGAGCTACAACAGTCCTTTAATAAAAGATTCAATTTTCTGAAGCTCGAATTCTTTAAATTAAAAAAGGGAGAAAATCAGGTATACACAGCCAATGAAGTATTAAGCCCTCAACTGAGAATCGGGGAGGTGAGCTCAAGTTTTGGAAAAGAAAGCATGCATATCACCGGCCTGATGAAGGTAGGAGAACTGGAAAAAAATTTCTCCGATAAACTTGGCATCCATGTGCAGGTCTTCAGAAAATCCGGGAAAGTGTGGCTCATCACATCATCCTCAGACGAACTCACACTGGATGAATTGAACAGGGACGCGAAGGAAAAGGAGCAAAGGCTTGCCGAAAACAACGAAGAGACCGATTATCATGAACAGGAATGACCTTCCCAAAAAAAATTCCCTTCGCACTGAATACAGAAGGGAATTTTTATCGGAATATATAGTTCCGTGCGTCAGCTCAATATTGAGACTTTAACTCAACCCGGCGATTCTTCGCACGGCCTTCCGCGGTTTTATTGTCATCAATCGGACGGGTTTGTCCATAACCTGTTGCAGACAATCTGTTTGCATCAATCGATTTCGATACCAGGTAGTTCTTAACCGATTCACATCTCTTCTGAGAAAGTACAACATTCTTTTCTGCATCCCCTGTATTGTCTGTATGACCTTCAATAACGAGATTAGCCTCAGGATACTTTTTCAGGATATCAGCCAGGTCATCCAGTTGAGTTTTAGATCCTGCTTTCAGCTTATCGCTGCCGCTCTCAAAGAATATCTTGCTCGCGATCTTGGTAATTTGAGTTATAACCTCTTTCGGCAATTCAGGACAACCGTTATTGGCCGGAATTCCTACCACATCCGGACATTTATCGGATTTGTCAGCAATTCCGTCCCCATCTTTATCTGGACATCCCTGAAGCACAGCCAAGCCTTTCTCATCCGGACAAGAGTCCTCTTCATCAACAACACTGTCACCATCTTTGTCCATCGGACAACCTGTTACATCAACCTTATAACCGGCTTTTGTTCCCGGGCATTTATCGTCAAGGTCGGCGACTCCATCGGCATCCGCATCCGGACAGCCATCCAGATTGAGTAAACCGGCCGCATCCGGACAACGGTCTTTAATATCAGCCACTCCATCGCCATCCTTATCCGGACAACCCTTCAGTGCGGCAATTCCGGCAAGTTGTGGACACTCATCCAGGTAATCGGCAACGCCGTCCTTATCACCATCGAGCGGACAACCATCATCGTCCACTTTTATACCTGAGGGAGTGGAAGGGCACTTGTCCTTTCTGTCACTTATTCCGTCAGCATCCGAATCCTTTCCTTCACCAAGGTTAAGAATGATACCGAGTGAATGCTGCATGAACTGATCTTTATCACCGCCGGTATTTGCATCCCAGGTATTATCAGATGGCATGTGGATGCCTGTTTGCCAGTCAAGACTGATGTACTCAGAAAGTCTAATGCGTATTCCGGCACCTGCATAAATATCAAGCTGAAGTTTATCATCCCGTAAACCGCCTTCAGAGGCGCCGTTCGCATCAATAGCGGCATTGGCAAGTCCTAATCCTCCGGTAAGGTATGGACCAATGATGGCATCTTCATTAAACATATAACCATTATAAAGTTTATACCTGAGCTTGAGATCATAGGTATAGAAGAGATCCTTCATCCAATAGTTTCCGGATTCCTGTTCTAAGCGCCCATGAGAAACATAGAAGCCAAGGTCGAAAGATGGATTGAGGTAACGACTCAGAGATAAACCCTGTCCGAATGTAGTCCGGTTAAGTTCAAAACTGAAAAAATCATCACCAAGACTTGTTTTGGGCTCGTTGATGGAGCCATGCAAACCAAGTCCCCATTTTAATTCTGAATTCTGTGCAAAGCTGATTGTGTACGCTGAAAGTAAAAGCGTGAAGACACATAACGGAAGTAGTAGTTTGCTTCTCATATGATTAGGTTTTGGTTAAAAATCGTAATTCAAATGTAAATGAAAAGCCAACAAAAACAAATAAGGGAAATCAGTTTGTATGTTGAATCAACAAGTAAAGACTTAAAGGAAGCTCGTAGGATGATAAATATCAGTTAAATCTCTTAATAAGGCGAAGTTTATGACTATATCTCTTTTCCCCGGTATTAAAGATACCCTGGTGATCCAGCAGGTCGATCCTCACCTTACCACTGGAATGTATGATTTTTCCTTGCGGAAGTATAAAACCAACATGCACAATCTTTCCTTCTGCATTGTCAAAGAAGGCAAGATCACCGGGTACTGCTTCCTCAGGCAGATTTATGGTTTGGCCTTGTTCAGCCTGTTGAGAGGCATCCCGCTTAATGCTGATGCCACAACATTTCATAACTACCTGAGTAAATCCGGAACAGTCAATTCCAAAGGGTGTTCGTCCACCCCACAGATAAGGTGCATTCAAAAACATATAAGCGTGACTGAGCCAATCGGAAAAAGAAGATGCGGGTAAAATGCTGTTACTGTCCCCTGTGAAATACTCTATACCGGATACTTTCATCGCAGCAGTCTCTGAAAAATAAAGACTGCTTCCCTTGACTATCGTAAGGTGATCACCTGAACTGAGCTGCAGCCTCGAGACAGGTTCCCTCGAGTACTTCACAGGAGTATTACTGAACAGACCAAACTCCTGTTCACTAAGATCCGTCAGTTGTTTATTATCGACCCATCCTTCGTAATCATCATGCAGAAGCCGCACATATTGCCAGGAACCTTTTTCTTCAATGACCTCAACCATCTCGCCGAAGAGAAGTTGAGAGACCATTTCGCTCCTGTCTGAAGCCTCTTTACGGACAGGGACGATACTTAAAGTGCAGATGCGATGCATAGAAAAATGCTATTTTGTGAAGAGATTTCTTCCCAATTGGAACTCAGATCCGTATTACCATGGCGGAAGCCCCGCCGCCGCCGTTGCATATACCGGCTACACCTGTCTTACCTCCGTGATTCCTCAACACGTTGATCAGTGTGACCACGATGCGCGCACCGGATGCGCCAAGGGGATGTCCGAGTGAGACTGCTCCGCCATTTACGTTGACTTTCCCGGGGTCAAGTTTCATTTCCCTGTTGTTGGCAATGGCAACCACTGAAAAGGCTTCATTGATCTCGAAGTAATCTATGTCGGTCAACTTCAATCCGGCTTTGGAAATCGCTTTTGGAATGGCTTTAGAGGGTGTGGTAGTAAACCATTCGGGTGCTTGCTGCGCATCGGCAAAGCTGAGTATGCTCGCAATCGGCTTCAAACCAAGGTCAGCAGCTTTCTCCTTACTCATCAACACCAGCGCAGCGGCCCCATCATTTAATTTTGATGCATTCGCAGCCGTTACGGTACCATCCTTTTTGAAGGCCGGTTTCAGGCCGGGAACCTTGTCTGCTTTCAGATTTTTATATTCTTCATCATCGCCCACGATCAGGGCATCCTTTCCCTTCACGGTCACACTCAGCGGTATAATCTCATCCTTAAAAAACCCTTTCGCGTGAGCTTCCTGTGAACGCCGGTATGATTCAAGTGCATACTCATCCTGATCTTGCCTGCTTATATTACATTCACTTGCACAAAGTTCAGCTGCAACACCCATATGAAAATCCTTGTATACGTCCCACAGCCCATCCTTCACCAGTCCATCAATCACATTTCCATGTCCAAGCCGGTAACCATTACGGGCCTTGTCAAGATAATAAGGCACATTACTCATGCTTTCCATTCCACCTGCCACAACGCAGTCATTCTCTCCATACATGATGGAACCTGCAGCGATCGCGATCGCCTTCATACCCGATGCACAAACCTTATTGATGGTTGTACCCGGGACTGTGTCAGGAATTCCGGCCCAGGTAGATGCCTGTGTGACAGGTGCCTGTCCAAGACCCGCCGATAAAACATTACCCATAAAAACTTCCTGTACCTGCTTTGGATCCAGTTTTATTCTTGACAAAGCCGCTTTGATTGCTTCAGCGCCCAACTGAGTCGCAGTGAACGATGACAATGATCCTCCAAAACTGCCTATAGGTGTACGTACTGCACTGACGATGACAACTTCTTTCATGAATAGTATTTTAAAATTACGGCGCAATTTACTCAATTTAACTTGCATACAAACCTCCTTCAGGTGCATACCGAATAAGCCTTGTGAGAATTAAGCCATCAGTCGTTGATAAAATCCTCAAAAGCCTGAACCTCTGTAGATCTGTTTAATATATTTGAGCTGAAACGGAATCGATGACTCCTGTTCCTTATCCTAAATCCGTATGAGTACATGAAAAGTTATTTCATCCGTCTGTCGAATAAACACGAAATCGTATTCAAGTTTGTTTTGGTACTCGCAACTATCCTTTTGATAATCATTGCCTTACCTAAGGAGACGCAATTCAACTATTCTTACCATAAGGGCAAACCCTGGGCCTTTGACAACCTCATGGCTCCTTTTGATTATGCTATCAATAAGTCGGAAGATGAACTGAACGATGAAAGGGCAGCTGTGATGCGAAATGCACAGCCGTTTTACCGATATGAACCCAAAATACTGGATAGAAAACTGAAGACTTTCGCTGATGAACTCAATGTGGTATGGGCCAAGCGTTTTCAACCCGATCAGAAAGATCAGAAAGTGATTAATCAGTTGGAGAAATCCAAAAAGCTTCAATACGAAATCGGTTCCAATCTGTTAAGAATGGTCTATGAGAAAGGAATCATTCTTGTCAACGAAAAATCTCCCATGAATAATCCGGACGGTTTACTGACTACCATCCAGGATAATGTAGCTGAGGAACATAAACTCAGCGATTTTCATACTATACAATCCGCCTACGATTTTATTGTCCAGGAACTCTCCAAAGTATCGCAAGCCGATGTGCAGATCCTCACGCCGGTTCTTGAAAACGCGCTGAGCCATAATCTCATTTATGATGATGAGGCAACACGAAAATGGACCAAGCAGGCACTTGACAGGATCTCTGTATCGCGGGGAATTGTACAGAAGGATGAAGTGATTATCCTCAAGGGTGAGGTTGTTGATGAACTGAAGTTTCAAAAACTGGAAAGCCTGAAACTGGAAATGCAGAACCAGGAAGTTTCAGGTTCTTCCGGATGGATGATGTTTCTGGGACATTTTATCCTTGTTTCTCTTGCGATTGGTATGTTGCTCTTGTTTCTGTTTCAGTTCAGGAAGGAAATTTTTGACGACAATTCAAGAATACTGCTCCTGATGATGCTCATCTTACTCATAACCTATATGTTTTTATGGGCTCTGAAGCTGAACATGTTCGATCTTTACCTGGTGCCGGTTTGTATTTTACCTATTGTCGTCAGAGCTTTTTACGACACGCGTACGGCTCTTTTCACGCACATCATTACCATGCTGATCATCGGATTCGAAGCCCCTTCCGGATTTGAATTTATGTTTATTCAGACGATAGCAGGAATGGTTGCCATCTTCAGCATCGTGAACATGAGCAGAAGAGTTCAGTTTTTTATTTCCATTCTCATGATCTTTTTAAGCTATACGGTTTCCTTTGTTGGAGTAACCATCCTGCACGAAGCTAACTTCAGAAGCATTGACTGGATGAACCTGAAATGGTTTCTTGGGAATTCCGTGATAACACTCTTCGCCTTTCCTTTAATCTTCATCTTTGAAAAATCATTCGGTTTTCTTTCGGACGTATCCCTGATGGAACTTGCCGATTCCAATGCTCCCTTGTTGCGCGAATTATCGCTCAAGGCTCCCGGCACTTTTCAACATTCATTACAGGTGGCAAACCTTGCGGAAGCAGCCATTTTTCAGATCGGCGGCAATCCGCTCCTGGTAAGGGCGGGGGCGATGTATCATGATATTGGTAAAGTCGATATGCCAATGTATTTCATAGAAAACCAAAACGCTGCCAGCAATCCGCATGATGAACTTTCATTTGAAGAAAGTGCCCGGATTATCAAGAGCCATGTTATTCGAGGTATTGAAAAAGCCAAAAAACATTCCATACCCGAACCCATCATTGACTTCATAAGGACACATCATGGCACCTCTCTGCTACAATATTTTTATCATTCCTTTCTGAAAAACTTCCCAGAAAAAGTTCCGGATCAGGATGTATTCCGCTATCCGGGTCCTTTACCTTTTTCAAGAGAGACTTCCGTTCTGATGATGGCTGATTCGGTTGAGGCGGCATCCCGGAGTCTTCATAACCCCGATGCAAAAGCCATCAGTGATCTGGTAGATTCAGTCATTGATAACCAGATGGAACAAAATCAATATGAGAATGCGCCGGTTACACTTCGGGATCTTACCGAGATCAGGAAAATATTTAAGAAAATGCTGATCAGTATTTACCATGCGCGCATAGAATATCCGCACTGATCAATATATAATTTACCTTTGTAACCTCTTATTGAGGATTAATTTATTACTGCAGGTCAATTGCGATATTTTATTCATCTTTCCTTCTCCGGTACCGCTTATCATGGCTGGCAGTTACAGGAAAATGCTGTAACGGTCCAGGCTGTGCTCAATCAGGCGCTTGGCACCTTGCTTAAGCAAGAAATCAACACCACAGGTTGCGGCCGCACTGATACCGGTGTTCATGCGAAGAAATTTTTTGCGCATATTGACCTGGATCTGGACCCGGAAACGCTGCAGGATTGTGTTCATCAGCTCAACTGTATACTTCCGCCTGATATCGCAATTCGCAATCTTATTCCGGTTGCACCCGGAGCACATGCACGATTTGATGCCACAGCAAGAACCTATGAATATGCCCTCCATCAGTATAAGGATCCATTCCTGCAAGGCTATTCCTGGTATTTTCCACAAAGACTGGATATTCAATTGATGAACCAAATGGCTTCTCTGTTGCCGGAATACACTGACTTTTCATGTTTCAGTAAATCAGGTTCCGGGAGTTCAACCAACAAGTGCACGGTAAGCTTTGCACGCTGGACAGAAAAGGATGGGAGGCTTTCATTCAGAATCACCGCCAACCGTTTCCTGCGGAATATGGTACGTGCAATAGTAGGAACCTTGACGGAAGGCGGAAAAAATAATCTCGGCTTGGATGATTTCAGATCCATTCTGGAAAGTAAAGACAGGTCGGAAGCCGGACCTTCTGTTCCCGCACATGGTTTGTCTTTAACGGAGGTAATTTATCCCTTTATAAAAAATGACTAACAGAGGGGAGAGCGGTAAACTACACCTGGGTCTGTTATCGAGGATTTACGCGATGACCGGGCCCTACAGAAATAAGTTCTGGCTTGCAGTTCTTCTCACCCTTCTTCTGGCCTTTCTCTCTCCTCTCCGCCCTGTACTGGTTCAATATACGGTTGATCATTTCATCCTTACACCGGATTCAGATGGCCTGCTGAATATGACCTTGCTGATGCTTGGTCTGATTCTCATTCAAAGTCTGCTTCAGTATTTTCATACTTACCTGACCAACTGGCTCGGTCAAACAGTTATAAAAGACCTGAGAACAAAATTATTCGGACATATTTCAAAACTCAGACTCAACTATTTTGATAAAACTCCAATCGGAACCCTGGTCACAAGAACTGTCAGCGATCTCGAAACCATAGCAGACATTTTCAGTGAAGGATTGATTGCCATCATCGGTGACCTGCTGCAATTGCTGGTGATCGTCGCGGTTATGTTCTATATAGACTGGAGGCTTACACTGATCAGCCTTTCAACCATTCCATTGCTACTTATCGCCACCAGGATCTTCCAGAAAGGCATTCGCTCAGCTTTTCGAGAGGTAAGAACACAGGTAGCCGCGCTGAATACATTTGTGCAGGAACACATTACCGGAATGAGCATAGTACAGGTCTTTAACAGGGAAGAAGTGGAGATGAATCGTTTTGTTGAGATCAACAAAAAACACATGAAAGCGCACGTACGTTCGGTGTGGTACTATTCAATATTCTTTCCTGTGGTTGAATTACTGACCGCTGCCTCATTGGGTTTATTGGTATGGTGGGGATCCCACGGAGTGATGGATGAAAAAGTCAGTCTCGGACATGTCATTGCCTTTATCATGTACATAAACATGTTGTTCAGACCTATCCGGGAATTTGCTGATAAATTCAATACGCTCCAGATGGGGATGGTCAGTGGTGAAAGAGTTTTTAAAGTGCTTGACACAAACGAATTCATACAGGATCATGGAAGGATCATCCCTGAAAAACTGAAAGGTGACATTATCTTTGAAAATGTCTGGTTCTCCTATGAAGATACGGATCAGACTAAGCCGGCAGCTCAGACAGAATGGATATTGAAAGAGCTGAGTTTTTCAGTTAAAGCCGGACAAACACTTGCTTTAATAGGCGCTACGGGAGCAGGAAAGTCATCCGTGGTAAATCTCATTGGGCGTCAATACGAGTTTCAGAAGGGCAGGATTCTTGTCGATGATCTGGATATACGAAGCCTGAAACTGGATGCCCTCAGAAAAAATATCGGGATGGTCTTGCAGGACGTATTTCTGTTCTCCGATACCATCGCAAATAATATTTCTCTCAAAGACCCGTCAATCAGCAGAGAACAGATTATTGAAGCTTCCATCAGTGTGGGAGCACACCGGTTTATTGAGAAACTTCCCGGAAAATACGACTTCAATGTAATGGAAAGGGGTAGCATGCTATCGACCGGTCAGCGTCAGCTCCTTTCTTTCATTCGCGCCTATGTTTATAATCCATCCATACTTATTCTGGATGAAGCCACCTCTTCCATTGATCATGAATCGGAAGAATTAATACAGGAAGCGACCGCCAGACTAACCAGAAACCGGACTTCTATTGTGATTGCTCACAGGCTTTCCACTATTCAGAATGCGGATAATATCCTCGTCATGGACAAGGGCAGAATTATTGAGCAGGGCAGGCACCAGGAACTCCTGAAAAAAGGCGGATCGTATAAACAACTCTATGCGATACAGTTCGCTTCGATGGCGAAGACCGAAGCATAATCCCGTAAGTGTGCAGGAATAATCAGGCTATGGTTCCTGAGAAACCTCTCCTCATCATGCGCAAACCTCAATTAATTTAAGAAAAGGTCTACAAACCGCGTTCAGGTATCTTCAATCATTCATTCTAAGCAGGACACATCACACAACACGGACTCAAGAGTTACTCCCACGTGATAAATTGTGCTGTTCAGTAGGTAGCCTTCATCAACTGCTCAAGTTCATCAACCTTGTCCATGAAGCCAAGCTTGTGATAAGAGTTCATAAGGTTTCTGATAAGCCGCTGAATCATATCTCTGTTAGTGCAGGGTTCATAATACATCTTCTCAGGCTGAATGCGAAGCTGCTGAAGAAAACTGTCGATCTCCTTCCGGTGAAAAATATCACCCCTGCTGAATGGGTTTATATAAAAGAGAATATTGCTGTTATCTCCGACAGGAGAGGGATCGTTCAGTTCGTCTTTGTAACAAAGCACAAAATGCTCCGGCAAATTAACACCGTACACGGGTATACCGGCGCTTCTCGCAATTTCAAGATAGAGCAGAGACAACATAAGCGGATTTCCTCTCCTTGTCTCAAGTGCGATGTTTATGAATGAATTTTGCGGGGCATGATAATTCTGCGTGTTTCCGTTGAAACCATGAATATCAAAGAATATCTTGTTTAACACCTTGACCTGCTCCATGGCGGTCAGGTTGTCATTCATCTCCAGCCAGGCATCTTTCCTGATCTTGTCCAATTGCTTCTGGATATCTTCCTCATCAAGGTCAGGATACTGATAACGCGCGATCAGGATTGCGCCTTTGACAAGTTCGTGTGAACCTGAATGCGACCAGACATGGAGCTGATGTTGCAGATCTTCAAACTGAATCCGGTGAATTACGGTCTCAAGTCGCTGCTGAAGTACGGCATCCAGTGAACCGCTCCAGGCATTCTCCAGAATTGGGATCACATCTTTGCCATAGTGAATAAGCTTGCTTTCAATATGACTGAAAACCTCCTTGTCATTGTCATCCAACAACCGGATGAGCGCGTTAATTTCCTGTGGATTGATATTTTTCATACCCTCCCTTTAACCGGAGTCGGATGAAAAAGGATACTTCCGGAACTTCCTAATTTTCAACATATGCCTGTTGGAAGTATTTGATGGTTCCCGAAACCCTTGCCGATAAAGGCTTTTAGGAGGGTGGGCTTTCCTCAGTCATGAGGATAAATAATGCCCCGGTGACAGTATTATGGCATAAATAAGCCCTCTACTTTCTTATCTTTGCAAGTCTGTTCCATTAAAATGAAATGCCAAATTTTAATAATTCGATAAAATATGAACATAAAAATCATCCTGACATTTTTCATCCTTTCCCTCAGCTCTATTTCCGTAGCTTATTCGCAAACAATGGCACTTACCTGGCAGAAACATTTCCAGGGTACAGGGGATAACTCAGACCGCTTTAACCAGATCATTCCGGATGGAAATGGAAATTATATTGGCGTTGGCTATTCCGTACGTGAGGGGAATTACCGTGACTTCATTACAGTCAAATTTGACGCGGCAGGCAACCTGGTTTGGGAGCGAACTCTTAACCGAACCCTTAGCAGAAATGAAGAAGCCACTCACGTAGCGCAGGATAATCTCGGTAACATCTATGTGGCAGGCTACACCGACGGCGACCTGACCCAGGATGATATTCTGCTGGTAAAGTACAACAGCAGCGGGGTTTATCAATGGGATACCACATGGAATAGTCCGGCATCACTGGATGATCTGCCAACAGACATAGCCATTGACGGGAACGGCAATATATTCATTACCGGGACTGCAGAACCTGATACGGTCACCGGGAGCGAAGATTATATCACACTTAAATTCTCTCCTTCAGGCGGCATTTTGTGGCAGGTTCAATATTCCAGAATTGGGGTCACCTCCGGGAAAGATGAAGCTGCTGCACTTGCATTGGACTCAAATGGCGACTGCTATGTGACAGGCAGATCATCAAACGGAACAGATGATGATATGCTTACTTTTAAATATGATGGTAACAGCGGTGCCGTTCTCTTCACACAATTTTATAACGGTGGCAGCGGTGATGACAGGGGAGTGGACATCGCCGTGGATAATGCCGGCAATATTATCGTCACAGGAAGAAGCGATAATGGCAATAATCATGACTTCAGAACCCTTAAATATACCAACACCGGTGGAATTATATGGAGTAAGTTCTATAACGGACCTTCCAATCAAAATGACCGGCCTGTCAAACTGTTTATAGATTCTGCAGATAATGTACACGTAACAGGGGAAAGCGATGTGGATAACTCCTCACTGATCGATTACGATTTTGCCACCATCAAATACAATTCGGCGGGTACCTTGCTTTGGGCCCGCCTGGAGGGTAGTAACGCCGAAAACGACAGCCCTTCCGATATTATTGTTGATTCGAACGGTGATGTATTTGTCACCGGGAAAGCAGATATGAATACCAATCTGCTGATCACCAACAATGATTACATGACCGTAAAATACAACTCGGCCGGCACAAAACAATGGACGAAATTTCATGCCGGCACCCGTACCGGTGGCAGTGATATTGCTTCTTCAATTCAACTCGATGTATCAGGCAATTGTTATGTTGCCGGAGGGTCTGAGAACAATATAACACAGAAGGATGCGACTGTTGTCAAATACGATTCCAATGGAAATGTATCCTGGGTTTGGAATCATAACGGCAAAGGAGACTTTTCTGAAAGCGGCAGGTCGATTGTGATCGATGCGAACGAATTCGCTTACGTTGGCGGCTACTCTTACCGGGAAGGTAGAGAAAGGGATATTTTTCTGATCAAACTTGAATCGGACGGAGATACCGTTTGTTCCTTTATCTATGACGGTACTCAGAATGAAGATGACGAACTTTCCGCCATCGCCCTGGATGCGAATGGGTTCGTATATGCTACGGGATATACAAAAACCATTGATCAGAAGAGCGACATGTTCACCATGAAATGGAACCCGAATACCTGCGACACCGTCTGGACCAGGATTTATAATCATTCCTCAAACCAGTCAGACAGAGGCCAGTCGCTGGTAGTTGATGCTTCCGGAAATGTATATGTTACCGGCAGAAGTGACAGTAACCCGGTGGATACCACGGACAATCTTGATGTTGTCACCATCAAATATGACACAAACGGAAATCAGATCTGGCTGCAACGCTACAATGGACCGGGAAACCTGCGTGATGAACCCTCCAGAATCCTTCTTGATAATTCCGGAAATGTTCTCGTCTGCGGACGTGTTGAAAAAGTTAATGATGATGATTTCCTTCTCATCAAGTATGCATCTTCAAACGGCAATGAAGTCTGGCCCGTCGCATCCATGTATAATGGCCCTTTTGCAAACGACGACAGAGCGCTTGATATGACCATTGATGCAAATGACAATATCTTTGTATGTGGATACTCACAGACCGGATCAGGAAATTCACCTGATGATGCGGCTGTAGTTCGCTTCGACCCCAATGGGGTCGCTACAGACTTTTTCCTCTTCGATGGTATCGGTCTGGGAAATGACCAGGCACTTGCCATTACAACCGACTTCCAGAATCAGGTGTATGTCACATTCCGGACTGATGTTGATCCGACCCCGGCTCTTGCCAATTATAATTATCTTACGATCAAATTTGACAATAACCTGAACCAGCTCTGGCTTAATCCTCCTATGTATAACGGACCTCTGAACAGCGATGACATTCCGGTTGCCATTACCGTCAATGCCTCCGGCAATACCTTCGTTACCGGTTATTCAAAGAGCGATACATTGAACGGCAGAACCAATATTGACTGGGTTACCATACGATACGACAGTTTGGGTATTCAGTCTGACTTGGAATCATTTGATGGTGCCCTGGGCGGCGATGATGAACCCAATGCCGTTGCACTAAAAGCCAATTCCTTGTGGATCACCGGTTTTTCTGTAGGGAATGGAAATAATCAAAAAGACCTGACCACGCTCAGGTATGATCTTGCAGTTGGATTTGGAGAAAATCCTTCCCCTGTTGTTAACTCTGTCATTTACCCAAATCCTTTCAATGACAATGCCGTCCTGAAAGTAGATGCCGGCTCGGATTCGCAACTTATCCTGAGGATTTTTGATACCCTTGGACAAGAGCTGAAAACTGTCGCCATGAAAGATGACACCTACCAACTGGACAGATCCAATCTGGTCAATGGAATTTATTTTTACCAGATCAGTAATGAGGCGGGGATAATTTCCAACGGTAATTTTATCATTGAATAAGAAAAAAAGCCATGCCTGCCATTCTTCGAATCAGTATTACGATTTTCATCTTCCTGTCCGGACTGGGAGTAAGATCACAGACTCCAGTCAACCTGAATCTCAAAGCCACCATTTCCTTCGCACCGCAAACGCTTGCAGGTTGCTGGCACTACGAATCCGGCGGAAAGAGCTATGCCTTATTGGGCGCCTCAGGCGGATTGATCGTCGTAGATGTGAGTATTCCTGATTCGCCTCAGTTCATTCTCCAGGTTCCGGGTGTAGCAAGTCTCTGGAGAGAAGTAAAGACCCTTGGCAACTATGCCTATGTGGTCACTGAAGGTCTGGATACAAACGGTGTGTATGAAGGGCTTCAGGTCGTGAACCTGAGTTTTCTGCCAGACAGCGCACCTTCATTCTTTTACAAAGGAGATGGCTTGATCGAGAATGAACTCATCACCGCTCATTCCATCACAAGCGACGAAAATTATTTATACCTGAATGGTCATAATATTCAGTCTCTTGGAAGAGGAGTTTTGATCCTTGATGTTTCTGATCCTGTTGATCCGGTCTATGTCGGAGCAATTACCAATAATTATTGTCATGACAGCTATGTGAGAGGCGACACCATCTGGACAAGCGATATTTATGCGGGACAGTTTTCGGTTTATAACATCAGCGACAGAACCAACCCAGTTTTGCTTGCTACCCAGCAAACACCCGGAAATTTCAACCATAATACATGGCTAAGTGATGATGGACAAACACTTTTCACCACTGATGAAAGAGGAAATGAACCACTAGGTTCATATGATGTCTCCGATCTGAACAACATCAGCTTACTGGATACCTATTTTACGTTGAATTTTCCCGCCTCAGAAGTGCATAACGTTCGTGTACTGAATGATTTTCTGGTTAATCCCAGTTATGGCAGCCAGCTCACGATTGTGGATGCAGCAAGACCTCATAACCTCGTGGAGGTCGGAAGCTATATGACAGGATCCTATCTGCTTTGGGATGCGGATCCATATCTGAGTTCGGGTATCATTGTTGCTACTGAAACAAATCCAGGTGTGTTTTATGTTTTTGAGCCGGTTTATCAACGTGCTTGTTATCTGGAAGGTGTGGTGACGGATAGCCTTACAGGAATTCCGCTACCATCGGCACGAATAGAGATCCTGGGACAGGGGATCACTAAAAATTCAAACGGGAATGGCGAGTATGCGACCGGAATTCTTGATCCGGGTGCCTATGATATCCAGTTTACCAGGCAGGGATACGCGGCCAAGGTCATAAATAATGTCAACCTGAGCAGTGGAATGGTAAGCAATCTGAATGTCGAAATGAGACCGCTCGGGATAGGGATCGATGAAATGAAAATGAATGAGAGTATATATGCTGGTCCGAATCCTTTTACGGAAAAAATTGAGATTGAAACCAGGGGCGAGCTCCTTCGTGAATTATCCCTCTTCAATATACTTGGTGAACAGATACTCATTCATCAACCGGCCATACCTTTTTCTAAATACACTGTGGATGCAGGTAATGTAGCTAAAGGTACATACCTGCTGAAAATTCAGTCAGGCAAGGAGGCATACTTCCGGAAAATGATCCGTCTGGATTGAATTCCACATAAAATTATAGGATTACGTATTAAAATCCAGAACGCTCTCTTGAAAAGCTATTAGACATCAATGATTCATAAGATACATAGGTATTCGGAATTCTGATTGACCTTAAGTTCAAGGCAAGTGACGGCCTTATTTTATCCGGTTTTTGATGCGCAGCAAAGGGCGAACAGCCGAAGGAGAAGCTCCGAGCTTGCGAGGAGATCACTCCGCAGGCCGTCCTTTGCAAGCAGAAAAAATTCCGAAGGAAAGGAGAAAATAAAGCCTTGATCTTTTCTTTGTTTCTTTCTTTTCCATCAAGGGAAAAGAAAGAAAATGAGGAAAATCTATTCTGTGTTATCATGGCCATTATCCGCCTTTGAGGGCTTATGTGGAACTAAATAATTAATCCTATATAATTATTCTAACACCGCAAGCCGGTCAAGCACAAGTTGTATAAGGCGGTTCATCGTTTCATCACCCTTGTGAGTATGTTTATTGTTGATCCGGTTGGCGACGATTGCATTGATGCTGCAACAATGATGTCCTAATATCCGGGCCAGCCCATACATCGCACCGGTCTCCATTTCAAAATTTGTAATCCTCTCATCCCGGAAACTGAAACTATGTAAGGTTTGAATGAAGTCTTTCCGGGCAAGCTCGTAGCGTAAGATCCTTCCCTGAGGTGCATAAAAGCCGGAACAACTGGCGGTAATACCCTTGAACATTCCCTCACTTAATCCTTTTTCCAGTTTAGCAGAGCATCGCGCAATGTAAGATTGTGGTAAAATTCCTTCATTCGGATAATGTTTTCTGAATGCCTCTACAATTTCCTTCTCCTCCTTATCGTTAGTGAGTTTGTAAAAATTCAAAAGGCCATCCAGTCCCATGCCATATCGTGAAAAGACAAAACCATCGACGGGTATATCCTCCTGCAAAGAACCTGAAGTACCGATTCGTATCAGATTCAGGGATTTGAGTTCCTTTCTGATCTCCCGTGTTTCCAGGTCAATATTAACCAATGCATCCAATTCATTGTAAACTATATCAATATTATCTGTTCCGATACCGGTAGATAAAACAGTGATTCGCTTACCTTTATATGTACCGGTATGAGTTACAAATTCACGCTTCTGTTTCTTCACTTCAATCTTATCGAAATAACGGGATACCATGGAAACCCGGTCAGGATCACCAACATTAATAACGGTGTCCGAAATTTCGTGCGGATGAAGATTGAGATGATAAACACTGTTGTCTGAATTTAGAATGAGTTCTGACTCTGGTATTTTGCTCATGTTTGTGAATCCTTTAAATTTGCTCACAATAAAAGAATTTATTTTTATCTATGTCTAATTTAAGTAATCAAATCCTTGTTCCCATTGATTTTTCCGAACAATCTATCATTGCTTTGGGTCAATCCTATAATCTGGCAAGACTCTCAAAAGCAGATATTGTACTGATCCATGTAATCGATGACAGTTCCTATCTGCCATTCTTCCAGAAAAAAGAGGATAAGGAGTTGGAGCAAAAGATAAGTGATGAGCTTAAAAAGCTTGCCACTGAAACTACAAGTAAAACCGGCGTGAAGGTTTCAACCCTTATCCGGAAAGGTAAAATTTATGAAACCATACAAGAAGTTGCGACAGAATTGAATTGCTCTTTTATTGTCATGGGAACCAATGGAAGTGTGGGACTTAAAAGATTCATTGGCTCCAATGCGCTTCGGGTTATAAGGGAATCTCCTTGTCCGGTCATCACCATTAAAGGGAAAAAACACCGTACCGGTTGTAAAAACATTGTTCTTCCCCTGGATGTGACCAAGGAAACCAAGGAAAAGGTCAATACCGCCATAGAGTTTGCTGAACTTTTCGGTTCTACCATCCACCTGATTACTGTTTTGAACACTGACGACGAGTTTATTGTGAATAAGTTGAAAAGACAAATGAATCAGGTGCATGAATTTATCCGTGAACAGAATATACCTTGCACAGTAGAATTTATTCTGGGGGATGATATTCCGAAGGAAGTGATTGAGTTTGCCGACCGGAACAAGTCGGATCTTATCATGATCATGACCCAGCAGGAACTTAATTGGACAGACCTTATGTTTATCAGTTCGTCTGCGCAAGAGATAATCAACGGAACGGATATACCAGTACTCAGCATCAGGCCGAAAGAAAGAAAAGATACAACATCATCCCCATTTGAATTCTAATTCAACCGTTTAAACACAAACACGATGAACAAGAAATTCCGAATTCAGAAGATTCTGATTCCTTTCGACTTTTCCGAAACCGCCGAACTTGCTCTTGAACATGCGGTATTCATGGCCAAGCTTCACAAAGCGGATATTACGCTTCTTCATGTCATCGAATCCTATTCCTTTACAACGGCTATCAGTCAGGCTTTTGGAAAATCACAATCGGAATTCGAAAAAAAGATTGAAACATCCGCGAACGACAGGCTCAATGAACTCACGGCAAAGTTGCATCGTGAAAGCGGGGTTACCGTTAATCAGCGGACAGAGATGGGGAAGATCTACAAATCGATTACGGCTGTTGCGGAAGAAATGGATATTGATCTGATCATAATGGGAACCCACGGAATCAGTGGCTTTCAGGAATTCCTGATTGGAAGCAATACCTACCGCGTCGTCATGAGCGCCCCTTGTCCGGTAATCTCAGTTCAGACCCACGCGAAAAAAATCGGATTCAAAAATATCGTTCTTCCTATTGATAATTCACCTGCTTCAAGACAGAAGGTGAAACATGCAGTTGAAATCGCGAAGCATTATAATTCTGTCGTCCATATCGCAGGACTGATCACCATGAACGACATTGATATGCAACGACGCTTCGATGTGAAGATTCACCAGGTGAAGGATTACCTGGATGAGCACGAGATTGCCTACTCCGTCAAAATGTTCAAAGGTGAGAATACGGCAAGCATCACCATGGATTTCGCAACGCAGGTTGATGCTGACCTGATCATCATGATGACTGACCAGGAAGGAGGGGGATTGTTCATTGGAAACTATGCCCAACAAATCATCAATCACAGTAAAATACCGGTTATGAGTATCCGTCCGGATGAAGGTGATCCTGATAAGATATCTTTAGGATATTAATTGCACAAAACAAAAAAGCTTCCTTTCCGGGAAGCTTTTTTTCTACTTAACGCTGCCAAATACTTTTTTCAGTAATGGTGTTATCCTTGCAGCAGGGTCCTTGCGAATTTTTGTCTCCTCTTGTGCCACCACTTTAAAAAGGCCGCTAAGTCCGCGCTGCGTTACATACTCATCCAGATCGGGATTCACTTTTTTAACGAAGGGTATCGCGTTATAGGTATTCATCAATGGCGTCCAGTATTTTGTTACACTTACTTTCTGAGTCGCCGAGTGTATTACCGGCTTGAATTTAGTGTGCAGGTTTGTATACGTTGATCTCCTCAGAAAATTAGTTGCAGCCGTATCTGCGCCTTTCAGAATACTCATGCCGTCACTGATGGTCATACTTTTGATGGCATTGATGAAAACCGGAGCGGCCTCCTTGGAAGCCTCCTCAGCGGCACGATTCAGGGTGAGAATGAAGTCGTCAACCTGCTTATTCATTCCCAATGCCCGCAGTTTTTTCTCCACCTCAACAACCTCTGGAGGAAAAGGAATTTTTATCAATGGATTTTTGTAAAATCCATCCGGCTTTGACGTAGAACTTCCGGCATTGCGGCTCCCAACCTCAAGAGCTTCCTTAAGCCCGGCAATCACTTCACTGTTGCTCAGTGTCCCGGAGTTCAGCGTCTTGTTTATTTCCTTTCCTATCTTCTGATAATCGGCTTGAGAACAGGATACAAAAGGAACAATCAATGCTCCCAGTAAAATCAATTTGAAATTTTTCATACGCTGAATCATATAGTGAATCTTCATATGCCAAAAATACATCTTTTCTCCATTTACTCCCGGAAACGCTGAATGAGTTGAATCCAATTTTATTTCCAGTTTTCCTCATAGCAGATTCAAAGGTATTAAGACTGCAATACATTACATTTGTCTTTTAATGGCGGGTACGCGCAAACCGGAATGTCTTCAGAATAGCTTCTTCAAATGAAAGCAGTTGAAATTATTACTATCGGTGACGAACTTCTCACCGGACTCATACAGGATGCCAACAGTCCATGGATAGCTGTTGAATTGAATAAGATAGGTTTGAAGGTCCGCTTCATGACCAGTGTATCCGATAAAGAAGATGAAATTATCAACGCTGTAGGACTTGCCGGTTCAAGAGCGGATATCATCCTGATAACCGGAGGACTGGGACCAACAAAAGATGATATCACGAAAAACGCCTTGTGTAAGTTCTTCAGAACTCACCTGCGCTTTGACGAGGAGAGTTACAGGAATATTGAAAGGCTCTTCAGTGCCAGAGGAAGGGAAGTAACGCCGGTAAACAGACAACAGGCTGAGTTGCCAGCCACGTGTACACCGCTGCGAAACAACCTGGGAACCGCACCCGGCATGTGGTTCGAAGAGAAAGAAAAAATCTATGTGTCAATGCCCGGGGTTCCACACGAAATGAAAGGCATTATGCAGGACCTTGTATTGAAAAAACTCAAGGATCGATTTGATCTGCCGCCGGTCATTCATGAATCTATCCTCACACAGGGTATTGGTGAATCATTCTTATCCGACCTGATAGCACCCTGGGAGGATGCGCTGCCAAAGCATATCAAACTGGCTTACCTGCCAACGGCGGGAATACTGAGATTGAGATTAACCTTATCAGGATTCGAAGAGCCTAAACTAAGGGATGACCTGGAGAAAGAGATAAGTAAACTAAAAGCCATCGCTGGAAAATATATTTTTGGCAGGGGAGAGGATACACTCGAAAAACTGATTGGTGATCAGCTGCGCAGCATGAATGCTACCTTGTGTACCGCAGAAAGTTGCACCGGCGGATACCTTGCACACCGCATAACCACCGTTCCCGGGAGTTCTGATTACTTCATCGGTTCCATTATAGCTTATGATAATGAACTCAAAACTTCCTTATTGGATGTGGATACGAAACATCTCCGGGAGTATGGAGCGGTAAGTGAAAAAGTGGCAGTGGCTATGGCCGAAGGTGCAAGAAAGAGACTGAAAACTGATTATGCAATCGCCACCACCGGAATTGCAGGACCCTCCGGCGCAAGCCCGGATAAACCGGTAGGAACCGTTTGGATCGCGATTGCCGGTCCGGAACGCAGCTATTCAACTCTCCTCAGACTTGGTACCGAGCGCTTTGGCGTGATCCTGAACACCGCTGCGCATGCCTTTCACAGACTCAGCAATATGTTAGCCGGGAATGAGCCGGATTAACAATCATATATAATACTGATTATCAATATTATAAATAAATCACCCAGGCACTTCGTCAAACTTGAAATATTGAATTTTGTGATTTCTAATTGAAATTTTCTATCTTTGCCGCTCTTTAAAATTCACTCTCATGGCACGTATCTGCGATCTATCCGGAAAAAAAGCGATTACCGGAAACAGCATATCGTTTTCTAACAAGAAGACCAAGCGTAAATTCAATCCGAATCTGCATAAAAAAAGATTTTTTATTCCTGAATTGGGAGAATGGATTACCTTAAAAGTATCCACTTCCGCGCTTCGCACTATTGATAAAAAAGGAATCAGTGCCACCATAGAAAAAGCGATCAGAAAAGGAAAGATCTGATCATTTTTGAAATTGTTTACATGCTAAATTCAACTGGATTTAGCATTTTTTTTGCCTTAATAAAAGCATACCAGGGATATCATGAGCAGGAAGGATTGCATCAAATGGCTTTCGCCCGTCGGGACTATCGCCTCTTGGCTGATCTTTGAAGATTGTGAGATTGATTTTTAAAATTTCCGGCTAAAAGAATTTTTCTATCACCTCGTTGGGTTTATCATTATTTTTAGCTTCAAATGAAATTAAATCACGCCTTTTTTGGATTCTTACTTTGCCCCCTGCAACTGCTAAGTGTTCAATCAATCTATGGACAAAACCCTTCTCGCTACCCGCTGGAAAAGGAACTTCCCGGTCCTGAATTTCATCAGAGCAGACGAGACCTGCTGAGAGAAAAATTACCGGAGAACTCTTGCGCAGTCATTTTTGCTTATCCGCAGAAATCAAGGTCACTCGATACAGACTATTCTTTTCACCAAAATCCTGACCTGTACTACCTAACAGGTTTCCGCGAGCCCAATTGCATGCTTGTCATCTATAAAGAAGCTCGTTCAATCCTTGGTCTTAACTCACATGAGATCCTGTTCATTGAACCTCGTGACCTCTCAAAAGAGATCTGGAATGGAAGAAGGTCCGGCACAGAGGAAGCTGAAACTAATGCAGGAATAGAGAGGGTCTTAACACACGAAACCTTGTTTTCCTCCGGAGAACTCTTCACAGGTCTGGATAAAATCTTATATGTCGCTCTCCCGAAAGGAATGGAAAACGACCGGCATAATCCATATGACCTTTTCGATCTTGTAGAATATTTCAAAAAAACTACAGGATTCCCTTCCGGACAACACGATGATTTTCTGCTGGGTAAAATGATGCGATCCATGCGAGAAATAAAAACCTCAGAGGAACTCGCACTGATGAAAAAGGCTGTCAGCATCTCCATGGATGCACACCTGGAAATGATGCAGGCCCTCAGTCCCGGAATGACCGAATTCCAGGTTCAGGCAGTGGGTGAATATATTTTCCGGATGCAAGGTGCTGCAGGACCCGCCTATCCCAGCATTTGCGGTGCTGCAGAGAATTCATGTGTACTGCATTACCATGATAACGGCCGATTGTTAAATCAGGGAGATCTCATTTTATTGGACATGGGTGCGGAATACCTGGGATATGCGGCTGATATCACCCGGACACTTCCGGTAAGCGGTCAATTCACCGTCATTCAGAAAAAAATATATGACCTGGTGCTCAGCGCACAGCGAGCCGCGATCGCCCAATGCAAACCAGGCAATCATTTCAATGATCCTGATAAGGCAGCCAGAAAAGTACTCCGTGAAGGTTTGATCAGGTTGGGAATCCTGGGTGAAACCGGAGATCTGAGTACATTCTTTCCTCACGGTACATCTCATTACCTCGGACTGGATGTTCATGACACAGGAACCCCGGCAGTCCTGAAGCCGGGCATGATCCTGACCGTTGAACCGGGTCTGTATTTCCCGGAAAACAGCAATTGCGATCCCGCTTATTGGAATATCGGCATCCGGATAGAAGACGATATCCTGATTACCGAAGACGGTCACCAGAACCTTTCCGGGAATTTGCCGGTTGAAACCGCCGATATCGAACAGGTCATGCAATCCCCATCGCTTTTCATGCCTTTCCAGCCAAAAAAGTAAAAAAAGGGCCATTTGTTTTTGATTTTCAATACTCTTTTGTATATTTGCAACCCTTAAATCTAAAGGCTGGAAAGTCAATAACAACGCAACATCATGGCAAAGAAAGGTAACCGGATACAGGTAATCATGGAATGTACCGAACACAAAACCAGCGGTCTTCCGGGTACATCAAGGTACATTACCACCAAAAACAAAAAGAACACGACAGAAAGACTTGAGTTGAAAAAATACAACCCGATCCTCAAGAAAATGACGGTTCACAAAGAGATCAAATGATCTTTAATCAATTAAGTTCTTACGATATTTAATACTTAAGTTCATGGCAAAGAAAGTAGTTGCAACACTCAAGACAGGTAAAGGAAAAGAGTTTTCCAAAGTTATCAAGATGGTGAAAAATCCTCAGACAGGTGCTTATAATTTCAAGGAAGAAATTGTACACAATGATCATGTCAAGGACTTTCTGAAATCCAAATAATACACATTCATATAATCGGACAAGCTTCTTTCATCTGAAGGGAGCTTTTTTCATTTCTTACAATACAATCAGACTATATAATGGGATTCTTCGGACTGTTTTCAAAAGAGAAAAAAGAAAGTCTTGATAAAGGACTGGAAAAAACAAAGACCAGCCTGTTCTCCAGGATTGCGAAGGCGGTTGTTGGAAAATCCACCGTTGATTCCGATGTGCTGGACAGACTTGAGGAGATACTGGTCACATCAGACGTAGGTGTAAGTACCACTCTTAAAATCATCAAACGACTGGAAGAGAGAGTGGCAAGAGATAAATTCGTCAGCACTGATGAACTGAACCGTTTACTGAAAGAGGAGATCGCAGCTCTGCTCGCCGAAAATAATTCCGCCGATCCTTCTTCCTGGGAATTCAGCAAACCCTCAGGCTTGCCCTACGTAATTATGGTAGTAGGCGTCAATGGCGTTGGTAAAACCACCACCATTGGCAAGTTGGCTCATCAGTTCAAAAGCGCGGGGAAAAAAGTAATCCTGGGCGCCGGTGATACTTTTCGTGCAGCCGCTGTTGACCAATTGGAGATTTGGAGTAACCGGGCCGGAGTGAGTATTGTCAAACAGGCGATGGGCTCGGATCCGGCATCCGTAGCTTACGATTCCGTCGAATCCGGTGTTGCACAGGGAGCGGATGTGGTTATCATCGATACCGCGGGCAGATTGCACAACAAAATCAATCTGATGAATGAACTTGGAAAGATCAAAAGAGTCATTCAAAAGGTTATACCAGACGCTCCACATGAGATATTGCTCGTCCTGGATGCTTCCACCGGACAAAACGCCATTGAACAGGCAAGGCAATTTACCAAAGCAACCGAGGTAACCGCGCTTGCCCTCACAAAACTCGATGGAACCGCAAAAGGTGGAGTGGTCATTGGTATTTCCGACGAGTTTAAAATTCCGGTCAGGTATATTGGCGTAGGTGAGAAAATGGAGGATCTCCAGCTTTTTGACCGCAATGAATTCGTGGATTCACTCTTCGGGGATGAAGGGCTGAAATGATTCGTCTCCCCAAAATAAAATTCATCTCCATATCTTTTAATTGTCAGGTAATCCGTCTGAATGAAAACCAGATCCCTCAGAAATAATAAAGTAAATGTGATCACCTTGGGATGTTCAAAGAATATCTATGACTCCGAAGTGTTAATGGGACAACTCAAAGCCAATGAATATGACGTGGCACATGAATCCGGTTTGAAGGATTCTTCCATTGTCATCATTAATACCTGTGGATTTATTGAAAATGCAAAACAGGAAAGCATTGATACTATACTTCAGTTCGCAAAGGCAAAGGCTGAAGGAAAGATCGAGAAACTGATTGTAACAGGATGCCTGAGCGAGAGATACAAACCGGAACTGGAAAAGGAAATTCCTGATGTAGACAGTTTCTTCGGAACCCGCCAATTGCCGGAACTATTGAAATCTCTCGGCGCCGATTATAAACATGAACTCATTGGCGAAAGATTCCTGACCACTCCGGTGCATTATGCTTACCTGAAGATTTCCGAAGGTTGCGACCGGCCTTGTTCCTTTTGCGCCATTCCTCTCATGCGCGGAAAACATGTATCGATCCCGATAGAAAGCCTGCTGACGGAGGCAAAAAATCTGGTGGCCAAAGGCACTAAAGAAATAATTCTCATAGCGCAAGACCTCACTTATTATGGTCTTGATATCTACAAAAAAAGAAATCTGGCGGAGTTACTCAAAAAGCTTTCCGATATCGAAGGATTAAGCTGGATCCGCCTGCATTATGCTTTTCCCTCCGGATTCCCGATGGAAGTACTCGATGTGATGAAGGAGAGAGAGAACATTTGTAAGTATCTTGATATGCCCTTGCAACACATCAGCGACCGGATGCTGAAAAGCATGAGACGCGGAATAACAAAGCAAGGATCGATCGATCTGGTAAATGAAATCCGGGAAAGCGTTCCCGGTATCAACCTGCGCACAACACTGATCGCCGGATATCCGGGAGAGACTGAAGAGGATTTTGAAGAGATGAAAGCCTGGGTGAAAGAAACGCGCTTTGAAAGGCTGGGGATCTTTACCTATTCACATGAAGAGAACACCCATGCCTACAAACTGACTGATGACGTTCCTGAGGAATTAAAGCAGGAAAGGGCAGCGGAAATCATGGAAATTCAGCAGGAGATTTCCCTGGAACATAACCGGCAACTGCTGGGAAGAGACCTGAAGGTTTTGATCGACAGAAAAGAAGGAAAACATTTTATTGGTCGCACCGAATTCGATTCTCCGGAAGTGGATAATGAAGTTCTGATCGATGCCGAGAAATATTTTTTAAGACGCGGCGACCTGATTCAGACCAGAATCACCAAAGCGGAAGAATTCGATTTGTATGCTGAACCTTTGTCCTGAAGGTTTATGCTTCGCATCCCTATTTCATACGGGAAATCAGGCTGTTAAACTTTAATCAGGATAGCTGATTCAGAATTGAATTTCCTATTTTTACACAAAGTGATCTAATCATGCGGATGTAGAATCCGGGTGTTTGAATGACTATACCATTTCCAATCACTGATCCGATAAAAAGAAATTTCATTTTATGAATAGGAGCAAAGAATCCATTGCTGAAATCTACAACAAACCCTTGCTTGAACTGGTATTTGAAGCTGCATCCGTTCACAAAAAACATAAACAATTTGCGGAAGTTCAGATAAGCTCCTTATTGTCTGTCAAAACGGGTGCATGTCCGGAAGATTGTCATTATTGTCCTCAGGCGGCACGTTATCATACCGACGTTAAACCTCAGGCGCTCATGCAAATTGATGAAGTCCTTGATGCTGCACGGAAGGCGAAAGATGCCGGAGCTTCCCGCTTTTGTCTGGGAGCTGCATGGAGGGAAGTACGTGATAACCGGGATTTCGATCGTGTGCTTGGCATGGTGAAAGGTGTCAATGGACTCGGCATGCAGGTTTGTTGTACACTGGGTATGCTCACGGAAGAACAGGCCATGAAACTGGCGGATGCGGGATTGTACGCTTACAACCATAATCTTGACACCTCGCCCGAATACTACGAAGAGATTATCAGCACTAGAAATTACAACGACCGATTGAACACAATAGAAAACGTCAGGAAGGCAGGTATAACGGTGTGTTCCGGAGGAATTATCGGCATGGGTGAAAAAAAAGAAGACAGGATTGGGCTACTATATACTCTGGCTAACCTGGATCCGCAGCCGGAATCAGTTCCAATAAACGCTTTGGTACCGGTGAAAGGAACTCCGCTCGAAAAACAGGAGAAGATCCCATTTTGGGAAATACTCAGAATGATTGCTACGGCAAGGATAATCATGCCAAACAGTGAAGTCAGGCTGAGCGCGGGACGAATGGACATGTCTATGGCCGAACAGGCGCTCTGCTTTATGGCTGGAGCTAATTCGATATTCGCCGGTGATAAATTACTCACAACCCCTAATCCTGAAATCGACCGTGACATGGAAATGTTCCGGATTCTCGGTATTCAGCCGAAAGTACCTGTCACGGAAACTGCCTGAGAGTTTACAAGTCAGACTATTTCCTGAATTTCAGTACTACCATGAGCAAAGCGGAAGAAAAGATCGATTCTTTTATTAAGGCAAGAAAAGACGCTCACTCATTCAGACAACTTTTCACTAAGGATTTGCCGGTTGATTTTTGTTCAAATGATTACCTGGGACTGGCCAGATCCGGAAAAATGGAAGCATCCGTTCTGAAAATTCTTCAAGAGATTACCGGCCCGGTGAATGGTGCCACCGGTTCCAGGCTACTGAGCGGAAACCGCACATTCACAGAGGAACTTGAAGATTCCATTGCCACCTTTCACGAGGCGGAAGCTGCCCTGCTATTTAATTCCGGTTATGATGCCAACCTGGGACTACTTTCTTCCATTTTATCGGCAGACACTTCCGTATGCTACGATGAATTATGTCACGCGAGTATAATTGACGGTATACGACTCAGTCGTTGCGACGCATTTAAATTCCGGCACAATGATCCTGAAGATCTGCGCAGGAAACTTGCTTCATCCAATGGAATCCGATTTGTAGTGGTGGAATCGGTTTATTCCATGGACGGCGATATGTCTCCATTGGAATTGTTCGTTGAAATCTGTCATGAATTCGGCGCGGCTCTCATCGTTGACGAAGCGCATGCCGGAGGGCTTTTCGGAATGAGGGGAGAAGGAAGGGTAAGCGAAGCCGGACTTTCTTCTAAAGTATTTGCCCGTGTTTTCACCTACGGAAAAGCCTTCGGCTGTCATGGAGCCGCAGTTGCAGGAAGCCGTCAGCTGAAAGATTACCTGATCAACACCGCCCGTTCGCTCATCTATTCAACGGCACTGCCGCCTCATTCAGTTGCCGCCATATATGCATCCTATGGGTTGATGCCGGAATTGAAAGAAGAACGCCGGCGCTTGCAGGCAAATATTATCTGTTTTAACGGATTGATCGCTTCACTCAACTTAGATGGATTTCTGAAAAGTGAAACTCCCATTCAAAGTCTCATTATACAGGGAAACACAGAAGTAAAGTCTTTCGCGTTCTCATTGCAGGAATTGGGATTCGACATCCGTCCCGTGCTGAGCCCCACCGTACCGAAAGGAAAAGAAAGGGTAAGAATTTGTCTGCACTCATACAATAACGAGAGTGAAATAAAATCGCTTTGCAGCGCGGTGATGCAATACCAGAACCATAAAATTCATTCCTGAAAAATGAACGCAGGTATTGTAGGCATACATACAGGTATAGGTAAAACGATAGTTTCTGCTGTAATATGCGAAGCCATCGCCTGCGATTACTGGAAACCGGTCCAGGCCGGTTCGCTTGAAGAGACTGATTCAGACCAGATCCTGAAGCTGATCTCTAACAGCAAAACCAAGGTGTATGCAGAGAGATATAAACTGAATTCCTTTTTATCTCCGCATGCTGCGGCTGCAGTCGATAAGGTGGAAATCAGACTGACTGACTTCAAACTGCCCCAGACCAGAAATCATATGATTGTCGAAACTGCCGGAGGACTGATGTCGCCCCTGAATGATCATTGCACCATGGCTGATCTGATCGTAAAACTGGCGCTACCAGTCATTCTGGTTTCAAAAAATTACCTGGGTAGCATCAATCATACCATGCTCACGATTGCAGCTCTTCAGCAAAAAAATATTCCGGTACTTGGATTGATCTTCAACGGAACAAGCCTACCTACCAGCGAAAAGTTTATTTTGGAAAATACCGGAATCCGTCTTCTGGGAAAAATTCCTGAAGCCGGAGAACTGAATAAGGAAAATATTCGCCTGACAGCCTTGTCTGTCAAGGAAACTCTTCAAAAGATCTTCCATGAATAATTACGCTCAAAGAGACCGTCAGGTCATCTGGCATCCCTATACCCAGATGCTTGATGCAAAGGATGCTATTCCGGTAACGCATGGGAAAGCATCTCTCCTCTTTGATGAAAATGGAAAGAGCTATATAGATGCTGTCTCAAGCTGGTGGACCAACCTGCATGGTCATTCACATCCATATATGATCAGTCAGCTCGGCGAACAGCTGGAGACACTGGATCATGTTCTCTTTGCAGGCTTTACCCATCCCTGGGCCATTGAACTCGCTGAAAAAATCACCGGACTCCTGCCTGGCAAGCAGTCAAAAGCTTTTTATTCTGATAATGGGAGTACGGCGGTTGAAGTGGCCATTAAATTGTCACTTCAATTTTGGAAGAACAAAGGCAAAATAAAAAACCGGATACTTGCTTTTCAACACGCCTACCATGGCGACACCTTCGGTTCCATGTCGGTCAGCGGGAGAGGGGCTTTCAATAAGGCATTCCAGGATCACCTGTTTGAGGTTGATTTCATTCCCATACCGGACAAAGGAAAAGAGGCGGAATCACAGGAAATACTTCGCTTGCATCTGCACAAGTACAAGGGTGAATATGCAGCGTTTATCTACGAACCATTGATACAAGGCGCCGCGGGAATGAGAATGTTTGATGCAGGAGCATTGGATAATTTAGTGGAACTCTGCAAATCGGAGAATATCATTTGCATCGCGGATGAGGTCATGACCGGCTTCGGAAGAACAGGCCCGCTTTTCGCCAGCAATGAAGGTAAAATCCATCCTGATATATATTGCCTGTCCAAAGGAATCACCGGAGGATTGATGCCCTTGGGATTGACAACTTGCACGGAGGAAATTTACCAGGCTTTCCTCGGAAAGGAAAATTCAAAAACCTTTTACCACGGACATTCTTATACAGCCAATCCTTTGGCATGCAGAGCGGGTTTGGCAAGTCTTGACCTCTTGTTAGGTCCGGATTGCGGAGAAAGAAGGATGATGATCAACAAAAATCATCAGGAATTTATACAATCATCAGCAATCGCTGATGATACTGATAATATCCGCGTCAAAGGTACAATATTGGCATTTGAGGTAAGGAGTCATGAGGACAGTGGATATTTCAATAACAGCAGGGATTCAATATTCTCCTTTTTCACTCAACGTGGAATTCTTATCCGTCCACTGGGAAATACGATATATTTGATGCCTCCTTACTGTATCACCGGAGAAGAACTGGAGCACATCTACGGCAGCCTGCTTATATATTGTGAACAAAAAAACAGCGCCATAAAACAAAGATAATATGAAGCACATGGAATCCTTTCAAAGCATACTTCGGAAAATTCTCAATGAGGATCATCTGCATGCCAAATGGCTAAACACGCTGTCATTTATGGAGAATACGGGTGCAAGAAAAATTTCAGCTTCCGAACATCCTTTGAAAGTGACTGAACTGATCCTGAAGCACGCCGCGGAAGAAGCCCGTCATGCTTATTTTCTGAAGAAACAAATCGCCAAACTGAACGGACAGGAATGTAAGAACTACTCCTTCGATTTCCTGCTGGCACCCATGATGACTTATCAGTATCTCCACCGTTTGGATATGTTCACTTCCAGGTACGTTAAGGAACATTTGACACTCCGGAAACATGAACTGGCTTACGCATGCTATCTGCTTGTCACCTATGCAATTGAAGTAAGAGCTGATCATTTGTATCCCGTCTATCAGAAAGAACTGGACAGGACCGGGAGTAAGGTGAATGTAAAATCAATCATTGCAGAAGAAACCGGACATCTGGAAGAAATGATCCGGCAATTGGAGAACTTTTCTCCTGCATGGAAGGATCACGCTTTCCATATCTGTCAACAGGAAAAATTGCTTTTTGAAGATTGGTTAAATGCACTTGAAACCGACTTGCAGAAAAGTGAAACAAGTTCAGGTACCCTTACAGTATCACAGGATCAATATAACAGGGACTTTTAACAATTTCCTCAACCGTACCATCTTCATACGTTACCTTTAACCGTACTCTGGTTCCCTGTTCCCACTCCTTGATCCGTACAGATTTTTTATCCTCGGAAATTTCACCCTGGATAGGAAGAAAATCTTTTTCATACATGATATGATGAATTTCTTTGACCGGAGCCTTGAAGTGAATCTGATGATCCTGCCTTTTAGGTTCATTCTTGATTTCATCTTGCGAAAGTCCAACCTGTGGAGACAGCATAATACACATTACGGATATCAGGATTATTGCGATCTTAAGCATATCTAAATGTACAAAAAAAAAACCGAAAAGATTATCTGATTCCTTTTCCCTCAGAATTGGATTCCAGGCTTGGGTGAATCAGCGCAAGTCAATGACTTCAGCCCCCGGGTATTTTGAGGCGCTGAATAAATAAATACTTTCATCAGTAGCGGCATCCGGACTGAATTTTTCGACTGAAATCAGCTGTATGCTTCCGTTCTTATCAAAAATCTGGGCCGAAGAAATGAATTTGTCCTGCTTATTGATGGAGAGTTTAACCTTGAACACATTTTTCTTTGAAGGATCCGTCGGTACAAGTTCTATCAACTGGTAGGTAAGTGCGCCTGACTTTTGCTCGCCCGTAAACTTCGAATTCCAGCCTTTCTCATACATGGTGAAAATATTGGCCGGAGTTATGCTGTTCTGATCGGTTCTCAGATTATCGATCTGAACTTCATTGGCATCTTCAAGAAAGGTCCACCTGGTCTTCCCGTCACTGATAATTTCCTGTCCGGCAATCTCCAGTTTATAGGAATTACCTTTCACGTAGAGGACACCATTCCTTATGTCTTTCTTCTTATCCTTTGTGTTTTCACTGGTGATTTTGAAATTCGCCTTGAGTGATTTATAGGATTTATACCTGGTGCTTACGCTGTTCAGTATTTCTTTCGCTTTTTTATCGCTGACAGCTTCCTGAGCTGCAAGAGTAAAGGGGATGATCAGGATAAAATAAACAAGGATTTTGGTTGCTTTCATGATTTTATGCGCTGGAATTCGTTAACAAATTTAAGCATGCCTGCGCATAACAAAAAACATTCCAAAACAAACCGGTGGAACCCTCAGATATAAGCAGGACTTATAAATTATTCCAAGTCTGATAATGAAGGAAATAGGACCCAATCAGCTTGCTTTTGCGCCTCCGCTCTGCAGAATCTGATCGAGTGTCTGCGGATCTTTCACTAAAACTTCACGCGCTTTGCTTCCTTCAAAAGGACCAATGATTTTGGCTGCTTCCAGCTGGTCGATGATTCTGCCTGCCCTGTTATAACCGAGCTTAAGCCTTCTCTGGAGAAGGGATGCCGATCCCTGCTGATGCTGCACAATGATTGCCGCCGCCTCTCCGAAAAGGGGATCACGGTCCTCAGGATTAATGTCTCGACTTCCCTCGCCAGACTCGTCTACGTATTCAGGTAGGAGATGCGCATCGGAGTAACCTCTCTGACCGCCTATAAAATCGGTGATACGCTCCACTTCAGGAGTATCAACAAAAGCGCACTGAAGACGGATAAGGTCAGCTCCTGTAGAAAGCAGCATATCGCCGCGCCCGATGAGTTGATCCGCGCCACCTGTATCAAGAATAGTTCTTGAATCTATCTTGGAAGTCACCCTGAAAGCTATCCTCGCCGGGAAATTCGCTTTAATGGTTCCGGTAATAATATTGACAGAAGGTCTTTGAGTGGCTATGATGAGATGAATTCCAATTGCCCTTGCCAACTGTGCAAGTCTTGCTATCGGAGTCTCTATCTCTTTGCCGGCGGTCATGATCAGGTCGGCAAACTCGTCCACGACTAGAATTATATAGGGTAAAAATTTATGGCCGTTCTGTGGATTCAGTTTCCTGGCGATGAACTTCGCATTGTACTCCTTTATATTTCGCACCTGTGCATCCTTAAGCAATTCATAGCGCTGATCCATCTCTATACAAAGAGAGTTCAGTGTGTTGATTACCTTCTTTGTATCTGTAATAATGGCTTCTTCTTCACCCGGAAGTTTGGCAAGAAAATGACGCTCAATGGTCTTGAATAAGGTGAGTTCTACCTTCTTTGGATCGACCAGTACGAACTTCACCTGAGCAGGATGCTTCTTGTAGAGCAAGGAGACAAGAATGGCATTCAGTCCAACTGACTTTCCCTGCCCGGTGGATCCGGCCATTAAAAGGTGAGGCATCTTTGAAAGGTCGGCGACAAAAACCTCATTGGAGATGGTCTTACCTAAACCAATGGGTAGTTCGAAATCCGAATTTACAAACTTCTCGGATGCCAGTACGCTTTTCATCGGAACGATCTCAGCCTTCTGATTCGGCACTTCAATACCGATTGTTCCCTTCCCCGGTATTGGCGCAATGATCCTGATACCCAGCGCCGATAAACTCAGCGCGATATCGTCCTCAAGATTTTTAATCTTTGATATCCTGATACCGGCCTGCGGAACGATCTCAAATAATGTCACTGTCGGCCCGATGGTCGCTTTAATCTTATCGATTGAAATATTGTAATGACTTAAAGTCTCAACAATCCGGTTTTTGTTGGCTTCCAATTCTTCTTTGTTGACCTCGATCCTCTTGTCTCCATAATTTTCGAGAAGGTCCAGAGTGGGGTAGCTGTACGATGATAAGTCCAGCTTAGGATCATAATCTCCCTGGGCATGAGGAAGCTCTTCACCATCCTGAATCATCATCTCCTCCTCTTCAATGGACTGCACTTCAAACTTGACTCCATCTGCAGTCAATTCCAGTTCCTCAATGTCTTCAACTTCCGTTTCCTCTTCATCCTCCGATTCATCTGTTTCCTCCTCGTCCTCCTCATCCTCCTCTTCTTCCATAGAAATGTCTATCGCATTTTCATCCTCTTCTTCTTCTTCCAGTTCCTCATCCTCTTCATCGGTATTTTCATCCAGGTCCAGTTCAACGGTGCGTGCAGACTCGTTTTCCCGGAAGACATTAGTCCTGATTTCCTCATCAGCTTCAGCTTCTGCCTCTGTTTCTGTTTCATCATGCCCGCTTTCTGTCCCCCTTTTCAAGGGAATATTAAAAGCTGCAACCAGAAAACCAATTAGTGAAAACACGAGTAAGGCGCCGGCGCCAATGAATCCAAGCAGGCCGGTCAGCACTTTACTCATCTGAAAACCATAGCCACCCGCCAGCATCAGCATGTCGGGTGATTTATGAAAAATATAACCCAGAAAGGTGGATAACCATACAGCGCTGAAGAGGGAATATCTGATAGTCTTGCCAAAAGGCAATAAGGTCACATTCCAGATGATCTTTAATCCACTCAGCAGGAGCAGGAATGGAATGAGAAAGGCACAGATCCCAAACCATGCATTCTGAAATTGCAAAGCCGTTATGGCACCGATTTTACCGAGCCAGTTTTCAACTCTTATATCCGGGGTTGTGAGAAGCTTCCAGTTTGATTCAACTCCGGCTACTGCCTGATCCGCCTTCCAGGTAACAAGATTAGAAGTAAAAGCAACTGTCATGAAAAAAGCCGACATCAGCAAAAAGATCCCAAAAATCTTTATCGTTTTTTCATCGGAAAAAAAGCGTTGAAGGGCCTCAATTTTAGACCTTAACGTGCTGTTTCCTTTGGCCTTCTTATTCTTCTCTTTGCGCGCAGGTCTGCCTTCACTCGCCTCAGATTTGAGTCGGTTTGCCATGAACAGTTTGTTTTTTTATTTTTTTTTTAAAATTAGAACCTCACTCGCCCTGAATCCCCCGGTTTATTTAAAGATATGAACAAGGTTTTCAAGAAAATTCACAAGAATAATAACTTCATACACCGCTATATATTTTACTCATAATGAAGAAAACACATTCAAACGAGAACCTAAAACTTACAGTTTTTTACTGCAATTTCCGTGTCGGTGATTCTTTATCATTGTCAGGCAATGAACAAGCTGCAGGAATTGTGCTCACCTTATACTCCAGTATGAAACCCACATTTTATCTACTTTGCTTTTCCCGGGAGAACAGTCGTGAAAGGCTCTGAACAGGAGCAAATTCTTTCCGGCTTAGATTCTTTCCTTTCCATAACATACGATGTGCCTGATAACAGGCATTTCATTCCACCATTTCCGGATTGAATCAATTTCTGTAATTTTCATGACTGAAAAAGATTCAACCCCTGACCACATGAAAAATTTATTTCTGCCTATTCTGTTGTTCGCCCTGACAGGCACATCTTCCTTTTCGCAGGTATTTACCGGACTTAAATCGGGAAAGATCACCTTTGAGATCGCCTATACAGATGACAAGATGGATCCGGATATGAAGGCATTTCTGCCTACAGAATCCACCCTGTATTTTAAGGGAGACCGATCCAGAATGGAAACCGGAATGGCTATGGGAAAATCGATAACCATCACAGACCAGTCGACAAAAAAATCCGTTGTACTCATGGATTTCATGGGGAATAAAATTGCTATCGAATCGGACCTTTCTAAAGATTCATCTCAGATAAAAAGAGACCTCAACTTTCAAGTTGAGTACCTGGATGGTGAAAAAACAATCGCCGGTTATAAATGCAAAAAGGCAAGAGTCACGCAAAAACAGGAGGGTAAAGAGTATGCTTTTGACGTATGGTATACCGGTGAGATAGGTTCGCATAACGGACTGGCTTATGGTCTTGAAGAAATAAAGGGTTGTATGCTTGAATTTGAGATTGTACAGAATGCCATGCAGATGCGAATGACCACGAAGAGCATTGAAAATACCGATGTGAGTGATGACATGTTTGAAATTCCACAAGGATATACAAGGAAAAGTTTGGACGAAATGAAATCGATGATGGGTGGCGGCCGTTGAGATTTTTTAATAAATGCGGTAAGTCCGCTATCACTCTTTTTGTATTTTCACCCCGATGCTTAAAAAATTAACTGTTCAAAATTACGCCCTTATTGACAGGGTTGAGTTGAATTTTGGTGAAGGACTGAATATCATCACAGGGGAGACCGGTGCAGGAAAATCTATTCTCCTGGGAGCCTTATCCCTCATACTGGGTCAGCGTGCCGATTCCTCATCCCTGACGGACAGCACCAGGAAAAGCATAGTGGAAGGCGAATTTCTGATCCCCGAAGATCAGGATGCATTCCTCCGGTTTTTCAGAGAGAATGAACTTGATCATGAAAGAACGACGGTACTCCGGAGGGAGATCAATGCTGATGGAAAGTCCAGGGCATTTATCAATGACACACCGGTCAATCTTCATCAGTTGAGGGCTCTGGGCGACCTGCTGATCGACATCCACTCTCAACATGAAACCCTTAAGCTGAACAAGTCAGAATTCCAGCTTTCAGCCCTTGATGCCTTTTCAGGATTGAAGAACGAATCCGAAGATTACAAAAAGAAATATATCGAATACCTCAGCAGCAAAGAGGCTTTGAAAAAATTAATAGAAACTGAAAATAAGGCAAGGTCAGATCAGGACTATTTTCAGTACCAATTCAATGAATTGGAAGAAGCCGGGCTCAGGACCGGTGAACAGGAGGAGCTGGAAAATGAACTCCGGTCACTTACCCATGCCGGTGAAATCCTGGAAGGTATTTCAGATGCTGTAAATTTAATTGCGGGAAATGAAGAAGGCATACTTCATACCGTCAGGCAGTTGAATTCCAGATTGCGTCAGCTGTCCGCTTTCAATTCAAACCTGGCGGAGATCGCCGAACGTCTCCGAAGCTCTGAAATAGAATTAAAGGATATCAGCAATGAACTGGAGAGCATTTCCGGTTTAGTAAACTCCGACCCCTCACGAAAAGAAATTCTGAATGAAAGACTGAATGAAATCTATAGCCTTCAACAGAAACACAGAGTGAAAACGGTCGATGATCTGATCAGCCTCCGGGATGATTTCTCTCAGAAACTAAACGCCATCAGTTCACTGGAAGGTCAGATCATTGTCGAAAGGGATAAATGCGAAAAGGAAAGACAGAAACTGATGATTCAGGCTGCGAGGATGTCCGCGAAAAGATGTAAAAGCATTCCTTCCTTTGAACAGCAGATCAAAAAACTCCTGAAAGAGGTTGGAATGCCGGATGCCATCCTGAAAGTAGAAAATACGGTTTCAACCGAAACCGAACCCGGTCCTGCAGGAATTGATTCCATCAGCTTTTTGTTTTCAGCGAATAAGGGAATTGCCTATTCTGAAATTTCAAAGGTTGCCAGCGGGGGTGAACTGAGCAGGCTGATGCTGTGTTTAAAAGCTTCCATCGCGAACCTGACCGAACTTCCAACCCTGATCTTCGATGAGATCGATACAGGAGTATCCGGCGAAACCGCGCTTCGCATCGGTCAACTGATGCATGAGATTTCATCTGACCATCAACTCCTGGTCATCACGCACCTTCCCCAGATCGCGGGAAGAGGCGACACTCACTTTTATGTTTACAAGGAAGTGCGGGATAAAAAGACCTGGACAAGGGTTAAAACTCTCAATAAGGAGGAGCGGGTTATTGAAGTTGCGAGGATGTTGAGCGGCGATAAACCGACTTCCATAGCCATTGAAAACGCAAAGGAGCTGATGAAAGCCTGAGGAGGGATGTTGTCGGTTTTAGTAATTCACCCACATATTTATTTTTGATTAACAGGGTAAAACATATATTTGTCATTACCAATAATCCTGAGCATGTCTTATAATCTACTAAAAGGAAAACGAGGAATTATTTCCGGCGCCCTCGATGCGAATTCAATTGCATGGAAAGTTGCACAACGCTGTCACCAGGAAGGTGCCAGCATCGTACTGACCAATGCGCCAATCGCCATGAGAATGGGGGAGATCAAGAAGCTGGCAGATGAGACCGGGTCCGAGATCGTCCCGGCAGATGCCACTTCAATGGATGACCTTGTCAATCTTTACACAAAGTCCATGGAAATAATGGGCGGCAAAATCGATTTCGTCCTTCATTCCATTGGGATGTCAGTGAACATTCGCAAGAATATTTCATACCCCGAAAGTAATTATGAGTACTTTATGAAAGGGATAGATGTTTCCGCTTTATCCTTGCATAAAATGCTTAATGCGGCGATGAAAACGGATGCGATCAGCGAATGGGGAAGCGTGGTAGCGCTCACCTATATGGCCGCCCAGCGAACATTTCCTTTCTATACGGACATGGCTGATATTAAAGCCATGCTCGAATCGATCACGAGGAGTTTCGGATACCATTATGGGAAATTCAGGAACGTAAGGGTAAATACCGTTTCACAATCCCCGACTAAAACCACGGCTGGCAGCGGCATTAAGGGTTTTGAGGACTTCTATAACTTTGCCGACAAGATTGCGCCCCTCGGTAATGCCAGCGCGGATGCCTGCGCTGATTACTGTGTTTCCCTGTTCTCAGACCTGACCCGTATGGTCACCATGCAGAATCTATTCCATGACGGTGGTTATTCCAATACAGGTATCAGTCTGGAAGTGATGAATAAATTTTCAGAAGGCTGAGTTGAACATTAACATTAACCAAAAGAAAAAGGGTCACTGAAATAAGCGACCCTTTTTTATTCCGGGAACTTTTACTCCTGATCCTGGTCGTTCTTTTTCTTCCTGCCCGAACCGGATTTGGCCGGTGGCGTGCTGCTTGCCTTCTGTACCGTGATGGTCAGTTCCTGCTTTTCCTTGTTCAGCCCTACATGTATCGTATCTCCTTCGGCTAATTCAGACTTTATGATCTCCTCAGCCAGCGGATCCTCAAGGTACTTTTGAATGGCCCTCTTCAATGGTCTTGCTCCGTAATTCTGATCGTAACCATGGTCAGCAATGAAATCCTTTGCTTCAGCGGTCAGGTTGATCTTATATCCGAGTTCAGCAATACGCTTGTAGAGGTGGACCAGCTCAACATCAATGATCTTATGGATATGTTCTTTTTCCAGTGAATTAAACATGACCACATCATCAATCCTGTTGAGGAATTCAGGTGCAAAGGCTTTCTTAAGTGCATTCTCAATAATTCCTCTTGAATGTTCATCAGCCTGACTACTCTTGGCAGTAGTCTGGAATCCGACACCCTGACCGAAATCCTTTAACTGACGGCTTCCGATATTGGAAGTCATGATCATGATCGTATTCTTGAAATCAACCTTACGTCCAAGACTGTCGGTAAGCGTTCCTTCGTCAAGAACCTGTAACAGGAGGTTGAAAATATCCGGATGGGCTTTTTCAATTTCATCCAATAACACCACAGAGTAGGGCTTGCGTCTGACTTTTTCGGTAAGCTGACCGCCTTCTTCATATCCTACATATCCGGGAGGTGCGCCAATGAGCCGGGACACCGCGAATTTTTCCATGTATTCGCTCATGTCGATACGGATCAATGCATCATCGGAATCGAACAGGTAACGTGCGATCACTTTAGCAAGTTCGGTCTTACCGACACCGGTAGGGCCAAGGAAGATAAAGGTTCCGATAGGCTTGTTTGGATCCTTCAAACCAGCACGGTTACGCTGAATAGCTCTGACAACCTTTCTGATGGCATCATCCTGACCGATCACTTTACCCATCATTTCGTCGGCCATCTTAACCAGACGGTTGCTTTCCGTCTGCGCGACACGGGTAACGGGTATTCCGGTCATCATGGCTACCACTTCAGCCACATCCTGATCAGTAACGGTGTACCGGTTGTTCTTTGTCTCTTCTTCCCATTGCTTCTTGGCCACTTCCAATTGCTCCAGCAATTGCTTTTCCGTATCACGAAGCTTTGCAGCCTCCTCGTATTTCTGACTGCGGACAACCTTGTTCTTTTCGTTCTTGATATCCTGAACCTTGCTTTCCAGATCAAGGATTGATTTTGGAACATGAATGTTGGTGATATGTACCCTTGATCCCGCCTCGTCCAGGGCATCGATTGCCTTGTCAGGAAGGAACCTGTCGGTAATATAGCGGGAGGTAAGAGAAACACAGGCCTTAATGGCTTCAGGAGTATAGTTCACATTATGATGTTCCTCATAACGCTCTTTAATATTATTCAGGATCTCCTGAGTCTCTTCCATGGAAGCGGGCTCTATCAACACACGCTGGAAACGTCTGTCGAGTGCGCCGTCTTTCTCTATATATTGTCTGTATTCATCGAGGGTAGTGGCGCCAATACATTGAATTTCTCCTCTGGCAAGTGCCGGCTTGAACATGTTTGAAGCGTCGAGAGAACCTGAGGCGCCGCCTGCTCCGATTATAGTATGAATCTCATCTATGAACAGAATCACATCAGGCGATTTTTCAAGTTCGTTCATGACAGCTTTCATTCTCTCCTCGAATTGTCCCCTGTATTTAGTCCCGGCGACAAGGGAGGCAAGATCAAGCGTTACGATCCTCTTGTTGAATAAAACACGTGATACTTTCCTTTGAACGATCCTCAGTGCAAGACCTTCGGCGATGGCCGATTTACCAACACCGGGTTCGCCGATGAGGATCGGGTTGTTCTTTTTCCTTCTGGATAAAATCTGTGAAACCCTTTCGATCTCCTTTTCGCGGCCCACGATAGGGTCAAGTCTGCCTTCCTCAGCCGCCTTGGTAAGATCTCTTCCGAAATTATCAAGAACCGGAGTTTTAGATTTGGCATCCGAGGATTTCTTGCTGACGCTTCCGCCACCGCCGCCTTCATCATCTTTGGCATAAGGATCATCCTCGGAAGGATTGTGAGGAGCTTCGGAACGGAAATTCGACTTCAATATCTCCAGTTCTTCTTTCACTATCTCATAAGAGATGCCATACTGATTCAGGATCTGGGTGGCGATATTGTCTTCATCTTTCAGGATGGAAAGGAGGAGATGTTCTGTACCGATCACATCACTCTTAAATACCTTTGCTTCGAGATAAGTGATCTTCAAAGCTTTTTCAGCTTGTTTGGTGAGGGGTATGTTTCCCATATTGTTACCGGGAGTAGAACTGCCTTTAACGGCTTGTTCTATCGACTTACGCAATTCCACCAGATTTATGCCAAGCGACTTGAGGATCTTGATCGCGATGCCCTCGCCTTCACGAATGAGTCCCAGTAAGAGGTGTTCCGCTCCGATGTAATCATGTTGCAGACGCAGGGCTTCTTCCTTACTGAAGGAGATTACGTCTTTGACACGGGGGGAAAATTTTGCTTCCATATGATTTGTTGATTAATTGTTTTGTCTTAACGATCAGGCTACTCTTTGGGTTCGCTCAATAATGCACAAGTTATGAACAAAATCAGGCTTTCCCGAGCACCTGGATGCAATTAACGTGCTATAACTTACAGGCTGTCAAGTGGACAGTGCTTCTTTTCAACACGATTCTGTTTGTTTTAATTCTCGCAAAATCAGCAGGAAATCTTTATCTTCGTCAATTCAAAATGGCAGAATTCTGTTGAATTCTTACCGTTTTTGTCAATTTCCGGATAATCCGGAACGGCGGGCAGGAAGGACGAAAGCAGGGTTCCCGGTTAAGCCGGATTGACATTAATTTAACAGCTTGGATTAAAATATATTCATTCTATGGCAAGTGGAGAAAAGATCATTCTGATCAATATCGAAGAGGAAATGAAAACAGCCTACATCGACTACTCGATGTCGGTCATCGTTTCGCGTGCATTACCCGATGTCCGTGACGGACTTAAGCCGGTTCACCGACGCGTTTTGTATGGAATGCTTGATCTGGGCGTTTTAAGCAACAGGCCGCATAAAAAGTCGGCGAGAATTGTCGGAGAGGTTTTGGGTAAATATCACCCGCACGGCGACACTTCGGTCTATGACGCGATGGTGAGAATGGCACAGGAATGGAGCCTTCGCTACCCATTGGTTGACGGTCAGGGAAATTTCGGAAGCATCGACGGTGACAGCCCTGCCGCCATGAGGTATACGGAAGCAAGACTGCGTAAGATCGCCGAAGAAATGCTCTCCGATATTGATAAGGAAACCGTTGACTTCACCCTCAACTTTGACGATTCTCTCCAGGAACCAACGGTACTGCCTTCTAAAATCCCGAATCTTTTACTGAATGGTGCATCCGGTATTGCCGTAGGTATGGCGACCAATATGCCGCCCCATAACCTTTCGGAAACCATCGATGGAATACTGGCTTACATCGCCAACAAGGACATCTCGATTGATGAACTCATGAAACATGTAAAAGCCCCGGATTTTCCGACGGCAGGTATCATCTATGGTTATTCAGGTGTCAAGGAAGCTTTTCATACCGGTCGCGGCCGGATCGTACTCCGGGCCAGAGCAAGTATTGAGGTGACGGATAACGGCAAAGAACGAATCGTCGTGACTGAAATTCCATTCCAGGTCAATAAGGCTGAGATGATCAAACGTACAGCCGATCTGATCAACGATAAGAAGATTGACGGGATTACCGATATACGGGATGAAAGCGACCGGGACGGGATCAGGGTTGTCTATGAACTTCGAAGAGACGCCATTTCAAATGTGGTACTGAACAATCTTTACAAGTACACATCATTACAATCTTCATTCAGTGTGAATAATGTCGCCCTCGTTCATGGCCGGCCAATGACGCTGAACCTGAAGGATCTGATCGTTCATTATGTAAATCACAGACATGAAGTTGTCATCAGGCGCACAGAATACGAACTGCGTGAAGCGGAGAAAAGAGCTCATATCCTGGAAGGATTGCTCATCGCGCTGGATCACCTGGATGAGGTTATCGCGTTGATCCGGGCCTCTCAAACTCCGCAAATCGCCCAGGATGGACTCATGTCAACCTTCGGTCTGTCGGAAATCCAGGCTAAGGCCATACTTGAAATGAGACTTCAAAGACTCACAGGTCTGGAACGCGATAAGATCCGGGATGAGTACACTGAACTCATGAAGTTGATCGACTACTACCGCGATGTTCTTTCCAATGAAGAACTCAGAATGGAGATCATCCGGGATGAGATGCTGGAAATCAAGGAAAAATACGGCGACAAGAGAAGAACGGAAATAGTCTTTTCCGGAGATGACATTTCAATGGAAGACATGATTGCGGATGAGGAATCGGTCATCACCATGTCGCACCTTGGATATATCAAACGCACACCTCTCACCGAATACAGAACACAGGGCCGGGGAGGCAGGGGAGCAAAAGGAAGTTCGACAAGGGAAGAGGATTTTGTTGAGCATATTTATGTGGCAACTAACCATAACTATATGCTTTTCTTCACTGAAAAGGGAAGATGTTTCTGGCTGAAAGTCTATGAAATTCCGGAAGGAAACAAGACTTCCAAAGGAAGAGCAATTCAGAACCTTATCAATCTACCTGCGGATGATAAGGTTAAAGCCTGCATCAATATCAAAGGTCTGGAGGATACGGAATACATCAATAATAACTTTATCACCATGTGTACCCGCAATGGTACCATCAAGAAAACCTCACTGGAAGCCTATAGCAGGCCAAGGCAGAACGGGATCAATGCCATCAATATTGAGGAAGGTGACAGCCTGCTTGAAGCCAGGCTTACCAATGGCAAACAGGAGATCATGCTGGCAACAAGAAAAGGAAAGCTTGTACGCTTTGACGAAGAGAATGTCCGTCCGGTAGGCCGGAATTCCATCGGTGTGAAAGGCGTAACGCTGGATGGAGATGATGATGCGGTCATCGGAATGATATGCGTCTCAGATCCGCTCACTGAGTCGGTTTTGGTGGTGTCTGAAAAAGGCTATGGCAAAAGATCGGAAGTGGATGAATACCGCAAAACAAATCGCGGCGCGAAAGGCGTGAAGACGATCCAGATTACGGAGAAGACAGGAAATCTGATCGCCATAAAGATTGTGCAGGATAATGATGACCTGATGATCATCAACAAATCCGGAATTACCATCCGGATGAATGTGGACGAATTAAGGATCATGGGAAGAGCGACGCAAGGCGTGCGGCTCATCCGTCTGGATGAAGAGGATGAGATCGCGGCGGTGGCAAAGGTTGAAGTGGATGAAGAGGAAAAGAAGGCGCAGGATCAGGGATCTCCTTCCGAAACGAATCCGGATTCCGGAAACGGAGATACAAGCAGCGCTGACACAGATAATTTAATTAACTGACATCCACAGATGAAAAATATTGCATTCATTGTTTTGATCTTGCTGACGGCTTCACTTCATAGCTATGCCCAGAAAAACAAGGTTCAGGCTGCCTTCAATTATTACAAGGAACCTTATAAGCAATACGACAAGGCGCTTGAAGCCATTGAAGAAGCCGTTCTCAATGAACAGACAAAATCCTCGGCAAAAGCCTGGTATTACAGAGGACTGATACATACCTCACTTTATAAGAATGAAACGTATGGTTCGCTTTGCAATAATTGTCTTCACACAGCCTATGAATCATTCAGAAAAGCGCTGGAACTGGATCCCGGAAATGAGTGGGCGGATGAGATCAATTCCATCCGGATTCCCTATCTTATCAATATGATCTTCTCTGAAGGTGTGGATCAGTTCAGAGAAAATAAGTTCAATGAAGCGCTTGAATCATTTGAAAAGGTAAGTAAAATGAGTCCGGGTGATACATCCGTGATTCTGAATGCAGCGTACTCCGCCGACAGGGCCGGTCAAAGCGCTAAGGCCGTTTCATACTATCAGAGCCTGATTGATATGAAATATAATGATATCAATGTTTACCTTTCCTATTATCAGTTGCTGCGACAGGAAAACAAGCTGGCTGATGCCCTTAACATAATTCGCTATGGAAGGCAAGTCTACCCGGACAGTCTGAATCTCATGCTCTCAGAGATCAATACCTTGTTAAGTCTGGGTAAAAATGACGAGGCATCCAAAGCCCTGGATGCGGCTATTCAAAAAGATCCATCAAATCCCAGCCTCTACCTGGCCCTGGGCAGTACCTATGATAACCTGGCCAGTCCGAGGGACAATGAAGGAAAAGAATTACCAAAACCAGACAATAGTGAGGAACTGAGCGCCAAAGCGGAACAAGCCTATAAGAGGGGACTTGAGATAAATCCTGATCATTACGAAATGAACTATAATCTTGGTGCATTGTACTATAACAAAGCCGCCGAGATGGTCAATGCATCAGCTTCGATAAAGTCGGATATGGAATACGAAAAGGCCAAAAAAAAATATGAAGATAAATTCCGGGAGGCTCAACCATACCTTGAAAAGGCGATGCAAAAAAATCCGCGTCAGAACCAGGATGACAACCTGATGTATGAAGGAACAGTAAATTCCCTGAAAACACTTTACGTAAGACTCGGAGAGATGCAGAAGTACGATCAGATCAAGGATAAGGTCAAGTGATGAATCCTGCCTTTCTTTTGCCGGTTCTGGACAATGAATTTTCTTACATATCACCCCATCTCAATCAAACTGTTTAAGCCGGACGAGTAATTATATTCTCCCGGCTTTTGTAAAGCACAACCAAAAGCGATTTTCAAAGTTGGCCTGTTAGCAGTAAAATTCCTTTTATTTTCCAAATTTTCGTACCTGTATAAAAATTGTTGTTAAAGTCTTTGTAATACAGAACTTTTCTGTATACCATTACTCCCAAGTCCGTTTTTTAGATTAAAAGAGATTTAATCATAATGATAAAAATATAACTTTATATGTATACCATGAGAACCTGCCTCCTTACCTGTAAAAATTTCTTTTTACTCATTCAACTTTTATGCTTTGCTAACCATGTCAATGCCCAGGAGATCACCTGGAACGTCAGTACCTATAATGGCTACAATGTAAGTTGTCACGGAGCATCCGACGGCTGGATCAATATCGTGGTGGTAGATGGAACCCCGCCTTACCTTTACAACTGGAGCAATGGTTCTTTTTCCAAGAACCAGACAAACCTTGAGGCGGGTATTTATACCGTCATTGTCACTGATGCCAACCAGAACACAATCAGCGCCGAGATAGAACTACAGCAACCAAATGCCCTGGAGGTATCCCTAATTCCGGAAATACGTGAGGGTGGCTATAATATTTCTGAGAACGGAGGTAACGACGGTGTCATTGGTACTGAAGTTCAGGGAGGGGTATTACCTTATACCTATTTATGGAGCAACAATACCACATCAAACAAGATATCTAATGGAGTCGCGGGTAACTATTCCCTGGTACTGACTGACATGAACGGTTGTACGGCTGGCGGTTCGGCAACCTTGACCCAGCCTACGGAGTTGCAGATCGTGAGCATCAGCAGTCCGCTACAGAATGGCTATAACATTGCCTGTTTTGACGCGAAGAATGGCAGCATAGACCTGACCGTGACCGGAGGCGTTCCTCCTTATGAGTACCAATGGAGCAACGGAGCCTTCACCGAAGACATCGGCGAATTGGAACCGGGCAGCTATTGGGTGATTGTCAGGGATGCCAACGGAGCGGGAGATGCGGCACAGATCGTACTGACCGGTCCTTCGGCCTTGGAGGCAAGTTTCAGTATCTCATCCTATCCCAACGGAAAAAATGTGAGTTGTTATGCCTGCTCCAACGGGAGCGTCAGTACCACTGTTAACGGCGGGGCGGCGCCGTTTACGTTTCAGTGGGAACATGGAGCGACAAGCGCCAACCTGACGAATCTCGGAGTTGGATCCTACAACCTGATCCTGACCGATGCCAATGGATGCCGTCTTGAAGCAAGGGCCGAAATACTTGGTCCCGACCGTGACGATTGGACTATGAGCGGCAATGCGGGAACGGATCCTTCCAACCAATTTATCGGTACGACGGATAACAAAGACATCGTGTTTAAAACAAATAGTACCGAAAGAATGCGATTGAAGGCTTCCGGTAGTGTTAATTTCCCTGGTCTGGCTGGTACAGGATCGCGTATCCTTCAGGTTTCACAAAATGGCGACATGGAAGTCGGTCCCATTATTTTAAATGATTTGTTCACCGGAATTTGCGGAAACTTACCGATTACAAATCCGTTTCTCAGGACAAACATTGATGGACCATGGAATGCAAAGGACGTGATTAATTGTAGTCAAAGATTTGGTTTTGGTGTTTTGACACCTCAAGAACGTATTGACGTGAGTGGGTTTGCCAGATTTAATGGTGCGAATGGTAGTTATTTGAATATTGGCAATGATGGGAATTCTAAATTAAATAGTTTTGGTAGCGGGGAATTATTAATTAATTCTGAAAGTATACAAAATGTAAAGATTTGCACCGAGCCGAATGGTGGATTTGTTGAAGTCGGTGGTAAAACGATACTTGCTACATTAAGAGATAATGTTGGTATCAGGACCACTACGCCGGATGTTGATTATGCATTAGATGTTAATGGCCCTATAAAGGCAACGGCCCTTACGCTTAATGGTGATCCAATGGTAAATTATTGGACTGATGGAGGCGGTGGAAGTATTTACACAGGGAAAAGAATCGGCATTAACAGAAGCGGAGCACCAAACGATGATTTGGAAATTGGAGATGCATTTACCTTGCACGGAGGACCAGCCAATAAATGGATTGGTTACAACAATTTTTATAATAGCACTGCATTAGAGAACAAAAGGATCAATCCAGGTTTTGCATCTCGTATGAATTTTGGTGACGATGGTACAATTATCTTCAAAACTGCTGATTACGATGGGACTGCTGGCAGTACTATTACTTTTAAAGATGCAATGACAATACTAAATGATGGAAAAGTTGGGATTGGAATTAATCCATCTTATCAATTGCATGTAAATGGAGATGCAGAGTTTTTAGCTGGAGGTAACACGACTAATGGGTTCCAAATTGTTTCAAATAAAATTCCAACTCGTAGAGGAATAAGACTTGATCCGAATCCGGCTGGGAATTTTGATTTCTATATTCATAAATGGCAAGATGAGGAATCATTTAATTTTTTGGCTAACAACGAAACTGCAGGAACAATTGATAACCTGATGTCTATCAATGGTAATGGTCAGATTGCAATGGGTGGTATAAATTATGTTCCAACTGGCTATGTGTTAGGAGTGCATGGAAAGATGATTGCAACAGAAGTTGTCGTGCGAACTGAGATGAATTGGCCAGATTTTGTTTTTCAAAAAGACTATAAGTTAAGAAGCCTCAAAGAATTAAATGAATATATTTCAGAAAACAGGCATCTGCCGGATGTTCCTACTGCTGAAGAAATAGAGAATTCGGGAATCAGTGTTGGAGCAATTCTTACTAAGCAAATGCAAAAAATTGAAGAGCTTACTCTTTACGTTTTAGAATTGCAGAAACAAATTGATGAATTAAAAATTAAGTAAAATTATTCTAAAACTGAGATACAATGAAAATACTTTCAAAAGCTTCATTTTTAGTATCATATTGTACGCTCGTAATTAAACTTGTTTTCTCTCAATCTTCTAGTTTTAATATAGATTATATTGTGTTTGATGGTAATTATTATCATCCAAACGAGGTACGTGCAACTCCAGGTTTTACTGCAATACCCATGCCTACCGCTGAGATCAAATTACATATTGATAGAAGCATATTGCAGAATACGAATTACTCAATAACAGGTGTAAACTTGAATGGAACACATACGATACCGCCGATTGACTTTAGTCTTCCCGTTGGAACTATTGAAGGATTTAGCGAGGTGACATCCTCGGGTCAAGCAACTTACAATATTCCAATTCCACTGCCACCTGGCACAAGAGGAATGTCTCCTAAACTTTCAATAAACTATAATAGTGGGGTTACGGCTGGCAACCTTGGACGCGGTTGGAATCTAGGAGGACTTTCTTCAATCTCTAGAGTTAGGGCTGATTATTATCATGATCGTTATCGAATCGCACCTTATCATGTTAGGAGCGTACACTTAGATAGTGATGACGTCTTTGCACTTGATGGAAACAGAATAGTTGGTAGCTTAGCCAATGCAAGACTTGAAAATGATAACTTTTCGAGTATACAATTAATAGGGTCTAGCGCACAGTACTTTGTTGTAGAAACCAAAGATGGATTAAAGCTAGAATATGGTAATTCGGATGATAGTAAATTAATTTTGATTGAACCAATTTCACAATTGAGTGAAACTTTGACTTGGTACTTGAATAAGGTTGAAGATAAATTCGGAAATAAAATTGTCTACAATTATATAAATATTGGTAATGAAGTTGTAATTAAGGAAATTCAGTATGGTACATCAACTGAATTATACAATTCAGTAAAATTCTTTTACGAAAAACGTAAAGATAATGCCAGTCAGTATCTTTTGAATAATGAAATGAAAAGTGAGCTATTGATTAAGGAGATTGAAATTAATTGTGAAGGTGTCTTTGCACAAGGGTATAAATTCACATATGGCTTTAATGGCCAAACTTATTTAAATGAAATTACACAAATTGGTAGTGACTATAAAAAATTAAACCCCACAATAATTTCATATGGGGAGAGTACCGGTTCTTCATCCAATATTTCAGTAATCAACCCTGTAGTAGCTTCTACTACAAATAGTTTGGTAACTAATGCGGATTATATATCCGGTGATTATAATAATGATGGAAAATCTGATTTGGTTGCTTTCGTATATAGTTCAATTTCAAACGATAATGGCTTACGTGACTATACTGGTGAATGGAGATTATATCTGAATCAAGATGACGGATCAAATTTTAATGAAATTATTCTACCGAATACTTTACCTGTTAATTTTAATCCATATACATTTAGTGATTTTACACCTGAACTAAACCCAATTTCAATTACAAATAATACGTATCAGTATGCTTGGTTGAGTGCTAGCCCTTCTGTACAGAGTAGGGTTCAGTATGCAGATTTTGATCTTGATGGAATGGATGACATTCTTATTGTCAACACCGCAAGTGGAAGTACAATTTTCACTGTCTATTATTCGACAGGTAGCGGCTTTGTAGCTGATCATGCACGAAGATTTGTAACTAACATGAATAATCAATCTCTAATTTGTGATCTCGATGGAGATGGAGTACCGGAAGGAATTCAGTATACCTCTGGTATATCTGCAAATCCCGCATTCTTTATACACTCATTTAATTCCACGACTTCATGGACAATTAGTGATACTCAAATATTCAAAGAAAATGGGAGTAACCCTTTTAATGATCCCTATTCAGGTTTTCGAATTCTTGATTTTGATGGAGATGGAATCAGTGAACTTCAGACAGTTCGCAATGGATTGATTCGAATTCTTAAATTTCATTTACATAACAATAGGGTAAGCGAAATTTATACTGAGGCTCTATCGTCAGAATACTCACAAAACTACTATGGTGATTTTAATGGAGATGGTATTTCTGATAATTTGAAAATTCTTAACCCGAATGTTTCTAGCTCTCCAACTGCAAAAGTTAGACTAGGAACAGGAACAGAATTTACTTACCCTAAAGATTTTAACGGAACAAGCCATTTTGCTAGATCTAAACAATTTTTTGTGTTAGACATTAACAAAGATGGTAAATCAGACTTACTAAATCTAAAAAATGAACTTTCTGGTATTTCTGTTGATATAACATATGGCGGGCACGAAGAATATATCTCAACAACTAACGGTGATTTTAGCGGAGTAAACTTTCCTCCTGTCGTTGATTATTTTCATAACGCCATCAACTATAATCCGGATTATCCATATCCGTTTATGCATAATACCTCAATCGATCTGGAGCCTGAGTTTTTGATTGGTGACTTTGATGGAGACGGTCTTCCTGATATTTTTATGAAGACAACAAATTCAGGTCAAAGGGTAATAGTTTTTATTAACCGTGGGCTTAAGCAACATTTGGTCACTTCAATATTGAATGGACATAGAGTGGAAACGAAATTTGAATATTCAACGTTAGTTGATGGGGGCTCAAGTATCTATACTCAAGGGGCTGGAGCTATTTACCCTTTATTGGATGCAGCAATTCCTATTGATGTTGTAAGGAGTACATCATTATCTGATGGACTGAATAGTTTTAAAACAAAATATTTTAAATATGAAGGTGCTACAATCCATTTTGAAGGAAAGGGATTTATCGGATTTGATAAAGTTTCTGAAACTGACAATAATTTTCAAACTGTAGTTGAGAAATCTTTTGAATTAAGGCTGCCTTATTATGAAAAAGTTCCAATTGGAACTAAAACATTTATACTCCCAAACATAATAAACCCAATTTACGAATCAACAACTCTTTCAACTTTTGAGCCTCCAACTTCAACGCCATACTTAATTTCACCACATCATTTGAAGATTGATGAGGTAGTTTCTTATGACTATCTAACAGGTGCTATTGTAACAAAAAGTTATGAATATGATTTGTATGGAAATGTTGAAAACGAAGTCATGATAAATGACTTGGAAACGACTTCAATCGATATTACTTATACAAGTGCGGGTACATGGGGCGGAATTCTGAATTTACCTGAAAATGTTACAACAACAATTACAAGAGGAAATGAACCTCCAAGCATTAGAGAGAAAAGTTATCAATATGATCCGATAAAGGGAACCTTATTGCAATCTACTGAGTCACCTTCAACAATTGTTACAATAAATGACTATGATGAAGTAACTGGAGTATTAACAGAAACATATACTAGTGCGCCCTCATGTCCAACTTGTATAACAAAGAACTTCAATTTTTTGTATGATAGTAAGTCACGATTTGTAATTAAAGAAACAAATCCTCTAAGCCAAACCATTGAAACAACAATCGATCCTAGGTGGGGAAATCCTTTGACCATTAAGGGGGTAGATGGGCTCACAACAAGAAATAGCTATGATGGTTTCGGAAAAAGATTTCAAACGACCAACATTGACAATCGGACACAAACTATCAAGTATGAATGGGTGCAAAGCCTACCATCCTTGCCAGATCCCTTGAATGTTGCCGCATTCGCTTTGTATTCGAAGACTATAACTTTGCCAGGCAGTCCCTCAACTAAAAGTTATTTCGATTTACTCGGAAGAGAAATATTGTCGGAAGGTGACGGCTTTAGTGATAAAATTTATTCAGAGAAAAAATTTGATGAAAGGGGTAATTTGATTGGAATCACTGGGAACTATCAGACAGGAAGTGTTCCTATCATATCATCTTACATATATAGTGATACTCAAGGGCCAAATTTATTGGATCAAGTTGTTTCAACAGACAACACATCCCACACAAATTCAACTATTTTTTCATATTCATATTCATTAGGTAATACCCAAATTATAACTACTGCGCCAGATGGAACAGTCACTTACCAGACCACTGATGCTACTGGCAAATTGGTAGAATCTGCTGATGATGGTGGTGTTTTAAATTATGATTATTTTAGCAATGGTAAAACAAAAGAGATTCGTCTAGATAATACCCCCTGGAACACCATGACCTACGATGTTAATAATCATCAAACATCGCTTTGGGATAAGGATGCGGGTTTGACAACGTATACATTTGATGCATATGGTCAGTTAACTTCGCAAGTCGATGCAAAAGGGAATGTCTATAACAACTTTGTGTATGATGCATTGGGAAGAGTGAGATCAAAGGTTGAGAACAATAATTCAACTTACGCTTATGATTACTTTGGTTCCGGGGAATTTGGAGTAAACAAGATTAAGTCAATAACCGGGCCAGGTGGGATTAAATACTCATATGCTTACGACGAGTTCAGTCGTTTAGTTTCTTATAAGGAAGAAGGTGTTCCTGGTCAAAATGAATTGGGTACCAATTTTACTTATGATGCAAATAGTAATTTGTTAAAGACAATCTATCCAGGTGGCTTTACAACTACTAATGTCTACAATAGCAAAAGCTATTTGATAAAGATAGAGAATGATTCTAAAGCAATCTGGCAAGCTGATGAAGTGAATTCCTTAAGTCAATTTACTAAATACACTTTAGGAAACGGAATTCAAACTCAGAGAGTATATGATAATTTTGGTTTTCTGGAAGAAATCGTTGCTCCAGGAATTCAGAATCTAAAATTTGAATTTAATAAATCTAATGGGAATTTAAAGTGGAGAAGGGATCAAACGAGGAACATTACTGAAAATTTCCAGTATGACCAAAGAAATCGATTGACGGAATCACAAATTGGACCTATTATCAATGTCGTTGATTACGATCCAAGTGGCGGCCTAACACAATTACATAAATTTGATGTAGGAACATATTCCGATTACGACCCAAATCATTTAAATGCTGTATTAGAAATAACTAATATTGCCAACTCAGAAGTTTCGCATGAAGCTCAAATTTTAGCACACAACGCATTTAACAGTTTAAGTTCAATTACCGAAGGAAATTTCACCTTGGATCTTACTTATGGTCCGGATCAACAACGTCGTAAAACCGATCTTAAAGACCCATCTAGTGGAAATATAGTTTCTACTCGTATATTTTACCCTAATTATGAAAAGGAAACAACTGGTTCTGATGTTAAAGAAATTTATTATATAAATTCACCTACAGGTTTAAGTGCAATGTATGTAATTGAAAATGGTAATCAAGGAAATTTCTACTATGTTTATTCGGATCATCTTGGTTCAATTTTAACAGTGACAGATGCAGCAGGCGTTCCATTTGCAGAGCAAAATTTTGATGCTTGGGGACGAAAACGGAATCCAATAGACTGGGATTATCAAAATATTCCTTCTGTTCCTAGTTGGTTATACAGAGGTTTTACTGGGCACGAGCACTTATCAAATTTTGGATTGATTAATATGAATGGACGCTGTTATGACCCAATCCTAGGTACAATGATCAATCCTGATAATAATAATCAAGCACCTACCTATTCTCAGAACTACAATAGATATGCATATGCTTACAATAATCCTTTGAAATATACAGATCCGAGTGGTGAAAGCATCTGGGATGTGGTGCGAACAATTATTGATATATCCACAATTTCTGCTCGGTGGCATAACGAAGAAACTGCTTGGTTGAATGATAAAATCAATAATACACCAAGAGAAACCGGGTATTTTAAACTGGATTATCTTAGAGGAAATGCAAAGCCTTACCCAATTAGGTCAGATTTAATTGTTGGAAATCTTGAACATGACCAATTTTATGGCACAGGGTCCAATGGTTTTACAGATGCAAGTAATACTAATCTTGCTTTTGGGCCAGTGGCTGAATGGTACAGAATTACAAGAGTTGGAGATGGACCCTGGTCCGAACCGGAGTTTGATGGATATAAATATGGTTGGTATAGTACTGGTAGCAATACCAATACCCAAAGTGTTGGGGGGTGTTCGGATTGTTTAGACTACTCAAGTATTGGAAATAATTATCTTGGCTTGAGTTATCCTGGTAGAAATAACCCCTTAACCAGAGGCGGTGATTATTCATACTCTTATGTTCCTGTAAGTTTGGCCGAATACCCAGCTATCGGACACGATAGGCGATATGATAGATTGGGTATTAGTGGTGCATCGGGTTTATTCTTAGATACAAGGGCTATTGGTGCAGACTGGAGATTTGTAGCCGAAGAACTGAGTATAGCAAATAATCCATTTATAAATCCAATTGACAGGATGTCAGCGGGTATATTGGGCATTGGATTAGGAGTCTTGTCCTTTCCTAAAACAGCCTTACAGCTTGGGAAACCACTTGGACATGGATATATAGATATAATGATGTGGTACAATTTCAGTAATCAGGGTATGAATAATACACCGTCTATCCATACACATTAGTCATACTTCTTAATGAAAACACTAATAAATTTCTTGGGAAACATATTTATATTAATTCTTCTGTCAAAATGTACTTCTTGTAATTTTGCACCTGGAAGTTATCCATATGCAGAAAAATATGAAATAAATATGAATGAATCTGATCTAATTAAGGTGATACAAGATTTTAAAAAGAATAATCCGCATTATATTATGCCAGCTGAGACACATTTAAGTGATGGTCGAAAGAATGAACCAGGGCAAAATTATTGGTATCATATATATTTTTATGATCAGGATGAAAATGAGATAATAAAATGCTGGACGCGACCGCATGGTAGCAAAAAAACAACTTTCGCATTTGTGGGAATTAATCAAGGCTTAGATCTTGGTAATTGGAAAATGATTAACAAAGATTTTAGCATTTTAGAAAACAGAAATGAAAAAATAAAATTTGAAGAAAGAATTTTAAATAAGATAAAAGATAAAGCCAAGGTAACCGATTAAACATGAGCCATTAATTCAATCTAAAGATAAAATGAAAACCTATTTAATAGTAATATTATTACTAGCTTCTCAAATTTGCATTGCTCAATCGAAATTTGTATTTACATATGATGCTGCAGGTAATAGACAAACACGTAATTTAATTACGCCTAGATTCGCAAATATCAAAGACTCCATACAAATTAAAACCGATCCAATACCTAATTACGCTATCGAGATTTTTCCAAATCCTTCATCAAAAATCTTAAATGTTTATATTGGGAAATTGGATGAAGGAGAAAAAGCCATCTTAGTTTTAGCTGATATTCAAGGAAAAATATTAATTAAGCGGGAAACATACGTTAAACAAGAAGCCATTGATATGAACGAATTTAAGAACGGAAACTATTTCTTAAAAATAATAATTAAAGATGAGATGTTTAATTATAAAGTTACAAAGGTAGATTGAACCCGTATAATTCATTAGAACTGAGACCGTAAAATGAACTGTGCTATTTAAAAGTAAAAGTTACTTTTCACTTTAAATAACCACAGCCAAATGAAAGAAAAAAACGAAGAGTACGCTCAGCGAAATTTCCGGATATGTGCTTGCTTCCTGATCTTTTTGCCATTTTGACCGTACCCATCGTAATTTCGTTCCGCTTCGTTTAGCAGAGACACAGATAGAGGATTCCGTAAGTTATCATAATATGAATATTTCTGTATATCCCAATCCGGTTTATGAGACATTTCATATTTCAATAAATAATGATTCAATCGATTATCTGGAGTGTAAGATTACGATTGCCGACGCAAGCGGAAAGAAACTGTATAACGCGAGATTAAGCATGGGAATGAACGAAATCAGTTTTTCCTCCTATAAACCCGGAGTGTATTACCTTCGGATAGGAGTTGTTTATTCCAGCGAAGCTGACCCCCCTTCCGGCAACCTGACCCCTCATTTATGA
>CAZJDX010000016.1:0-67262 GCA_964544885.1 uncultured Flavobacteriales bacterium
AATTCAATGCATTAAACTATATTTACAACTTGTCGAAAAAGCCAGCCACGTTCAGAAACATACAAGACCTCATCATTGGGCGAGAATTCAGCCGACCAGAAATAGGTTTCGATGGGTACATTGGGATTTTCAGGATGGATGGTGATGAGGTTGCTTAACTCACCTGTGCAGCGGTCAAAATCGTAATATTCGATAAGGCCCGCCACATTAATCAAAATCATTTTAGTGCCTGAATGGTTAAAGTACAATCTTAAAAAGCCGGCATTGGTTGGAAAACCAATCTGCTGAGTTGAAAGGGGTGATATTCCACCGGTTGAAACCAAAATTTTATGAATTGAATTGTCCCTTGTGAAATCCTCAAACCTGGCTCGAAACATTACCCACCAGTCCCGACCATTTCCATGTTTGATAGCAGCAAGTCCATCGGTCATGACCCTGGCCGGTAATGAATCCACCAAAATATTTTTCTGTATCACTTTCCCCAGTCCTCCGTTGTAACTGAGGTCTATGATGGAGTAATAAATTTTGCTGAAAAGGGTAACTCCGGTATGGAAAAGGTAATACCGTAAGTGATTTGCAGGGTCGGGAATGATCACCATTTCTTTGTACCAGCCTTCTGCATAGAGTGAGTCCCCATTCTCCATGACCTGATGGTTTTTATTCCATATCACTCCATCTGCAAAAAGTCCAGCTTGCCATGATGGATAATAATAGGAGTGAGCATAAAATACTAAATTACCTAAACTGTCCGCAATAGAACATGCGCTTCCACGGTTTCGGGTAGCACAATAATCCAATGCCGGAGGATTTTGATTGAAGTCGATTAGAACGCTATCCCCAAAGCACCAAACCGCATCACGTTTGATCTGTGAGTAAGAGTGAAAATTCAGAAACGCTAAAAATATTAGAAGAATTAATCTCATGATATCTAATAATGAAAGGGTGCACAGTTCACACCATGCACTCTCTTGATTTTACCTGAGTACTGTCAGTTTGGCCATTGAAGAAAATTCCTGGTTTACGTAGAAATGAAGCACATAAACACCTTCACCCAGACCCTGAACATTTAGTTTATTTCCATTCATCGAATATTCTAGTAGCATTCGCCCGGCAATGTCAAACACTCGGACACTTAAATTTGCATTCTCCTCAACATTATGAAAAAGAGTGACTGATTCATTCGCCGGGTTAGGATAAATAGAAAATACCCGGCTGCTTTCGATCTTTTTATTTGCCATCAGATTTCTCTTTCTAAGGTTATTCTGCACGTCAAATACTAGTTCCTCCAATAAGTGTCTTGCACCAAAGACACCACTGCCGCCTTCCCAGGCATTAGTCCAGGCGATATTGTGTAATTCATCTTCAATTTCCGGTTCCAATTCCTCCTCACTACTTTCCTTTTGCTGGAGGAATATTTCACGGGTGAATACTTTATTATAAGTAATGATATTTGTATCAATGATAAAACCTAATTCTTGCAAAGCATTTGTCATTTCACCATCAAGATACAAAGAATCCACATCTTCGAACTGTCCCAATTCGCCTTGTGCAAGAGAATCGTAATAATCCTGGTAGGACAATTCCAGTTCCTGTAATAGTGAATCTTCCGAAAGCACTTGAAAGGCAAATTCCTGATCCAGGTATTTGGTTTCTTCCGGAAATGAATAATATTCAATATCTCCTTCCATGATTTTATGGATACGGTAGGCGCTTCCCCCGGATCCTCCGGTATAGGAAGTAGTGTAATAACAACCTGTTTCTTGTGTGTAGGGATTTGGATGAATAATATTGCCATCCACCGGCTGCGGACTAAAGCGGTTGTCATTGCTCACGGTATTAGGTTGGCCTTGGTTGTACCATTTAATAGGAACAGTTGATGTTGATGTACCATTCACACGGTTATAGCTGCTTGAAGAAGTCGTGGGAAAGCCATCCCATTTATTATCCCAGGCTTCGCCCGGCCAGCCCTGGTCGGTCATGCTTGCCTGAGCTAAGCTAACTCCCTGAACATTGGAGATAAAATGATTACACTTCAGGGTGGTTCCCGCGCAATTACTCACCATACGCATAGAGGTTCCAAATTGGGTAAAATCGTTACCGGCGATGTTCAGTCCAGTGGAGCCAACTACGTTCATGCCGTATAGCATAGTCTCAAAATTTGAGGGAGCCTGGCTCAGATCATGCGGTCTGTAAAACTGGTTATAACGAACCATACCGTTAGACACATTATTGAGCCAGATTCCGAAAATGCCTTGGTAAGATGTAAGTTCATTAGGCGCTACATCAGTAACGAAAATGTTATCTGTCACCATAAAGCCCATATCCGAATATCTTCTTCCTCTGGAATTTTGCAGGTACACTCCGATTCGTTCGTTGACAAAGGTGTTTTCTTTGATCATCAGATTTTTATAAGTAGGCATCAAACTTGAAACTACAATGCTTGTCGAAGAATACGTCCCGCTTAAGTTAATATTTTCTTCGGTAAAGGTATTGTTACTGATGGAGATCTGCCGTAGATCTGCGTCCTTCAGGTATATACCTGTACCTGATTCTGTTGTCGAATTTGCCGGATGCAGAAAACTGTTGTAGTTGATATAGCTGTTCACACCGTTAATCGTGACAATTCCGCGACGACAGTTATTGAATTCGTTTTGATAGTTTAAATGAAGGGCCGCATCATTTTCTTCGCCAACTTTCAAAATTTTTACCGGCGTGCCTATTCTTACGGTTGAGTAAATGGCGGTACCGGGATTAGAGCCTCTTCTGGGGTTATAAGCGGATTCGGGTTGGATGTTTGTGAAAACACAATTCATAACTTCAAGGTTAGAATTTACCCCGAAAATTCCGTATTGCAGGTTGGAAAATCTGGTCTTGTAAGCCGCATCATTGCTGAAAGGAATCAGGAATATCCGGTCAAATGAACTTGAGCCCAAAACAGGAATTCTGATGTTATGCAGAAGCATTCCCGCAAAAGATTTTCCTCCCATAGGTATTCCGCTCTGACCGTGATATAATGGTAAGGTTATGGAAGGTGATCCATCATAGTGGCATTCTTCAATAAAGGAATTATCTGTAGGATCGATGGAATAGTAAAATGAATTGGGGTTATATGGCGGTGCATAAAGCGAGACAAAGTTTCTGCTGAAGGTTGAATTGCGGAATTTCACCCTCAACTCCTGATTGCGCACGGTAATGCAGTATTCCGCATCTCTGAAGTTGGAATTTGTCGCCTCTACAGTACCATGATCGCCAACATAAATTCCTTTCCACATACTGCATAAGCCCTCCACAGTGGAGTTTTGAAAAATGTAATACTGTCCATACATTACTGCTCCGGCACCCATGTAAATATGACAGTCTTTAAACTCTATTTTATATTCTTCACTGTATTCATCAAGGTCTACTTGCCCTTCAATAAGTAAGGTTTTATTTTCAACTACAATATAACGAATATTGCCAGCACTAAACATATAACCTTGAAAAGCAGTATTAATCTCTGTGGCTGTCATTGTTAATGCTGAAATGTCACTAACCCGAAGAACACCGGTTGGCAGTGCACAGCAGTCTTGAGTAAAGAGTGTATCACTACATCCATTCTCAGTATAAACAAGGATGCTGTTGACCTGCATGAAGGTTACCTTGGCCCAAGGGCCATTTTGATCGTAACCGCTGGTAATGGTTCCGGATGGGTATACACTCCAACTGCCGCCGGTAGATAGAAAATTCAGAACCCTGTATTCATGAGTGATTCCTGTGGCAGGTATTTCACCACAAACTAATAGCGGACCTCTAATTTCAAGGTTTGTACATTGGGCCTTCGAAAAATTAATTGTCAGTAAGAAAAGTGCAAGGGTGCATAAAATGCGGGGGGGGGGGCTAATTTTCTCATGGTATATAAGTTTTGGCTCAATGTATATTTTTATTCATGTGGGAGTTGTTAATGAAAAAATTATTTTACTGTAAATTTTAATTTTGCATTAGACTGTGGATGAATTTTATCAGCTTTTGTTAATTTTGTTCCATTCCTTTAACAAATGCCTAAAAATTTCATCAGCAATAAGGACGAATCTGTCAGGATGTTCAGGAACAATTTTCTTGATTCCCTTTCGCGAATTCATTTTACGGTTCCTCTGTTCATTTTTGTACCATTGATTCTTTTTTTCGGCTGGCGTTCATTGGTTGAGTTTCAGCTGCCCTTCATTCAGATCTTGCTTTATATTATAGTGGGACTGGTGGTGTGGACCTTCACCGAGTATGTGTTACACCGTTTCGTTTTCCACTGGAAGCCTCCAGGAAAACTCGGAGAAAGAATTCATTTTATGTTTCACGGGGTTCATCACGATTATCCTTCTGACAGTAAGCGGCTGGTCATGGTTCCTGTGGTAAGTATTCCTCTGGCAGCCCTTTTTTACTTTCTCTTTCTTCAGGTACTCGGAAATGAACTGGTCGCTCCCTTTTTCATTGGATTTATTTCCGGTTATCTTTTCTATGATATGACGCATTACGCCATCCATCATTATAATTTCAAGAGTAAGTTCTGGCTGAAGTTAAAGCAGCATCATATGCTGCACCATTACAGCGACATGCATAACGGCTTTGGCGTCAGTTCAAGTTTCTGGGACCTGGTTTTTCGTACTACTTTTAAAAAATAAAAAGCGGGAATCCTGAAAGAGAGGATGAATATTCTTAAGCAGGATTCGGAATGCTTAATCCGGTTTCAGCAGTTTATGCACTTCCGTCGCTTCGGCGCTTATAATCTTTAACAGATAGAAGCCGCTTTTCAGGCTTCTGATTTTACCATGAAAAACTTCATTAAACCCGGTCAGGATCATCCTGCTTTCTTCATAGAGTAATCTGCCTTTTATGTCATGCAGTTGAAGTATGGCTGGCTCAGTCCCTTTGAGGCCTGATGCGCGTATGAAAAGATGATCATGGAATGGGTTGGGTGACACAGAATAGAAATGCTTATCTGTTGTCAGGTCACGCATGCCGGTGCTGAAATCATCCCCGCATACTGTAAATGGTCCTCCGTTGAGAAAACGGTCTCTGGCCGGAATACTCCCGCTTCCGGGTGTCGCGGGAATGCCAATGGATGGCCAAGGGGAGCCTCCGTTCCAGAAGGAAGGCCTTGATTGCAGGTAGTAAGAAGAATCGTTTAAGGGACTGGTTCCGGCAGGAGTCAGCGCTCCTCTGATCATATTTCCATACTCGATATGACCTGTTCCGTATAGTATATAGTTACCGGTGAAAGGCGCTGTGGATGTGACTTCGTTGCCGACGAAATGCTGATCATTGCTTTCTACGGTACCGGAGGTCATGAGTATTCCGTATAACTCTGCCCGGTTTCTGAAAAAAGTGTTATAAGGACCGCTGGGTCCCCAGGTTTGGTCAAGTTGTATATTTTGCACGATATTTCCTTCAAACAGGTTTGAATAAGGAAAATGACCATGCATGGAAATATCCGCGCCATAATCTGCCGGGAATTCTGAACGGTTTGGTTCTCTGCTGTAATTATAGGCAAGCACATTTCCGTTTGCTCCCGTCTGGAGGGAGAAAGAATGACGAAGAAAACGCATGATGTTATTTTCTATCCTGCATTCACCTGTATGATTGAAGAGAGTAATGCCATAGCCATGCGTTGAAGCCCCGTCATAGGCAAAAGCATGGTGAATATAATTGCCGGTGATGCTGATGCGGGAAGAAGCATCGAGCTGGATATGACTTCCAATGCTCTTTGAACTTTCTATACCTCGTACCCAGCAGTTTACGGCGTAATTAAACCATATATTATAACATACCCCCGTACCTACGCTGTCGGCACGGCTTATCTGCAAACACTCAATACCTGCTTCTCTGGCCGGTTCAATAATTCTGATTCTTGCATGGCTGCCCCAGGTGCCGGTTGTATAATCGGCACGCAAAACGGATTGAAGAAACAAGGTACCTCCCACTCCGGAAGGGATAATCGAATCTATACGAAGTATCTGACCAACGGAATTATCCGCCCAGGAAACAGGCTGGGTATCCCAGGAGCCATTATCAACAAGCAATTCAAGATACATTCCCACCTGATAGATGGAAGGATCATAAACAGTAAGGTAATTCAGTCCCTGAAAGGCACCGACGACGGTATCAAAGGCCGAAACCGGAGAGCCGCTTATGCTTATACAATTGGTTATGGCGCCCTGCAGATCAAAGCGGAGATGCGTAGAGTCGGAAGAAGCGCCTCGCAGGATCGTACTGTCAGGAAGGTGAAGATTGGTTCCAATCCGATACAAGCCCGGGGGAAAATAAATCACCCCCCTGTTTCCATTGAGGGCATCAATAGCCGAATCAATCGCGGCAAAATCATCGTTTATTCCGTCGGCAACAGCCCCGAAATCCATCACGTTTAGAATAAGGGAAGGCTCGGGAATGCTGTCGGGATAGCCTGTCTGAGACCAGTCGCTCTGACGGTTTAGCGGTATTATCTGGGAAAAACTAACCTCTGCCATAAAGGTTAGCAACAGAAAGGGGATGTATTTTTTCATGGTTTAAAAGGTAATCATTTTTATCAGACTACAATTCATTTTCGGTTTTTTTTACAAGAAATTCAGGTTAGCGTGAATAATTATTCAACATCCGGCTCATAATATTAAAATTAGTACTAACATTAATGGATGATTTAAAACCTACGCTCATGAAAACAAAAAACTTCCTCTTCCTCTTCGCCACAGCGGCGCTGACATTTATTTCCTGCTTTGTCCTGAAAGCACAGGATTCTGAACAACCGCATATCTTCATTGTCCAGACCTGGATACGAAATACAGGTCCTGACATTAACCGCCAGGAAGCGGACTCCCTCGTTCGATTTTATCATGATAATATAATCATGAAAAATGAGAAAGTGCTGAGTTCTCGAACAATGAGTCATTTTTTCACAGCCGACAGCCGGGAGTATGTGTTCATTGTTGAATATAAAAGTCTGACTGATATGGAGGCATCATTTGATATAGATGAAGCCAATGAAAAGAAACTCTGGCCGGACAAAAAGTCTCGTGAACCTTATGATAAAATGTGGATGAAGCATTTTAGCCACCATGCTGATGCCATATATGGCGAGATCAGCGGAACAAGGAAGTAAACTCTCCATAGCGCCATGATTTATTCATGGCGCTTTTAGTTCAGCTTTATTATTCTGTGAACCGAATGGTCCAGTTTTGTTTTTACGGAAATGAAATAAATTCCGGAATCATACTCTTTAAAATCCAGCGTTGTGTTATATATTCCTTTAACCATGGTTTTATAAATAAGCTTTCCGCTCAAGTCAAAAATGCTTAATTCAGGGTTCAGATCTGTTGATGGGAAGATCACATTTACGAAGGCATTTGTACGGTTTGGGTAGAGACTGATTTGTTTTTGTTTCAAACCTTGTTGCATACCCACCGTAGTGATGGAATAGCATGCCGAAGTATCAACACATCCAGCCCTGTTTAAAATGACCGAATAATTCCCGTTGGAAGAGGCGCTGAAGACCTGGCCGGTTTCAAAGGGAATGATTTGTAAAAGATTGCAATCGAACCACTGATAAGAAGACATACCCGGTTCCGCCTCAAGAACTGTTCCGTTCTGTATTACTGAAGTGGAAGGGATGTTCAGGCTCAGCTCCAGCTCTACAATAGAATCGCAACCGGTAAGACTTACGAATGATTCGGTATAGGTTCCAGGTGTATTGATCGTCTGGGTTCCGAAATAATAATTTTCTCCTGTACATATTGAATCCTTTACTTCGATTTCATAAACAGTGAGGTAAGAAACATCAAGTTCTACGGTGGAGTCACAGCCGCTCATGTCAATGAAATTTTGTGTATAGACCCCGGCGGTATCAATTCGCAACATTCCGAACTGAATCGAAGCGCCTTCACACATTTGCTCACTTTTAAAGTTTATTCCAAAAGGAGTGCCTCCATACTCATAAGCGCCTATATCCGGCATGCCTGTTCTTGATATTTTTCTTTGATCGATCTTTATCGAAGGAATACAGGATCCCGCGTCAATGCAAGGACTGTTCCATAAGAGGGCATGAGTCTGGGTATAACCGCCATTGTAGCCCAGGGTATCAAGAAGTGGATTAATACCGGAGAAATCATCACTCGTAAATCCTGCTGAACCACTGAGATCTCCTATCAGATTATTACCGTAAGAGAGTATGGTGCCATCCAGATCCGGACTGCTTATTCCCGCGCTATTGTTGTACAATATGGAATTTCTCAGAGTGGATCCGGATGTTTTTGCTCCACCACCGGTCATGGCGATATTATTGGTAAAGGTGCAGAAAGTTCCGTCAAACATACCTAGAATTCCACCTCCCTCACTGAGAGCGGAATTCCCGCTCAGCGTGCTGTTTATAAGGGAGCATTGTCCGCCTGAAATGCAAATGCCTCCTCCGGATACCTGGGCTGTATTGCCCTGGAAGGTTGAATGACTGATCAGGACGTGCCCGTCGTTAATAAGCAGAGCCCCGCCATTTTCGTTGGCATTATTATTCATAAAGGAGCAGGCGAATATCAGGAGATGATGACCGTCGTTGTAAATCGCTCCGCCAAATTCAGTAGCTGAACAATAATTAAAGTTGCACATTTCAAAAATAACGGTATCGGTAGATAAAATATAAACCGCACCCCCGGAACCAACTTTTACACCGTTTTCAAAAGTGATATGACTGGCGTGAAATTTCCCGGCCGTGATCTCAAATATCCTGTCAGTGCTGTTTCCGCTCAGCGTGATGTTGGCGGCACCGGTAGATTGAATGAAGAGGTCTTTGTTTATGGTGATCGGGCCTGAGAACAGTGTGATGGTGCCAGAGGTGTCAAAATCAATTGTGTCTCCGTCCATCGCCAGTTGAACCGCTTCCCGCAAGGTACCTGAACCGGTATCGGCCAGGCTGGTTACGGTGAACGTAAAGGAGAAGAGTTCAGTACTTGAAAGAAGAAAAAATATGAGTATCCGTAGTTTCATTCGGTGATCATGTTACCGGAAGAAAATCACACAGGCAGTACATGTGAGATTCTGTCAGTCCAGACCTATATTCATGTTATAGGTTTCGCCCCTGCTTTTGTCTTTACCGGAAGAACTGCTTTCCGGTTTCAGGATATAATTGAATTTCAGCGTTTCTTCCCGTGCGGGAGGTTTTGAAGCATGGTGTAATTTGAAATGAATATTCAGTGTGCGGTGAAAGACTACATGAAGTCCTGAATATCTTCTTTTTTCAAACTTGAGAAGTTTAACGATCCGAATGGCCTCTTCATCGCAGCCATATCCAAGTTTGTGCCTCACCTTTGCATCGGTCACATCACCGAAGACATCAATGTCAAGATCAACTGCGACGGTGCCTTCTATTTTGTTTTCCAGCGCAGCTTCCGGATACCTCATCGTTGATTTGATGAATGCATCCATGGCCGTTTTACCACCCGGATAGTTCGGTTGCTTAATGAAGCTTTCAGGTTTTCGGCCGGTATTTTTTTTCATTTATGGTAAGAGTTATAATTTATCGGATACCAACTAAGGCCGATTCCCGTCAGCACATGCCGTCCAGTCTATTTAACTTTACCGGTATAGCTCCAGTCGCGGGTGTCGATCTTGATGACCTCACCGATATTCACGAAGAGGGGGACATTGACAACCGCTCCGGTTTCAACGGTGGCCGGTTTGAGGGTATTGGTTGCCGTATCGCCTCTGAGGCCCGGTTCGGTATAGGTAACTTCAAGTTCAACAAAAGTGGGAGCTTCCGCCACCAGCGGCTGGTCATTTTCAAAAGCAATCTTTACGGTCATGCCTTCTTTCAGAAGCTTTCCGTTCTCACCAAACATTTCAGCAGGAATATGAACCTGTTCAAAGGTCTCATTGTCCATTACCACAAAGTGGTCTCCTTCCGGATAGATGAATTGCATTTCCTTGAATTCAACCCGTGCGATCTCCACTTCTTCGCCGGCCCTGAAGCGGTTTTCAACGATCTTACCGGTCTTAAGATTTTTCATTTTGAGCTGATAAAAAGCCCTTAAATTACCCGGAGTACGGTGCATGTATTCGGTCACCAAACATAATTCCCCGTTGTAACGAAGTATGCTTCCTACGCGTGCATCTCCAATATCTGCCATTTGCCTGATTATTAGCTGTTTTTATTTGATTGATTGCTGCAAAAATAGTGATTTCCGCGTCCTGTGTCAAGTTAAGGGCCTTGCATTCACGGAATTTACGGATTCTGTTAAATCGTTTTTTCGCTGAATTAATCATCACCGGATGCGTTTAACCTCCTTATGCGGAAATGGATTGATGGATTAATAGGTACTTTTGCGATCATGCGGTCCGGAGTTTTAAAAAGTGTCTCTGTGCTTCTTTTGTCTTTGTTTCATCACACAGGAACCTTCGCTCAGAGAGATTCTTCCTCCGTGCTGATCAGCGGAATGGCCTATGATGCGAAGAACAGGGAGCAAAGACTCGATGACCTGATGATCATCAACATGAGTACCGGCCAGGGGGTGTTCGGGAAGGCGGATGGTACTTTTTCAATAGTGGTTTCTGATACGGATACTATTCTGGTTGCTTCAACCGGTTATGAATACAAAAGGATAAGTGTGCATGATTCCCTTGCAATGAATATCATACAATTCAGGGTTCCGCTGGTCAGACTGAACGTTAATCTGCGTGAAGTGGTTATTTTTTCAGCCCGTGATCTTGAAACGATTTACAGTGATATTGAAAAGCTGGGCTATAACAAGAGGGATATGCAGATCGGAGGAGTTGATGCTCTGAGCAGTCCTATCACCTTTCTTTACCAGGAATTCAGCAGACTGGAGAAATTAAAAAGACATAATGCAGAAAGGATCAATAATGATAAGAGAAGAACCTTGCTCAAAGAACTTCTTGCCAACTACGTTGCCAGTGATATATTTTATATGGATACCGGTGAGTTTGAAGATTTTGTTGATTACTGCAATGTACCGGAACATTTTATGAAGACGGCGAGCCAGTATGATTTTTGTGTCTTTATCAAGCATAAATTCGAGTTATACAAAATGGGGAAGATGTGAATTTTCCTGAAACACTGATTGAAGAATAATCTGCCCTGTCGTATGTATCCCTGGCCTGAAGATTTTGTTGAGAACATGAAGTCAATGCTCGGGGATGATTTCCCTGAGTTTATCAAAGGACTCTCGCATCCTGCCCCGGTATCCCTGAGACTGAACCCTCTCAAACGCACTGACCGCTTCGAAAGTGCAGAAAAGGTTCCCTGGTGCGGGCAAGGCAGGTATCTTCCATTGCGACCTTCTTTCACTTTTGATCCCTTGTTTCATGCCGGTTGTTATTATGTGCAGGAAGCAAGTTCAATGTATCTTGAGCAGGTATTTAAAAAGTGTTTTAGTGATGACAAGCCTCTCAGCATACTCGATCTTTGCGCTTCTCCCGGAGGAAAAAGCACCCATCTTGTTTCACTCATGCCTTCAGAAAGTTTTCTTGTCAGTAATGAACTGATCCCATCACGCAACAAGATACTACGTCAGAATCTGCTCAGGTGGGGCAGCCCCAATGTAATGGTGACACAAAATGAGACTAAAGATTTTCTTCCTCTGCAAGGTTTCTTTGACCTGGTACTCGTGGATGCACCCTGCAGTGGAGAAGGCTTGTTTCGTCGTGATCCGGATGCTGCGAAAGAGTGGAGCAAACAGGCAGTCGCCCATTGTGCATACCGACAGTCATCTATCCTCGATGATGCCTGGAAGCTGCTAAAACCAGGAGGTGTGCTGATCTATTGTACCTGTACCTATGAAACCGTGGAGAATGAAGAGCAGGTTGAAAAACTTTTGTTGAACGAGCAGGCGGAATTAATTAAACTGGATAGCCTTCATGAAGGCATCCTCAGCCAGGGTCCCGGTTTGAGATTTTACCCTGCTCATATCCGGGGAGAAGGATTCTTTATCAGTGCGATCAGAAAAGCGGATGGCCATGAATTCATTTTTAAAAAGTCAGGAAAAGCGAAAGCACTCAGGACTCATGAGGAGCTAACCGGCAGGTTTATAAAAGACAATGAGAAATTTGTGTCATACATCAAGGAGAATGTTGTTTATGCCATTCCGGTGCACATGATCTCCTTGTTTGAGTTCGTCGATAAAGATTTGTATCTGAGACAGTGCGGAATCAGACTAGGGGAAATTAAAGGAACTGACTTTCAGCCTTCGCATGACATAGCTCTGAGTACCAGTTTGCACCATGAGACCCCTGCATTTGATTTGAGTTATGATGAGGCGATAAAATATCTTCGCTGCGAAAGCGTATCCTGCCCGGGTTCCTCGAAAGGCTGGACACTGGCCACTTTTGAAAATTTTTCCTTAGGTTGGCTCAAGGTCTTAGGTACAAGAGTTAATAATTATTTTCCAAAGGATTGGAGAATACTGAAGACATTACCGGAATGAAACTCGGATTTTTTGGTTATTTTTCAGATCCATCTGTTTGAGTTTTCTGAATGGCAGGAATACTATGCATTGCTGAAATTAAATACAGTTCATTGTGTTTAGATCCGTTCTGATTTGGCTTTTCTTTTTTTCGCTGATCCTGACTGCCTGCAAGAGAGAAGTTAAGAATGTCGGGCAATCGGGAACTGATATCAGGTCTGATGCCGAGCTCTATTTTGACAGTCTTGAATTTATTCGCTTGCTCGACTTGTCAAAGGAATCCTTGGTATACAGGGAGAATGTCATCGAATTCTATCGTAACCGTAATTTCAGGTTTACCTGGATCAACAGGAATGGCCCGACTGAGCTTGCGGCTCAGCTGATTAACCTCTTAAGGGATGCCAATGAAGATGTTCCCGGCGGCCTGTTAAGCCTTGACCGGATCGAAGGAATATACAGGCAGCTGACAGAGACTGATCACAGGAACGGGGAGGTTGATACACTGAGCGGCAATGCCGATATTCTTTTCACTGCTGCGTATTTTGAATATGCGGATAAAGTGTATGCCGGTTTGCCAGATGAGGTGTGCAGAAATCTCGAGTGGTATATTCCAAGAAAAAAACTGCTCTATGCCGCTTTATTAGATTCAGTCTTATTGCAACAACCGGAACTCATATCATCCTCATTGCCGGTATTTCATATGTATCATAAGTTGCGACAAGATCTGTTCAGCTATTCGAAGATGGATAGAGCAGGAGTTTATGAGTTGGTCGCATATCCTGAAACGATTCCGGCAAAGGGTGACAGTCTTGAGATTCTTGCGCAGATCAAGAGAAATCTGATTTTGCTCAGTGACATGAGTCCCGGAGATACCAGCGAATGGTACACTCAGGCTTTGGAAGAAGCTGTCTTCAGTTTCCGGAGCAGAATGGGCCTGGCGCCGGAGGCAGGAATAGATTCCGCTTTTATCAGCGAGATGAATGTTCCACTGAGGCAGCGGATGCAAACCATCCTGTTGAACATGGAAAGATGCAGGTGGTTACCGGTAAGTGAGCAACAACGTTTCATCGTAATCAATTTACCGGATTTCAGTTTGATGTTATTCAAAGATCGCAGGATCGCATGGAGAACAAGGGTGATCATAGGTGAAGCAAATACCAAAACCGTGGTCTTTACTTCGGCTTTAAAATACATCGTGTTTTCTCCTTATTGGAATATACCGGCATCCATAGTGAGCAGGGAGATCATTCCCTCCGTACTTCGTGATCCCGAATATCTTGTCAAACACAGAATGGAGATCGTGGAATTTTCCGGGATGCCCTTGGGGGAAGAAGAGGCTGAGTTTAACTGGACGATGTTTGAAGGGAGAAAATTCCCTTATCTCATCCGTCAATTACCAGGAGCGGACAATGCGTTGGGCAGGGTAAAATTCCTTTTCCCTAATAATTACAGCATGTATCTTCATGACACACCTTCACAAGAACTTTTCAGACACTCATCACGTGCATTCAGTCATGGCTGTATCAGGGTTGAGAATCCTGATCGACTTGCCGCAGCGTTGCTCGCCGGCGACAGTTTATGGACTGAAGAAAAAATTGCGGAGGCCATGAATTCAGGTAAGGAGAAATGGATCATGCTCAGCGATGAAGTCCCGGTGTTCATTGTCTACTTCACTTCCTGGGTGGACGAAAAGGGCAGCTTGCAATTCAGAAATGATATTTATGGACATGATGCAAGACTGGCTGAAGTATTATTCGAAAATCTTCCGGAGGATTGAGAGGGACTGTGGCTTGAAGAAAGGCTTAGCGGCCTTTTCAATCAGATCAATTTCTTACCTTTGAGCAATCTATTTTGGTTTATGAAAGAGATTCCTAAAACATACGACCCTTCATTGGTAGAAGATAAATGGTATACCTATTGGATGGAGAGAGGTTTTTTCAAAAGTGTTCCGGACGAACGGGAGCCTTATACCATTGTCATTCCGCCACCGAACGTAACCGGTGTGCTGCACATGGGTCATATGCTGAACAATACCATACAGGATGTCCTCATCAGGCGAGCCAGAATGTTGGGTAAAAATGCCTGTTGGGTTCCCGGTACAGACCACGCTTCCATAGCTACGGAAGCGAAGGTAGTTGCCATGCTCCGGGAACAAGGTATTAAGAAGAGTGATCTGAGCCGTGAGGAATTTTTAAGACATGCATGGGAATGGAAAGAGAAGTATGGTGGTATAATCCTTGATCAACTCAAGAAACTGGGAGCATCCTGTGACTGGAGTCGAACACGGTTCACCATGGAGGATGATTTGAGCGATGCGGTGATCTCTGTATTTATCGATCTCTATAACAAAGGGAGTATTTACCGGGGAGTGAGGATGGTGAATTGGGATCCGCAAGGGAAAACGGCATTGAGTGATGAGGAGGTGATCTATAAGGAAGTCAATTCCAGGTTATGCTATGTCCGCTATGCCGTAATTGACAAAGAGATCCGGGACCGGATAAAAGATAAGAGGCAAGAATGGATACTGGATACTGATGGATGGAAGGTCACCTGCGATGGCCTGACTTTCGAAGGAAAGGACTTTATTCAGATCGCTACCGTGAGACCGGAGACAATTCTGGGCGATACCGGCGTTTGTGTGCATCCGGATGATGAGCGGTATAAATCACTGCGAGGGAAGTTCGCGGTAATTCCTATGGTAAACAGACCGGTGCCTGTCATTACGGATGAGTATATAGATATGGAGTTTGGCACCGGCGCGCTGAAAGTCACGCCGGCTCATGATATCAATGACTATACGATCGGTCAAAAGCATGGACTCGAAGTGATAGATACGATCAGTGATGATGGCAGTATGAGTGAGGCTGCGGGATTTTATATAGGAGAAGACCGTTTTACCGTGAGGAAAAAGATTGTGAAGGATCTTGAAATTATGGGCAACCTGGTTAAGACGGAAGATTATAAAAATAAGGTCGGTTATTCTGAGAGAACCGATGCGGTTATCGAGCCAAAATTATCCATGCAGTGGTTTTTGAAAATGAGCGATATTTCCAGACCGGCCCTGGAAAATGTTCTTAACGGCGAGATCAGACTTATCCCCGATAAATTCATTAACACCTACCGTCACTGGATGGAGAATGTGCACGACTGGTGTATTTCGAGGCAGTTATGGTGGGGGCAAAGGATTCCCGCATGGTACGATTCAGACGGGTCTTTTGTAGTATGCAAGACTTCGGCTGAAGCAGTAGAGCTTTTCAGAACAAAAAAGAATAAAAACCTGAAAGAATCGGATCTCCGTCAGGATGAAGATGTACTTGACACCTGGTTCAGTTCCTGGCTCTGGCCTATATCTGTATTTGATGGATTCAAGGATCCCCTCAACAAGGACATAAAATATTACTATCCTACCAATGACCTTATCACGGCGCCGGAGATCCTGTTTTTCTGGGTAGCCAGGATGATTATTGCAGGCTACGAATACACCGGTAAGAAGCCTTTTACCAATGTCTATCTCACCGGAATCGTTCGTGACAAGCAGGGAAGAAAAATGTCAAAGTCACTCGGAAATTCTCCTGATCCGCTTGAATTGATCGAAAAATACAGCGCCGATGGTGTACGGGTGGGAATGTTGTTTTCTTCTCCGGCAGGTAATGATCTGCTGTTTGATGAATCGCTGTGTGAACAAGGGAGAAATTTTGCGAATAAGATCTGGAACGCCTTTCGGCTTGTGAAAGGCTGGAAGATTGATCAGACTTTAACTCAGCCTTCCGAATCAAAAGTGGCAATTGAATGGTTTCATTCCAGATTTCAGGAGCAACTTGCCATCATCAACGACCATTATGCCAAATACAGGATGAGTGATGCCCTCATGGCAAGTTATAAACTGGTTTGGGATGATTTCTGTTCCTGGTATCTCGAAATGGTCAAACCTGATTTTATAGACGGCCATGCCTCTCCGGTCGACAAAATAACTTTTTCGGCCACCTCGAAGTTCTTCGGAGATATACTTAAACTGCTTCATCCTTTCATGCCCTTCATCACGGAAGAGTTGTGGCATTTGTTGAATGAGAAGCGTGCGACAGATTGCATTATCATTGCGAAGTGGCCCGAAGCTGAAAAATTTTCCGGAGAGATTCTCTCCTCATTCAGTATCGCTTCAGAGGTGGTGAGTCAGGTCAGGAACCTGCGCATGCAGAAGAATATCAGTCCAAAAGAAAAGCTTGTGCTGAAGATACGGTCAACCCGCGAAATTGATACAAGATTTGATCCTGTCATTCTGAAATTGTCCAATCTTTCATTCATAGAGTCTGTCAGTACCAAAGTGGAGAATGCTTTGAGTTTTATAATCGGACAGAGTGAATACTTCATTCCGCTAACAGAGAAGTTCGATGTAAAAGCTGAACAGGACAGGCTAAGGAAGGAACTGGAATATAACGCGGGATTTTTAAAGTCAGTAGAGTCGAAACTTTCCAATGAACGTTTCATGTCAAACGCGAAACCCGGGATCGTGCAAAATGAATTAAAGAAGAAAGCAGATGCGGAAGCAAAGATAAGGGCTATTGAAGAACAGCTATCCGCCTTAAAGTCTGAATGAGGCCGTATCATTCTCCCGGTTTTGACCGCTACGAACAAGGCAGAACAGGGCAATCTTGCATGCCGCCTTATTGAAGGAGATAGTTATGGCGAGCACGAATTTTCTTCCTGATCTATTGTCAAAGAATGAGAAAGTTTCTGCGCTACCTTTTCCGATTTGTAATCCTGGTTCTTATTCTCATCCTTTGCTGGGGATTATGGAACCATGAACTGGTCAGGTATGGATGGATGCAGTTCAAAGGTCAGGCCGGAATAGTTTTAAAGGCCAGGGATATTAAAGTCGCGATCAAGGACCCTCTGCTTGGTGATCAGATAAAAGAAAGACTCTTATTCATTGAAAAGATCAGGAGTTTTGCCATTGATTCGCTGGGGCTGGAAGGCAAGAAGAATTATACCAGCTTTTATGATCAGAAAGGAAAGCCATTGTTGTGGGTTCTTACCGCCAGTGAACCTTACCGCTTGAAAGCCTGGGAATGGAATTTTCCGGTTGTCGGACAGGTATCCTACAAAGGTTTTTTCGACAAGGAAAGAGGATTGGAGGAAGAGATGACACTCAGATCACTTGGTTATGATACGGAGTATGGCGAGGTAAGCGCCTGGAGTACCCTGGGCTGGTTTAAAGATCCTGTACTTTCGGGTATGCTTAAAAGGAGCGATGGACTCCTTGCTGAATTGCTGATCCATGAACTAACACATTCAACTATTTATATTAAGAGTGATGTTGATTTCAATGAGAACCTCGCCAGTGCCATAGGGGAAACCGGTGCGATAAAATTCCTTGAAACCGGATTCGGCCCTCATTCAACACAGTTAATGGAATACCTGGAGCAAAAAGAAGATGCAGACCGTTACAGTCGTTATATGTTAGCCTCAAGCAAAAGACTTGATTCCCTCTACGATGCTATTGGCGTCATGGATGATTCTCTAAAGCTGGAATTGAAAAATGAACTCATAGATGAGATTGTGAATAATATCGACAGTATTCAGTTCAATTCACCGGAGAGGTACAAAGGAATTTTCAAAGCGGGCAGACCGGGGAATGCTTACTTTCTGAATTTCATCCGTTATGATTCACAAAAAGATGAAATGCGGAAAGAGTTGAAAGATAGATTTGGTGATAATATTTCCCTGTACATTAATCATATCAGGGAAAAGTATGAATAGACCCTGGTGATTTGCCGGATCTAAACTGAAAACGGATATATATCTCATGATTCTCAAATCGGCGTTGTTGAAGGAACATTCTCTCAGGCAGACCAGGAAACTCGCAGATTATATCGGTATTGACAAGAACCGTTTTAAGGAGCTTATTGAGATCGTTCTTTCAGACGATGAAATACTCGCACAACGTGCTGCATGGGTTCTTGGTACGCATGGGGAGAATCATCCGGAACTGATCATTCCTCATCTGAAACACCTGCTGCGACAGCTTGACAAACCTGTGCATGACGCAGTGAAGCGAAATATACTCAGGGTGCTTCAGTATGTTGTGATACCGCCACGCTTTGAATCCGAAGCAGCGGAAATTTGTTTTAACCTGATCAATGACTCACGCGAAGCCATTGCAACCAAAGCATTTGCCATCACGGTGATCGTGAATCTCTCAGGCAAGTATCCGGATTTGCTCAATGAACTGAAAAGCTGGTTCAGCATCCACGGGCAAAATTCTTCAAAAGCGGTAATAAAAAGAATGGAGAAGGCAGGACTACTCTGAACCTGTCTGCTTTACTGCCTTATAAATTTTGTGAAATAAGTTTCATCATCCTGTTCCAGGCTGAGAACATAGATTCCCTGAGCAAGTTCTCCGACATTGAGTTCATAGCCGGAATTGTATTCCGAGATCTCCGCTTCTACGCTATGGATCAGCCTGCCGCTGCAATCAGCGATCTCGATAAGAGCAATTCCTGAACCGGGACTGTCGTACTGAAGAGTTAATTTGTTTCCGCTCACTACCGGGTTAGGATAAACAGCCAGGGCGCTTTCACATTCCTGTTTTATTCTCGCATTCACCACCACCATATCGGCCGGACAAACCGCTCCGCTGATCACATAGTAGGCTGTACTTTCGCTCAGTTCGGGAGTCAGGAATTGTTCACCATTCTTCAATAGATTACCGCCCGGGGAATCATACCAGTAAACCGGATCCGGAGAATAAGCTGTAAGTAATACCTCACCAGCTCCGCATCGTGTGACATCACTCACTTCAGGCTTTGCTGATAGCATTTGCTCTTCAACTTCTGCTTGTCCGGAGAATCCGCTGCAGGTTCCGGCGGTGATCATTACTTTATAAAATCCTCTGTTGCTTACCTCGATAGAATCATTGTTTGCTCCGGCGACCTCGCTTCCGTTGTGGTACCATTGTATGGTTGAGTTAGGAATCAGGGAGATGCTCAGGAGTCCGGGTGTTCCCGTACAGAAAAATGAATTACCCAGGACCGGTAAAGTCAGCTCAAGGATAGTGTCACCGGCCCGTCCCGGAGAGCCGCCAAAACAGGCAGTTGACCAGTTGGCCCCATCATTCGGATCGCTGAAGTAGTTATTCAGTACACAGGTAAAACCCGATCCATTCGCATCCTGGGGCCAGGGAAGTTGAGATTGAAAATAGAAACTCTCGTGCAGGATTCCGGTGTGATCAAAAATTCTTATCTGATCATTGATATTGTTCAGCGAAAAGCCAAGTTCTCCGATCCTGTTCTGCACTTCAGGAAAGAACAGGTCAAAAGCCAAAGTATCTTCTGCTATAACCAGGTAATTGCCCGCTTTAATGGTGCTTCCCGTGGGAAAAGTGAAGATGTGATGGTCCTCACTGTCCTTGAGTTTCCAGCCTGATATATTCAGATCATAGGTTCCGAAATTGTGTAACTCTATCCAGTCGCCTGCCTTGAAATCGGGGTGTGAATTGTAATGGAATTCACTGACCTTCAGTTGAGGATCCTGAGCTGATCCTGAGAAGTAGGCTGTGATATTGTCGGTAGTTGTAAAGTTGACACTGATTTGATCAACTGAACCGCTTGCCTGCGGACTGTTGGAGTCCCAATGATCGAAAGTATATCCCGGATTAGGTATGGCGGTAAGTGTGACAGGATTTCCATTGAAGTAAACTCCTGACCAGGGATAGGTTTCAGGTATGATGGTGCTGATCTCTATTCTTCCGGCTCCCGGAGGAGAGACATCAAGACTTAAAATAACTTCATTAGTAAGTGAAAACTGTGATCTGATATGTTCCCTTGCAATGGCAGGTCTCGCATTGACGAAGTTCATCAGTTGCTGAATGTGAGCATTCCATGCTGTGGTATCGCCTCCCCATTTTTCAAAATGATAGACCATATCAAGGCTCATTGAATCCCTAAAATGTTTCATCTCCTTTTCAATATTTGCCGGAATGAAAATCGTGTTGATAAGATCAGCGTAACGATTGATGAAGTATTTCCTGTAAACCGGATTCTCAAGCATGGCATTGAAAATATTTGATGAATGACTGAACTCGATCGGATTCCTTGCCAGTTCCAGACGATCATCATTTACGCTGCCTTGTAATCCCAAACCAAAGTCAAGATCATGCATCAGGTATTTCCATTTTCCGCCCGGCCTTTTATCTCTCCAGAGTTTAATGTTATTTGTCCATTCCCCGATCCAGTCTCCATTATTGTAATAGGTTTCAGCGATAAAGTAGTCGGTATAATTCTTAAGATCAAGTACTGAATTCATGTGATCATGGAATTCCTGACTTAACGGATCCTGGGTGGTGGCGTAATCATACATATTCCAGAATTCGCTGTCTGTTCCCTTTTCAAGATGAATATAAATCCCTTCTTCAAAAAGATAATCATACTCCCCGTCTTTAAGTCCATAATTGGATTCTATCCACTTATGATTGTGCTTTTCATGAAGTGTATATACACCCCAGTCGGTCGCATTGAGAAATACTCTTACAGGCTCTGCAGCAAGGTAACCGCTGTGTGTATTCCGCATTATCCTTTCCATGAGCGCATCCCTGAAGTGAACCTTGTTCCAGTCTGTTCCGGAGTTCCTCAGGATGATGTAATCATAGGCAGTTATGTGTGGTTTGTCAGGCAGAAGCGGATAGCTGATCTCTCCGGTTCCGTAACGATCCTTCAGATGAATTTCAAAACTCTTTTGGGGTTTTGTCCGGGAGAAATTTCCATAGATTTCAATTTCGGCATTGAAGTTGAGAATTCTCTGCCTCGATTTATCATAGTATTCTATGGAGGCAGGCTTATGCCAGTCTTGCCAGAAATTGGCTCCATAATACGGATATACCGTATCGGCGGAATTTCCGGTAGCATAGATACCTGAATTTTCGTCCCAGAGATTTGAAGAGTCCGTGCTGATGGTCAGTACAGGAAGTTTGCCTTCTTCGCCAATGAGGTAATTATGTGTCACGGTCCGGCCCGGTAGATAACCCGGCGCGAAGACTCTTGCGCGGATAACCTGCGATGAATCCACGGCGATTGAACCAATAAATTCAGGATCTGAACTTTGAGGATCATCACCGTTTCTGGTGTATCGGACAGTGCCATTAATCTGAGAGGTATTTATGGTCAGTAACTGAGCAACGGAATAAAATCCTCCTGCGCTGGAAAAAACAGGACTTGAAGTATAGCCTGTATAACAAGCCGGTGAATTATTCTCAGACAAGGGACTGGGTGAATCGCTCAGGCACCAGGTCATGGCTCCATCTGAAGTGCGCAGGAAACAATGGTTGGACTCAATAGCCGGGAAGCTCTGCTGATCTATGATACTTCCGTTAGGCGAGAATAGGAACACGGTTTCTCCCGTCCGGCTTAGCTTGAATTCAGCGCTGAAAGACGAGAGAAGGTTACTCTGGAACCAGGATGGAGGAGAAGGATGTTCCCTGTGATCACTCTTTACACCGAAGATCAGAAAAGGAATGGAGGAAAGGTCAGAAGATGCGGGATCGGAATTATGGGTCTGTACGGCAAGTACATTTTTTCCGGACCGCAGATTGGCTTTCAGAATTACCGGATCGATCGGAAATGAGTCTGGTAAAAGTCCCTGGTACATCAATGCTTCATGAGAAGCATTGGCATAGGTATTCCAGTTAATGAAACCCAGTCGCATATTACTTCTGGCAATCTCGGTACCATTGAGATAAGCAATGAAACCGTCATCATAATCCATCATGAGAATGGCTTTCAGCACTTGGGAAGAATCGGCAAGGCTGAAACTCTTACGCATCATGACAGAGCAATTTGTCGGAACAACAGTTCCATCGTCTCCATCACCGAATCCCATTCCTCCGTTGCCGGTGTCCCAATGTCCGTCATCATAATCCGGATCCATCCAATTATCGCTCAGCGATGCCGAACCTACAATGTATTTCCAGGAGCCTGTGCCGCTCACCGGCATCTCATAGTGATCAACAGGCGGTGGTGCATCAGTGCCTGCAGCAAAGACAAGCACCTTCTGATCCGGGAGAAGGTCAAAGTCCGGAAAGGTGAATGCCGAAGCCGGATCAGACTGATCACTTAATCCAAATCCGTTGAGATTGATGGTTGAACTTCCAGCATTATGCAGTTCAATGTAATCTTCATACTCACCATTGTTACTTTGTACAATGCTGATATTGGCTGGACAAATTTCGTTGATCAACAACTGGCCTGATGCAGGCAGAGTCAGGATCAGCAACGGAACGATGGAAGATAAAAAAGTCTTTTTCACTGTAAAGATTGATAAAACTCAGTAGGGACGGGCTTTTGCAGCCCTATTTTATGAAAAGCCCGTCAATTAAGGGAGAATTAATTTGTTTTTATGGCCAGCGGATTATTTAACTTGGTTAAATTTTGTTCACCGCAAAAGCCCTGAAAGGCTTTACAGGCGCTTAATTGCGGATGTCTTTCAATACCGGTATTTGAGGAATCTGCGAGCATCAACTTCTGATTCAGAGATCATTGCAGAAGAGAATTGAATTATCGCTGGAAGATCCGGGAAGTTCTTATGCCGGAATTTTTATCTTTGTTCGTCATTAATGACTGAAAAAATGCAGAAAACCGAAGTATATAAACCAAAGCATAAGATCCGGATCGTGACAGCCGCATCTTTATTCGACGGCCATGATGCGGCGATCAATATTATGCGGAGGATCATCCAGTCCAGCGGGGCCGAAGTAATACATCTCGGTCATGACAGAAGTGTTGAAGAAGTGGTGAATTGCGCGATCCAGGAAGACGCACAAGCCATCGCAATGACCAGCTACCAGGGCGGACATATGGAGTATTTTAAATACATGGTTGATCTGCTGAATGAAAAAGGTGCCGGTCATATCCGGGTCTTTGGCGGAGGAGGTGGAACTATACTTCCGGATGAGATCAGTGAGTTGCAGGCCTATGGGATATCGCGTATCTACCATCCTGATGACGGAAGGCAGATGGGTTTGCAGGGAATGATCAATGACCTATTACAGAAGAGTGATTTCGCAACAGGACTTAATCTGAATGGAGAGATAGGACATCTGCTTGAAAAAAACTGGAGGTCGATCGCCACGCTGATATCGGCTGCAGAGAATAATCCGGAGCTGGCCAGACCGGAAATGAACCGTGTCCGTGACCTGGCATCAAAAAGCAAGACACCTGTTCTGGGTATTACCGGAACGGGAGGCTCGGGTAAGTCTTCCCTGGTCGATGAACTGGTAAGAAGATTTCTGCTTGACTTCCCGGATAAGTATGTGGGTGTGATATCCGTTGATCCATCAAAACGTAAGACTGGTGGTGCGCTTCTCGGTGACAGGATAAGGATGAATTCGATACGCAACCCGAGAGTATATATGCGTTCACTCGCTACAAGACAGAGTAATCTCGCCTTGTCAAAACATGTCAGTGAAGCTGTTGACGTGTTGAAGGCGGCCAGGTATGACCTTATTATCCTGGAAACTTCCGGAATAGGACAGAGTGATACGGAGATCCTGGAACACAGTGATGTTTCGCTGTATGTGATGACACCCGAATATGGTGCGGCTAGTCAGCTTGAAAAGATCGACATGCTCGACTTCGCGGATATCATCGCCCTGAACAAGTTCGACAAGCGGGGCGCACTCGACGCTCTCCGTGATGTTAAAAAGCAATATAAACGTAATCATCAGTTGTGGGAAAAGGATGATGATCATATGCCTGTTTTCGGAACCATTGCTTCACAGTTTAACGATCCGGGAATGAATAATCTTTACCTCAGTGTGATGAATAAGATCGCCGAGAAAACCCAGGCCCCATTGCAATCCTCCTATAAAGTAACGCGTGAAATGTCTGAGAAGATCTATGTGATTCCACCAAACAGAACACGCTATCTAAGTGAGGTGACAGAGAATAACCGGGCCTATGCGGACTGGGTTGAGGAGCAATGCCGCATCGCGGAGAAAATGTATGGCCTTAATCATTCCCTGGAATCCTTAAAGGTGAGCGATGCGGAAGACAAGGACAGACTTATAAAAAGCATTCAGGAAATACTTGAGGAGACCAGACTTTTATTGGACCCGTTGAACTGGAAGAGGATTATCCAATGGGAAGAAGTTCGCAAGAAGTATAAGGATGAGATCTATACTTTCAAGGTACGCGCAAAGGAGTTGAAAGTGCAGACTCATACAGAATCGCTTTCACATATAAAAATTCCGAAAGTAGTGACGCCCGGATTTAAAAGCTGGGGTGAGATTCTCAGGTGGATACTGACGGAAAACGTTCCCGGAGAATTTCCATATGCCGCAGGTATTTATCCGTTTAAAAGAGAGGGTGAGGATCCGACCAGGATGTTCGCCGGAGAAGGAGGACCAGAAAGAACTAACCGAAGATTTCATTATGTAAGCAAAGGAATGCCGGCGGCCCGTCTCTCAACCGCCTTTGATTCGGTTACTCTTTATGGTAATGATCCTGGCTGGAGACCCGATATCTATGGAAAGATCGGAAATTCAGGAGTGAATATCTGTTGCCTTGATGATGCCAAGAAACTGTACTCGGGTTTTGATCTTTGCGCTCCATCCACCTCAGTTTCCATGACCATCAACGGTCCGGCACCTATGATGCTGAGTTATTTTATGAATGCCGCCATCGACCAGCAATGTGAGATATATATTCATAAACACAAACTTGAAAAGGAAGTCGGTGAGAAAATAGACACGATCTACAGGAAGAAAGGAGTTCAAAGGCCATCCTATCAGGGTGAATTACCGGAAGGAAATAACGGTCTCGGTTTGTTTCTTCTTGGTGTAACGGGGGATGAAGTCTTACCTCTGGAAGTCTATAACAAGATCAAAGCGGAAACCCTTCAGAAGGTAAGGGGTACCGTTCAGGCAGACATTCTTAAAGAGGACCAGGCGCAGAACACCTGTATATTCAGTACGGAGTTCGCCCTGCGAATGATGGGAGACATACAAAAGTATTTCATCGATCATAAGGTCAGAAATTTTTATAGTGTATCCATCAGTGGTTATCATATTGCCGAAGCAGGAGCCAACCCTGTTACACAGCTGGCCTTTACGCTGGCAAACGGTTTCACTTATGTGGAATATTACCTCAGCAGGGGTATGCACATTGACGATTTCGCACCGAATCTTTCCTTCTTTTTCAGTAACGGAATAGATCCGGAGTATGCTGTCATCGGCAGGGTGGCACGAAGAATTTGGGCGAAGGCCATGAAACTGAAATACGGAGCCAATGAACGGTCACAGATGCTCAAGTATCATATTCAGACTTCAGGCCGGTCACTTCACGCTCAGGAGATCGACTTTAATGATATCCGTACAACCTTACAGGCCTTATACGCGATCTATGACAATTGCAATTCGCTTCATACCAATGCCTACGATGAAGCCATCACCACTCCGACTGAGGAAAGTGTGCGCAGGGCGATGGCCATTCAACTTATCATAAACAAGGAACTCGGACTGGCAAAAAATGAGAATCCGCTGCAAGGATCATTTATCATTGAAGAGTTGACAGACCTTGTTGAAGAGGCTGTCTATGCAGAGTTCGATCGCATTACGGAAAGAGGAGGCGTACTCGGAGCCATGGAGACCATGTACCAACGCGGTAAGATTCAGGAAGAGTCGCTCTATTATGAAACGCTTAAGCATACCGGCGAATTTCCGATCATCGGAGTCAATACTTTCCTTAGTTCGAAAGGTTCGCCGACCGTACTTCCGAGGGAAGTGATTCGCGCGGGTAAAGATGAAAAGGAATATCAGATTCATATGCTGGCAAATCTGCATGACATGAACAGGGACCGTTCAGCTCTTATACTCTCTCAGGTGCAGGATGCAGCTGTCCAAAACAAAAATATTTTTGAACAACTGATGGAAGCAGCCAAGACATGTTCGCTCGGACAGATCACACAGGCGTTGTTCGAAGTGGGAGGCGAATACCGCAGGAATATGTAACCGTTATTACGGAACGTTTTTTTTATTCAGAAAAGTATGAGTTATAAGTATTGCATTCCGTTCAGTCAGGTCGGTATCCGGGATGTCGCCACAGTAGGTGGGAAAAACGCATCCCTTGGTGAACTGATCAGTACCTTTTCATCGGAAGGAATACGGGTCCCTGACGGTTTCGCCACCACTGCTGATGCTTTTCGTTTATTTCTTCGTGAAGGCGGAATATCAGACCCGCTGGGAAAAGTATTGAATAGTCTGGATGAGAAGAACTTCAGTAATCTGAGAGAGGTTGGGGCTGAGGCAAGAAAACTCATGTCTGATGCGGAACTGCCCGCGAAACTGATTGAAGAGGTAACAGAATTATACGGGATACTGTGCAAGGACTATAACGGGATAGCGGATGTGGCTGTACGTAGCAGCGCCACTGCGGAAGATCTTCCGGATGCCAGTTTTGCAGGACAGCATGAATCTTTTTTACACATCAGCGGACTGAATGAAGTGTTGAGCGCGATAAAGAAATGTTTTGTGTCACTATACACCGACCGTGCCATTAAATACAGGCATGATCATGGATTTGATCAGATGAGGATTGCTTTGTCAGCAGGTATACAGTTAATGGTCCGCTCCGATCTTGCCGGTTCAGGCGTCATCTTTTCACTTGAGCCTGAATCGGGATTTAAAGATGTTATTCAGATTGCAGCCTGTTGGGGATTAGGTGAAAATATCGTGCAGGGTACAGTCTCTCCGGATGAATATTACGTTTTCAAGCCCACACTTAGAATGAACAAGCATGCAGTCATTTCTAAGAAGCTTGGCTCAAAGGCCAGGACGATGATCTATGCAGACGGCAAGGAGCATGGATTGTTGAATACAGATACTCCGCCTGAAAAGCAAATACAGTTTGTTCTGAATGATGAGGAAATCACGCAGCTTGCAAGATGGACCCTCCTTATTGAGGAGCATTACGATCGCGCCATGGATATTGAATGGGCTAAAGACGGGAATAGCGGCAAACTTTACATTGTTCAGGCTCGTCCGGAAACCGTACATTCTGCAAAAGATCCACTCATCATTTCTGAATATGTTCTAGGATCGAAAGGAAAGATACTCGTAAAAGGAAATGCGGTTGGGAAGGGTATTGCCGGTGGTGTTGCCCGCATTCTCAATTCACCCGCAGAAGGCGATAAGCTTCAGCCGGGTGAAATATTGGTAACAGATATGACCAATCCCGACTGGGATCCGGTGATGAAAAAGGCCGCGGCAATAGTCACTAATAAAGGAGGACGAACAAGTCACGCGGCCATCGTAGCAAGGGAACTTGGAGCAGTAGGAGTAGTCGGTGCATCAGATGCGACAACCAGAATAAGAGATGGTCAATATCTGACAGTTTCCAGTGCAGAGGGCAGGACCGGATTTGTTTACGAAGGAAAACTTGACTGGACTGAAAAACACATCGACCTGCGCAATGTGGTGATTCCGGAAACGCATGCCATGCTGATACTTGGTGATCCGGAAAAAGCTTTTGTACTCTCATTTTATCCTAACAGCGGAGTCGGGCTGATGAGGTTGGAGTTTATCATTAACTCCTCGGTAAAAGTTCATCCGATGGCTCTTATCAACTATTCAGAACTGAAGGATACGGAAGCGGTCCTCCGGATCGATGAGATCACAGCCGGTTATGCGGATAAGACGGAATATTTTATTGATAAATTATCACAGGCGGTTTCTACCATTGCCGCTGCTTTTTATCCGAAAGAGGTAATCGTCAGGATGAGTGATTTCAAGAGTAATGAATATGCGAGCCTGGTAGGTGGAAAAGAATTTGAGCCAAAGGAGGAAAATCCGATGTTGGGATTCAGGGGAGCATCGAGATATTATCATGAACGTTACCGGGAAGGCTTCCGTCTTGAATGCATGGCGATGGAAAGGGTGAGAAAGCGGATGGGTTTGACTAATGTTAAACTGATGATCCCGTTTTGCAGAACGGTGGACGAGGGCAGGAAGGTTGTTGAACTGATGGCTGAGTATGGTTTGAAGAGGGGAGAGGAAGGACTTGAAATCTATGTGATGGCGGAAATTCCCAGTAATGTAATTGAGGCAACTGAATTTGCGAAAGTCTTTGATGGATTTTCAATTGGTTCCAATGATCTCACTCAGTTAACGCTTGGACTGGACAGAGATTCGCAGATCGTCAGTTCTTTGTTCGATGAGAACAATCCATCTGTCAAATACATGATTAGTAACGTAATTCGTGACGCTCATCGTGCCGGCGTAAAGATTGGTTTATGCGGTCAGGCTCCCAGTGATTTTCCGGAATTTGCAAGATTTCTTGTGAAAGAAGGAATTGACAGCATCAGTTTCAATCCGGACGCGCTGTTGAAAGGAATGCAGAATATGGTGGAGGCTGAAAAGAACCTGTCATGAGTTTTAAATCAGGCATTGAGCTGGTCAATCATCTGATCAGGCTCACTCTTCCATGTCTGGATTCCACTTCACCATCAGGATGAGTGATATCTATCAGATATATATAAATTCCTTCAGGCGCTTCAGCACCCCCGCTTTTACTGCCATCCCAGCCACCTCCCTGCGAATTCCATTCCGCGATTTCCTCTCCCCATCGATTGAAAATCCTTCCGGAAATTTTAAGATAGCTTTTATTGCTCTTCATATTGAACAGTTCATTTTTTCCGTCACCGTTCGGAGTAAAAGCATTAGGGATTGAAATATTGGTATCATCAAATACTTCAATGCTTAGTCTGGCTTCGGCTTTGCAACCCTGCGCGTCTGTCGCGGTAAGTATTACTTCATAAGTTCCTTCTTCCGTATACAGATGCACGACTTCAAAATCAGGATAGCTGCTGCCATCTCCCATATCCCAGCTATAGGTAGTGCCACCAAAAGTGAAGTTGCTGAAAGAAACAAGAAGAGGTGCAGGCCCGCTCAGCGTATCCGCCATGACAGAGGCATTCAGTATGCTTGCTCCAATTGCCACAGACGCAGTGTCTGATCCGCAAGTGTTGCTGATCCTTACGCTGTAAAGACCTCCTGAACTGACAGTTAACTGCTGAGCGGTAGAACCATCACTCCAGAGATAGTTTGTCGCTGAGCCGGTACTGAGGATCGCGCTTTCTCCGGGGCACAGCAGTGCAGGTGCGCCTGTTATCTGTGCGTCGGGAAATGCATCCACTTCAATCACTACGGTATCTGAATCAAACCCGCATGAATTACTAACGCTAAGTATATATGTACCACTTGAACCGACAATTACTGATGCACTTGTTTCACCGGTAGACCAGAGGTAATTCCCTCCGGCAGCGGCGCTGAGTACAACAGAATTACCCTGGCAGAATACAAAAGGCCCGTTTGCCGTAATGTCGGCGGATGGCAGTGGTTCAGCCAGAACGGACTGTGAGGCCGTGCTGGTTCCGCAGGAACCTGTTACGGTTACCGAATAATTATCCGTGCTGTTCACGGTAATGGAGCGGGTAGTTTCACCGGTGGACCAGAGATAGGAGTTACCCGGGGAAGCGGTTAACACAACGGAGTCTCCGGTACAAAAGCTCACCGGTCCGCTTGAAGTAACCGAAGCGGCGGATCCGGCGGCGATGTTCAACTGCAAGGTCCGGATCAGTGTGTCACCGCAATTCGTTATGATGCAGAATTCAATATTATCGATGCCAACGAGTACTGGGTGTGTCTGATAGTCTGTGTTCAGCTGGCCGGGACTGATGATCGTTCCATTTCCACCTCTCCAAAAATAGGATGTATAGTTCCCGGAGAGAATCAAGGCGTTCAGGGTTACCATATCGCCGGAACATATGTTCGTATTGTTTGCGTTCAGCAACACCTGCAAAGCAGAAACCGGAGCCTGACATCCCGGGTTGATGTAGCTGGCATTTCCCGCAACGTCATATTCAACAGTACTTCCATCCGCTACAGCTTGTGTTCCGTTCTGATCTACCAGAAAGGAAGCATCATAGCTCACCTGGTCGGAGCAGGAACCCAGAAATTCCATTTCGAGTGATCTTATCGCCGTGCTGATGGAATAATTTCTGAAGTGACCGGATGTATTGCCCGGACACTGAAATATCATGTAGATCGTATCGGTTAAGCCGGCGAAAGAGTTAAAGGAAGGATTCATTGCCGTACTTGTCACAAGCAGCACGGTAGCACCTGCCGGAAGTACCCCGCCCACAGGTTCAAGGATAAGTCCGCAGGCTTGTATGGTGGAGTTAAGCGCCGCCACATGCGATGCGGTTGTTGCGTTCTGACAGATGCCGAGGTATGAATTATTTGGCCAGTCAATATTCAGGTTCGCCGTGTTGAGGCTGGAGGGTCCGACAATAAATCTAACCATTTCGTTTTCTCCTTCCGGATCTCCGCAGGCATCCACCAGAATACTTTGGATTTCAAAACAGGTTGATGGGATCTGTGCAGAGGAATTCAGTCCGACAGAAAGAAAAATTAGAATAAAAATGATACTTCGGGACATTCTGATTGCAGGTCTGAACAGATCATTTTATCATCCCCGGAATTATAAAAAAACAGGTATCCGGCCAGGTATAATTTATTATACTGCAAAAATGGTGATTTTCCCCCGTAAATGAAAATACAATGTCTTGCCGGGTAGCCTCCGGTTGTTCATTCTTAATGAGAAAATTGAGGGTATATCATCAGGCATTCAGGTTCCGGTCCCGAAATGCTTCAAGGCTTCCCTTTTACTAAGTGCCTTTAGCTTGTTTTCTTTCACAAAATTCAATACAAAAGCCGGACTGGTATATGCATATTGCCTCAGCGCCCAGCCGATTGCTTTTTGTATAAAAAATTCACCGGAACTGAGATGTGGATTAATTGTCTCCACCAACAAAGCTTCATCAGTCTTGCTTTTATATTTAAGCTGGAAAAGAATGGCGCTGCGGTTGAGCCACATATTTTCACTCCTTTTCCAGATCCTTATTCTTTTCTTTTTTTCTTGTGGAAATTTTTCAAAGTAGGTACCGATCAGATTTGCAGCGATGAAATCAACCGTATCCCACCATGATTTGGAAAGGACTAATTTTTCAAAGTAATCGATGCTTTCCTCTGTCCATGTTTTTTTATTTTTGAACAGCAATTGCATAGCGACATATTGAAATTCCCTTTGTTCTTTTTTCCATAGCCTGTTTGAGACATCCAGCTGTTCCTTCCAGCTCAGGTTTCCCATATCGCTGAACCACTTTTTCGTGATCTCATCCCTGGCCGGTTTCTGAATCCCAAGAAACGGGAACATATTTTTCATGTAGGCTTTCATTCCGACAGCTTTGGAGTTATCTGCAGCCTTCAGAAATTCCTGTTCAAGAATGTTTATCTGTTCACTGATATTTAATTTCCTTTGCACAAGGATTTTTTTGATTCTTTTAAAACTAAATTTTTGGTTGATCTTAAAACTCAGGTCTTAAGCTGTTTTTTATCTTTTTCGGGAGTTTTGCTTTGATCAGTTCGTAGGATTTCCTGACGATACTTTCCCATTCTTTTCTTCCCGCATTATTGATGTCGCTTGTATGTATCCATTTGTATCTCGCCAGGTAAGGTGCCGGAAAAAATCCTTTTCTGGCACTGAACTTATGATAATCTTCATCATCGGTTTTAAACGATACGCTGACAGGTACTTCATCCAGTCCTGCAATGAGGAACATTTTATCACCGATACAAAAACAGAGATGATTTTCCCATTTGATATCTTCCGTAACATTGGGCAGCGATTTACAGATCAGGCGTAAAGTTTCTATATCCATCTCCCGGAAGTGGAATTACTAATCAATAATGATTTTCTTAGAAAGCTGCTCTTCACCCGCGCGCATGTTCAGATTGTAAAATCCCGCTGAGAGGAAGGAAACAGGAATAGAAAGTGAATGATAGCCTGCCTGCTGAACTTCGTTTACCTGCTGTTTCCAGACAAGCCTGCCCCTGAGATCGCTGATGCTTAGAGCAACTTCGGTGCGACGGGGAAGGAAATACTGAACATTCAAGGTGCTTCCGGCCGGGTTTGGGTGAGGTGGATATAATTGGGCTGTGCTCACGATTTTATCGTAAGCCAGCTCATGATCACCAAGTATGACAGAACTGTCCTGAATGATATTTTCATCGCCTGTCTGATACAGTGTATAGGCAAAATAGACCAACATCATTTCATCAGTGGTGGCTTCTCCAAGACTCACATTTTGTGGCGGGTTATTGGGGTTATGATGGTTCGCGCTGGTATTGTCATAAAATGCGGAGGAATAGAGCGTGGTGCCGGCGGGTATTTTAAGCACTCGTGGGAATGAATAAGTACCCTGCCAGTGGAAATCCCAATGTCGTATATGGATGAATGGGATGGTATCCTGACTTAAAGTTACACCATAGGAAGTAATGCTCTTTCCGATAAGGTGCATATGCGGGCCAATGGCAAGCACGCTCACATCCACGGGTACTGTATAGTGTGCCGTAAATGTTCTGGTGGTATTGGCCGGAATGAACAGCGGTCCGTTGTCAAGCTGAAAATGATTAAGCGGCGGATCAATGGAGATCTCGCGAAGCGGAATCGAGGTGAGTTTGAATCTGATCTCTGTGCTGTCGGATTGTCCAAAGCTTCCTCCCGGGTAATGGACCTGTATAACGATATTTGTGTTAGCATTGAGACGAATTCCCATTCCGGCTGGCATGCGGTTAACCTGTTGTCCGGGAACCCAGACTCCGATTAGTTTGGATGATGAGGAACCGGTTCCGCCGAAATTGGTATATCCGGGTCCGGGATCTGCCGCATCCAGTTGGGCCGGCACATTGCTTGAATCCTCGAAGACAAGAATATGATGAACAATTCCCCTGTTTCCGGGTAATGCTTCTATCTCTGTGATATATTGAGCGGAAGCAAGTCCTGTTGGAATGACGAAGCAGCGATACAGATCCGAAGAGGTATTCACTGTATATGCAGGCATCCGGCTGATAAGGTCAGGGTTGATGATCTCCGCATTTCCTGAGTACACCGGCGGAGCAGGAGCCAGGCTTGTATCGCCGGCAGGTGCGCCTTGGGCGACCCAGTCCAGGATAGCGGTCCTTTCCTGAGCAGTGAGAAGTCTTTCATGCGCGAATCTGGAGAATTGGGGATCAGGAGGCCAGGGTGGCATTTCACCTGAGAGAATCACATCTTCTATATCGCCACTGTTTTGTTCAGCATCCGGAAAGGTCATCAGTGAAAAGGGAGCAATTCCCCCGTCGTGGTGACAGGATGTGCAGCGCGTGTATAGAATATTCGCGACTGAATTCGACCAGGTGACCTGGGCGGAACCCAGCGAAGGAAGCAAGAGGAGAATGAACAATACCTTTTTCATGTGACTTGTATTATGACGCATAAAAATATGAAAAAATGCGGAATGATCTTTAAGAAATACCTGTAATGGGAAGCATAATGAAAATATTTTAAAATTGATTCCCGTTGATTACATCATATTGTGCTTACTCCTTTACAGTATTCACTAATGGTTCCATCATCCTTATCTTAGCAATTTGTAATGTATTAGATCAAAAATTCAGAGACAAAACGGGATTTTATTTATGTAGAATTCGAAGCATGAATTTGATTCCTTTCTACAGGAAGAATCAGTTGGCTTGATTTTTAGCATCATTTTTAATCAGACAAAAGGAGAGAATATATACTGAATGATGCATATTACAAGAATTCTATAAAAAATAAGAGATCCTGATATTTTAATTCATACATTTAACTCAACCAATCAAGATGACCGGATAGATTCTAACAAGTGAAAATTTTTTTCTGCATTTTACTTTCTTTCTTGTTTTTTTTCGGACGGGCTGCGCACTGGGATTTGTTTCCATTGCATCAGAAATCTTACTATTTCACTACTCAGGCTTTTTACACTCCTAACTCAGTTGAATTGCATACGTTTGATTCGTTGCAGACCCGGTTGAATGAAACAGTTCACTTTGCAAAATACAACCTGGATCTGAAAGGAGCCCTTACATGTTATGAAGATACACTTCAGTATTTGAATTGGCTGAGGAATGATCTGATGCATGTGGATTCTTTAATCTACAGGAATGATACAGTATTTTACTTTTCACCGTATAGCACCCTGCCATTTTATTTTCTCCCACTTGCAATTCCTGGCCAAAGCTGGACTGTGAGTTCGGATTATCCATTGAATGATTACAATGAGATAAGCATTACCTGTTCCGCAATTCAGATTGAGAATATTGCCGGTATTACCGACAGCGTTAAGGTATTTACTCTTACGGCAAATGGATCGAGTTCCGGCCAGGTTCCGGTCAGTAATTTTGAAATCAGATTAAGCAAGAATTTTGGTTTTATTGAGTTTGTACCTTTACCACTCTTTTTATACCATCCTTCCGGTGTAAATTTTTATTCTTTCGAACTGATTGGTTTTATTGACACTTCGGGAATAAATTATGGATATCGACAGCCTGGTTTTTCTGATTATTTTAATTTGTTGGCTGGAGACATTCTGGCATGGGAGCATCATTATGACGGATGGAATCTCTTCGACTGGACCGAGTATTACCGGGATTCAATAACTTCAGTAATGAAGACACCGGATTCTGTGATCTATACTTATGACAGGATGGTATTGGATACTGATCTGGTCACTACCCGGTATTCTAACCTTAGCATTAAATTTTTCAAGTCTGAATTCCAGAATATGCTGGAGGCGCCGTCGCAATGGCTTGGTTTGGGAAATAATATGTTTGGTTCTGCCATGTCACATCATTCGGTTCTTATTTGGAATACAGGCCATTTGACAATTGAAGTGGATTCATTAAACGGAGACACCATTACATCATATACATTTTTATCCGATGCAACATCTGTTGATACAACCGATTGCGCCATTTATCAGACAACCGATCTTTACTTCAGCTTTCACATTAACTCCAGGGCAGGTATCACAGAATCGTGTAATTATAATTTTACCGGGTTTTGTACCAGACTGATTGGTTCACGAATAAACGGTGTTCAGAATGGAAACATCACGCTGGATCTGGATGAAAATATTCCTGTTGACCATCAGGAGCTGAGAGTGTATCCAAATCCTGTCAGTGATGTGCTGTTTTTCGACCAGTCCGGCGAAGGTCGATATGCAGTCATTAATCAACTTGGTGAAGTAATGTTGTATGGTGAATACAATCAGCCATTCATTGAAGTGGATAAATTAGTGAAAGGTGTTTACATAGTCCGGATCGAGCAAATGGATAAAATGTATTATTCCAGGTTTGTCAGGCTATAGTTTGCCGTGTCCGGTTAAAACCGGATCAGGAACTGATTCACGAAAAAAGTGGAGTGATTTTTTATCAAAGCGTATTTACATGCCTAAAACAACTCAGCGATCATGCATCTCGCACTGCCTCCTCCTGCTTTTTCGATGGTATCCAAGGGACAATGAATAATTTGCGAGTATTTATTTAACTGATCCAGTTGTCCCGAAGTAAATGAATCATGAGCTCTGGTTGACATGACCAGGAATTTCTCCCCATCTTTATTACAGAGCTGGAGACAGTTTCCGCAGAAATTCATGAGTTGTTCCTGGCTTATCTCTACCATTTCCAGACTGCCTCTTTGAAAGGAATCTTTGAGCAAGCGTTTCTCGTCAGGGTCAGGAATTGCATCAAGACAGGCGATGCAAAAACCGTTACCTATGCTCAACACAACATTGGTATGATAGACCGGTCTCTGTGACTGGTCATATGCCATGAAAGTCACCCTTTCATATCCGAGAACCTTACTCCATTCGTAAAATAAGTTTGAACTGCTTCTTTCCGACAGCGCTACATAGGCTGTTTTATTTTCATGATCAATCACGATACTGCCGGTTCCTTCCAGGTATAAACCCCTCTCCTCGCTGCGACTGAGATCAAGTACAACAGGATAGTCTTTTCTGAGTTGATCAATCAGCTCAGGCCGTCTTTCAAGACGTCGGTTCGGTGCTTTCATCGGATAAAGTACCATTCGTCCGCCCGGATGGGTGGAGATCCAGTTATTGGGAAAGCATGCATCAGGTGTGGGAAGTGAATCCCTTATCTTATGTACCAGGACCTCTATACCCTTTTCTGATAAGAGTCTTTGCAGACCTGAGAATTCAATAGCAGCTTGTTCTTTCTCCTTTTCCGTGATCGTTGATACCAACTGAAAAGCATTGTCGGCAGCCGTTTGCGGATTCGGTCCGAAACCTGAGGGTTCGATCATTAATACTCTTGATGCCGGGTTCATGGAGAGGCGGTATGGTTATTCATGAATATGGTAGTTGTATTTCAGGATTGCAGCATTAAGCTGCATTATTAATACACTTACTCTTCTCCCGACAAGATACAAGGATTTTGTAAGATTTCTTACAGTTGTCCCGACCTCGTTCGCCTTGATTTTGTGTGAAAGATGAATTATACATTCTTAATTCAAATAGAATAAACATAAGATTCGTTGAGATGTTACACTTGTAATATTCTACCCTAAAGCTCAACCTGCTGCCATGAATAAAGCCGTATCCTTAGAAAAAATTCGTCCCATGAAAAATGAGCCGGTAGTAACTTATAATCACATGCAGGAAGATGAACCTCAGAAATATCCTGCACACAAGGAAGAAGAGGATAACAGTTTGCCAATAAGTTTATACATGATTCTTGTTGTCGATGCGATCCTGGTCTCAGCCATTGTATTCTTCTCCTTTACAGTTATATTCTGACAAGGATTAACTGTACAAAGACTTAAAAATTCCGGTCTTACCGGAATTTTTTTTTGCCCCTAAGGTATTTCGATCTGACATGGATGATGTCAGGGGAAATGTTATTTTTGCTTCCCACCAACCAGAACTACTATTCCATGAGAAATCTACTGACCGGCATAAGCCTTTTGTTTTTATTCACCTCGATCAGTTCCGCACAGATATCCCTCGTACCATTCGCTACCGGCGCATCGGATCCGGTGGACATCAAGAATTGCGGTGACGAAAGATTATTTGTGGTTGAACAGCGCGGATTTATTTATATCTATGATACAAATGGTGCCAGAATAGACACCCCGTTTCTGGATATTCAGACACGTACCCGCTTCGGCAGTGAACAGGGGCTTCTCGGACTTGCATTTCCTTCCGATTTCAGGGAACATGGATATTTCTATGTGAACTATACCGCTCAGACCCGTGGCAACACACGTATTTCCAGGTTCAGGGTTAGTCCGCTTGATTCAAACCGTGCGGAGCCATCCAGTGAAGAAATACTGATGGAACTGTATCAGCCTTATTCCAATCACAATGGCGGACACCTTGCCTTTGGAGCCGATGGATACCTGTATATAGGTACAGGTGATGGAGGATCAGGGGGTGATCCTCAGAACAGAGCGCAAAATCCGGATTCTCTTATGGGTAAATTCCTCAGGATAGAGGTCGATCCTTCTTATCCCGGCTATAAAATTCCTCCGACAAATCCTTTCGCATGCAGTCCACTCCCTGGCAGGGATGAGGTATGGTCTCTTGGTTGGAGAAATCCCTGGAGATGGAGTTTCGACAGGGCTACCGGAGATCTTTGGGTTGGTGATGTGGGACAAGGCGCATTTGAAGAAGTGGATTTTGAAGCAGCCAATGCTCCGGGGGGTCTCAATTACGGATGGAGATGTTATGAAGGTAATGCCGTTTACAATGGGACGGGCTGTGCTTCACCTGCTTCGTATGTAGCGCCGGTTGCCACGACCGATCATAATTCAGGAGTTTGTTCTGTGATTGGCGGATATGTTTACCGTGGTTCGAGGTATAATGATATGTATGGAAAGTATTTCTTCACGGATTATTGTTCCCCGGTAATGTACACCCTGGAAAGCGACGGTGCCGGCGGATTTATCAATACCACCCTCGGTAATCTGGGTGGTTCTTCTTTCGCAGGCTTTGGAGAAGATATGTGGGGTGAACTCTACATCGGAACCTTGAGTACCGGTACCATCTATAAGTTTATAAGCAACGATTGCACACCTGTTGCAACGATTAATCACGGGTTGGACACCTTAAGCGACTGCGGGCAAGCTCCAGCCAGACTCTATGTTCCCGCAGGGAGGAATTTTGATTATACATGGTACAGGGACGGCATCATGCTGGCTTCCGACAGCAGTGAGATAATGGCCGATAGTGCCGGAACTTATGTCGTTGTTGTGATGAATCCGGCCACCCTTTGCACTAATAGTGATACCCTCGTGCTGGTAAACAGCGCTCCTCTGGCATTAAATTTCAGCGGACTTGATACGTTGTACTGCATTTATAACCAGTCTGTGAATTTGCAACCGTCAATTCCGGGTGGATATTTCAGCGGTGAAGGCATGGAGTGCTTTTCATTTAACCCTGCACTGGCAGGAGAAGGATTTCATGAGATTACCTATACCTATGAATCTGCTCAGGGATGCGTGTATGAAACGAGTCAGACTGTCAGGGTGGATGCCTGTCTGGGAATAACGGATAACAGCTGGCTTAAGACTTTTCAGGTATACCCCAATCCGGGCGACGGGAGCTTCACGATAGATTTTGAGTCAGACAGGAGGAGAACTGTAAGGCTTGAAATAAGAAGTATAGTGGGACAGCAATTGTATTCGGTTGACTATGAAATACAACCTGGTATGACAAGGATTCAGCCTGACCTCAGATTACCTGATAGCGGTATGTACCTCTTGAACTTCAGTGATGGAAATAATTTTTATATTCAAAAATTGCTTGTGAATTGATTTCAGTTCATGACCTGAAGTAAAACGTTTTGCTTCGCTGCGGGCTGAATTTATAAAGCGATTGCTTCTGAATGTACCTCCTTCAGGCTTGACTTTCCGTTCATTTTACCGTCAGGAGAAGGAATACCTTTCTGGCAGTATGAACTTATTTGTCATCCCATCTTTCCATGTGATCCATTCCGGAACTATAAATTGATGGAATGGTGTATAGTATATGCCGATTCACTTCGGTGCATACCTGAGCAGGGCGGCGGCTATTCCTGAAAAAACTATATTGGGGGTCCAGACCGCGATAAGCGGCGGAATGCTTCCGTTGATCGCAAAGGTATCGGATATCTGCATGAACATGATGAAACTGAAACTGATCGCGATGCCTAATCCGAGTTGAGCCCCAATGCCGCCTCTTACCTTCCTGCTGGAAAGCGAAACTCCGATGATCATGAGTATGAATGTCGAAAAAGGTACGGCTATCCTTCTGTATTTGGCAACAAGGTAGGCGTTCACATTTCCGCTCCCTGACAGTTGTTCTTCTCTGATAAATTTAGTCAGCGCCGGTGTATCCATCGCTTCAATGATATTGAGCCGGCGTTTGAAATCAGAAGGATGTACCGGAAGGATGGTGTCCAAAACTTTACCGCTTTGCAATGTTTCCTTAAATCCATCAACAGTCCTGATGTAGTAGTTTTCAATTTTCCATGTTGATGAGGTGCTGTCCCAGAGTATCCGGTCAGATGAAAGAAACCAGACCCTTGAGCGGTTTTCAATTTTTTCCAGGGAAAAACGGTATCCGATGTTTTGGGTATTATTATAACTTTCCATATACATGAAAAATCCCGGGCTAAGTTGTCTGTGTAGATTCCTGTCTTTGAATTCAACAGGATTCTTGATATAGGTATTCTCAAAGGCAAGCTTAACTTTGTTGGAATGAGGAATTACCCAGCCGTTAAAATAAAATGACAGCAAGGCAAGGATGAAAGCTGATACGAAATAGGGAAGGAGCAGGCGTCGAAAGCTGATCCCGCTGTTCAGAATCGCCACAATTTCTGTATTTGCCGCCATGCGCGCCGTGAAATAAATGACGGAAATGAAAACAAAGAGAGGTGCGAACAGATTTGCAAAGTAAGGTATGAAGTTGAAGTAATAGTCAACAACAATGGATCGCAGCGGAGCCTTTCGTTCAATAAAATCGTCTAACTTCTCACTGATATCGAAGATAACGGCAATGAGAATGATGAGTGTCAGGGAAAAGAAAAATGTCCCCAGAAATTTTCGTATAATATACCTGTCAAGAATTTTCATGTTCGACCAAGGATCATCAGGGATCTTCTGATTCAGATTCTCCTGCTCAGTTTTTTTACCATTTCCTCTTTCCAGGATACAAAACTTCCTTCCAGAATCTTTTCTCTCGCTTCGGTTACGAGTGCAAGATAAAATGAAAGGTTATGTATGGTGGCTATCTGGGCTCCGAGTATCTCTTTGCTTATTATGAGATGACGAAGGTAAGCTTTCGAATAGCCTGAGTCAACGAAGGCGGTTCCATCCGGATCAAGGACGCTGAGATCATCTTTCCATTTTTCGTTCCTGATATTAATGATGCCATTGCGGGTGAACAACATGCCGTTTCTGGCATTTCGTGTGGGCATGACACAGTCGAACATGTCAACACCCAGCGCGATGTTCTCCAGTATATTCACCGGAGTTCCCACTCCCATAAGGTATCGTGGTTTGTCTTCGGGAAGTATGGAGCAAACAGTTTCTGTCATTTCATACATCAGTTCTGCAGGTTCTCCAACTGACAGGCCTCCGATGGCGTTCCCTTCCCGATCCATGGAGCTGACGAATTCAGCCGAACTTTTTCTGAGATCCTTGTAAACGCTGCCTTGTACAATGGGAAACAGGCTTTGTTCAAAGCCATATTCCGGTTCTGTTTCATCCATCCGTATACAACACCGGGTCAGCCAGCGATGTGTCATTTCCATACTCTTCCTGGCGTAGTTATGGTCGCATGGCCAAGGAGTACATTCATCAAAAGCCATGATGATGTCCGCCCCGATCTTGCGCTGAATATCAATCGCATATTCGGGAGAAAAGAAATGCTTTGATCCGTCGATATGGGAAGTAAAGGCAACGCCGTCTTCCTTTATCTTGCGGTTATCGGCGAGAGAATATACCTGATAGCCTCCGCTGTCTGTCAGTACAGGGTGATTCCAGTTGATAAAGCGGTGTATTCCTCCCGCTTTTTCCAGAATGTTCAGACCCGGACGAAGATAAAGATGATAGGTATTGCCAAGGATAATCTGTGCCCTGATATCATTTTCAAGTTCTCTCTGGTGCACCGCTTTCACCGTCCCTGCCGTACCCACAGGCATGAAGATCGGTGTTCGTATTTTTCCATGTCCTGTACTGATCTCTCCGGCACGGGCATTAGAGCCAGGATCTTTGTGAACTATCGTGAAATCCATAAAATGGCGGGCTGAATGGTACCGGTATCTGTTTCCGGTTTTTAGGTATTCTTATCTTTAACTTTTACTTTATGTAGTCAATTCAACGTATTCAATCTCATTAACATTGTTGCGTTAATATCTCCTCAAAGATAGAGACTTTCAGTGGATGCCCTATTTTAATTTTGTCGTCATGCCGAACCCTTTTCCGGGTAGCATGGGTATGATGGAGATCAAGGATTCGACGAATGTAGTGCTGTTCATTGTCATGTCAGTTTCGGCTCTGATTCAGGGAGGTCAGTACTGGATTTCCTACAGACGGTTGGCTTTTCATAAGCGAAGAAAGGAGAAAACAAATACAGATCCGGTTTCCATTATCATCTGTGCCAAGAATGAGGTGTTAAACCTTCGAAAAAACCTGATCACGATACTCGAACAGGATTATCCGGAGTATGAAGTGATCGTGGTCAATGATTGTTCCTGGGATGAAAGCGGATCATTTCTGGATGAAATGTCAAAAAAATATCCGCACCTCAAAGTAGTTACCATTGTAGAGCAGGAAAAATACAGACACGGTAAAAAGTTCGCGCTTACGCTGGGGATAAAGGCGGCGAAATACGAATTGCTGCTGATGACCGATGCGGATTGCCGCGCTCAGAATAATGGCTGGTGCAGGAAAATGCAGGCCCACTTCAATCATGGAACAGAGATCGTTCTGGGGTACGGCGCCTACTTAAAAAGAAAAGGATTGCTTAACAAACTTATACGCTTTGATACCTTCAGCATTGCGGTGAATTATTTCTCTGCTGCACTGGCCGGCAATGCTTACATGGGAGTGGGCAGGAATCTTGCATACAGGAAATCACTGTTCTTCAGGAGCAAGGGTTTCGCCCGTCATAACCATTTATTTTCAGGTGATGATGATCTCTTCGTGAATGAAAATGCAACAGGAACAAATACGGCCATAGAAACAGATCCGGACTCATTCACCCTGTCAGAACCTAAAAACACATTCAATTCCTGGCTGAAGCAAAAGACCCGGCATCTCAGTACTGCCGGGCATTATAAGATAATCCATCAGTTTCGCCTGTTTGTCTGGCCACTAAGCGGACTTATTTTCTACGGATCACTGATATTGATGTTGATATTGAATTACGACTGGCAAATACCTGCAGCTTTTTATGGTGTGGTACTTTTGTTAAAACTACCCATATTGTGGAGAAATACTTCGAAGCTGCATGAAAAGGATCTGTTTTGGTTGTTTCCTTTGCTTGAACCGCTTCATCTGCTTTTACAGCCGGTCTTCTATATATCCAAACTATTCACAAAACAAAGAGCATGGAAGTAAATCCAAATTTATCAGAGAAAGCTCAGGTTGACTTTAAACTTGTGCAGCAGGCCGTTACAGGCGATCAAAAAGCTTATGCGGAACTCATGTCAAGGTATAAAGATTCGATCTACTTCATGTTGCTGAAAATGGTGAATAACCGCGATGACGCAGATGATCTTACCATTGAAGCTTTTGGTAAGGCCTTTAAAAACCTTCATCAATACACTCCTGATTTCGCTTTCAGCACCTGGTTGTTTAAGATCGCTACCAATAATTGCATCGACTTCATCCGTCGTAAGAGAAAATACACATTCTCGATCGATAAGAATTTTGAGAACAATGACGGCCAGGAAATGCAGTTTGAAATCAAGTCGCCGATGCTGGATCCGGAAGAGAAAATGATCAAGAAACAAAAAGCCATCCTGATGCGTGATGTCGTTGAGAAACTGAAACCCAGGTATAAGCGCCTTGTTGAATTGAGATATTTTCAAGAGAGGTCCTATGAAGAGATCGCGGATGAATTAAAACTTCCACTGGGAACAGTAAAGGCTCAGCTTTTCCGCGCGAGGGAATTTTTGTATCAGATCCTGAAAAGCCAGGAAGAACAGATCTGAATCGTTCCGGCTTTTTCTGATTTCGCCGTACATACAACAGGCCATCTTCAACCTATTGATATTTATGAACGACAGTTCCATCATAGAAAAATATTTTCCGGCACTTTCGTCAGTTCAAAAAGATCAATTCAAAAAAATTGGTTCGCTCTACGCTGACTGGAATCAGAAGATTAACCTCATTTCCAGAAAGGATATTGAAAACTTTTATGTACATCACGTATTGCATTCACTTTCCATTGCCAAAGTCATACAATTTGAGAAAGGTACCAGGATCCTGGATGCAGGTACAGGAGGAGGATTTCCCGGAATACCATTGGCAATACTTTTTCCCAAGGTGAACTTTCACCTCGTTGATTCCATTGGGAAAAAGATCCGGGTTGTTGAATCTGTCACCAGAGAACTGGGTTTACACAACGTGACGACGGGAAAGAGAAGGGTGGAGGAACTTGAGGATAAGTATGATTTTGTGATCAGTCGAGCCGTTACTACACTAAAACAGATGTTTGACTGGACACGCAGCGTAGTTTGTGAAGGAGGGAATAATACGCTTCGTAACGGAATTCTTTATCTGAAGGGGGGAGATCTTCATCAGGAATTGCGTGAACTATCCGTTGCCGCTCTCACCTTTGAACTTTCTGATTTTTTTTCTGAAGAATATTTTGACACTAAAAAGCTTGTCTATATCAGCGTTTCCGGCTGAGTATATTCCTCTCACCAACCAACATTGAATGAATTCATACACGATCCTGACGCTTCTGACCGGAATAGTATTTGTCATTGCTGGCTGGATCCTGAAAAAATTCCCGCCCCGGAAGATCAATCTGATGTATGGTTACTGGACGCCTCTCTCCATGAAGAACCAGGAAAGCTGGGAAGCAGGAAACCGCTATTCCGCTAAAATGATGTTGCGTTCCGGAACTCTCCTGATGTTAATTTCACCAGCCGGCTCTTACCTGCCATTTAGTGAAATGTCAGGAATCATTGCCGGACTCATCCTGTTATTGGGGGTTTGTCTGACTGTATATTATCTCACCGAAAATCATCTGAAAAAGATTCAGGCTGAGACCCAAGGTGAAAATGGCCTAAAAAGCTCAAAATAAGATCGTTTTGAAATGGGAGGAGAAAAATTTACCAAATCAACAGTCCATAATTTTGTGAAATTTGAAAATTAATTTACCTTTGCCGTCCCAATTTTATATCATTATTTGCGATGAAAAGGACCTATCAACCCTCGAACAGAAGAAGAAAGAACAAGCACGGTTTCCGTGAGCGTATGAGTACCGCCAACGGACGCAGAATACTGGCTGCCCGTCGTAAGAGAGGTCGTAGAGTTCTTACCGTATCCGACACTATGGGAGGGAAGTAATTTTCCTCTGGTATATATCAGATTCAAGAAAGCGTCGTATCACACGGCGCTTTTTTTTATGCTTCCAACCAGGGTTTCAGCTCTTCAACCACCTTTTCCTTCATCAGATTATGTCCCGCGTCGAGAAGGTGTATGTTTACTTTCGAAGAAGACCTTCGCATAAAATACTTTCCGAAGGAAGCCGGGATAATCGTATCCCGCTTGCCGAAATAGATATCTACCGGAATGGCAAATTTTCTGATGGCCTTGCCCGCTTCCACAGCATCCGGGATGATATTTCTGAAGATCATCCAGACCGCATACACTTTTTTTCTTTTCTCCAGCGTGTCAAAATTCGATAAGGCAAAGAGATATTGCTTTTCTCCGACCAGTTTAAGTTTGTAAAAAATCTTTGAGAGCGTAAGGAAGATTCCGGCCCTTCCCACCACCCTTCTGAAAAGCATTTTACCAACACGACTGCCGGTTATAAAACGGTACCAGAGACTAATCTTCAGTCCATCCGGGGCAAGCAGAAGTATACGATCTATCCTGCCGGCAAAGTGCGGCAGAAGCTGAAGTATCACCCTTCCGCCCAGACTGAATCCCAGCATGGAAAAGCGGCTGCAGTTCAGGCGGAACAGTAATTGATTGAATAGGTCGGCAAGGATCTCTGCATTCAGCGGATCTTCACCCTTTTGCCGCGGTGTTCTGCTGTTCCCGTGAAAGAAAAGGTTAACGGCTACGATTTTATATCTATTCCCAAATGACTTTTCAAAAATGCTGAAATCGGTAGCATCATTATCAAAACCATGGAATGCGAATAAGACTTCCGGACCCTGTCCAAAAACAAAGTATTCCCAGGAAAAGCCGTGTGAATTCACAAAATCCTTCAAAATTCTGATTCTTAGAGAAAGCAAAGTAAAGTGAATTCATCTATCGGAGAGAACGAATTTTCAACAAATCGGAATCTTAATCCGGGGCATGAAGAAAAAAGTAACTTTGCAGCTATTTCACCGACATTGTGATCTGATCCCGGATCCGTCTCTAAAATAAACTGCAGGTGCCACGCGATAAATCCATAAAATCAGTCCTGATCATAGGTTCAGGTCCTATCATCATCGGTCAGGCTTGTGAATTCGACTACTCCGGTTCCCAGGCTTCACGTTCTCTGAAAGAAGAGGGAATAGAAGTGACCCTCATCAATTCCAACCCGGCAACCATTATGACCGATAAGGTTACTGCCGACAATGTTTATCTCAAGCCACTTACTAAAAAATCAATTATCCAGATTCTGGAGAAACACAAGATTAATGCGGTGCTTCCCACTATGGGCGGACAAACCGCACTGAACCTTGCTATTGATTGCCAGAAGGCAGGTATTTGGGATAAGTATGGAGTGAAGATCATTGGTGTGGATATTGGCGCGATCCAAATGACGGAAGACAGAGAGAAATTCCGTTTGCGCATGCTTGAACTCGGAGCGGGTGTTTGTAAAGGAAAAACTGCTACTTCTTTCCTTGAGGGCAAAGAGATTGCGCAGGAGATCGGATTTCCGCTGGTAATACGTCCATCCTTCACTCTTGGAGGAACTGGCGGGGGTTTTGTTCATACCCGTGAGGAATTCGACAGCGCTCTTAACAGGGGATTACATGCCTCACCAACCCATGAGGTATTGATTGAGAAGTCAATATTGGGATGGAAGGAATTCGAACTGGAACTTCTTCGTGATGCGGCAGGCAATGTGATTATCATCTGTTCGATCGAGAACTTCGACCCCATGGGAATCCATACGGGCGATTCAATTACCGTAGCCCCGGCCATGACCTTGTCGGATGTGACTTACCAGAAAATGCGTGACCTTGCCATCCGGTGCATGAATGGAATCGGAAATTTCGCCGGTGGATGCAATATTCAATTCTCGGTAAACCCGGAGGATGAAAACGAGATCATCGTGATCGAGATCAATCCGCGCGTTTCAAGATCTTCAGCGCTTGCTTCGAAGGCAACCGGTTATCCTATCGCGAAAATTGCGGCCAAGCTTGCCATTGGCTATCATCTGGATGAGTTGAAAAACCAGATCACCAAAAGTACTTCCGCTTTCTTCGAGCCTTCGCTTGATTATGTCATTGTTAAGGTGCCCCGCTGGAATTTCGATAAGTTCAAGGGGAGCGACAGGCACCTCGGACTTCAGATGAAATCGGTGGGTGAAGCCATGGGAATCGGCCGCTCCTTCCAGGAAGCCTTGCAGAAGGCCTGTCAGTCACTGGAAATAAAAAGGAACGGCCTGGGTGCTGATGGCCGGGAGATCCGGGACCAGGCAGACATACTTGACAGTCTGGAAAGACCCCGGTGGAACCGGTTGTTTCATATCTACGATGCATTCAAACTCGGGATTCCTTTTAACACGATACAGAAACTTACCCGGATAGATCCCTGGTTTCTCCGGCAGATCGAAGAACTCATCAACCTGGAGAAGGAGATCGAGAAGTATACGGTCGACAGTATTCCCAGGGAATTATTGATGGAAGCCAAAAAGAAAGGTTACGCCGACCGTCAGGTAGCGCATCTGCTGCGTTGCCTGGAGAGCCAGGTATTCAAAAAGAGAAAAGAGCTCGACATTAAACGCGTATGGAAACTTGTTGATACCTGTGCCGCCGAGTTTGAAGCCACTACTCCATATTATTATTCAACATTCGACGAGGAGAATGAAAGTGTGGTAAGTGAAAGGAAAAAGGTAATCATACTGGGTTCAGGACCCAACAGAATCGGACAGGGGATAGAATTCGATTATAGCTGTGTCCACGGAGTTCTGGCTTCGAAGGAGTGCGGATATGAAACCATCATGATCAATTGCAATCCGGAGACTGTTTCAACAGACTTTGACATTTCCGATAAATTATATTTTGAACCGGTTTTCTGGGAGCACATCTACGAGATTATTGATCATGAAAAACCCGAGGGTGTTATCGTACAGTTAGGTGGACAAACAGCCCTCAAGCTGGCAGAGAAACTAAACAAATACGGTATCAAAATTATTGGTACAAGTTATGAATCGCTGGATCTTGCGGAAGACCGTGGACGTTTTTCCACACTGCTTCGTGATCTGGGTATTCCCTACCCGAAATTCGGTGTGGTGGAAAACGCAGATCAGTCGGTCGGTATTTCCAGAGAATTGGGATTTCCACTGCTCGTCAGACCAAGCTATGTACTGGGCGGACAGAGCATGAAGATCGTTATTAACGAAGAAGAACTTGAATCGCATGTCGTTCAGATCCTACAGGATATTCCGGATAATAAGATACTGCTGGATCATTTCCTGGAGAAAGCCATAGAAGCAGAAGCGGATGCCATTTGTGACGGTGAAGATGTTTATATCATTGGAATCATGGAACACATTGAACCCGCCGGCATACACAGTGGAGATAGTAACGCCGTGCTCCCTCCCTTTGACTTGAGCGACAGCATTATCCGGCAGATTGAGGAGATAACGCGCAAGATCGCTTTGGCAATGCATGTAAAAGGTCTGATCAATATACAATTCGCCATAAAAGATGAAAAAGTGTACGTGATCGAAGCCAATCCCCGGGCCTCAAGGACGGTTCCTTTCATTGCGAAAGCCTATGACGAACCTTATGTGAATTATGCCACAAAACTGATGCTGGGCGCGGCTAAGCTGAAGGATTTCAAATTCGAACCCGTGAAGAATGGGTACGCCATTAAAGTTCCGGTGTTCTCCTTCGATAAATTCCTGGACGTGAACAAGGAGTTGGGACCTGAAATGAAATCGACCGGCGAAGCCATTTATTTTATAGATGACCTCGAGGATGAATTTTTCCAAAAGGTGTACAGTGAGCGAAACCTTTATTTATCACGATAACCTGTTGACATTGAATAATAAGCACAGTTCCCCATGAAGTACATTCTGATAATTCTGCTGGTTCTGATTGTCCTTGGCTGGGTAAGACGGATTTTCTTTTACAGTATATCAGCATCCATGAAAAAGGCTGCTGAAGAAATGATTCGAAGGCAGGCACAGGCCCCGCAATCAGGCCCTAAGCCGGAAGGCAGCATCACGGTGCAGGATATCAGTAAAGCCGGAACTACTCTTGAACAGGGAGAGTACACGGAATACGAGGAAGTGAAGTGATAATTGATCACTCAGTCTTTTCTGAATTTGTAAAAACTTGATCCGGAAATTTCAGGAAATTGCAGGAAATAGGAACCGGATCCCAGTTCATTTAACGGAATTTTATGTTGATGAATAGTACCTGAATGAATGCACCTTCCGTTCAGATCAAAGATCATATAGTTTTTCAGAATTTGATCCGTGTTATGAACTGTTTCGATGCGAAGGTAATCGGTCGCTGGATTTGGAAAGATTTTAATTGTTGAACCTGAAAGCCCCAATGCAACCGGGATATCATTGATAAGGGTGGTTACATAACCATTATCAGGAATCTCGTCATTGATGTCGCCAAGTACAATACCTGTACCGGCTACAAACTGCAGGGGTAATTGCAACATAAAGTCGGACAGCCGGAGACCGGCAAGAATAGTGGCCGTATCTCCGAAGGACATTGTGATAGCCGACGAGACATATTGTTGCGCGGAATTATTTACATAACCACTGATGGGAGGGAATCCGGTATTAAAGAAGAGTCTCATGATGAGATCGTAATTCATGGTCGAGTTGCCACCGGGCCAAGGTGCTCCATCGTTAGGATTCAGGTTGGTGTCCAGTCCGATGGCAAGGTTCCAGTCTGTATTATCGAGTCTTTCATGAAAATCTATTTTGAATATGATGCTGTCCGCCGTAAGCCGGTAACTGAACTGACTCAGATCAGGTGAAAGAATATTATCAGGGTCAGCTGAGGGATCATTGGCAAGGACAATGTAATTCTGTGCTTTAGACATTGCGCCGAAACCCAGCAGCATCATAAGCAGTGTAAGTGTTTTCATGTAATTTTTTCTTTCGGTTTTTAATTAGCTTTGAAGTGGAACTAAAATACCTCACTGAGCAATTCCTTTTATAACTTTAACTTTTACTTGTGAAGTCTTGTTAAAATGGTTTAAAATTCCGGGATCGGTTCAACTCTCTCAGCTGAAGATCGCCTAAGCGGGTTTACTGCAAAGGGAGAAAGCAAGGAAACCGTTCCTGTCCTAATTGTCAGCAAGGTTGATGTGCTAAGCGCCTCATTAAAAACGATTTTCGTCAATTTCTCAGAGCTTGACGCAAATACTTTATATTCGCAAGGTCAATGAAATCCTGAGCTTTATTCAGGGATAAAAAAGACATCCTATGAAGAAATTTTTGCCTTATCTCCTTGCTATTGCCTCTTTCCTGATCATCACCTGGATCTATTTTGCCCCTTTATTTCAAGGGAAGGAACTGAGACAGCTTGACATTAACAACTGGAAGGGTATGTCGCAGGAAATCATTGAGCACAGGGATAAAACGGGTGAAATGCCACTCTGGACAAATTCCATGTTTGGTGGTATGCCGGCTTATCAGATCTCAGCCATTTATGGCGCTAACCTGGTTCAGTACATTAATAAGGTATTCATGTTTTTCCCATCACCGGCAAACCTGTTTTTCCTTTACCTCCTTGGATTTTACTTCCTTCTCGTCGTTACCGGCGTCGATAAAAGAGTTGCGGTCATGGGAGCCTTCGCCTTTGCTTTCAGTTCCTACTTTATCATCATTCTGGAAGCCGGGCATAATTCAAAGGCGCATGCCATCGGATTTATGGCACCGGTAGTGGCTGGAGTGCTGCTGGCTTACAGAGGAAGGTGGATGCTTGGTTCGGCCATTGCAGGCCTTGCCCTTGCCTTGCAATTATATGCCAACCACCTTCAGATCACCTATTACCTGATGTTGATCGTCATTTTTCTGGCTGTCGCCGAAATGATAAGTGCCATCAGGGAGAAACGATTCCCCTACTTTCTGAAAGCAAGTCTGATCCTTTTGGGAATGGCAGGTCTCGCCCTGGCCAGTAACATTACGAATATTCTTACCACTCAGGAGTATGCAAAGTATTCCACCAGAGGACCTTCAGAACTCACGGATAATGCGGAAAATAAAACCTCCGGATTAGACAGGGATTATATTACTGACTGGAGTTATGGTATTGGAGAGTCCTGGACTTTCATCGTGCCTGATTTCAAAGGTGGCGCCAGTGAAGTGATCTCAAAAAATAATAAAGATGCATTGAAGGAAGTCGACGAGAATTTCCGTCAGAACATCTCTTCCTTCAGCGCCTATTTTGGTGACCAGCCTTTCACTTCAGGTCCTGTTTATCTTGGGGTCATTGTGGTGTTATTATTCTTAATCGGAGTATTCACCGTTCCTGGACCTGTTAAGTGGGGACTTGTTTCTGTAACCATATTGGCAATATTCCTGAGTTGGGGAAAAAACTTTATGAGCTTTACTAATTTCTTTCTGGATTACCTGCCAGGTTACAATAAATTCAGAGCAGTATCCATGACACTGGTTATCGCAGAGTTTACCGTGCCCTTACTGGCAACTCTCGCGATTGACAAGATGCTTAAAGACGGTGACTTTTTCCGGCAATTTAAAAAGCCACTTACTTATGTTATTGCATGTATGACCGGCATTCTGCTGTTGATGGCATTAAAGCCGGATATTTTCACCAGTTTCTATACCCCAGCAGAGTATGATCAGGTCGTGGCCAGTACCAAAGGACAGAATATATCACAAGACATAATCAATTCGTTTTTTGAGAATGTATCCAATGCCAGGAAGCATATTATGCTTAGCGATGTTATGCGGAGTTTGTTCTTCTGTATTCTGGCTTCGGCGCTTATTTTATCATTTCTGAAGTTCAGATACAGCAAGGATATTTTCATTTATTCCCTCATCGCTTTTCTCTTACTTGATCTTGCCATTGTTGGTAAGAGATATCTTCATGATGAAAATTTTATACGGAAATCAACGAATGAAATACCTTGGCCGATGACTCAGGCCGATCAGCTGGTTTTGCGAGACACCTCAGAGAGCTACCGTGTGCTGAACCTCAGTGTAAACACGTTCAATGATGCAAGCACATCCTATTATCATCAGTCCATCGGAGGATATCATGGCGCGAAACTTAAGCGTTATAAGGAGTTGATTGATTTTTATCTGCTGCCGGAGGTGAGTAAACTGCGAGATGGTCTGCAAAAGCCGGATTCTACATTCAATGATGTCATGTATGGTCAGAAAGCCATGAATATGTTGAACACCCGTTATTTCATTTACAATCCTGAAGCAGCCCCGTTGAAGAACCAGGGCGCACTTGGTAATGCATGGTTCGTAAAGGAATATTCACTGGTTAAGGATGCCGATGCCGAGATCCGGGCACTGGATAATTTTAATCCCGCCACTACCGCCATCGTCGATCAGCGTTTTAAAGACCAGCTCAATGGATTCAGTTATACGGAAGACTCAGCTGCCACTATTGTTTTAACAAAATATGAACCGGATCATCTGACTTATTCGAGCAAAGCCTCTTCAGAGCAACTTGCGGTTTTTTCCGAGATTCATTATGATAAAGGATGGAATGCCTACATCGATGGAACCCTGTTGCCTTATTTTCGCACCAATTATGTCTTGCGTGGCATGCGTATTCCGGCAGGTCAGCATACCATAGAGTGGAAGTTTGAACCTCAGATTGTAAAGACGGGAGAGAGGATTGCTTTAGCGGGATCATCTCTCTTGCTCATCTGTTTCATTGCATTCATTTGGATTGACAGAAAGAAAAATCAGGCAGTCTGAACTTTATGGGATCCACACCCGATGTGAGCATGAAGCAAATACTGTATATCACCTATTACTGGCCACCCAGTGGAGGTGCGGGTGTACAGCGTTCACTGAAGTTTGTAAAGTATCTGCGGGAATATGGGATCAATCCGGTCGTTTTGACCGTCGATCCGGGAAAAGCAACATATCCCTTGCAAGACACATCGTTGAATGACGAAGTGCCTGCCGGCTCAGTGATACATCATACTGATTCGTTTGAACCCTTAAAAATTATTTCCCGACTGGCAGGTACAGGGAAGATCCCATATGGTGGTTTTGCCAATTCGGAAAATGAATCTTTTTTTCAGAGATTACTCAGATTCATCCGAGGTAATTTTTTTATTCCTGATGCAAGACGAGGATGGGTTAAGTATGCTTGCCGTATGGCGCTGAAGATAATCGGTTCGGAAAAGATCGATGCTTTTGTTATTTCAAGTCCTCCGCACAGTTCTCAGCTGATCGGACTGTATCTGAAGAAAAAGGTCCCTTCCTGTAAATGGATCGCAGATCTCAGAGATCCCTGGACAGACATTTATTACTACAAAGACTTGATGCACACATCCATCGCCAGCAAACTTGATCGAAGATATGAGAAATCGGTCCTGGAGAAATGTGATGCTGCGATAGTTGTGAGTGAGGATATCAGGAGATTGTTTTTAAGCAAGTCAACAGTAATTTCCCGGGACAAGATCCATGTTATACCGAATGGATTTGACGAAGATGATTTTGAAAAGGGACCGGAAACAGACAAGGATAAATTTCTGATAACCTATGTAGGCACGCTTGCTGAAAATTATAATCCGGAAGTGTTCTTTGCCTGCATCAGGGCTGTGTATGGAAAGATGCCGGGAACAAAGATCCGGCTGAGGTTTGTGGGCAGTATTTCTGGACAGGTTAAAAAACTACTGGGAGATCACGGACTGGAATCACTTGTGGAATTAATACCTCACGTCTCTCACAAAGAAGCCATCCGTTATATGCAGGCAGCCACTCTTCTCCTCCTGCTTATACCTGAAGCGGAGAATGACAAAGGAATACTTACCGGTAAACTGTTTGAGTATATCGGATCAGGACGACCGGTGATTGGTATCGGGCCTGCGGAAGGGGATGCAGCCAAGATCCTGAAAGAGACTTTGGCAGGTGAGATGTTCGGCAGGAGTCAGGAGCAGGCAATAGAAAATTACTTGCTGCAGGCGATCAGAGATTGGCAGAATGGAAAGTCATCTGTTTCCGCTACAACAAGGAATTCAAAGTATACACGCAGAAATTTAACTGCGGACTTAGCCGGTATAATTAATAGCTTTACTTCCTGATTCGATTTATCATGTGCGGAATAGCCGGTTTTACAGATTCACATACAAACAAGGACGATGCCAGGGCTAATTTGCATGCCATGCTCGAGAGTATCGCCCATCGCGGACCGGATTCTAGAGGTGTGCGGGACCTGCATCCACTCTGGTTAGGACATAACAGGTTAAGTATTATCGATCTTTCGGAGGACGGTAATCAGCCAATGGAATTCTTTGATGCTGTAATTGTATATAACGGGGAGATCTACAATTATAAAGAGATAAGGAAGAATCTTCAGTTGAAAGGTTATATATTTAAAACAGAGTCAGACACTGAGGTGATCTTAGCGGCTTACAGGGAGTACGGTGAGAATTGTGTTGAACATTTTGTCGGAATGTGGGCTTTTGCCATTTGGGATCTGAAAGAAGAGTATCTGTTTTGCAGTCGTGACAGGTTTGGCATCAAACCCTTTTATTACATCCATGAGAATGACCGGTTTTATTTTGGTTCCGAATACAGAGCATTGAAATGTTCTTCGCTGTTTACTAAAGAACTGAACTGGAACCAGGTCTCCAGGGGATTGCAGCTGGGATGGATCACCTATGAGGATGAAACCTATTTTAAGAAAATAAAGTCGCTGCCTGCCGCCTGCAACCTGATCTTCAGCAACGGAAAAACCACCATCAGGCATTACTGGGACCTTGAATCTTCAAAGTCCATGAATCTTTCGTTCAGGGAAAAATGTGAACGCTTTCATGAGTTGTTCAGTGACAGCATCCGGCTTCATATGCGCAGTGATGTTGAAGTCGGTGCATGTCTTAGCGGAGGACTTGACAGTTCTTCCATCGTTTCCTCTGTCGCCAGAAATTTTCCAGACAAAGCTTGCAGGACGTTTACGATCTACTATGAAGGCGAGAATGAGGTTGACGAACGTCCCTGGGTAAATGAAGTCCTGAAAAAGTATCCCTCGCTCCAGGCGCACTTTTACAAGCCTTCAGAAAGCGAATTGGTCAATGCCTTTGAACGCTCCGTAGCGAGTTCTGAAGTTCCAATGACAGGTTCATCGCCGGTCTCACAGTACTTCGTCATGAAGCTGGCAAAGGACCATGGTATGAAGGTTTTGCTGGACGGGCAGGGAAGCGACGAATTTCTTGCAGGGTATATGCATTCATTCTATCGCCTGATCGGTGGAAAACTGCGCAGATTAAATTTTGTTTCAGCTCTTAGAGAACTCAATGCACATTCAGGTGCACAGGAAATGGGTATGGGAAAGACCACGGACGTATTGATGAAGAGCATGATGTCTGCATTTTTCAGTGAGCAGAGTTTGTATTCAATGGAATACAAATATTATTACCCCTTTCTTGGATCAGAGAGATCCGCTCCTTTCAGGTTGAAATCAATCAATGCCGGTCCGCTCAAGCGTTTTTTATATCATTTGTTGTTCAACACATCGCTTCCTTCATTACTGCATTATGAAGACAGAAACAGCATGGCATTCTCCATTGAGTCGCGTGTTCCATTTCTCGATCACAGGCTTGTTGAGTATTCTTTTGCACTTGCTGATGATGAATTGATCAGCAGGGGGGAAACCAAGAGAATATTGCGCAGAGGACTGGCGGGAACTCTGCCGGAAGCAATTGTCAGCAGAAAGGATAAAAAAGGATTTGTTACACCTGGAGAGATAAAATGGTTGCGCGGTCCTTTGTCTTTTCTTTTGGAGACTGACTTTATCAACCTTGAACACCTGAACAGGGGTAAAATTAAAAATCTGATATCTGAATTCAGGAAAGGAGGTAATCGGAATGCTAATCTTGTATGGCGAATTGCAGTGCTTGATTACTGGATGAGAGAAAATTGCTGAGGATTTTTAGCTAGTTTTGATTTTTTTTATTATCGTGTTGTGACTAAGGCATTTCGGATGAAATTGAATAGCGGATTATTTTTTTTGTTGCTTTTATTGACATACAGCTTTGCATTAGCTCAGAATCCAGCAATAGATATTGGCAAAGAAAAAGGCCTTCGGATGTTCGTTCATAATTTATGTGATTACTGGTCAAGATTGTATATTGCAAATGGAAGTGATAGTGCAGGTACGCATGCTTCAATCGGCTATGTTCCTTGTTATTCCGCAAATGGTACGCATGTCCATATTGATTCTTTAAATCCGGTAATACAAGTTGAATATTTTGATTTGGATCAGAATAATTATGGCGGAAATGAGGTTAAATGATTTTGTTTAGGAGACAAAGATTCCGTTCATTGTTTCAGCGTAAGCTATGATCAGTTCTTTAATTATTGCGATTCCGTTATAGTCAGCAGAATTAATTCGTTCGGTTCGGACAGCATTGCCGACATTCAATTAAACAGTAATCAGATTTTAATTTTAAGAGAAACTGATTTATCGGCAAATTTTATTGTTTATGACACTGCTTTTTCCTCTGTTTTATATTCTGCTATGCTATCCATAAAACCAAAGATGGTTTCGTTTATGTATCCAAATTATTGTGTTTTAGGATTGGATCAAAACGGTGCCATGGTTTTAAATGTGATAGACATGAATACGTATAGTGTGATAAAGGATACGGTGATCATGCCGGTTTACATCGGCCCGGCTTTGTTCGGGTCAAATTATAACACTATTCATTTACTTTATGAGCCGGGTGACACTTCTATTGTATACATGGAGTATAATTGGAATTCCAATTCATTTATTGACACGGTTTTATTTTCAGGAAGTGATATAGGAGCAGGATATTGGACTGCAAACGGTATTCATTTTCAGCCGAAATCTGATCCTTCCGGTGGTGGGTTAGACAGCTCTGTTATAGTCTTCAATACTTTTACAATGACTCATCAGGGTATCTATCCTTTAAACAAAAAGCTACGACTGCTGAATGCAGAGACCTCATTGAACTCCGGGTATTTTCCTTACGTATTTGCGATCGATGAAGATGATCAACAGGGCAGGTATTATCTGTATGAAAATTACGGATATAATCTTGTTGACTCAGGGTACGTTGCACCCAATACAAACTTTTTTTTACCGGATTTCAGATGTCCTGTCAGTATTAATGAATATGATGATTCGAAAGTTGAGTTGAAAACATGGCCTAATCCATCTTCTGAATTTGTAAAATTTTCCGCATATGGAATGATATGCGGACGAGACTACAAAGTCGACATCGTTGATATTTACGGGCTAGTGCTCTATGAAGCCCAGGTCCATGCAAAAATGACTCTCACTCTTCCTGTAGAAAATTTAAAGTCCGGGATTTATTTTATCCGGATACATACTTTGAAAGGATTTGTTGTGCAAAAATTTATTAAAGCCTGAAAAGAAAGACTATTTTCTGACTTCAAGCGCCTCAGCATAAAACTTTCTTTCTTTCAGGTCGAAATGGTTTCCTTTGGCCATGACGTGAACAATCAGATTCTCTATGGAAATTGGCGAACCTTCCTTAAGGTCTGCGATGTTTGAATGTCTGATATTATGTCCGTCAACGATGATAATCAGGCCGGATCCTATGGCTTCCATAAACCTGCCTTCGGTTATGATTACGCCCGTATCCTCTCCGAGACCGATACCCATACAGGAAGGATTTGCAACAACAGCTTGTGCGAGCCTTCCGAACCTCCCTCTGGTCACGAAATGCGAATCAATAATAACATCTTTCACGAAAGCGAGGCCTGTGGTTATCTTCACTTCACCTTTCAGCAGTGCCTGAGTGCTGCTTCCCTGATATATCATGGTATTCGACATGGCCATGGCTCCGGCGCTGGTGCCGGCAATAACGAATGAATCCTCGTTCTCGTAACGTTTCAGCAGTATTTCAAGGAATTCAGTTCCGCCATACAAGGATGATAAACGCAATTGGTTGCCACCGCTGAACATGACCGCATTGCAAACGCTGATCCGCTCTGTCATCTCCTTTGACTGCACCTGCTCTCTCGTACGGATGTCCATCAGGTGAACATTTTTACAACCCAGCTTGCTGAACGCATCCAGGTAATTCTGTCCTACCTCATCCGGGATGGAGGAGGCGGAAGTAATTATTTCAATTCTTGAGTCGTGACCGCCGGCTTCCTGAACAATCCTGCTCAGAATCTGCAGTTCAAAAAAGTTCAGGTTATTTTTTTGAAAGAAGTTTGGTTCAGCTTCTGTTCCTTTATCCTCGCTGCCGCCAATTGATATGAGTTTGCCTTTCGGAATTGACATATATAAACGATATGATATTGAGAATTCAGCGATTTTAATGCTACGCAGAATGTAAATTGAGCTGCAAAGATAAAAATCAATAGCAGCTGAGGGTTCTTCCGGGATTGACTTTTCAACGAATCTATACACAAAACGGAGCTAATTTCCGGTTTTGAGCCGATTACGGCCCGTCGTTACAGGACATTCCAGCTTGCAAAGGATGGTGTGACGCTTCCACTTGTTTGTTTATTGGTTGATTTTTCAGAAAGATTGGTTCCTTGTTGCACCTGTTTTCCGGCTGTTTTCGGCCTTTCCGTCTCGCACCCGGCTTATACCATTTTTAATCTCTGAGGGCAATTGGCAGCATTAGAAATTTTATTTGATTAATCATTCATTTTTTGCAATAAATTTCTACATTCGGTCTTGCATTGCGTAGTTCTGCATTCTTAAGCCAGTCGGGAAATAACTCATATCTCTCAATCCGTTTTTATGTCACTGCACTCAACCTGGGATTTTCTGACTCCTGCATTCTGTTGTACTCTTCACACCACACAATACTCCACACATGAAAGCAGAAATTTACCCATCGAATGGAGCCGCTCCATGCAGCATTCATAGTTACTCCATATTACAATTTTCGGAAAGGCAGGACTTTTCATCTAGACTGAAATTTCTGATAGTACTGGCGATGTTTATCATGGCCGGAATCAGTTCTTATTCTCAGGCTCCTCTCAGCGCTGCGGTCGATCCACTTTGCAGCGTTCGCTGTTGCCAGGCAACACAACCATGCAATTGTTCGGCGGGTGTGATAGTCACCGGGGGTGTACCTCCTTATACCTATCTTGTTTTTGGTAACAGCGGTGTCGTGGGAAATACGGCCTGCGTTACCGGATTGTGTCCCGGTAATTACATGTTCGACATTCGCGACTTTGTTGGGACCAATATACTTTACCAGGTTACGGTAGGGGGTCCATGTTGTACATTGAATTGTGCTGATACAACCATTTGCTTTGAAGTTCCGGATTCACTGGTGAAACTTAAAAAGCCAACTTTCACCGGTGGCGGAAGCAGTGGTACAAGTGGTGGCGCCGGCGGACCTCTCAATCCGGATACCTGCGCCTATGATTCCATCTGGAATAATTCTCCCGGTGTTTTTCCGGTGGGAACAACAGTGGTTACATGGTATGTCGCGTATAATAATACCATTGATTCATGTACGCAAAACGTTATACGGAATCCACCTTCTGTTTACAATATCAGTTTTACCACCTCGCCACCCATCGTTAGCGGTGTGATCAATATTTGCAATGGTCAATCCATCACCTTTACAGACAATTCCACAGGCACAACAGGAAGACTGTGGAATTTCGGCAATGGTTTTTATTCGACCAATCAGACTAATACCCAGCCGGGAATAAATTATCCGCCTGGAACTTATTATGATACTCTGACGGTTTTTGATGCCTGTGGAATTCCACACGATACTGCATTCATGGTAGTGGTTGATTCAGCTTCCGGTCCGGAAATCTACTGTATTTCTGTTGTTTGCCCGGGAGATACAGTGACCTATTATACCGATGCTGTCTGCAGTACCTATACCTGGACCGTTAGCGGAGGAGTTTTTCTAACGCCTCCGCCGCCGGGAAGTGATTCTGCCACAGTGATCTGGGGAACCGGACCTTCCGGAACCATTGCCCTGAACGTTTCAAATTGTACACCTCCGCTCACCTGTCCATTCGGAACCATTAAAACAGTAAGTATAGTTCCCGCTACCATCGCGGTTACGGGAGATACCATTACCTGTGCAGGTACCAAGAATTGCTATTCTATCCCTTGCATTCCGGGTAATACACAGGAATGGATGATTTCACCCGCAAATGCCGGTACCATTACCGGACAGGGAACCTGTGATATTTGCATTGACTGGGCGCCGGGATTTTTCGGATTCGTAACGATTACTGTCACATACCAGAATGTCCTGACAGGTTCAGGATGTACCTTGCCTGAATCTTGTGACGATGATCATGGTTGCGGTGGTACAGGAACCCTGACGGTGCATGTTCGACCCGTATTCGGTATCTCAGGACCTTCAAAGGTTTGCCCGAATGTTACAAGTTCCCCGTTCAACGGAATGAATCTAACCAACAACACCGTGGCTTCAGGAACAAGCTGGAAACTCGTAACCCCGGCGCCTTCAGTACTGACCTTTGCCAATAGTGCATTACTTAATGCCTATACCTGGAATGCGGGAAGCGGGATCTATCAGCTAACGGCTTATGCGCCTCCGAATACCTATTGTAATGATTCGGCTACGGTTTCCGTGGAAGTGGTAAATATGCTTACTCCGAATAATATACAAGGTCCGGATACTGTCTGTGCCGGTGATACCATAACCTACTCCGTGCCACCCAACATGAGTGGAGTCGGCTATTCCTGGACAGTCAGCGGCGGAATCATAACCGGTCCATCCAATGGCAGCAGCGTGAACATCGTATGGAATCCGGGCGGAGGCACAATTTCAGTAGTTCAGTTTCTATCCTCTCCTCCGGGATGTGTCTCGCAATCCTCAGCTGTTTTTACAGTCGTTACCTGGCCACCATTCGTCATGCCTTCCATCACGGCAAGCAATATTAATGTCTGTCTGAAAAGCAATGTTACTTATTCCATTCCCCCAGCCTTACTGAGCGGTGCAACCTATATCTGGTCGGTGGTACCTGCAACCGCGGGGAATATTATTACCGCGAACGGGACCAACCAGATTACGGTAAACTGGATCGATGCGTCGAATACCCCTATATGGGTCAAATTAAAAATCTCCAGATGTACGGAAGATTCAGTGATGTTCCCGGTTAATCTCCTCCCTCTGCCGCCCGTTCCGGATATTAATTTTACCCCTCCGTACCCATGTAAGAACGAGCAGGTATTTTTCACTACCACTTCCGCAGGACCATCCTGGAATTGGGATTTTGGGGACGCCGGAACATCCGGTCTTCAAAATCCTGTACACACTTATACAAGCGCAGGTAACTTCAATGTGCAGTTGTATGTGACCAACAGCAACGGTTGCTCAGATACCGCATATACAACAGTCACTGTTGAAGATATTCCTGTCCTGCCTGTTATAACAGGGGGTACCAACGTTTGTATTAATAATATTATCACCTATTCGTTTACAGAACCATTATTCATGGGGGCCAATTATTCATGGACACTTTCTGCACCTGTATTAGGCGGTGTGGTATCAAGTGGTAATTCGTTCATCACAGTACATTGGACCAGTCCCGGAGTTGACACGGTGAAACTTCATCTGCAATCAAACTGTCTGGACACAATCATTAAATATGTGGTGACAATAAATCCATTGCCAAATCCCGGGATCGTGTTGCCTTCACCTGCATGTGTCGGCTCTCCGCTTACATTCACCGGCTCCGGAGGAGTAAGCTACAGCTGGGGCTTTACTGGCGGTTCACCGTCCTCCTCTGCATCACAATTCCCGGTGGTTACTTATGCGTTGACTGGCAATTATCCGGTGACACTGAATGTAACTGACGCGAATGGATGTACAGCTAATACGACAACCACACTGACCGTAAACCCTCTGCCTATTGCCTTAATATCCGGACCTGGTGGTGCATGCGCATTCCCAGTTACCGTTACCATGACTGCCGTATCAGCACCGGGTTATACCTACTCATGGACACCATCAGGTACGGGTGCCTCCATAACCAACACTATAAATTCTGCCACAGCTTTTTCTGTTATTGTCACAAACGCCTTCGGATGCACCAATCAGTCAAATACAATTCTGGTTGATACGTCTGCTTGTGACTCTGTTCCGGGTTGCTTTGTAAATGACACGATTGATTTCACCAGCACACCTCCGGTTTGTCTCTCCCAGACTTATACGGCAATAGGAACCGCCACACACACCGGTTGGTCATTTAGTGCAGGTGGTTCAGCAGGAGCAATTAGTCCGGTTACAGCTAATTACCCATATCCGGGAATCTTTCCGGTGACGGTGTATGGTGTTGCTTCAGGCTTTGACGCCAATGGCGATACCTGTACAAAGATTGTAGGCAAAACGCATATGAAAACGATTCCATTCGATGCGGATTTTGATGTGAGTTTCCAGTGTAACGGACTTAACCAGATGCAGACCATCTTCACCAATACCAGTTTGTATCTCGGCAGTCCGGGAGCCTATACATGGACTTGGAAAGACAGCACGAACAATGCCATACTTTCTTCCGCATTCTCTCCGGTTCCGCAGCTTTTATCTTCAGGAACCCACCTGGTTTATCTGGCTATTTATGATCCGGTTACTTTGGCTACCTGTACACTGATGAAAACAATTGTGGTACCTGTGCCCATTGTTGCTGCATTTACAGTCTCCTCTCCGGTGTGTCAGGGAACAGCTGCCACCTTCACCGACATATCGGTGAATCTGGCTAATGAAACTTCCAGACTATTCAATAACGGTAATGGCGGGACCTCTCCGCAAAATCCGGCCAGTCTGACGTACATAAATTCTGGTCCTTTCACAGCCACACTTACCGTCACCGATATATACGGATGTACTGATGTCGCGTCTCAGAATGTGAACGTACTCCCAGCTGCTACCGGTACGATCACGGTTGGTCCGGCAAGTTGTGATTCTGTTCAGCTTACGGCTTCCGGTCCTGGTCCACATACCTGGAACATTATCAATCCTCCTCCATTCCCAACGAATCCTGTGTACGTCAAGACGAGCGGATTCTACTCCGTTACAGCGGTGGATGGAAACGGATGTCCTTTCACTGTCGGTCCGGTTCAGGTTACAGTTAATAATTCTCCGAATGTGATTGTATCCGGGAAAACTCAGTATTGTCAGGGAGAGAGTCTGGATATTAAAACACAGACCGCCGGTGTCAGCTTTGTCTGGAACCGGGTCGCGCCAACCTTCCTTGGTGGTGTAGGATTCTCACCCAACCTTAATATCATTGCAGGAACTGCCGGTACATTTACTTATCAGGTTATAGTTACGGGTGCAAATGGATGCAGTGGTTCGGCTTCTTATACAATTACTGTCGACCCGGTACCATCATCCGCTTCTATAATCGGTGGACCGCTTACATTCTGTAGCGGAGATTCAATTCTGCTTACGGTTAATCCTCCCGGCGTAAATTATCTGTGGTCAAAATCTCCGACACCGCCTTTATCATCTCCTTTCAATCTCAATGACAGTTTGTATGTGAGTGCCAGTGGAACTTATTCGGTCATCGTTCAGACTGCCTCCGGCTGTGCGTATCCTGCCATTGCTCCGGTAACAGTCACCGTTAATCCGGTGCCACCCGCTTTAATTACCGGAGATACTGTCTTGTGTGAGGGTGATAACCTGGTACTCAATTCGACACCGGATGGAAGCTCTACCTATGCGTGGAGTGGTCCGGGTGGAACCGGCAATACGAACCCATTCGTTTTACCGAATATCCAATTGGGCGATGCCGGACTCTATACACTTATTGTTACCAATTCATTTAGCTGCAGTTCAGTTGACTCGGTGAATGTGATTGTCAATCCAGCTCCGGCACCTCCTGTAATCGTTTCCAACCCGGGAGGAGTGCTCTGCGAAAGTGTGATGTTTAACTTTAGTGTGCTTGGGCCACTTGGTCCTCCAATAGTTTATAACTGGAGTACCGGACAAATGGGTACCAGTATCAATGCGGCCATCCCGGGTGATTATAGTGTAACTGCCACGAATCAATTTGGATGTGAAGCAGTCTCCAATGTTCTCACAATATATCCAAAACCTGATCTGACTTGTACGCCAAGCGGATGTTATGAGTTTTGTACAGAATGTGGCATAGTGACGATCCCGGGTCCGGTTGGACTGACTACTTATGAATGGCAGATTCTTACCGGGGGAATTTTCGTAAGCTATAGCTTTACGCAGAATCTGATTGTTTCCGCACCCGGAGGTATTTTCAGACTCATGGGATCGAATCAGTGGGGATGTGCCGATTCATCCGATACGCTGAAAATTGAATTCAACGATTGTTGTCCGCCTCCTGATCTGACTGCCTGTGTTGATACCTGTGAAGATTTTGATAGTCTTGGATTGAATGGATGGCAGGCCTATCCATTGGAACCCAATGTCGGACTTCTGATAACTAATTCGGGTTCACAGGGAGGCGCAACTGATTTCTTCCTTCAGTCCTCGGATCTGCCCGGCGCTTCTCAGCTATTGTCAGGCCTGGTCTATGATGGAAAATGGTGTTGTGGTGAGTTGTGTTATGATTTCATTTTATTTGATGATAGTGTTCAGGGAAGTATAACGGTTAATCCTTCATTTTCGATTTTAAGCGGATCACTCGGATTCACTTTCACCTCATCCTTAAACGTCACAGAGAACAGTGGATGGGTAAACGTATGCGCGCCGATAACTGATTGCGGAACACCTCCGATTACTGTCAACGGGGTATGGAGTCCAATTGGTGCAACACTGCCAAGTGATTGGCCAACAGTGCTTGCTAATGTCACAGAGCTTTTGTTCAATGTTGATTATTCAGCCGCTACAGGTGAAGTATCCGGACTGGATAATGTCTGCCTGAATTCAAATGTGCCAGATATCACCGCCGGTGCAGATACAACCATCTGTGCAGGATCCGTCATTTCATTGGATGTGCAGGGTTGTAATGCAATACCAAAGTGGTATGCGATTTCAGGCGATTCACTCATCTTTGTTGGGAATGGTGATGTAATTGATGTGATGCCAATACAGAGTACCTGTTATGTGGTGATCTGTTGCTATGCCGGTGATTGTTGCTGTGATTCTGATACCGTATGTGTCATTGTCAATCCTTTGCCTGTATTGCAATGGCCTGCTGTATTCCCGGATGTTTGCCAGAACTCCGATTCGATATACCTTGATTCTTTGTTAATCGTAGCCATTCCATCCGGCGGAAGCGGTGTCTTCTCAGGCCCCAATGTCGTAGGAAATTATTTCTATCCGACCACGCTTGGAATCCATACGATTACCTATACCTATACCGATAGTCTCGGTTGTACCAACAGTGTAAGCAATACGATCAACGTGATCTTCTGTTGCGATACTTGTGAAATTGATGCAGGAACCGATATTACGATTTGTCAGGGTGATGTAGCTACAATTACCGTAACAGGATGTACAGGCACTTTAACCTGGTCTGTGCTTGGAGGTCCATCAGGTGAGTCAACAAACTGGACCGGTTTCACGTTTGAAGTGACACCGCAGCAAAGTACCTGTTACCTTATAACATGTTGCGATACCATATATGATCCTGTTGGAGGGATGACTATATGCTGTTGCAGTGATACAGTTTGTGTGACGGTAAATCCATTGCCAATGCTGCAATGGCCGGTGAACTTCCCGGATGTTTGCCAGAACTCCGATTCGATATACCTTGATTCTCTGTTAATCGTGGCCATTCCATCCGGCGGAAGCGGTGTCTTCTCAGGCCCCAATGTCGTAGGAAATTATTTCTATCCGACCACGCTGGGAATCCATACCATTACCTATACCTATACCGATAGTCTGGGTTGTAGCAACAGTGTGAGCAATACGATCAACGTGATCTTCTGCTGCGATACTTGTGAAATTGATGCAGGACCCGATATTACGATTTGTCAGGGTGATGTAGCTACAATTTCCGTAACGGGATGTACAGGCACTTTAACCTGGTCTGTGCTTGGAGGTCCGTCAGGTGAGTCAACGACCTGGACCGGTTTCACATTTGAAGTGACACCTCAGCAAAGTACCTGTTACCTTATAACATGTTGCGATACCATATATGATCCTGTTGGAGGGATGACTATATGCTGTTGCAGTGATACAGTTTGTGTGACGGTAAATCCATTGCCAATGCTGCAATGGCCGGTGAACTTCCCGGATGTTTGCCAGAACTCCGATTCGATATACCTTGATTCTCTGTTAATCGTGGCCATTCCATCCGGCGGAAGCGGTGTCTTCTCAGGCCCCAATGTCGTAGGAAATTATTTCTATCCGACCACGCTGGGAATCCATACCATTACCTATACCTATACCGATAGTCTGGGTTGTACCAACAGTGTAAGCAATACGATCAACGTAATTTTCTGTTGTGACACTTCTTGTGTAGTCAGTGCCGGAGCCGATATCACAGCCTGTCAGGGTGATGCGGTGATACTAAGCGCGACAGGATGTACCGGCTCGGTGACCTGGTATCAGCTTACAATTGAAGGACCTGTAGCTATTGGACAGGGACCAATACTGGATGTCTTCCCACAGACAGGTACAACCTGCTATGTGGTTGAATGCTGTTGTCCGGGACCGGTCGTTTGTTGTTCCACCGATACGGTTTGTGTGACGGTAAATCCATTGCCAATGCTGCAATGGCCGGTGAACTTCCCGGATGTTTGCCAGAACTCCGATTCGATATACCTTGATTCTCTGTTAATCGTGGCCATTCCATCCGGCGGAAGCGGTGTCTTCTCAGGCCCCAATGTCGTAGGAAATTATTTCTATCCGACCACGCTGGGAATCCATACCATTACCTATACCTATACCGATAGTCTGGGTTGTACCAACAGTGTAAGCAATACGATCAACGTAATTTTCTGTTGTGACACTTCTTGTGTAGTCAGTGCCGGAGCCGATATCACAGCCTGTCAGGGTGATGCGGTGATACTAAGCGCGACAGGATGTACCGGCTCGGTGACCTGGTATCAGCTTACAATTGAAGGACCTGTAGCTATTGGACAGGGACCAATACTGGATGTCTTCCCACAGACAGGTACAACCTGCTATGTGGTTGAATGCTGTTGTCCGGGACCGGTCGTTTGTTGTTCCACCGATACGGTTTGTGTGACGGTAAATCCATTGCCAATGCTGCAATGGCCGGTGAACTTCCCGGATGTTTGCCAGAACTCCGATTCGATATACCTTGATTCTCTGTTAATCGTGGCCATTCCATCCGGCGGAAGCGGTGTCTTCTCAGGCCCCAATGTCGTAGGAAATTATTTCTATCCGACCACGCTGGGAATCCATACCATTACCTATACCTATACCGATAGTCTGGGTTGTA
>CAZJDX010000016.1:67362-77295 GCA_964544885.1 uncultured Flavobacteriales bacterium
GTCCGGGACCGGTCGTTTGTTGTTCCACCGATACGGTTTGTGTGACGGTAAATCCTCTGCCTGTCCTCCAGTGGCCGGTTAGTTTTGCTACTGTATGTAAAAATTCGGCACCGGTATTACTTAATGCGGCTGACATATTTGTTGATATTAACTTCACACTTATTTCGGTTCCATTTGCCGGCGGCACAGGTTATTTTACCGGAACAGGTGTCTTTGGAAATCAATTTAATCCAACCACAGTTGGCTCATTCCTGATTACCTATCATTATACTGATTCAAATGGATGTACCGGAACTGTCACTAATTCTATTACAGTAGTTAATTGTCCATGTGGTCCATGTCATTACCTTGCTTTTGAATTAGTATCAAACGGTACATTTGATCAGGGGAATACAGGATTTACAAGTAGTCAGACTGAAAGATGCCTCTGTCTATCTAACACCTATTGCATTGAAGATGATGCCGCAGATAAGTGTTCTTCTAATTTGCATGTCCTTGCTCCAAGCGGAATTGCCGGAGATAATTACATGATCGTTGAAGGAGCATTTAGCGGGGGTCCGAACCTTTTATGGCATCAAAGTGTTTCTATACTACCACATCTCAGCTATACATTCAGTTTCTGGGTCAACCCGCTGGTATCTTCTTATTTAATTGATAAACCCGATCTTGAAATCAGGGTTGGATCAGATGTAGTGCTTTCACTTCAGGGCACAACAATGCCGAACGGTTGGTTGGAGTACTCAGTACAGTTCACAGGAATATCAGGATCAAGTCTCCAGATTTATCAGAACAATCCTTATCCGGTAGCTACCATGTATGGAATAGACAATATTTCTCTCCGTCCATGTCTGCCTAAGGTTGTAGTTTCATTTAGCAATGTAACGCATGTTACCTGCTTTGGAGGATCGAACGGAGCCGTTACGGCAAATGCAGGCGGAGGTACAGCGCCTTATACTTATCTGTGGAATACAGGAGATACAACACAAACAATTTCAGGGTTACCAGCCGGTACCTATACTGTTACTGTTACGGATTCTCTTGGTTGCAGAAACACAGTGTCTTTCATAATTCAGGAGCCAGCCAAGGTGGAAGGAAGTACCAGTGTTAGTCCGTCCTCCTGTAACCTTGCAAATGGCAGCGCCGTCGTATTCCCTGCAGGTGGTACGCCGGGATACACTTATTTGTGGAGTAATGGTCAGACAAGTCAGGTAGCAAGCGGACTTATTGCCGGAAGCTACAGTTGTGTGATTACCGATGCAAACGGATGTACCGGAATTGTTTTCGCTAACGTACCGAATGTTGGTGTTTTCCCGGATCCTATAGGACCTATCGCGGGGCCGGCAGGTGCATGCAGAGGGCAAAGCGGAGTAATATATAGTGTAGCCCCTGTTAGTGGTGCAAGCCACTATATCTGGACCTTGCCTCCGGGTGCAAGCGGATCTTCGTCGGGACCAAGCATTACACTTTCGTTCAGTTCAAGCTATAGTGGAGGGTTTATTTGTGTCGCTCCGGTGAATCCATGTGGAACGGGAAGTTCCGTTTGTCTGAATATACCGGTTCTGTCGGTGAAGCCATCCAACCCGGGTTTAATGTCCGGACCTGCTTTCCCATGCGGACCGGGATTGTACACTTATTCAATCTCACCTGTGATGAATGCATTATCCTATGTCTGGTCGGTGTCAGGTACCGGAGTAGCGATCATGAGTGGGCAGGGAACGAACGCAGTGGTTGTTAGTGTTCCAGCCGGATTCGGGCAAGGTCGTGTTTCTGTTTACGCTACAAATTGTATGGGTAATTCAGCCCGACGTGATTTCACCATAACTGGACTTGCGGTTCACGGTAATGCACTTTCAGGGCCTTCATTTGTCTGTGCAGGAAGTACGGGTATTATTTACTCAATTGCTCCGGTCAATGGGGCAAGCTCATATGTATGGTCAGTGTCTTCCGGTGATATGTCGATTGCATCGTCCACCGGGCCATCCTGTAAGGTAGATTTCGGACCTGCATTTACGACCGGGCAACTTACGGTCACAACTGCAAGCCCATGCGGTAATTTCTCGAAATCGTATACCCTATTCTCCAGACCTGCGCAACCAGGCTCTATTTCAGGCCCAGGTTTCAGTCTGTGCGGATTAAGCGGGGTAACTTACAGTATAAGCCCTGTAGCGGGCGCTACAGGATATTCATGGACTGTTCCGGCAGGAGTGAGTATTGTCGTGAACACCGGATTATCTATCACCGTTGATTTTGGACCGTCTTTTACAGGAACAGGAAATATTTGTGTAAGTGCAGAGAATTCTTGTGGTACTGGCATATCAAGATGTTATTCAGTCAGTGCTGTGCCGGCGGTTCCATCTCCGGTTTCGGGTCCGGCATCAGTCTGTAAATCATCGTCTGCGGTAATGTACTCACTTACCGCAGTCAGCGGAGCGACACATTATTCATGGTATGCGACTTCAGGTGGACTTATTATTCCGCATGGAATCGGACTTGCCGCTGGAGCTAACTTCACGGGAACGAGCAGTAGCCCGGTTACTATTTCGGCCAGGGCTCATAATGCTTGTGGACTGAGTCAACCTGCTACAAGATCTGTGACCGTTGATATGATGTGCCGTCAATTGGTTTCAGATTCTGAAACGGATAATAAGTTTGAGGTATTTCCTAATCCGGGAACCGGATTGTTTAAACTGACCTTCAGCACCTCGTCTGATACCAGGTTCAGGCTAAGGATTATGGATATACTTGGAAATACAGTTTATCTCAATGAGCTGGAAGCCAAATCAGGAGACAATAGTTTTGATCTTGATTTGATGTCTATGGTCAAAGGTGTTTACTTTGTGAGTCTGGAAAGAAGCGGATTCGATACCCAGATAACAAAGATCACACTGATTAAATAAATATTTTTCACAAACATGATCAGGGATGTATTGCCCACACTCGGTAATTCATCCCTGATTTTCTTGATAGGGCATCAGCACCTGTTGCGCCCTATTATTTTATCGCATTTTGTTTAATCCGGGAAAAAATATAAATTGATGCTTTCAAATTCATCCCGCTATTAATTAATCATATGGAAATAGTAGACATCAGAGTTATGCGAGGGCCAAATTACTGGTCGATCAGGAGGCACAAACTCGTCGTAATGAAACTGGATATCCGGGAAATGGAGGAGTTGCCATCCAATAAGATCCCGGGTTTTTCCGAAAGGATGGAAAAGATGTTTCCTTCCATGTTTTCCCATGAATGTTCTGAAGGACATCCCGGAGGATTTTTTAAGCGTGTGAAAGAAGGTACATGGATGGGGCATGTGGTTGAGCATATTGCTCTTGAGATTCAGACCCTTGCCGGTATGGACTGTGGATTTGGGAGGACACGGAGTACGGGACAGCACGGCGTTTATAATGTTGTCTTTAATTATGCGGAAGAAAAGGTAGGCATTTATGCCGCCAAGGCTGCAGTGCGAATTACCGAAGCTTTAATCAAGGGAGAAGAGTATGATCTTTCCGGAGACATTCAGGCTATGAGAGAGATCAGAGAGGATGAACGGCTCGGACCTTCAACAGGTTCCATTGTGGAAGAGGCGATCAAAAGAAAAATTCCATGGATACGGCTGAATCGTCATTCACTTGTTCAGCTGGGATATGGAATTAATCAAAAGAGGATTCAGGCAACGGTTGCCAGTACCACCAGCAGCATAGCGGTGGAAATAGCCTGTGATAAGGAGGAAACAAAAAACCTGCTGGAAGCGGCATCGGTACCGGTACCAAGAGGTCGCGTTGTTTATGATGAAGAAGATCTGGATATAGCCATTCGCAGGATTGGGTTTCCTATCGTCATTAAACCGGTAGGCGGTAACCATGGCCGCGGTGCAACGATTAATATTCTCAACAGGGAAGACGCGATTACCGCTCTTGCAGCAGCGAAGAAAATCTCAAGAGGTGTTATTGTCGAAAAATTCATAACAGGTTATGACCATCGCCTGCTGGTGATTAATTATCAGTTTGTAGCTGCCGCAAGAAGGACACCGGCAATGGTTACAGGGGATGGAAAACACAGTATAGGTCAGCTGATCGAAAAGGTGAATCTTGATCCGAGACGAGGCTACGGCCATGAGAAAGTTCTGACATCAATAAAAGTTGATGATATGACTCTCACCATGCTGGAGGAAAAGAACATGAGTATAGATTCCGTACCAGCACCCGGCGAAATTGTGTACCTGAAGCGGACAGCTAATTTAAGTACCGGCGGCACTTCAACAGATGTAACTGACATTGTCCATCCGTACAATGTTTTTATGGCCGAACGTATAGCACGCATCATCGGATTGGATATTTGCGGAATTGATATCATGACTCCGGATATCCGGCTTCCTCTTCACGAAAATGGGGGAGCGGTACTTGAGGTGAATGCCGGTCCGGGTTTCAGAATGCATATTGCACCTGCTGACGGATTGCCCCGTAATGTGGCGGAACCGGTCATGGATATGTTGTATCCTCCCGGCAGTACATCACGGATTCCGATCATTGCTGTTTCAGGTACCAATGGGAAAACCACCACCACAAGACTGATTGCGCATATGGTCAAAACTGTTGGATACAAAGTCGGGTTTACTACTACCGATGGAATATACATTCAAAACAGAATGGTTGAACAGGGGGACTGTACAGGGCCTGTAAGTGCGGAATTCGTCTTGAAAGACCCTACCGTAAATTTCGCCGTGCTGGAATGCGCAAGGGGTGGTATCTTAAAAGCCGGTCTTGGCTTTCATAATTGTGATGTTGGAATTGTGACGAATGTCGCCGCAGATCATCTGGGATTAAAAGACATAAATACCGTAGAGGAAATGGCGCGGGTGAAAAGTGTCGTACCTGAAAGTGTCTTACCTGATGGATATGCTATCCTGAATGCTGATGATGATCTCGTCTTTGATATGAGAAAGAATATCACCAGCAGAATCGCCTTGTTCAGTCTGGATGAAAATAATCCAAGAATAGTAAAGCATTGCGAGAATGGGGGAATTGCAGCTATTGTTGAAAACGGATACATAACTATTTGTAAAGGTACCTGGAAAATTCGCGTTGATAAAGTCTTGAATATTCCCTTGACCATTTCAGGTAAGGCTGTCTTTATGATACAGAATATTCTTCCGGCCGTGTTGGCAGGATTCGTACAGGGATTCAAGCTGGAAGATATGCGGCTGGCGCTTGAAACGTTCATCCCGTCTCCAACTCAGACTCCGGGAAGGATGAATATCTTCCAGTTTAAGAATTTTGATGTGATGGTTGATTACGCTCATAATCCTGCAGGATTTCAAGCATTGGCAAGGTTCCATGACAAACTGGATTCAAAGCCGAAGGTGGGTATCATTGCCGGTGTTGGCGACAGAAGAGATGAGGATATTATTCAGCTTGGTTCGGTCGCGGCCCAGATGTTTGATGAGATCATCATTCGCCAGGATAAAAATCTCAGAGGACGTTCAGAGCAGGAAATAATTGACCTCATGATGAAAGGTATCCTGGATGAAAATGACAAGAAAAAGGTTACCGTCATTCCAAAAGAATCAGAAGCGATTGACTATGCAATAAAGAATGCAAGAAAAGGTTCGTTCATTACCATTTGTTCTGATGTGATCCCGGATGCTTTGGAGCAGATTATGAAATACAAAGAAGAGGAAGATCATTTTGAAATACAAAAGGAAGACATACCACATCCGGTAGCCTAATGCATACTTTACCTGATTTAAACCCCGGCTTGATAAGACCGGGGTTTTTTATTACAGTTCAATTTGATCAAAAATAGCCGATTTGCCTTGGTTAATGCGCTATTCTTGTTAAAAGTGGAACTTTTTTTTCGATCATTTAGTAAAAGCTACTTAAATCTTACAGCTTTTGTATGAATGTAAATCGTACAAAAGCCTTGGTTTCCATTAAGCCCATTACCATGAAACTGATTTTACGCAGGCTGATCCTTATCATATCCCTTGCCTCTACCATTGGCATTATGCCCAGAATTGCATTTGCCACCCACCTGGCGGGTTCAGATATTTCCTACACCTGCCTTGGTGGTAATACTTACAGAGTGGAACTTACTTTTTACCGGGACTGTGCGGGATCACCAGCCCCATTAGGTGTAGGAATTGAGTTTCGTTCAGCAAGTTGCGGACAATATTTTACAGATACACTGCTTCAGGTCATCGGAACAGGAGGGGAGATCACTTATCCCTGTCCCACTCAGATTACTTCCTGTGAAGACACGAATTCTTCTGTTCCTGGAATACAGCAGTACAAGTTCTCCGGTATTGTAACACTTCCCATGCAATGTTCAGACTGGATTATTTCCTGGTCATACTGCTGCAGGAATTGCGACATCACCACCATGGTACAACAAAGTCCCTGTATTACCGGTTCGAATCCCGGTATGTATATACAGGCAACTCTTGATAATCTCAACTTTTCCTGTAACTCATCTCCCAGATTTACAAATATCCCGGTAAGCTTTGTCTGCCTTGGACAGAATTTTACTTTTAATCATGGAGTGACCGATCCGGACGGTGACTCGCTGGTTTATTCATTGGTCAATCCCATGATGAATGCAAGTGATTCCATTCCATTCATCTCTGGTTATTCGGCAACCAATCCTATAACTTCAGTACCCGCTCTTTCCATAAATTTTTCCACTGGTGACATTAACATGACACCGACCCAGGTCGAAGTCGGCGTATTGTCCGTTCTTGTTCAGGAGTATCGTAACGGTGTAATGGTTGGCAGTGTAATAAGAGATATGGAAGTGTACGTACGACTATGCTCCAATAACCTTCCGACAGAAAGCGGAATCAATGGAACTAATATCAGGGATACAACTATTTGTCCGGGTACATCAATTTGTTTTGATATTTTCTCGGATGATGTGGACAGCGGACAGATAGTTACCATGACCTGGAATCAGGGTATAGCCGGTGCTACGTTCAATGTCAGCGGTTTTCCACATCCAACAGGGACCTTCTGCTGGACGGCGCCATCTGTCATCGCAGGAACACAGGTGTATTCATTTATTGTTACCGTCAGGGATGACGCTTGTCCAAACAGTGGTTTTCAGACATTTTCATATAATATAACTGTTAGTTCTCCGATCGCCTCTGTGAATGTTAGTCCCATTGTCTGTAATGGTGACACTAACGGAAGTGCAACTGTAGTGGTTCCTAATCCGGGAGGTTCCTATACCTACGCGTGGACTCCGGGAGGTCAAACAACACAGTCAATCTCCGGGCAGGGTCCGGGTACGGATACAGTGATTGTCACGGATCTGCTCTCAGGATGCGTAGCCATGCAAGTAGTACAGTTTACGGATCCGCCGGTGCTGAATGTAATTAGCGGAATTATCAATCAGGCTTGTGCGGGTACCAATAGTGGTATCGCCTATGCAAGTGGTACCGGCGGCGTTCCCGGATACCAGTACTCCTGGAATACGACACCGCCGGTGTTAAATGATACGGTTTCAAATCTGGCTCCGGGCATTTATACTGTTGTCGTCACGGACGCGAATGGCTGCACCGTCTCGGATTCTGTCAGTATTAATCCGTCCGCATCCGCTATTGTAGTGACCATTGATACGGTGAGTGGCATGCTGGTGTGTCCGGGCGATAACACAGGCTTCGCATCCGTCTCTGCAAGTGGTGGCATACCGGGATACACCTACAGTTGGAACACAGTGCCAGTCCGTACCGGACCGTCAATTGACAGTTTGGTTGCAGGCGTTTATATCGTAACCGTTACAGACAGCACCGGTTGTATTGGTGTAGATTCGGTCACCATTACTCAGCCTCCGGTCTTTGTTCTTTCAGGCTCATCGACTCCGGCTACCTGTAATCTTTCTGACGGAAGTGTCAGTGTATCAGTTACAGGTGGAACTCCATTCGGATTCGGCTATCGCTACCTCTGGGATGTACTGGGAGACACCACTACAACAGTTAATAATCTTCCGGCAGGTATCTATACGGTAACCATCACGGATTCCAATGGTTGTACTGAAACGCAAACCATTACTTTATCCAATACAGGAATACCTGCACCGAATGCTTTCGCCCTGCAAAATGTAACTTGTCACGGTGACACAAATGGAATAGCCGTCGTTCAAAGCCAGGGAGGTACACCACCTTTCACCTTTCTGTGGAATACCCCTCAGGCTCATACAACGGATACGGTCATTGACCTGTCGCCGGGAATTTACATAGTAAGTATTGAAGATTCCCTTGGCTGTATAGCTTTTGATACCGTACAGATTTTCGAACCGGACGCTTTCAGCATTACCATCCTCTCTTCGAACGCGAACTGCGCGGGTGACAGTAGCGGAATCGCATCCGCACAGCTTATAACCGGTGGTACACAACCGTATTCCTATCTGTGGTCCCCCATGGGAGGCACCGGAACCACAGCGACCGGACTCCCTGCGGGTTCCTACACATTTTACCTTTCCGATGCGAATGGCTGTTCTGACTCTGCCATTGTGCTGATATCCGAACCAACTCCAATAGTGATGACAGTCAACAGCATCGTGGAACCTTCGTGTTATGGAAGTAATGATGGTTCAATTGATGTATCGGTTTCAGGTGGTGTAAGCGGATATAACTATTTCTGGAATCCGGGAGGTGCTACCACACAAGATCTTAGTAATATAGATGCCGGCATATATGTGCTGACCATCACAGACAATATCAACTGTGTGGAGCAGTTCACCGTAAATGTAAATCAGCCACCTCCGGTCAATGTTATTGCCGGACCTGACACAGCGATTTGTTCCGGTTCAACAATTCAATTATCAGCTCAATTACTATCCGGACAAAGCGGTGTGTGGTCATCAAACAGCGGTGTGATATTTACAGATCCATCCGATCCGCAAACTATCGCCAATAATATTCAATCAGGATATAATGAACTGACATGGACGGTAACGGATATTGGAGGTTGTACCGGTTCTGCCAGTATGCTGATCTTCAATTATACAACTATCTCTGTTAATGCCGGTTCAGATACTTCCTATTGCGGACTTAACAGTATTCAGCTCAATGCAACCAGTTTTAGCGGGTTCAGCGGATTCTGGACTTCTTCCGGTTTTTCAACCTTCAACAATGATTCAATCGCCAATGCCATTGCCACACAGATTGATTATGGTACTGACACACTGGTGTGGACGATCATGAACGCGGCTTGTGTCACTTCTGACTCCAGACTCGTAACAACCTTCCAGCAACCCACAGCTGATGCCGGCGATCATGAACTGATCTGCATTCCGCGCGCCTTGCTTGAAGCACGGGGTCTTACATTCGGTTCAGGCGTATGGTCTGTCCAGTTTCCCGGACAGGCTTACATCGCTGATCCGGCCTCATCGGTCACCAATGTGGATTCATTATCGCCGGGCAGGACCATCTTTCTCTGGACTGTTGTGAATGGAGTTTGTTCGGCGAGCGATACGGTATCGGTCGATTACGATAACCTCTGTAACCTGGAGTTGCCTGATGCCTTCTCTCCAAACGGAGATGGCTTTAATGACGGTTATGTCATCCAGGGACTGGAAGGCTATCCACTGAATATGTTCAGAGTATTTAACCGATGGGGAAATGAAGTGTATTCAAAAGAGAATTATGTGAATGGAGAGTGGACAGGAAAGAATAAGGACGGTGAAGATCTTCCTGAAGGAACCTACTTCGTAATTCTTGAAGTCGCCGAACAGGGACAGAAGAAAAATTCCTTCGTTGATCTGCGCAGGTATGTGAAACAATAAACAAGCAAGAAAAAATTAGTAATCATATTTTCAATTTAATTATTTCCATGAGACGATCCCTCACGATTCTATTAACGCTGATCAGTATGCAGGCCATTTCGCAGCAGGATCTGCAGGTCAGCCAGTACATGTTCAATCATCTGTTGCTGAACCCGG
>CAZJDX010000017.1:0-75849 GCA_964544885.1 uncultured Flavobacteriales bacterium
TTCGGCTGTTCGCCCTTTGCTGCGCATCAAAAACCGGATAAAATAAGGCCGTCACCTGCTTTGAACCTAAGGTCTGTCAGAATCCCGATGACATATGCATCTGATGAATCATTGATGTCTAATAGCTGTTCAAGAGAGCGTTCTGAATTTTAATACCCAATCCTATAATTTTTTCGTCTTCACATTCATTAGCATTCATTTTTATACCTTCAATTCGTGAAACCTTAAAAACAGATCAATCATGTTGTGGAAAGGAAGAAGAACAAGCTCCAATGTTGAAGACAGACGCATGAGCGGTGGAAAGAAAACCGTTATCGGAGGTGGTATCGGAGTTATTATTGTCATACTCATCTCCCTCCTTACCGGTCAGGATCCCACCAATCTCCTGCAACAGATGGATACCGGCGCCTTGTCAGGCGGCAGTCAGAACACCACAGCGCTTACCGCGGAAGACAATGAAGCGGCGGAATTTGTGAAGGTGGTTCTTGCTGACAACGAAGACGTATGGAACAGCATTTTTTCTCAGGAAGGAAGCCGCTATCAGGAACCTGTACTTGTACTGTATCGCGACCAGGTGAGTTCAGCATGCGGTTCCGCAAGTTCCGCCTCAGGACCCTTTTACTGTTCGGGTGATCAGAAGATATATATTGATCTGTCCTTTTATGATGAACTCAAGAACCGGTTTAATGCCCCCGGTGATTTTGCAATGGCCTACGTAGTCGCCCATGAGGTAGGCCATCATGTTCAGAATTTACTAGGCATATCCCGTAAGGTGCATGAACAAAGAGGAAGGGTTAGTGAAGAGGAATTCAATAAACTCTCTGTACGACTGGAATTACAAGCCGACTTTCTTGCCGGTGTCTGGGCGCATCATGCCCATAAAATGAAATCAATACTTGAAGAAGGCGATATCGAAGAAGCGCTCAATGCGGCAAGCGCTATCGGAGACGACCGTTTACAAAAACAGGCTCAGGGATATGTTGTTCCGGACGCTTTCACTCATGGCACTTCCGAACAAAGGATGCGTTGGTTTCATAAGGGATTTACCAGCGGTGATGTAGGTGAAGGTGATACCTTTTCCGCTTCATCGCTTTAACAGCTGAAGACAAACTTTTCCTTCATTCAAAAACAGGGCTCATGCCAGGATTTTTCTTTTAACGGGAATGAAACATGCCATCACTGTTGCGGTAAAAAAGCCACCTGTAAGCTTCCTTTAAAGAATTTAAGGCATTTCAGTCCCGCTCTTTTAAATTCGGCTCCGAGGTTGTATATTCGCCCCTCCTTAAACGGAAATGAAAAATCAATGCAACCTAACTGATTAGTTTACAGGTAGATGCATCGATACCGCAGGAGAGTATAATTTCAGATAAAAATTTAAAGAATATAAAATGGCAGTTATTGGAAAAATCAGAAAGCGCGCCGGATTACTGATCGCTTTCATAGGAGTTTCGCTTCTTGCATTTATCCTGGGGGATGTACTTACCTCCGGTTCAGGATTATTTGGGGCACAGAGTGATATAGTTGGTGAAATTGGTGGAGAGAAAATTCGTTACACCGAATTTGAAAAGAGGGTGGAAATGCTCACGGAAAACTACAGGATCAATACCCAATCCGACAATGTGGACCAGAACACCCAGGACATGCTAAGAGAGCAAGCCTGGGGAATGTTTGTCAATGACAATACACTCGGTCTTGAATACAAAAAACTTGGTATCACCGTTAGCCCGGAAGAGTTGTATCTGATGTGTACAGGACCGAATCCACACCCTCAGGTGAAGCAGGCATTTTCCAATCCGAATACCGGTGAGTTTGATGCAACCGCGGTTGTAAAATTCCTGAAAGATCTGCCCAACCGGGAAGAAACCACCCAAAGACAGTGGAGACAGTTTGAGGACGCTATCCGGGAAGAGAGAATTTCCAGCAAGTATAAGGACATGATCAAGGCAGGCATCTTCATTACTTCTGAAGAAGCGAAACAAGCCTACAATGACGCTCAGCGAAGCGCATCAGTACGTTACTTCCGTCTCGACTATAATACCATAGCTGATTCACTGGTAAAAATTGAAGAGAGCGATCTCAAGGCATATCACAGCGCCAATTCAACTAAATATAAACAAACCGAAGCGATCCGTAAAATTGAGTATGTGGCCTTTGATATCGCTCCTTCCGCGGCAGACCGCCAGGAAGCAAGCGATTGGATAAATACAAAAGCTGAAGAGTTCGCGGAAAGCGTCAATGATATCGCTTTTGTTAATCAATACAGCGATACCCCATTCGATTCTACCTATCATGTGAAAGGAAGTTTAGCTCCGGTGCTTGATACTTTCATGTTCAATTCACCAACAGGAACTGTGGTTGGACCCTATATGGACGGGGATATTTTCAAGATCTCCAAACTGGTGTCCGAGCGCTTTCTTCCTGATTCGGTAAAAGCGCGGCACATTCTTATTTCGATTGAGAACAATGACACGGCAAAAGCTCTTTCGACGGCTGACAGTCTGAAAAATGCCATAAAACGCGGATCGAAATTCGCGGATCTTGCCAAACAATTATCCAAAGATCCGGGATCTGGGTCTAATGGCGGTGATCTGGGCTGGTTCAGGCAAGGTGCCATGGTACAACCTTTCAACGATGCCTGCTTCCTTGGGAAGAAGGGCGATATGCCGGTAGTCACATCTCAGTTTGGAGTCCACCTAATTGAGATTATGGATAAAGGAGTTCCGTCCAAGCAAATACAGGTAGCAACACTAGAGCGCAAAGTTGAACCGAGTCAAAAAACCTACGATGACATTTTTGCCAAAGCCAATGTCTTTGCTTCGACAAACAATACAGCGGCCTTGTTTGACAGCGCCTGTATCCGGGAAGGCCTGACAAAGCGAATCGCGGATAATATCCGTGAAACGGATAAGAACATACCGGGGCTTGATTCACCACGTGAACTCATCCGCTGGACCTATCAGGCTGAAAAAGGCGACATATCGAAGGCTTTTTCACTTGGCGAGAAATATGTGGTAGCTCATCTTACAGAAATAAAGGACAAAGGAACATTACCACTTGAAAATGTACGTGAGCAGGTTACCGCTGAAGTAAGAAAGGAAAAGAAAGCAGCATTGCTTATCGAAAAGATCAATGCTGCCGGAGCCACCGGTTTTGATGACCTCGCGGCAAAGCTGAATGTGACCCCAGCATCGGCCGAAGCAGTAAATTTCCAGAACCCATATATACAGGGACTGGGGAATGAAGTAAAAGTTGTCGGCGCCATTTTCGGATTGAAGGCTGGTAAGATGTCCAAACCGATCAGTGGTGAAACCGGAGTTACGGTTGTTTATGTAAACTCCTTTACAGAACCTGCTGCTGCAAGCGATCTCAGTTCAAATGCAAAGCAATTAAAAGATCAAAGGAGTTCCCGAAGCGAATACGAAGTGGTGAATGCCTTAAAAGAGAAGGCAAATATTGAAGACAACCGCGGTAAATTTTATTGAGATATTTATTCTGATATTAAAAAGTCCGGCCTTACCGGACTTTTTTTTTGCTTATTTCTAAACTCCCTGGATTGAAGATTTGACTAGTGTAAAGCAAATGTCCTGACAAAATCAATGTGTCCGGGCGCAGAATGACAAGCGGTACAGGCATTACCCTTTTTTGCCGCGGAATAAATTACATCTCCGGAAGGACCGTACTCAGCCCATATCCACCCGCCTCCGCTGTTCTGATCAATGCTCGATTTATACATCACAGCGTATAAATTCAGCGAAGATCCGGGCGCATCATAGATTTCCTTCACTACCAATGATCCATCCGGAAACCTGTCGGAATTAAGAGTACTCAAATCACTGTTCATCGCATTCGCAGCAATTTCATTGAAACGGATGCGCACAAAGCTTCCGTGGGGACTGCTTCCGTCAGACAGCAGTGTATCGGTAGTTCTTTTGAAATACTGATAACCGCTGACAGTCCCGGATAGGCCGAAAAGCGTATTGTCGTTTATGCTTAACTCCTCCCCCTGATCATAGGAACAAGAACCGAGCAATGTTGCGATCATGATGCAACCTAATATTTCTTTAATATTTTTCAAGCTGTGAATCCGTTTGGTCAGAGAGTACAGATATGTTCAAAATTAAAAAAATCAAGCGAAATAAACAGGGAAAAGAGTCTTACTAAATGCCAACGGATCTCCGGCTCATCCGGTCACATCAGTTTATATCCAGTTGAAAAAGAAAGAGGCTGCCCTTTTGAGACAGCCTCAACGTTTATGCTCAGACTGGTTCAGAATTCAAGAACCAGATTGGAAGATTTTCCATGGCAGGAATTACAACTGTTACCTTTGAGATTCACACTATAAGTCGAATTTCCATCAGCGTCATAACTGGCCCAGAGCCATCCTTCATGCGCATTCGGATCCGCAGGCGCCTTGTACATCACATCATATCCGGTTACCTTACCCTGTTCATCCAGATATTCCTTGACAAGCATGGAGTTTGTGGCATAGGTTACTGCCATTTCACCTTTTCCGGCCATACTGTTCCTTGCAATGTCATTCATCCTGATCCTGAAATTCTCCTTCTTCATTCTGGACACTGATGCTGCAGCTACATCGTTATTTGATTGTTTTACCACTGTGATGAGTGATTCATCCGAAATGGATGCAGACTCATCGGATTCGCGTGAACATGAGGCCATCATGAGGCAGAAGGCCAGGCTTGAGAGTGTGTAGAGTTTCTTCATGGTTTTAAATATTCAGAGAAAGATACTTCAAGAGAAAAGGGACAGTGTCTTGAAATTGTCATGAAGAGGCCTGAGAATGAAGATAATACAAAAAGGGCATCAAAAACTGAAAATTTTACCACTCGCATGTATATTATCCTCACTATAAGGCCGACTATTCAAAGGGCCGGACAGGATAATAATGGATTATTCCAACCCGTAAGAGCAAAATCAGATAGACATGGTGAAAGCCAAATGGAATGATTATCTTCTCTCTGAGTGAGAGATTTTAATCTTCTGCATAAACCGGATTTAAAGGAAAACGGAACCCCATCAACGCAATATCTGCAGCCGGTAGGCATCCAACTTGATAAAAATGAACAACAATATGGTGAATGACCAAAGTGAAGATCCACCGTAACTGAAGAAGGGTAATGGGATACCAATGACCGGTGCCAGTCCAATCGTCATGCCTATATTGATCATCAGGTGAAAGAAGAGAATGGATGCCACTCCGTAACCGTAAATTCTGGAATACTGAGAACGTTGTCTTTCGGCGACAAAAATAATTCTGCTTAATAAAGCCATGAATAATCCGATTACAACCAAACTACCAACAAAACCCCACTCCTCACCTACTGTACAGAATATGAAGTCTGTGCTTTGCTCCGGCACAAAATCATATTTAGTCTGGGTGCCTTGCAGAAATCCTTTACCGAAAAGTCCTCCCGAACCTATTGCGATCTTGCTCTGGTTCACGTTATATCCCGCACCCTTCAGATCGGTTTCCTTCCCAAGGAGTACATCAATGCGCGTTTTCTGATGCGGTTGTAATACCTTATTGTAAGCATAGTTCACGCCATATACCATGCCTATGGCAAGTAAGGCACCGGAAGAGATTATGAGGATGTTTCGTTTGTTTTTTCTTACGAGTAAGAGAAAAAGTATGGCTACACCGATCAGGATGGAGATCAGTGTTGTATTCTTGACAAGGAGGGTGAGTACGAACAATGCTACTGTGATGAAAGCCAGCAGGAGAAAATTGCCACTCAGTCCTTCCCTGTATAAGACAAAGATGAAGGCTCCAAAGACAAGCGCCGAACCGGTATCGTTTTGCAAAAGAATGATGAGCGCGGGAATCCCCAGAATGATTGCCGATATCAGCTTCGTTCGTGTATCCTGCATGCGGATATCAAGTGTACTGAGATATTTGGCCAGCGCCATGTTAGTGGCAAATTTCGCGAACTCTGCAGGTTGCAATTTAAAACTACCGATATCGATCCAGCCAAATGAACCTTTGACATCCCTTGCAAAAACGAATGTTGAAAGCAGGAGAAGAACAAAGATGACATAAATAGGATATGAAAAGGCGGCATAGAACTTTCCATCTATCACCAGGATCATCAGGGCAAGGATAAAGGCTCCGCCAATCCACAATGTTTGTTTCCCATAGCTCTGACTGAGATCAAATATACTGCTGTGTTCTTCATTGAAAACGGCCGCATAGATATTCAGCCATCCCATGAGCACCATGACGATGAAAAGGCTCACCATCATCCAGTCTATGTTCTGCAATATGTTATTCTGATCCCGCATTCCCTTATTATCTAAGTTCCTCCTTCCTTACGGCGAGAGTTCTTTTGAGACTGTCATTCTTCAAACCTTCCTGAGGGACTGCCGGCAATTTCACTTCGGGCAGGATTACTCCTTCTTTCATTCTTTTCTCCATCTCAGGACGAGTAATTGTATCTGTCAGATATTGTTCAATGATCAGTGAGGCGATGGGTGCGGCCCATTGGGAACCGAATCCTGAATTCTCAACCGAAACAGCAATGGCAATCTTCGGATTTACCTTGGGTGCGAAGGCCACATACATGGAATGATCCTTCCCGTGAGGGTTTTGCGCAGTACCGGTCTTTCCACAGACTGTAATATCCTTTAGTCTTGTGGCAGCCGCCGTACCAACCTCCACGACATCCTCCATGCCATCGATCACTACTTCGAAATATTTCCGGTCAATTCCAAGGGAGTGTTTTATTCTGAATTCTTTCGGCAGATACTTTGCTTCACCAATGGCTTTCACGACATGCGGTGTATAGTAATATCCCCGGTTAGCTATACCGGCGATGATGTTGGCATTCTGGAGAGGCGTTATTCCCAATTCACCCTGACCAATTCCCAGAGAAATAATAGTAGATGATCGCCATTGTCCTTTTCCAAAGTACTTGTCATAATAAGCGATGGAAGGAACCGAACCCTTCAATACATGCGGAAGGTCAGCATCCAGCCTGACACCGATCCCGAATTTGGCTATACCTTCTCTCCAGGCAGCGAAAGCAGTTTCGGTATTTTTATATTTATCATTATCAATTACTGAACGAAATACATAACTGTAATATGAATTGCAGGAATGTGTGATGGAGGCTCTCAGGTCAAGAGGTGTCGGGTGCGGATGGCATTTCGGCTTGCCTCCGCCGGGAGGATAACCACCATGACAAGGGTACCTTGTTGCCGGAAAGAGCGTATGTTCCTGTTGCGCCAGGAGGGCCATGACCAATTTGAAGGTTGATCCGGGAGGATACGTAGCCATTTGTGACCTGTTGAACAGTGGTTTATAGGGGTCTTTAAGCAGGTTCACATAATTCTTTGTACGGGCACGACCTACGAGCAGATTGGGATCATAAGACGGAGAACTCACCATACAGAGTATTTCCCCAGTTGAAGGTTCTATGGCAACGATACTTCCAACTTTATTCTGAAGAAGCTGCTCACCCAATAACTGCAATTCTCCATCAAGTGAAAGAGTAAGATTTTCGCCGGCAATGGAGGCGGTGTCATATCTTCCATTCTGAAAACTCCCCTTCTCCCTGTTAAATACGTCCACCATTACTCTCCGAACACCCCGTCTCCCTCTCAGCTGTTCTTCATAGGATTTTTCTATCCCGCTCTTTCCTATGTAATCACCATCCTTGTAATAAGAATCTTTCCGTGTAATGGATGTATCAACCTCTCCGATATAACCGAAAAGATGCGCGGCAATTGGCCTGGGGTATTTTCTTAAAGTCCTTGCTTCGACATAAAATCCGGGAAACTTGTAGAGCTTTTCCTGCAGAGTGGCGTAGGTTTCAACCGATAATTGCTTTTCAAACAAACTGGATTTATAGGGCGAATAGGCTTTTGCCTTGTTAAACTTTTCGACATACTCTTCAGGGCTTATGCCTATGAGTCTGCACAATTCCAGTGTATCAAGGTTCTTTGCCTGTCTGGGTGTAATCATAAGATCATAGACCGGCTCGTTATAGACAAGCAATTGTCCCTTACGGTCATAGATCAATCCACGTGAGGGATAGTCGGTGATGAGTCGCATAACATTATTGGTGGCAGAGGTTGAATAACTCTGATCCAGCACCTGCAGATAAAACAGGCGAATGAGATAGACTATCCCCACCGAGAGAAAAATAAGAAAGATTACGGTTCTTCTACCCGACGATACGTTCATTGCGCTTGAGTGAACTTCCAAATAAGTACTGACCCAGCACGATCAGTAAAATGGTTATGGCTCCGTTCAGGATGGCTTTATAAAACGTGATGAAAAACTCACTGAAACGAAACACTTCCACATAAAAGTACACAAGATGATGCAGGAGAACAAGAATACTTACATAGGTGATAAACCATTTGAAACCCATCACACCCGGGTTCAGCCTTGTTTCAGGTTCGTATCCGTCCCGCGGAGCAATAAGCCGGAGAACGGCCGGCCTGGCAAAAGCGGTGAATACAGTGGCCGCCGCATGCATTCCCATCGTGTTCCCGAACATGTCAATGACCAGTCCGGTTACAAATGCCGTGATCAGTAATAGCCACTTCGGAGTTTCGACAGGCAATGTCAGAATGAAGAATATGTACACATAGGGATTCACGTATCCGTTCCACTGAATATGATTGAGTACGAGAACCTGGATTGCCACCAGGAAGAGGAAACGTATAACAATCTGAATAATTTTAGCGATCATCTTTCTGCGGCTCCTCCAGTGCCAGTTGCTCTTCCTTTAACAGGTTGGTGACAATGTATACGTAGCTTAGTTTTCCAAAAGGCGTGGATAATTTCACGGTGATTTCCTGAAAATTATCACCCGTATCCGGATTAACGTCGCTTACGATCCCGATCAGGATTCCTTCCGGGAAAATCGAGGAGAAAGAACTGGTAATGATCGTATCTCCCCTGCTGACCTTCACATGTTTGGCTATATCCTTCAGTGAGGCCCTGGTTTCATCGTATCCATCCCAAACCAGGGATCCAATGTATCCGCTGTTCTTCAGGCGCGCGCTGACCCTGGAGTCCTTATGCAGGAATGACATGACGGAACAAAAATGATCCGAAACATCCTTGACGATTCCAACGATCCCGTCACCGGAAATGACACCCATCTCCGGACGAACTCCATGATTGGAGCCTTTGTTGAGCGTCAGGTAATTATTTCTCCGGTTAACGGAATTATTTATGACTCTTGAATTGATGAAGGTATATTGCTGAAGATAAATGCTGTCATTCTTCACCTTGCTGAGAACGCTGTCAATATAGTAAACATCGGGAATCAGCGATTTCAATCCGGCGTTCTGTCTCGCCAGCGCGTCATTGGTAGTGCGTAAATTGATAAATCCAGTTACCGAACTCACGACAGAATTGACCTCTGCAACCACTTTATTGGTGGAATTGAGCACGCTTGCCTGCTGGAAATTATTATTTCTGACGATAAGTAATGCGCAAACAACTTCCAGCAGCAGGAAGAAGATGAAAAAATTATACTTCCACAGAAAGTAAAAAAGATTACGCATTCTTCTTGTTGTACTCCGGCTGAACCGCCAGCGGACCGACGGGGCAATTTTCCGTGAGTGTTATGGTATCAGGAATTTAAACCGGCCGATATTTTTCAGGGCGATTCCCGTACCACGGACAACCGCTCTCAGCGGATCTTCAGCGACGTGCACAGGCAGTTTTGTTTTCATGGCTATACGCTGATCAAGGCCGCGTAAGAGCGCTCCGCCTCCGGTCAGGTAAATTCCGGTGCGGTAAATGTCGGCGGACAATTCCGGTGGTGTCATCTCCAGCGCCTTCAGTATGGCCTCTTCCACTTTAGATATGGACTTGTCCAGGGCATGCGCTATTTCGGAATAGGTAACTGTGATCTCCTTTGGTATTCCGGTCATCAGGTCTCTTCCATGCACGGCAAAATCAGGAGGCGGATTATCCAGTTCCGGCAAAGCAGAACCAACTTCTATTTTGATCCTTTCAGCAGACCTTTCCCCTATCAGGATATTATGCTGACGTCGCATGTAATCCCAGATATCATTGGTAAAGCCATCTCCGGCTACGCGTATCGACTGATCGCATACAATGCCGCCCAGCGCAATGACTGCAATCTCACTGGTTCCTCCGCCAATATCGATGATCATGTTACCCATCGGCTCTTCCACATCAATACCAATACCGATCGCAGCTGCCATGGGTTCATGAATCAGGTATACTTCCTTGGCTCCGGCATGTTCGGCAGAATCCCTGACGGCTCGTTTTTCCACTTCTGTAATTCCGGAGGGGATACAGATGACCATTTTAAGCGAGGGAGTAAAAATGCTTCCTTTTGGATTGATCATTTTGATCATACCGCGGATCATATGCTCAGCCGCATCGAAGTCCGCAATCACACCATCTTTCAGGGGTCTGATCGTCTTTATGTTCTCATGGGTCTTCCCATGCATCATCATGGCTTGTTTGCCAACGGTAATCACTTTACCCGTCATCCTGTCAATGGCCACAATGGAAGGTTCATCCACGACGACCTTATCATTATGAATGATCAGCGTATTGGCCGTTCCCAGGTCGATCGCAATTTCCTGAGTTAAAAAATCAAACAATCCCATGCTTAGTATTCAGATTTCTAATTAATTCATTCTATTACCGGGCCAACCCGTTTACGCAAGTACGTCATAAAAGTTATGCCGCGTCCTGCGGTCCTTCCCTTTATCCGGATCAATGACGGAAATGCCTGATTCCGGTAAGGGTCATAGCCATTCCCTTCTCATTGCAATAATCAATGGATTCCTGGTCCTTCACCGATCCACCGGGTTGGATAACTCCGCTGATTCCGGCTTTGTGGGCGATCTCAACGCAATCCGGAAATGGAAAGAAGGCATCACTGGCCATGACGGCCCCTTCCAGGGAAAACCCGAAACTTTTTGCCTTGGCTATGGCCTGGTGGAGCGCATCAACTCGTGAAGTTTGTCCGGTACCACCGGCAAGGAGTCGTTTTTCCTTTACCAGGATTATGGTATTTGACTTGGTGTGTTTGGCGATCTTCATGGCGAACAACATATCCTGAATTTCTGAACCGGTTGCTTCCCGCTTTGTAACAGACTTCAGGTCCGATTCTTTTTCACTTTTCAAATCTCTTTCCTGTTCCACCACGCCGTTCAGCAGCGTGCGGTACTGTCTTTTCGGAAGTGAAAAATCCTTCTGCTTAAGGAGGATACGGTTCTTTTTATGTTTCAGCAGTTCGACAGCTTCCTGGTCAAAAGAGGGCGCGATGAGCACCTCGAAGAATAATTTATTGAACTCGCCGGCGACATTCATATCAATATTCCTGTTGGCAATGATCACACCGCCGAAGGCCGAGACCGGATCAGCTTCAAGCGCGGCCTTCCAGGCTTCGCCAAGATGTTCCCTGCAGGCCAGGCCGCATGCATTATTATGCTTCAAAATGGCAACAGCCGGTTCTGAAAATTCTGCGATAAGACTTACTGCAGAATCAATATCCAGCAGATTATTGTAAGAAAGTTCCTTTCCGCTCAACTGCTCGAAACAATCCTTCAGATTTCCATAAAAAACTCCACGCTGGTGGGGATTTTCTCCGTAACGAAGAGCCTGTCCTTCCGGAATGCTTTCCCTGAATGCAAGGATACCCGCGTCTGCATTCAGGTACCGGAATATCTGTGTATCATAGTGGGAAGAAACCGCGAAAGCATTCGCTGCCATCAACAGCCGGTCATCAAGACTGCTCTGAGCATTATGATGCCTGATGATATTCCTTAGAAAACCATAGTGACTAAGGGAAGGAATGATGAGCACGTCTTTGTAGTTTTTTGCCGCGGCCCGAATGAGGCTTATCCCTCCAATGTCAATTTTTTCTATGATCTCCTCCCTTGGAGCGCCCGAAATCAGGGTTTCTTCAAAAGGGTAGAGATCCACAATGACAAGGTCAATTCCGGGAATACTGAATTCTTCCATCTCCAGAATATCCGAAGCATTCTCACGACGACTAAGGATACCACCGAAAATTTTCGGGTGGAGAGTCTTCACCCTGCCGCCCAGTATGGAAGGATAGTCCGTAATGCTTTCCACCGCGGTTACCGGTATGTTCAGCTTCTCAATAAAATCCTGGGTTCCCCCCGTTGCGAAAAGCTGAACACCATGCTCATGTAATCCTTTTACGATCTCATCAAGATTATCCTTGTGATAAACCGAAATAAGCGCATTTTTAATCTTTTTATTGCCTTCCATTCCCTCTGAATTGGAACGCAAGTTTAGGAAAAATCACTATGTCGAGGGATGAATGCGGAGATTAATTATGCAGTATGAGGGGCTGTATTTTTATGAAATCAAACACCTGAAAAAATTTCATGCAAAGGCCAGATTCCATCCGCAACATTCCATCCGACTGAAGATACGATTGCTGAGCAGCGAGATGCGAACTGAATAACCTGTTCAAAGGGAATAAATTCTCTTCCTGAGAAATCAGAAAAGTCTTTTGAGCTTTTTAAACAATTCAATTGGTTCATCCTGGGGCTATTCCACCAAACCTTCTGGAATCGGCTTTCGTCCCGGAAGACCGGAGGAATTCACGTCCTTGGTGCCTTTACCGGGAAGCCCGGTCAGTACCAGGTCTGATTTTCATCTGTTCGCAGACATCAAAAGGCTTTGCCTACATTTGTAATAATGAAATCACCTCTCAACCTTTTCCTCCGGCTGTTCAGGGAAAGTTTTTTATTCGCCTTTGAGGCTTTAAGGGTAAATAAACTTCGCACCATTTTGTCTCTGCTGGGAATAACCATCGGAATCTTTGCCATTATCTCGGTCTTCACCGTAACTGACGCGCTGGAGCGTAAGATCAGGAATGATGTAGAATCTCTCGGTGATAATGTGATTTATATTCAGAAATGGCCATGGGTCCCTGAAGGCGGTGATGAATATCCCTGGTGGAAATACATGAACCGCCCGCTTCCCGGATATAAAGAGATGGAAGAACTGCGCAGGAAATCAGACTTGCACGAATCCATAGCCTATGTTGCTACTCTCAGCAATCAGGTGATTAAATTTTCTAACAGCGCGGTGGAGAACTGTATTGTATTGTGTGTCTCGCATGAATACGATCAGATAAAAAGCTTTGAACTCCGGGAAGGCAGATATTTCACTGAACATGAAAGCGTCAGCGGACCGCCCATCGCGCTGATCGGCGCTGATATCGCTGATGCCCTGTTTGTGAACCAGAACCCCATCGGGAATGATATCTCCATAAGGGGTACAAAATTTCATATTATCGGCGTCATCGAGAAAGAAGGCAGCAGTCTTGTCGGTAACTCATCGGATAATCAGGTTCTGATCCCTCTTAATTTTGCCCGGAATGTTGTCAATCTGCGTTCCGATGCCATGGATCCTTATTTCATGGTTAAAGCAAAGGAAGACATCAGTCTCACGGAACTGAAGGACGACCTGAAAGGGTCCATGCGTTCCATCCGGAAAATAAAACCCAGGGAAGAAGATGATTTCGCACTCAATGAAACAAGTCTCCTGTCAAAAGGAATGAAACAGGTTTTCAGCACGCTGAACATAGCCGGCTGGATCATCGGAGGTTTTTCTATTCTGGTCGGTGGATTTGGAATAGCCAATATCATGTTTGTCTCGGTAAAAGAAAGAACCGGTATCATTGGAATACAAAAATCATTGGGATCGAAAAATTATTTTATTCTACTGCAGTTCCTGGTTGAGTCTGTTGTGCTTTGCATTATTGGCGGGCTGTTTGGACTTACGCTTGTCTACCTGCTTGCACAGGCTGTATCCATGACAATGGATTTTAAATTTGTCCTGACTTTTAATAACCTTCTCATGGGTTTGCTGATCTCCGCCGCAGTAGGAATAATCAGCGGTTACATTCCTGCCCACCAGGCCTCACGAATGAATCCGGTGGATGCCATCAGAGCTGTATAAATTTTTTCCAAACCAACCGGAATCGGAGGTTTACAGTTTGAGTGCGGGTTTGAGGACGAAATTCAGTTCGGGTGCAGTTTTGAGAACGAAATAACATTCAGAAATCAACAAGCTTTTTTCGTTCTCACACTACTACTCAAACCAACCGGAGGATGAGTTTGAGTGAGGGCTTTAGAACGAAACACCTTTCATTTCAGCATACCGAATATATTGTAATTCAGCACCTAAAATTGGTTTTAGACAGCCGTCAAAATACAAATTACCTGCATGTCTATGGGATGATCGCTTGATAACACAATTTTTTATAAGTTTGTCAGGAGTCCGTTTTATCACTTAAGCGATTTATGATTTTAAAATTAGTAAGATCTACAGGCTGGCTACTCTGGCTATGCCAATTGATTATCTTTCTGTTACCTGGTTGTGGTTCCGACCGTCAGGGTGATGAGATCGGAATCCTGAAGAATACAACTTATCCGGAGACCTACGAAGTACGTAAAAATGAACAGTTTCTCCTGGAAGGCGTGAGCGGTCCTGAAGATGAGTCCGCTTTCCCTGAAAAGCAGATCACGCCCTGGCAAAAATATTCACAAGGCGGAGTGAACAGACTGGCCGTACTGTTAACGGATACATCCGCATCCTGGCTGGGAGTAGCGCATGGATTAAAAACGATCGGAGTACCGTTCATCATCACAACCGACTACCGCAGAGCCTTGCAGCATAAGGTGGTACTTGTCTATCCCGTCATTTCGGGCGCAACGATCAGTCCGGAAGGCTTGCAGGCACTTGCCGCCTTTCCACGTGACGGAGGAATACTGCTGGGAACACAAGTATTGGGTGCATTGAATGAAGTATTCGGATTTGACGAGGCCGTACCTTCCAAGCAACATTTTCAGATCCGGATTCCTTCCGATTCAAACCATGTTTATACGGGCCAGTTCCGGTATCCGAAGGAACTTACCATCTCTATCGGTAACAAGGAAAGGTTTAAGGAGACAATAGGCACTTACAGTTATTCCAAACCTCAGCTTCCGCCTCTGGCAACTTTTGAGGATAAGTCTGCCGCCATTACCCAAAAAATGTACGAAAGCGGCAAAGCCTTTGCTTTTGGTTTTGATATAGGCTACCTGTTATTAAAAGCCAACAATGTAAGACATGAAGACTACAACAGATCGGCCGCCAATGAATTTGAACCAACCATCGACGTGATTCTGCGTCTTATAAAACAGATCTATCTTGAAGAAGAGCGTGATGCGGCCTATGTTTCAACCGTGCCTTATAACAAGAACCTGGCTGTATGTATAACCCATAATGTAGATTTCGGCAAAGCGCTGGAAAATGCTCTGGCTTATGCAGAAGAAGAAAAGAAAATGGGAGTGCGTTCAACCTACTTTATTCAAACCAAATACATTAAAGACCGGAAGCCATTCATTTTTAATAGTCCGGATGATTTTGAGATCATAAAGAAACTGCATGAAATGGGTATGGATGTTCAGAGTCTTGGGGTGAGTGGTTCCCCCCAGTTCGATCAGCTTGAGCAGGGAACGGGCAAAGAAATCTATCCCGGCTATAAACCGTATGTGATGGGGTGGGATAAAACTTACTACGGAAGTATATTCGGCGAGATGAGGGTCAGCAGATTCCTTATAGATCGGATGACCGCATCTTCAAACACACTTTGTTTCAGAACTCCACTGCAATACACGCCCTTTACTTTTCCGCAGAGCCTTCTTGCCAGCGGTTACCGTTTCAGCAGTTCAACCACTGCCAATGCGGCTCTTTCACACTTTCCCTATCAGATGAACTATAACAGAGAATACGATGCAGAGATGGATGCCTTTGAGTTCCCGGTAACCAACAGTGATGATTTCCCTCCTTTCACAACAGACAGGGCTGCCACGTCAATTATCCTTGCCAAAAAAATAGCCAACTACGGAGGAAGTTATATCGGCCAGGTGCATCCAAACAGAATGGGACTTAAGGTCCAGAAAGAATTTGTCAAAGCTCTTAAGGAGGATGCATGGTTCGGCACAATCCGCGACTTCGGACTTTGGTGGGCGGCAAGAAATGAAGTGAGCATGGATGTCCTCAATGAAGGGGGTAGACGTGTAGTTGTATTGAATGTTCCCAAACGCATGGAAGGTCTTGCGGTCATGCTTCCGATTCGAAGCACCCCTGTCGCTGTCGAAGGTGGCGGAAAGTATTCCGTCGACGGAAAGCTTATAATATTTGAACTTGCCGAAGGCAGGATCAGGATCACGCTGGATAGTTAGGCTGCTATTCTGAAAAAGCATGCTGCACCATCATAGCAATTTCAACAGTATTTCATTGGCCTCTCTGACACTTGAAATATCTTTCAGGGTAAGGGTTAATTTTTTGTGATCCTCCTTGAGCCTGCAGCGGTGCGAATTTTGCTGAACAAATTTCAGTATGGAAGAAAAAGTTTCGCTCTGGTAAAAAGGTGATAACTGATTGGATACAAAATGACCAATGAACCTTTTATTCTTCAGCATGATCTTTTCAAAACCCAGCTTCTCCGCAAGGAATCTAAGCCTGATGGTATCCATCAACTCCACAGCCTGAACAGGCATGGCACCAAAGCGGTCACGTAATTTTTCTTCAAAGGATTTCAGTTCCTCTTCGCTTCCCAGGCCGTCAAGTTCCTTGTAAAGATTCAGCCTTTCGGTGACACTGTTTACATAGGTACTGGGTAATAATATTTCAAGATCCGTATCGATCTGGCAGTCGCTGACGAACCTTTGTTCATGCCTGCTTTCCTCAAACAAATCCTTGAACTCCGTCTCTTTCAATTCCTGTACCGCTTCATCAAGAATTTTATGATACATCTCAAAACCGATCTCAGAAATGAAACCGCTTTGTTCGCCTCCCAGCAGGTTACCGGCCCCGCGTATATCAAGGTCGCGCATGGCGATATTAAAACCGGATCCCAGGTCAGAAAATTCCTCAATGGCTTTCAGCCTTTGTCTGGCCTCGGATGTAAGCACGGTAAAGGGAGGTGTTAGCAGATAACAAAAGGCCTTTTTATTCGAGCGTCCTACCCTGCCACGCATTTGATGCAGGTCGCTGAGTCCGAAATTCTGCGCCTGATTGATGATGATGGTATTTGCATTCGGTATATCAAGTCCTGATTCTATAATGGTAGTAGCCACCAGCACATCGCATTTACCTTCTATGAAATCCAGCAGGATCTCTTCCAGTTTGTCTCCATCCATCTGACCATGACCTACGGCTACTACCGCATCAGGAATTAGCTTTCGGATCAGATCCGCCATGTCATGTATATCCTGAACCCTGTTGTGAACAAAGAACACTTGTCCTCCTCTTGCCAGTTCATATTCAATTGCCTCACGAATGACTTTCTCATTAAAAGTGTGGATCTCCGTGGTTACGGGATAGCGGTTCGGCGGCGGGGTATTGATGATACTCAGATCTCTGGCACCCATCAGTGAAAACTGAAGCGTCCGTGGTATAGGTGTGGCCGTGAGCGTGAGTGTATCAACATTTACCCTCAGCGCTTTTAACTTCTCCTTTGCAGCGACCCCGAATTTTTGTTCTTCATCGATCACCATCAGTCTCAGGTCCTTGAACTTTACATCTTTTCCCAGAAGCCGGTGCGTACCGATAATGATATCGATCTTTCCATCGGAAAGCTTTTGCAAGGTCTCTTTCTGCTTCTGCGGGCTTTTAAACCTGTTGATATAATCGATCGTGCAGGGAAACTCTTTAAGCCTGTCACGAAAGGTATTGTAATGCTGGAGCGCGAGAATCGTAGTTGGAACGAGCACGGCTACCTGCTTTCCGTCGGTAACAGCCTTGAATGCTGCGCGTATCGCGATCTCCGTCTTACCGAAACCAACATCTCCGCAAATGAGACGATCCATAGGATATTCCTTTTCCATGTCGCGTTTCACATCACGCGTTGATTTCTCCTGGTCAGGAGTATCTTCATAGATAAAACTGGCTTCAAGCTCGGTCTGTAAATATGAATCAGGTGAGAACGCGAAGCCCCTGGTGGCCTTTCGCTTTGCATAGAGCGCTATGAGATCTTTAGCGATATCCTTGACCTTCTTCTTCGTTTTCTGCTTGAGAAGAGACCATGCTTTTGTACCCAGCTTATGCAGGGATGGTGTTGTTCCTTCTTTTCCGGTATATTTCGCTATCCTGTGCAGAGAGTGGATGCTCACATACAGTATGTCATTATCCTTATATACCAGTCTTATAGCCTCCTGCGGTTTCCCGTTCACTTCTATTTTTTCAAGACCGGCGAAACGACCTACACCGTGGTCAATATGGGTAACGAAATCACCAGGTTTCAGTGCGCTAAGTTCTTTGAAGGTGAGTGCTTCAGAGCGGCTATAGTTTTTCTTAAGCCTGAAACGATGGTAACGGTCAAAGATCTGGTGATCGGTATAGCAGGCCAGCTTTAATTCATGATCTATGAATCCTTCATGCAGTGAAAGAAGCATGGTTGAAAAGCCGATCTTTCCAGGAAGCTTATGCTTCTTTTCAAGGTCTTCGAAAATAGAATAAAGCCGCTCGGTCTGGCGTGCGGAATCCGCGAATATCACATTCCGGTATTTCGCTTTTTCATTTTTAAGCAAGTCCTGAATAAGCAGGTCGAAATTTTTATTGAAGGATGGCTGGGGTTCCGTACTGAACTCAACTTTCTTTGCGTCATCAAAATGAAAGACCTTTCCGAATTCAATGACACTTTTTCTTTCGATACGATCCAGAATTACTTCCGGAGATTCATAAACTTTTGAGTAAAGTTCTTTTATATCAGCTGATCCGGAGTCTTCCGCATCTGAAAAGGCCAGGCGCAGAGTGTTCAGCATGGATGGAAGGTCCATTGTCCAGATAATGCTTGCGACAGGAATAAAATCAAAAAAAGAAGTGTGACTTTGCTCCAGGAGACCGGTCTGAACATTTGGCATGATGGTGACGTGATTCATCGTTTGTACGGACAACTGGGTCTCGGGATCGAAGGTCCTGACGCTTTCAACCATATCACCGGAAAATTCAATCCGGTATGGCATCTCATTCGCAAAGGAAAAAATGTCAACTATGCCGCCGCGTATTGAATATTCACCCGCCTGTGCCACAAAGTCCACATTCTCGAATTCATGCATCAGCAGGAATTCATTGATAAAATCAATGGAGATGTTTTCGCCAGTTCTTACCTCAAAAGAATTCTGCTCGAGGTTCTTCCGGGTGAGCACTTTTTCAGAAACCGCTTCCGGATAAGTCACCAATGCCGTTCTTTTTCCTTTGTTTATGCGACTGAGAACTTCTGCTCTTAACAAAACATTGGCTTTATCCTGTTCTTCCGGATTAAAGGCCTTGCGTGATGATGCAGGAAAAAGGAAGGCCTGATCGTTTCCGAGTAAATTTTCAAGGTCATTCAGAAAATAGGCGGCTTCTTCCCTGTCATTCAAAATAAAAAGCTGAACTGATGTAGAAAGCCGATACACCACTGCAGCGAGCATCGAGGATGATGAACCACTCAGTCCGCCAAGCCGGAATCTTCCGGCCTGCGGCTCCCTGATCGCTGAAACCAATGAAATGACGGAAGGCCGGGACTCATACAATCCCAGCAATTGCTGTATATCCATAGAAAAGGAGTGATCCTCCCTTGAATTGAAGCGTCAAATATAATTATTAAATTGAGTGCGGAGTCCGGCAGCTGATGGTATTGCCGGAACACTACCCTGACTTCAGAGAAGGTATCCACGAAACTCCGTACTATGACAGGAAGAATCGTATTTTCCGTTTCAGTGTTGACAGTTCTTTTTTTTCATTCAATTGCGCAACCCTTCATTGATATAATCAGTGTTTCAGGAATGCACAGCAGGGGCTTTGAGAAGCCGGATTCAGATTCCTCATTCCGCGGTACCGATTACCTATCGGCTGAACTCAGCCTGCCTTTTAAAATTAAAAAAGATATTCTTGCCATAAGTCCATCCTGGACAGAATTAAACATACACTCCGTAAATACAAACGATCTGAAAATACGTTCTGTCTCCATTCCGCTTGCCTATGTGAGACAATGGAAGAATGAAAATCAGAAGACCAATTTCGTGTTCATTATCCGATCTAACCAGAGTGAAAAGGCCGGAGCCGGCAATTCAGCATTTCAATTCGGTGGCGCCGTTATCCATACCATTAAAAAAAGTGAAAATCTGAAATTCAAACTGGGAGCTTACTATAATTCGGAATTCTTTGGGCCCTTCATCTTACCGCTTGCCGGTATAGACTGGACTATTAACGATCGGCTTAATCTCTATGGAGTATTGCCTGGCAGCATGAATCTTGAATACTTCATCAATAAAAGATTCAGTACCGGTATCAATTTCCGGTCATATACCGCAAGCTATCGTCTGGGAAACGATCATTTCATCCGCATCAATGATAATCATCTTAAAGTCTTGATGGATTTCTATCTTTTCCCTAAACATATCCTGAGTTTAGAAGCGGGACACAGCGCATTGCGTAAATACCGAACGGGCATACGCGCTGATGGTAAAAACGTGTATGTGGGCACAATGCTTACGGACGGTTACCTGATAAAATTTTCTTACTCTTACCGGATACGATTCAAGGAGCGTTAGAAAAGCACTCACTGCGCTTCAACGGGAGAATGCTTCATCATGAATTCTTCGGCGGCGCTTACCATATCCGATGAACCAATAAAGAGCGGAGTACGCTGATGCAGTGAAGCGGGCTGGATGTCGAGTATTCTTCTGAAACCGTCGGAAGCCTTACCTCCGGCCTGCTCGATGATAAATGCCAGCGGATTGCATTCGTACAAAAGCCGGAGCTTTCCTTTCGGAGATTTCAGGGTAGATGGGTAAATGAATATTCCTCCTTTCAGGAGGTTGCGGTGAAAATCGGCCACCAGGGATCCAATATAACGTGAAGAATAAGGCCGGTTCGATTTACTATCCTCTACCTGGCAGTATTTAATGAATTGCTTAACACCGTCGGGGAAATGCACATAGTTACCTTCGTTGATGCTGTAGATAGTGCCGCTTGTCGGACATTTCATATCAGGATGGCTGAGGCAAAACTCACCGATACTCGGATCGAGGGTGAAGCCATTCACTCCCTTTCCGGTTGTATACACAAGCATAGTGGATGACCCATAAATGACATAGCCTGCGGCTACCTGTTCAATGCCTCTCTGCAGGTAATCCTTTTCTTCAGCCACACCTCCAAAGGAGGTACGGCGGTAAATGGAAAAAATGGTTCCGATCGCTACGTTAACGTCTATGTTTGAAGAACCGTCAAGCGGATCAACACAAACAATATATTTGGCGTTCTTTGATACATGGTTGTCGATATGAACCAGCTCCTCGTTTTCCTCCGATGCTACCGCGCAGGTTTCACCTCCGGCGCTGAGTGCTGCGATAAACTGGTTATTCGCATATACATCAAGCTTTTTAACATCTTCCCCCTGAACATTAATGCTCCCATGCTCCCCGAGTATATCGGCCAGTCCCGCTTTGTTCACTTCGCGGTTAACAATCTTGGCAGCAATGCCTATGTCTCTCAGCAACCTGGATAATTCCCCTTTCGCGTAAGGGAAATCAGACTGGCGTTCTATGATAAACTGACCAAGCGTTGTGACTTTGTTCATTTTATGTGTTCTTGTGAAATGCAAAGCTAATAAATGCCTTAGAAAGTTGGACTCCAACCTTAAAAATATCAATGTTCTCGAATAATCAACCTTACTGATCCGGAAGGGCTGCTCGTAAAGCCAATTCAGGTGCCGGCTTAGGCTAAAAAACTAATCAATCAGGTGATACAGGCCTGCTCCATTCATGCAACAAACCCTGTTTGTCTTCAGCAAATGATTTCCTGTTTATCTTTCCTTCGCCTTGTCCAGCAAAAATTATCTCCATTCACCTCACCTAAAATAGGTTTTCAGAGGTACCCTTAAATAAATATCTTCGCAGTCGAGACCGAACCCGTGATTTTCCTGATGACCAGATGAAGAAAAAAACCAGTTTCCCGAAAGAAAAGATCAATATCCTGCTGCTGGAAGGGGTACATCCTGTGGCCGTCAGCCTGTTCCGTGAGCACGGCTATAACAATATAGAACTCGTTTCCGGGTCACCTGATCCGGCAAAGCTCAGGTCTAAAATCAAAGAGACGCATCTTCTCGGAATAAGGTCAAAAACACATCTTAAGTCGGATCTATTCAAAGAGGCGAACCGTCTTCTCGGAATCGGAGCATTTTGTATCGGAACTAACCAGATCGATATGAATGCCGCAACGGAAAATGGAATCGCCGTCTTCAACTCTCCCTTCTCCAATACTCGCTCTGTAGCGGAACTGGTAATCGCTCACTGCATCAATCTTCTCAGGCGGGTATGTGAAAAAAGTCAGGCGGCCCATAAAGGTTTATGGCTGAAGGATAGTTCCAACAGTTATGAAGTAAGAGGGAAAACGCTGGGGATTATCGGCTATGGTCATATCGGATCGCAGGTCTCCGTACTTGCTGAAAATATGGGTATGAAGGTGATCTATTTTGACATCGAACCAAAGTTAAGTCTGGGTAACGCTATGCAGGTAAAAAACCTCGATGAGCTCCTGAAAAAGTCAGACATTATCACTTTGCATGTACCCGGACTTCCATCCACTAAAAACCTTATCAATGAGGGCAAGCTGGCCAGAATGAAAAAAGGCGCTTGTCTTATTAATCTCAGTCGTGGTGATGTCGTTGATATAACAGCCATTCCCCGGTATATCCGGTCAGGAGACCTGAGTGGCTATGCCGCTGACGTGTTTCCGGTGGAGCCTCAGAACAACAAGGAAAAATTTGAATGTCCGGTCCAGAATCTGGATAATGTGATCCTGACACCTCATATCGGAGGTTCTACCGTGGAAGCACAGGAAAATATCGGGATGGATGTAGCTGCCAAATTGATCAGTTTCCTTGAAACAGGTTCGAGCACAGGATCCCTCTCTGTTCCAGCTCTCAGTCTTCCCGTCCAGCATGATGCGCACCGCTTACTGCATATCCACAAAAATGTACCTGGTGTATTGGGTGAGATCAACGGTAAACTATCCGCACTCAACGTCAACATACTTGGACAATATCTCAAAACCAATAATCAGATTGGCTATGTTGTGCTTGACGTAGACAAGAAAACATCTGCAAAGGCACTGGATGAATTGAAAAGCGTAAAACATACTATAAGGGTAAGAGAATTATACTGATCCGGATCTTTCCTAACCTTTGATAAATGAAAAACATAAATGAAGTATGCATAATCCGGGCAGGCCGAAAGGAAGATCTTCGGGAAGTGTTCGCACTCATACAGGAACTAGCCATTTTTGAAAAAGCGCCCCTGGAAGTCAACAATTCCGCTGAGCAGATGGAAATTGATGGATTTGGCAAAGACCCTGCTTTTTCATTTCTTGTCGCAGCCATGAATGAAAGGATCGTCGGGATGGCTCTCTACTTTGTAAAATATTCAACCTGGAAAGGAAAGGGATTATACCTTGATGACCTAATCGTTACAGAAAAAATGAGGGGACGTGGTATTGGAAGAATGCTTTTTAACGCTTTTATGATGGAAGCAAAAAAGAAGAACGCACGGCAGGTTCACTGGCAGGTTCTTGACTGGAACACACCGGCCATTGAATTCTACAAAAAAATGAATGCCTCCATTGATCCGCAATGGCTCGACTGCAAACTAGATGAACAACAAATAAAAAATTTTCAGTGTGAAAACTATTAACAGCGCCATACAACAGGGTTCAGCCCTTAAATTATCAACTAATATGCTGGTCTTTAAATTCGGAGGAGCTTCAGTAAAGGACGCGGAGGCTGTAAAAAATGTTGCCAGGGTGTTATCACACTACAGCAAGGAAAAAATCGTTGTGGTAATTTCCGCCATGGGCAAGACTACCAATGCCATGGAAAAAATAGTCAATGCCTTTATGAATAAATCGAAAGACTGTACGGAACTACTTCAGGAGGTGAAAGCTTACCATTATGCGATAATAGACGAACTCCATTTTGATTCTGATCACAAGATCAGGCAGGAGATCAGTAACTGCTTCACGGAAATAGAATGGATGATGGAGGAAGAAGCGTCAAAGGGATATAACTTCATCTATGATCAGATTGTTTCCCAGGGAGAACTTATTTCTACAAAGATTGTGAGCGCATACCTTCAAGCCAAAAGTCACCCCAATGTATGGGTTGATGCACGTGACCTGATACGCACAGACAATACTTACAGGGAAGGAAATGTGGATTGGAATATTACGCGTGAACAGACTAGAGAAAAGATCCCATCGTTTTTTGAAAATTGTAACCTGGTGATTACGCAGGGATTTATTGGCGGAACTTCAGAAAACTATACCACCACCCTTGGACGGGAAGGTTCTGATTATACCGCTGCCATTCTATCATTCTGCATGGATGCGAAAGAGATGGTGGTCTGGAAGGATGTACCCGGGGTGCTGAATGCCGATCCGAAATACAGGACCGACGCCGTTAAGCTGGATGAAATCAGTTATCACGATGCCATTGAACTTACTTATTATGGAGCCACGGTGATCCATCCGAAAACGATTAAACCACTTGAAAACAAAAATATTCCTTTATGCGTAAGGTCATTCAAGGCACCCGTTGATGAAGGCACCAGGATCGGAAGTTATGCAATGACAAAACCACTTGTGCCCTGCTACATTTTCAAACCTGATCAGATCCTGATCTCCATCTCTGCAAGGGATTTTTCATTCATAGCCGAAGAAAGTCTGAGCAGGATTTACAGGCTCTTCGCTGAATATAACATTAAGATAAACCTGATGCAGAATTCTGCTATCAGCTTTTCGGTTTGTGTGGATAATGATCCATTCAAGGTTCCTGAACTAATAAAAAAACTGAAATCAGATTTTCACGTCTTGTATAATGACAAACTAAGACTTATCACTATCAGACATTACACCCCGGAAACACTCGATAAGTTATTGCATGAATCCGAAATACTCATTGAACAGCGCAGCAGGCATACGGCCCAGGTAGTGATCCCGGAATACGGGTGATCCGCGAGGTGGCAGTTTACAAGCCCAACGCTTTGATCTTTTCAAATAATACAGCGGAAATTTTCTCATGCGATTCGAAGGTCCAGCCTGCGATATGAGGCGACAGGATAACCCTGTCTGATGCAAGCATAAACTTCCAGCTTTCGCTTTTTCTGAAATCCTGATCTGAACTTCCGACCTTTTCGAAGGAAGGATCTTCAAACTCCAGCACATCCAGGCAAGCACCTCCTATTTTTCCGGCGATCATTGCATTAACCAAAGCCTTCGTGTCAACACAAGGGCCACGTGAGGTATTGATCAGCAGGAAACTTTTTCTGAATCGTGAGATAAAATCTTCATCGACCAGATATCTGGTCTCTTCAGTGAGCGGTATATGCAGACTCAGGATTTCGCTGTCCCGATAAATCTCTTCAAGCTTTGCCTCCTTAACGAGACTGCTTCCAAAGCCGCTGAGGTATTTATCATAAGCGAGGATTGTACATTCAAATCCGGATAGTTTTTTCGCAAAGGCCTGACCGGTATTTCCATAGCCGATCAGTCCGATGGTTTTCCCTTTTATCTCATGGCCGCGGTTCTCCTCCCTTCTCCAGCGCCCTTCCCTTACTTCCCGGTCGGCTTTGATGAGATTGTTATTCAGGCTCAGCATCATTCCCAAAGCATGTTCAGCGACAGCATCACGGTTTGCTTCAGGAGCATTAATACAGATTATCCTTTTCTCTTTTGCAGCTACAACATCAATATTTTCCATTCCCGCTCCGGCACGTGCTATAAACCTAAGCCTGACCGCCCGATCCAAAAAGGTCCTGTCGATGCGGATACGGCTCCTGATGACCAGTCCTTCACAGTCGGACACTAATTCCATAAGCGCTTCCCTGCTTTCATGCCGGGCATCAATGCACTGATGACCTTCCTTAGTAAGGAGTAAATTCAGAGAAGGATGTACACTGTCTATAAATAAAATTTTCATGGCCCGGATATTTTCAATTGATCATTCTAAGCGCTTTTCGCTTTGATGTCTGCAAAGAGCTTGCAGAGTTCTGCGTATTGCTGCCATCCCAACTGCTCCGCACGTTTATCCATATAAGGAAGACTATTCACAGCCTCCCGGCCTTCGAGCACTGAAAGTGCATTCCTTAGTGTCTTTCTTCGCTGGTTAAATGCCGCCTTTACAATCCTTCTGAACAGTAGCGGATCACAGCCCAATTCGAAATTCTCTTTCCGGCTGAAACGCAAAACAGCGGATTTAACCGCAGGTGGCGGACTAAAATCCTTTTCATCAAGCGAAAAAAGTAACTCTACATCATAATAAGCCTGCATTAAAACACTGAGTATGCCGTACTCTCTCCCGCCGGGAGTTGATACTATCCTTTCCGCCACTTCTTTCTGAAACATTCCGACAGCCTCGGGTATAAGGTCACGATGATCCAGGATTCTGAAAAGAATCTGGGAAGAAATATTGTAGGGGAAATTTCCTATAATGGCCAAGTTATCTCTAAACCTTTCTTTAAGGTCCAGCCGGAGGAAGTCAGCTTCAATCACTGATGAGGTTTTGTCAGGGAACCTGTCATTCAGGTATAAAACGGATTCTTTATCAATTTCGACAAGGAATGTCTGGTGCCCTTCAATCTCAAACAGAAAAGCCGATAAGACACCCATACCCGGACCAACTTCAACAATCGTACTGTAATCATTCAGTCTGTTCAGGGAAGATACGATTCTCCTCGCAGTTTCAGGATCCTTCAGAAAGTGCTGTCCCAGGTGCTTCTTTGCCCTTACGTTTCTCATTATTTAAAATACTTTCCCAGGATAGAATATAAAAAAACAGTCCGCTGTTGTTTCCGTGAAACAGCTGAATAAATACTTTTCTTCTTTCAGACCAGTTCTAGCAAGGTCCGGAATGCAACGAATTTGTCTTTAAACTTCTCCGTGTGTTCTTTTCTCAGTGCATCCGCGAAGTCCTTCTCGTAACGATTGAACTCGTCCATTGAAATGCAGGAGTATTGTATTGCATAAGTTGATCCGCCGCTGTCTTCATCACCAATCAATCTCAGCATCCTGCTTTCCGTAAATACACCTTTAGACATGACATCGGGAATATGCACATCCTTCATCCATTTCAGCCATTCATCATGGGCTGAATGTTCAATATTGACTGTTACATTATAGATGATCATTTTCTGATAAATACAGTTGAAAAAATCAGTTCAGTATGTCTCCCCGCAAGGCCCTGAACCTTTTTCTGGCTTCCACCACATACAGACTGCCCGGATATTTTGCAAGCAGTTCCTGATAAAGTTCCATAGCTCTTGCTTTGTCCCCTTTTCTCACATCATACAACTCCGCCTTTCTGAACATGGCATCGTCTGCCAGAATATCACCGGAATATTCAGCAAGTATTTTATCATACAGTGAATCTTCTTTCACCCAATCCCTTTTCATACCATAGATCTGAGCCATTTTATACCAGGCTTCATCGGAAAGGGTGTGACCGCTGAAATTCAACAGCAATGAGTCGAGAACAAGCAAAGCATCGTCATATTTATTACGGTAACTGAGAAGGTCTGCTTTGGAGTAAAGCATGAGTGCGTCCATTGTACTGTCATAACCCATATTATCCGAAATGAGCAGAGCCAGTGAAAGAGCATCATTTGCGATGAGTTGCGAAGTAGCCGATTTGAGGACATCAAGTTGTGCCTGTGCCCAGAGAAAATCGCCTCTGAAATAATCCAGTCTTGCATTCCTGAACTTTGCTTCCTGTCCAAGAGGATCGCTTTTAAAATCCTTGTCCACCTGCGCGTAAAGCAGATCAGAATCCCAAACGTTGCCTGTAAAGAGAAGGATGTCACCTAGTTCCAGTTTGCATTCGGCCTGAACCTGCCTGCTGATACCCGGATAATCGATGGCCGCGTCAAGGTCATTCATGGCGGAATCCGGCTCGTCAAGATAAAAAGCACGCAGATGGGCAAGCCCTCTTATCAGGCCTGCGGTTTTCGCACTTCGACCGAGTTCTGAAAGAGTTGATTCATAATCCTGTTCAAGTTTTCTCAGATCTGCCACCGTATAATTATTACCGCTGGTGATCTTGCGGTTTGTCACATTCAGCAATTCCATTCTAGCCGTGATGTAATTGGGAGAAGAAGGCCCCTTGTCCACCACATACTGAAAGCCATTGATGGCTGTTTCGAAATCCGTGTTGGCGGCCGCCAGATTGCCCAGCGACAGAATGCGGTTTCCATCCTCCCTAAGTCGTTTATCCAAGGCCTTTGCCTGGATGAGGGCTGACTCAAAATCCTTTTGTTGTACGAATAACCAGATCAGCATTTCAGAAAAAGCGGTCAGTTCGGAATTTCGCTGTATTTTCCTCAGGAGAGAGGTACGCAGCAAATCGTTCTTCGTATTTTCAGGATCAAAACCAACCCTTGCCTGTAATATATTCAGCACATTCTGCTGAACCATTGGGTTATCGGCTACCGCGTCAAGATACTCATTGATCATGCTTTCAAAATCTCCCTTTTGAAAATAGATTTCAGCGGTCTCAAAGAAAAATCCGTATATGCCACGCATCAGCTTTTTACCTTCCATGTATACCGCCAGCGCATTATCCCATTGCTGCCGCATTACAAAGGAATTGGCGAGTCCCATCACTACACCCTGTTCGGGACGAAGTGATTTTATTGCTTTGTCGTATTGCTGCCTGGCTTTGTCATTCTCACCCTGCTGCTGATAAACAAAACCGAGATCACTTATATAAGTAATATTTTCGGGATTTTTCTTCGATATCTTTTTGATAAGTTTCTCCGCCCCGCTGTAATCTTTCATGGCAAGCAGGCAACGCAGATAATTCGGATAGGTGCCAAAGGGGTCTCTGTCTGAAAGTTTCTCATATAGTTCTGCGGCTTTCTCGTACTCCGCACTGGCCATATACTGATCTGCAAGTTGCCTGTCCTGCGATGGCTGCGCAATGAGCGGCAAGGAGAAGATTACCATTACTCCTGACAAAACCAGTATTCTCAGACCTGCCAATAATTTATTCATCATGATAAGATCAGTATAGAATTTCAGGATATGCTGTTGAAACCGGTATAAGACCGTATGGCATCCGGAATAAGAACGCCATTTTCTGACTGATTATTTTCAAGTAATGCGGCAACAATACGCGGGAGGGCAAGCGCGCTGCCATTCAGGGTATGGGCCAGTTGCGGCTTTTCCGTTCCGGACCGGAAACGCAGTTTCATGCGATTCGACTGGAAGGTTTCAAAGTTCGATACGGAACTTACTTCGAGCCATTTTTTCTGTGCCGCACTGAAGACTTCAAAATCATAGGTGAGGGCGGACGCAAAACTCATATCTCCGCCACATAAACGAAGGATCCTGAATGGAAGTCCCAGCGATCGCAGCAAGGAGGAAACGTGTTCCACCATTTCATCCAATACCTCATAAGACCTGTCGGGATGTTGTACCTGTACGATCTCCACCTTGTCGAACTGATGGAGGCGGTTCAGTCCTCTCACATCCTTTCCGTAACTTCCGGCTTCACGCCTGAAGCAAGGTGTATAGGCGCACATCTTCACCGGAAGTTCTTCCTGTTTTAAAATGACATCCCTGAGAATATTGGTGACAGGTACTTCGGCGGTAGGAATGAGGTAAAACTCATCAAGACCTACATGATACATCTGGGAATCCTTATCCGGCAACTGACCGGTACCAAAGCCCGAATCTTTATTGATAAGAATGGGCGGCTGAATTTCTTTGTAGCCAGCTTCGATGGCCTTATCCAGAAAATAATTGATCAGAGCGCGCTGAAGTCTGGCCCCTTTCCCTTTGTAGACAGGAAATCCAGCACCGGTAAGCTTCACCCCCAGCTCAAAGTCAATGATGTCGTATTGTTCGCTAAGTTCCCAGTGCGCCTTTGCTTCTGCCGGAAGTTGTGGAATGCTCCCTTCCTGGTGCACCACTTCGTTATCCTGTGCGGTACGTCCTGCCGGTACATTCGCTGATGGCAGGTTAGGAAGCTTAACCAGTTCTTCCACCAGGTCCGATTCAAGTGAATTTAATTTCTCCTGCAATGACTGCGAGCTTTGTTTCAAGGCAGCGCTTTTGTTCTTCAGATCATCGGCTTCCGCCTTCATCCCTTTTTTATAGAGAATACCTACCTCTTTCGCAATATTGTTCTGTTGGTGCAACAAGGTATCCAGTTCATTCTGAACCTTTCTCCTGTCTTCATCTATATTCAGAATGAGTTTTATCTGTGCTGCGGCTTCATATTGCTTGATGGCAAGACGCCTTATAATTTCCCCGGGATTCTCCCTGATCACACTTAATTGAAGCATAGGTTCTAAATGAAATGTAAAAATACGCTTTTACCTTCGTATTTGTGATACTGAAAACAAGGTAGCGGTTTTAATACCGAAGGCAAGGCAATTCAATCCGTCACAGGTAGGTAGAGAGTACTTCTTCCTCCTTTTTCCTGCTAATAGCAGGGACCTGTGCCGATCCGGCAACATATCCGACGGGAATAAGCAGGAAGGCCTTCTCATTTTCAGGCCGGTTCAGAATATCTTTCAGAAAATTCATCTGCCCGGGAGTATGTGTCAGCGCCGCAAGACCTGAATTATACAGTGCCATAAGTAAAAATCCGCAGGCAATACCGGTCGATTCCTGTACATAGTAGTTAGGATATTTTTCATTTTCCCTGATATCAAAAACCTTTTTGAATACAACAATTAGCCAGGGAGCCTTTTCAAGAAATGGCTTTTCCCAGGTAGTACCCATTGGTCTCAGGTCTTCAAGCCACTGATCAGTCATCCGTCCGTGATAACTTTTATATTCTTCCTCTTCGGCCGCCATCCTGATTCTGCGTTTGAGGGAAGGATCACCAACGATGCAAAACGACCAGGGTTGTTTATTGGCGCCTGAAGGGGCTGATGAAGCCGTCATGATAAAGTTCCGTATGACCTCCAGAGGGACTTCCCTTTCCGAAAAATCGCGGACGCTTCTTCGCTTTCCAGCCCATTCCAGAAAATCTCTGCTCTTTAACAGCATTTCCTCCTGACTTACTTCCGGGATCGAATAGGTAATAAATGGATATTGCATCTGTTTTTAAAATTAGATTTCTGTATAATGAGCCCTTAAAGTGCATCTTGCGTTAGAGCTCAGGAATTATTGTGTTAGACAAAGCCGAGAGGATTAAGACAAGATACCACTCTTTGAAAAGGAAAAAGGCCTCTGGCAAGAGTACATCAGTCATTAGTGCTATAAGATTAGTGGCGCCTGCCAGTGTCATTCCCTGCAGTCGCTTCTTTATCCTGCCCTAAAGATAGTATGTCGCGGAATGGATACATAAAACAGGAAAAATTAATATATTGTTATTCTATAAATGATTACAAGACAATCTCATGATCTCACCTGCCACGCTAAAATTTCTGTCGAGCCTTAAAAAGAACAATAATAAAGATTGGTTTGACAAGCACAAGAATGACTATCTCTCTGCCAAAGCAAATATGGAAATGACTGTCGCTGAATTTATCGGCTCGATTGCAAAATTTGATAAGGCCATTGCCGGTCTGGATCCGGCAAAATGTCTTTTCAGAATCTATAAAGATGTTCGATTTTCCAAGGATAAAAGTCCGTATAAAACAAATTTAGGCGCCAGCATCAACCCAAATGGAAAGCAGAAAGTGGAACCGGTTTATTACCTGCATATTGAGCCTGGAAATTCATTTATAGCCGGAGGTATGTGGATGCCTCCTGCTGAAGAACTGAAAAAGATAAGACAGGAAATAGATTATAATGGCAAAGTCTTAAAAAAAATACTTGGAAACGACGTATTTAAAAAACAATTCGGGGGACTATCGGCGGAATATAAATTAAAGACAACACCCAAAGGTTATGACAAGAATCATCCGGATATTGAATTGTTACGGCATACCAGTTACATTGTTTGGGCAAAACTGAGTGATAAGTTGATTTGTTCAAAAGCCTTGCACAAAGACCTTGCACAGAAAGCAAAGCTCATAAAGCCTTTTCTTGATTTTCTAAGAGTGGCGCTTAGTTGAGGAAAATACTATCAGCTTCTGAAAGGATATCAATCTCTGATAACAGGGTTGATGAAAGAAGTGTATGAGAACTCGCGGAGAATTTTATCCCGCTTTGTTTTCTAAAACCAATGCGGCATTGAACCAGAAAGGTATTGAGGGCAACAGGTATTTTGCGGATAAGTTCAATGATCGATGGCACCTGACTGATCGAATTCGGAATTACTTGTTTGATAAAAAAATACCCACACAATGTTTGTGCAGGTATTTGTCCTCCGGATTTTACGATGTTTAACCAAAACAAAATTTCCCCGTCGGATCTCTTTTCCCGGTACTATATCAGACCTCTTAGTGAAGGTGATTCATTCCAATTGTAGCGGACCTGGATTTAAGCGCGCGTACATCAAGATTTACTGCGGCACCTTCTTCGGCGCGTATTTTCAGCATATCGGTATCAATGTATCCGCTGGCGCTTACTTTCGTATTGCCTTTAACATAAAGTGAGGCAAGTTCCTTCACACCAACTTCTATCCTGGTTTTCTTCCCTTTCCTGTCTTTGTTGTTGGTCTGAATAATAAACAGGGTATCATTCTTCAGAAGCGTTGTCATATTCATCAGCTGATCGTTGGTTCCTTCAAGAGTGATCTCAAATTTTGCGGTTGGAACCAATACAAGTTCAGCATCGCCTTGCATCATGATTGAATGATAAGGCTGGGATGTTCGAACTTCCGAGAGTAAAGCGCTCCCTGCGCTTGCATGTTTTGTGAATGCGAATGAACACAAAACAAATGCCAGAATGGCTTGGATCTTTTTCATGTGATTATTATTTGCATGTGAAACATAAACTGTATATGCAAATATCGAAGGATCAACCGGAATATTTTACTGAAGGAGTCCTGAGAACATCACATTTAGGATGGCCTTAACAAAGTTTAGGATAATTTAACCAAATATCTTCAGTGATGTAGGTAGAACCCGCATCAAATCCAAAGCTCAAAATGTAAGTCGATACAGGGGAACAGGGAAAAGTCCGAGCTGATATTCCGTTTTCACCTTGCCGGTTTTCGGATCATAAATCTCCTGCCATATATTCTGTGTATTAAAAACATTGTCGATATCAAGCGACAGCTCGTGGGTAGCTCGTTTCCTGTTCAGCCGGTAGCTTATCTTAATGTCCGTTCTGAAATAGTCCTTTCTCCTTGCTTCGTAGGCTCTTGAGTAATCGAACCTGGTCTCGCCCAGTCTCCCGGATTCAATCATATCAATAGGTATATACCTTTTCCCACCCGCATAGGTGGTCCTGAAGTTGAATCCGATCACATTCTTTCCCCTTATGGTCCACTCCTTACCTGCCAGCGCATTCAGGGTAAAATTACCATTGAATGCCGTGTTCCTCTCTACCCCGTCACTTCCACGGTACTTAGATTCGAATAAGGAACCCGTGATCAGGAAATAATATCCCTGACTGTAAAATTTCTCAAGAGTGAGTTCAACTCCATAATTCTTTCCTGTCCCTCCATTGAAAAGACTGTCAACACCGCCAATTCCAAAATCAGCACCTTCATTAAGAATCGAATACCAGGTCGGCCGCATCTCAATGGGTATATTTTTCAGGTCCTGAAAGTATGTCTCCGCCTTCACTCTCATATTCTTTCCAAGAGATTTATCAAAGGCAAGAACATAGTGAATACTCTTATTAAGCCCAAGGTCACGGTTGGTTTCGGTGTAGCTTCCGTTCTCCAGGTAAGTTTTCTGAAGATAAATATACATAGGTTGCAACTGGCTGTGAAAGCCCGCTCCGGCGCTGAGGGATTGTCCCTCTTTCATCTCCCAACGCAAACCCATACGGGGTTCAATAGCGTAGGTATTGTTGAGCATAAATTGCTGATAATGAAGACCGGCATTAAGACTAAGCTGATCGCTGAATTTATGCTGCAACTGGGTATATGCCTGGAGTAAGAAACTGCCATCCTCAAAGTCGGTATACTTCTGCCAGTGATCGTGTTCGAAAGAACTGTCGCGATACGCATACTGATAGCGATCAAGAATAATTCCGGCCTTAAGATAATCCCTGGAACTGAATTTCTTGTTCCAGCTGTAGTTGACGGAATATCTCTGCTGGTTAGAATTGTTCCGGTAAACAGGAAAGGGGGTATTATCCGTTTCACTGATGGAATCCACCTTATAATCTTCTCCCGAAGTGCTTGCCGACAGACTTAGTTTAGAATAGGTGGTGGAGTTGAAAAAGTAAGTGTGCTGCAGACCGATTACTCCCATGTTATTTCCAAAGTACCCGTTTTGACGTTCATCGTCGGTATACAGATCAGTGGCAGTCGTATCTCTGTCTTTATCCAGCACATCTACATCACTGATCCCGCCAATTCCATAGATGGTGAACCTGCCTGCCCTTGAATTGGGAAAATTAATATTAAAGGACAAGTCCTGATATGCAGGCACAGCGGCTCCTGCGCCGAAATCGATACCAACCGCTTTGAATACTCCGAGCGTTGAGTAACGGTAGTTCACAAGATAGGACGCTCCGCCCTTTTGTCCGATTGGACCTTCCGCGCCGAACTCAAAACCATTGAAACCAAGCTGCGCCAGGTACTCTCTCTTCTCATTATTGCCGGTACGCATCTGAAGATCGAATACTCCGGCAAGCGCGTTACCGTATTCAGCAGGAAAAGCAGAGGTCATGAAATCAGACTTATCCAACAGGTTATTATTGAGAATGCTTATTGGCCCTCCTGTGGTTCCAATGGATCCGAAGTGATTCGGATTAGGAATCTCCATTCCGTTAAGTCTCCATAAGAGGCCGAGCGGCGAATTTCCCCGGATGATGATGTCGTTTCGCGCATCATTGGCCCCGCTCACGCCGGCATAATTGGCAGCCATTCTGGAAGGATCATTCAGGCTGCCCGCATACCGTGAAGTTTCTTCAACTGTAAAGGAGCGGGCGCTGACAGTTGACATTTCATTATTCGCGCGATCTTTCTGGCGTTCTGCAACAATAGTGACCTCCCTTCCCTGTACAACCGATTGTTCGAGTTCAATTTCAAGAACCACTTCCTTGCCTGATGTCAGTATGACCGGTATTGTCGCTTCCTTATACCCAACAAAAGTCACCCTCAGAAATCTTCTTCCCAGCGGAACATTCTCAAGCCGGAACTTGCCATCAAGATCACAGACAGCGCCATTGGTGCTGACAGAATCCAGTAATAATACGGCTGCACCTGTAAGTTTCTCCTGGCTAACCTTATCCGTAACAGTACCCCTGATAACCTGAACTGGTAGTTGCGCATTTGAATCAACCGGAATCGCGAATATGAAGAATGGAATTAATAAGATGAACAAGAACTTTGACATAACTGGATTGAACGATTTGAAAGAGACCTGGTAAATATTTCCGTTTGTAACGTGAGGCGTATGGGTTTATTCAATAAAGACAAAATTAAACCGGCCCCTTGAGTATTGATTTTGATTTCATATCAGATCATAAAAAAGAGGCAGTGAAAAAATCTCACTGCCTCTTTCTTGTATACGATAAATGTCTTATGCTTCAGCCTGTACAGGATTAACATAAACATAACTCTTTGAATTCAGTTTCTTGCGAAACTCAACTTTACCATCAACCAGGGCATAGAGCGTATGGTCCTTTCCGATGCCTACATTATTACCCGGAAAATGCTTCGTACCACGCTGACGTACAATGATATTACCGGCAACGGCATGTTGTCCGCCAAATATTTTAATTCCGAGCCTTTTACTGTGCGACTCGCGACCGTTTCTTGAACTACCAACACCTTTTTTGTGTGCCATCGTATTCTGTTTTTAATGTTTTGAAATCAAAATGGATCAGGCCTTGATCCCGTCTATTACAATTTTCGTCAGATTCTGACGGTGACCACTTTGTTTCTGAAAGCCTTTGCGACGTTTCTTTTTAAAGATAATCACTTTATCGCCACGGAGATGATTTACAATTTTCGCAGTCACACTTGCTCCTTTGATAATCGGAGCGCCTACTTTCACCTTACCATTGTCATCAACCAGAACTACGTCATTGAACTCCAGCTTCTTTCCATCTTCACCGGGAAGACGGTTAACGATGATGCTCTGGTCTTTCTGAACCTTGAACTGCTGGCCGGCTATATTTACAATCGCGTACATTTTAATTGAAATTAGGGTTTCTCTTATTCTTCCTTAATTTTAAGGGATGCAAAGATAATTATCCTTTTGTCAAAAACAAAGGCTTTTTAATGGATATTTAGCTTTAATACATAAAAAACGAAGAAAAAACGAGGTTTTATCTAAAACCGGAAAACGGCAAATGGCCGTTCAGGAGGGTTGGCACCAACAAGGCAGGCTAAGCATGGCTGCATTACCTTTAGGGCATGAGGACCGGAATCCAGCTACTACTCATGACCCTGATCTCATGCACTGGCAATCACAAAAATACAATGAAAGAACCCAATCACTTGATTCATGAAAGCAGTCCCTACCTGCTTCAACACGCTTACAATCCCGTCCGCTGGTATCCCTGGTCGGATGAGGCCTGGGCAAAGGCGAAAAAGGAAAACAAACTGGTTCTTATATCCATAGGTTATTCTTCCTGCCACTGGTGTCATGTGATGGAACATGAAAGTTTCGAGGACGATAGTACAGCCGCTCTGATGAACGAACATTTTGTGTGTATAAAGGTGGACCGGGAGGAACGACCGGATGTTGATCAGATTTATATGACGGCCGTTCAGTTGATGACCGGCAGCGGAGGCTGGCCATTGAATTGCTTTACTCTCCCGGACGGGCGACCAATCTATGGTGGAACTTATTTTCCAAGATCAAACTGGATGCAGGTGCTGAAACAATTGCATGATCTGTACAGCAAAAATCCCGAAAAAGCTGAACAGTACGCGGAAGAACTCACGAAAGGAATCCAACAGTCGGAACTTGTCAGATTTAATGATACCTCTCCGGATTTCAGCATGCTTTTACCGGATAAAATGGTGGATGAATGGAAATCCACGCTTGATAAAAGGGAAGGCGGACCCAACCGGGCTCCTAAATTCCCACTCCCGAACAACTATGAATTTCTTTTGCACTATGCCACACTGACGAAGGACAAGGAACTGATGGATCATGTACATCTCACTTTGCGAAAAATGGCATATGGTGGTATCTACGACCAGGCCGGGGGAGGTTTTTCGAGATACTCGGTAGATTCACTTTGGAAAGTTCCGCATTTTGAAAAGATGCTTTATGATAATGCACAATTGATCAGCCTCTATTCAAAGGCATGGCAGCAAAGCGGAGTTAAACTTTACAAAGAAGTTGTCTTCGAAACGCTCAATTTTATTTCAAGGGAAATGACATCGCCCGAAGGAGGCTTCTATTCCGCTCTCGATGCTGACTCAGAAGGAGAGGAAGGGAAATTCTATGTCTGGAGAAAAAATGAACTGGAAAGTCTCTTCGGAAGTTTTAGAGAAAAGAATTCAACAGGAATTCTTCTCGATTATTATTCCGTCAACCACCACGGCTATTGGGAAAAAGACAAGTACATTCTGCTTCGTAAATATTCCGATGAGGAGCTATGTAAAAAACATTCCATCGATCAGGAACAGCTGGCATTACTGGTAAGCGCATCAAAAAAGCTTCTTCTTGAAAAAAGATCCCGGAGGATCCGTCCCGGGACAGATGACAAGGTGCTGGTTTCCTGGAATGCCATGATGATCAACGGACTGTGCGACGCATACCAGGCTTTCGCTGAAGATGTTTTTCTTGAGAAAGCTGAAAAAAATATCCAGTTCATCCTTTCCCGCATGAAAAGAAGTGATGGCGGCTTATATCATACTTATAAAGACGGCAAAGCCCGTATAAACGGTTACCTTGATGATTATGCTTTTCTCATTCACGCACTGATCTCACTATACGAATGCACTTTTAATGAAAATTACATTCGTGAAGCGGCTTCGCTGACGAACTATGTGTTCAAACATTTTTATGACGATGAAACGGGGTATTTCTGGTTCACTTCATCGCTGGATGCTCCACTCATCGCCCGCAAAAAAGAAATCCAGGATAACGTAACCGCTTCTTCCAATTCAGAAATGGCAAAGGTTTTATTCCTGCTGGGCATTTACCTTGAAGAGGAGAAATATTCCGAAACCGCCCGTACGATGCTACACCACCTGAGTCCGGAAATGGTCAGGTATGGTCCATCCTACTCTAACTGGGCATCGCTCTATCTGTATATCAGCAAACCATTTCATGAGATCGTGATCAGTGGTCCACATTCGAATTTAAAAAGAAAAGAACTCCAGACGCATTACCTCCCCAATGTTTTATATGCCGGTTCCGCCGTAGAATCCACTATGCCACTTTTGCAACACCGCACGAACCATGAAACCACGCTGATCTATGTTTGCGAAAACAAGACCTGCAAAATTCCCGTGGAAAGTGTCTCAACCGCCCTGGAGCAACTCAGAATACATTGAAAGCAAAATTCCCTCAATACTATGCAGGTGTCCTGTTCAGGCCCGGGAAAACCTTCAGTGATCTCCTTTCCGAAAAAAGAAAGCTGCGATTTTCACTTTACGCTGTAAGTATAACGGCTATAGTATATACTTTTGTTTACGTATTTCTGGTATTCGGCGGTGGACTTCCTTTCAAACCCTGGCTGAATATAGAACCAGAACTGTACTACAGGTACAATGTGTTTTTCTGCGCACCCAGCATGTTCCTCGGCTGGACACTTGCCGCGGCATGCGTACACCTGATATGCAGGTTAAAGTCAAACAGGGGATCATTTGAAGAATTGTATTGCCTGTTTGGATTTGGTCTGAGTATCGCGTCATGGGCAACCGGACTACATGACCTGATCAGCAGTTTTCTCGGTGCAGTCCATATCATTGATCAAAGGGAGTATGAAGCCGCGTTGAACGCACCAACAGTATGGCGTACATTGTTGTGGATCCAGATGACTGCCTATCTGGTCTTGTTCATCATCTATTTCTCCGTCGCCGTGCAAACCGTTTATGGTCTGGAACGCAGGCTAAGCATCATTCCGGGGATTCTTGGCTTTCTTGTCTACCAGTTCTTTTTTCTGATCTTTAACCGTTAATTGCAGCCTGTCATTTACAGATCACATGCGCCGATTAATGGATATCTTCAGCGGACTGCTTCTGCTGTTCAACGGAACCGGAGCCTTGTTTGGGGGATGGTCGCTCATGAGCAAACCCGATGGCAGCATTCTCGGCTTATCAACTGATCTTCTTGTGAATAGTCCTTTCAGGGATTATTTCGTTCCGGGGATTATCCTTTTTACGGTAAATGGTTTGTTCAGCATCTTTATTATGCTGATGCTCTTTATCAAACCGGTGTTGTTTCCCGCTATGCTTCGTCTGCAGGGAATTCTGCTCATGGTATGGATCCTGGTTCAGGTAGCCATGATCAGGACAACGAGTGTTCTTCAACTTATATTCTTCACCACGGGCCTGATCATGATCGTCCTTTCTTTTCTAATCAGGAAAATCAGCCGCTGAAAAAGGTCTTTCTCCAGATCAGGAAAGGGTAATCTCATCGTGTTGAAACCCACAAATTTGTGTTAAAAGATTTTTACACAGGATTCTTATCCCTGAGAAGAATTAATTTCCTTTGATAACGAGGGTCAACGACATCGAACTGATATTTCATGGAAAAAATTGAGAAACTACTTGTTGCCAATCGTGGAGAGATAGCGATCCGTGTACTTCGTGCTGCTTCTGAACTGGGTATCCGTACTGTGGCTGTGTTCACCTACGAGGACCGGTATTCACTTCACCGCTTCAAAGCAGATGAAGCGTACCAGATCGGTCCGGAAAATGAGCCCCTAAAGCCATACCTTGACATTGAGGAGATCATCCGGATTGCAAAAGTCAATAAAGTGCAGGCTATCCATCCGGGCTACGGTTTCCTTTCTGAAAATGTCAACTTTGTAAGAAGATGCATTGAGGAGAACATCATTTTTGTCGGCCCTTCACCGGAGGTTATGGAGCAGTTAGGTGATAAGGTTCGTTCGAAGGAGGTGGCACGGGCCTGTAATGTTCCCGTTATAGAAGACAACAGAGTCAGGCTTGACAATGCACCGACTGCATTAAAGGAAGCGCGCAGAATCGGTTTCCCCGTCATCTTCAAGGCGAGTGCCGGTGGTGGAGGCAGAGGAATGAGGGTCATCCGGAAGGAGGAAGATCTGGAAAAGGCATTCCTTGAAGCAAAGCGGGAAGCGGGTAACGCTTTCGGAGATGACACGATCTTCATAGAAAAATTCATTGACGATCCAAAACACATTGAAGTCCAGATTCTGGGAGATAAACATGGAAACATCGTTCACCTGTTTGAACGTGATTGCAGCGTTCAGCGAAGATTTCAGAAAGTAGTCGAAGTAGCTCCTGCCCCGAGCCTGAAGCAGGAAACCAAAGATAAACTTTACAGCTATGCGCTGAGTATCGCAAAGCATGTCGCTTATAATAATGCCGGCACGGTCGAATTTTTGGTAGACGAGGAAGAAAATATTTATTTCATAGAAGTCAATCCGCGAATACAGGTGGAACATACCGTAACGGAAGAAATAACCGGGATAGATCTGGTTCGAAGTCAGATCCTGATTGCAGACGGCATGAGTCTGTATTCTTCAAGGATAAACATTCCCTCACAGGAAGAATTAACATGCAATGGCTTCGCGATCCAATGCCGCATCACCACTGAAGATCCTCAAAACGATTTCAAACCGGATTATGGGACCATCATCGCCTACCGTCATGCGGGCGGGTATGGAATAAGGCTTGACGAAGGAAGTTCTTATCAGGGAGTGAAGGTATCTCCCTTTTTTGATTCAATGCTTGTTAAGATCACGGCCAAGGGCAGGACGCTGAAAGGAGCCTGTCAGAGAATGCACAGGGCTTTGATGGAATTCAGGATAAGGGGAGTAAGAACCAATATTCTCTTTCTTGAAAATGTGATACAGCATCCTGAATTTGAAAACGGTAAGGCGACCGTTAAATTCATAGAAAAGTATCCCTCACTTTTTCAAACCAAAACAAGACAAGACCGGGGAACCAAGCTCCTTCGCTATCTCGCGGACGTTGTGGTGAACGGCAACCCTGATATCAGCAAAGTCGACCCGTCAAGGGTTTTTCAGTCGCCGCAGGTACCCGCATACGACAAAACAAAAAAGATCACCGCCGGCACCAAACAATTACTGGATGACATGGGGCCGGAAAAATTCAGCGCATGGCTGAAAGCAAGAAAGACTACCGCCATCACCGACACAACTTTCCGGGATGCTCATCAGAGTCTGCTTGCTACACGAATACGTACTGTTGATATGCTTCGTGTGGCCGAAAGCTACGCATACCATCATCCTCAGACTTTCTCAATGGAAGTATGGGGAGGTGCTACTTTCGATGTAGCCTTACGATTTTTACATGAATGTCCCTGGCAGAGGTTACAGGCTTTACGATCGGCGATCCCTAATATCCTGTTGCAAATGCTCATCCGTGGATCCAATGCAGTTGGATATACATCCTATCCGGATAATCTGGTGGAGAAATTCATCGAAAAGAGCTGGGAGAATGGTGTAGATATTTTCAGGATTTTTGATTCGCTCAACTGGATTGACAGTATGAAGGTGAGTATTCGTGCGGTGAGGGAGAGAACGGGAGGACTTGCCGAAGCCTGCCTGTGCTATACCGGTGATATTATGGACCCGAAAAGGAAAAAGTATTCTTTGCAATACTATGTTGACTTGGCAAAAAAACTTGAGGATGAGGGATCGCATATTCTCGGTATAAAAGACATGGCGGGCCTGTTAAAACCTTATGCTGCTGAAATACTGATCTCCGAATTAAAAAAATCCGTTCAAATACCCATACACCTCCATACCCATGACACATCTTCCATACAAAATGCAAGCTATCTGAAGGCCATCGAAGCGGGGGTAGATGTGGTAGATGTCGCTCTTGCTTCGCTTTCCGGACTCACCTCGCAACCAAATTTTAATGTATTGGCTGAAGCACTGAGAAATACACCACACGAGCTCGATTTTAATATACGTTCGCTGAATGACTTTTCAAATTACTGGGAAACCGTGCGGGAGATCTATTATCCTTTTGAGTCAGGACTGCTGGCCGGTACCGCGGAAGTTTATAATCACGAAATCCCGGGAGGACAGTACAGCAACCTTAAGCCTCAGGCGATATCCATGGGTCTTGCAGACAGAATGGATGACATAAAAAAGAGTTATGAAGACGTCAATGAACTTTTCGGTGACATTGTAAAAGTGACTCCATCTTCAAAAGTGGTAGGTGACCTGGCCATGTTCATGGTCAATGGAAAACTTACAAAGGAAGATATACTTACAAAAGGCGACACACTGTCATTCCCTGAAAGTGTTAAAAGCATGTTCAGGGGCGACCTGGGACAACCCTACGGAGGCTGGCCGGCGGAACTGCAAAAGATCATTCTCAAAGATGAGAAACCGTATACAGATCTTCCCAATGCTCACCTGAAACCTGTAGATTTTGACACTGAATTTGAATTGTTCCAGAAAAAATTTGACCGTTACCTTAGTTTCCTTGATTTTCTAAGTTGGAAATTTTATCCAAAAGTATTTGAAGAATACTACACCTTCAAACAACAATTCGGGGAAGTGCATATGCTTCCAAGTCCCTCCTTTTTCTATGGGATGAAATCAAACGAAGAAATTCTTGTGAATATCGGGACTGGTAAAACGCTTTTGATACGTTTGCTTTTTGTCAGCGACCATGCGGATGAATCCGGAAACCGTTCCGTGTTCTTCCGTCTGAACGGACAAACACGAGTCATTGAGATCAAAGACCGGAATGCCATCGTTCGAAAATCCGTCAATCCAAAAGCATCCGGTGACAAACATATTGGTACACCTTTACAGGGTAGACTAAGTAAGATATTCGTAAAACCGGGAGATAAGCTCAGCAGAAATGCACCCCTTTTCACCATTGAAGCCATGAAAATGGAAACAACAGTCACGGCAACCAGAGAAATAAGCATCAAGAAAGTTGTACTGAATGAGACTGCTATGGTTGAACCGGATGACCTGGTATTGGAATTGGAATAGCAATTGATAAAACACTTCAGCCAGACAGATCAGTTGAAATTAAATTTCAGCTCAAAAATTTGCAAAGTAATCTTTTGACATAAACTCTTCTCTTAAATCCATGTTGACCATAAAAGCATTGACGTGACAGTTTTTCTGTGAAGAGGAATTCTCAACCCAACTTTTCACATCTTTCTTATTGAGATGACCAATAAACTTTGCCCAATAGCTGATAGAAGTAAATTGAACCGGTTTGCTCAGTGCGGCGTGAAACCTTGCCGAATCCTTTTCATTGAGTGGTCTCAGCATGCTCATGAGATCCTGGAGCTGTAATACCGAGTCAGCCTGAAACAAATCCGCGGTACAAAGTATTCCGCTGATTGAATCATTAGGTGCATTACAGTGCGCGGGTTTAAGAAACGTCATCGCTGTTCCTCTCACATCATACAACTGTAAATGGGGAAGGCCTTCCAGCTGCCCCAGGATTTTAAAATAAGCGATTGAATCTTTCGGAACAAGTTGCAGGATTTCGGGGAGGTCAAGCTTCTCAGCATAACTCGAAATTTTTTTGTCTGACTCAAGCCTTGGATTATGCGTCCCGTAATACAACTTCAAAACAGGTGTGCAGGATACACATGATTGGAGCAGGAGAATGAACAGGGAAAGTTTTGTGATTCGATACATGATTGTGCTTAAAAATTTAGTTGAAATTATGTGAAGTCAATTATTTCAGTCAGTTTTGTGTCGAATATATAACTATTATTCCGGATTGATCAGTCATTGAAATAGCATGCAAATCTTTTTCTAATATATGCGAATTTCGTTTGAAGTTACCCTCAGTTTAAAAGAGCTTCTGCCAATTGTTGAGAACCCGGGCTGAACCGGAGATTGAAAGTCTTCGAAGCAAGATGCTGGAATTCTTCGGTCCATGGGAGCTGCATCATCATGCTTATCTCCCCTGAACGCGGTGTCCGAAGAAATTTTCAACCTGCCGGATTCAGCCCGGCTCATCTTACTTAGCCGGAAACCGTATGACAAAATAATCCTCCAGCCATTCACCTCTATACTCTCCGGCCGGCAGGGTGACGCTTCGTCCAATCTCCAGTTTTTCAATCACCTCGTCAGGCAGATCAACATCCTCTTCCAGTCTGAATGACTCACCCTCAAACTGATCCTTATTTGCCGCAAAGGTTTCCTTTGAAATAGCAAGCTGAATTTCGTCTGAGTCTGGAATGTAGCCCATTCTCGATAGACTCAGCTCTTCCACCTCGATCGTAAAGTAACATATTCCCCAGCCCTTACAATCCTTGCTTTTTCTGCCGAACACTATTTCAATTTTGATTCCGATGATAATATCTTTGGCAGAAGCTGACTGAATCGCTGGACCGGTAATGAATATCAATATGAGTAAAGTGGCAATAATGTATTTTAGTTTTTTCATTTTGTTGGTTTTAGCTGTTAGAATTTTTTAATGAAGTATCACGAGATGTATACTCAGGGGTTCTGCCGGAACCTGTACTTTCTCCATCTTAAAAATAACCCCAGAAGTATATGAATCATTGAACCCTTTTGAATGACGGGTCAAAAGTATCGCCGCCACGTCCCATTGTCAATGGAAGAAGTACTAAATCGGATTGGGATAAATACCCTTTCAGTCTGTCTCGGGACTGAACAAGCGGTTATTCACAATTTTTGCCGGTTCAATGTTAAAAGGCATTGCATTAAACAGCAAAAATTGGATGTCCGGTCGTTCTTATGGAATTTACTTAGCAAAAAAAAGCCTATGCAAGAGTTCAATATTCAATTACAAGGATTCAACAAGCTATTCAGTAAGTGGCTTAAGGAAAAGATCCAAACTGATATTAAGAATTCATTGTTGTTTACAGAAATTGATCCGGAACATAAAAATGCCAGGTTCAGCGCCCAACCGGTCATACGTATTCAGTATTGCATGAATATTGACAATTTAAATTCCCATTTACACCTGACAGGATCAAAGACAGGAGAGAGAATGATTTTATGGTGGGGTGGAAATGAACCCGGAGAAGAAGCAGTAATAAAGGCGCTGAACCTGGGTGTGTCGGCGGTAGTGAGTGATAAAATGGAATGGGAAGATATTATCCAGGCAATTACAGGTGTTTCACAAAAGGAAATACATTTCAATGAAATTATCAGCGAAGCGCTTTATCATTACTGCAGCAGGAACAGAGTCCTTCACTCACGAAAAAAAACCATAACCGGTCAGCTTGGGGAAAGAGAAAAGAAAGTTATCCAGCTCAGGCGTTCCGGCAAAACTTCAAGAGAAATAGCCGGATTACTGTTCCTCAGCAAGAAAACGATCGATAAGATCTTTGGCGATTTATACCGCCGGTTCGACTGCAATAATTTTTTTGAATTGCTCAATGCGTTTGAAGGCGCTCCGGTTCATGACTCAGCCGCCGAGGGCGTTCCAGACCTGAACTCCTTGAGATAAAAGGGTTCGAAGAGCGCCAGATTTTCAAAGCGTGAATTCCGGAACTTTTCAAATGATAATTCAATCATGGAGGACGCAGAAGCTGAAACATCCATTGAAAAATCAGCTCCGAGCTTGTTCCCCAGTACAGACTTACACTTCATTGAACCGTCGCCGGCGAACATGATCTTATGTTTACCAAAGTAATCCGAAAAAGATTCATCATTGACCACTAAAGCCTGCGCCGGTAATACTTCCTGTAAAGCGGAATCATACAGGGCAGTATAAACTTCCATTCTCCGTGCATCGATCATAGGACAAAAAAGCAAATCTCTTTCAATCTTCATACTATGATCCATCAGATTCTTACGCATTCCATACGCAATCGCTTCAAGAGTTGAAATGGAGATGAGAGGAACATCCAAAGCATAACAAAGACCTTTGGCGGAGCTGACGCCAATTCTCAATCCGGTATATGAGCCAGGACCTGCACTGACGGAAATCGCACTGATGTCTTTCTTTTTTACTCCGGTTTCATTCAACAATCCCGCGATGAACGGGAGGAGCATTTCCGAATGAACATATCCTTCACTGAGTTCCTTTACACCCAGCAAAACACCATCCCGACCCAGAGCCACTGAACAAACAGGCGTGGCTGTCTCTATGCACAATATTGTATTCATATAATATAGTATGAATTAACAGGTCAACTAAACCCTTTTTATCCGACAGTTTTAAAAATCAAATAGAGAGAAAAAACATTAATGCTTTACTCATTTATCCTTACTATACAATTTATCCTTCTTCACCACTTCAACGTTATCACCATCCTTCAATATTCGTGATATTGAACTGTAAGGTGCAGTCACAACCATATCACCCTCCTTCAAACCTTTTTTGATTTCTATATAATTATTATCCTGGATTCCGATCTCCACGAACTGTAGTTTCACTTTTCCATCACTTACAACAAAAACACATTCTGACTGCTTCGGCTCTCCTGAACTCTTATCTTCCGAGTCATCGACAAGCTTGACCGACCCGTCATCATCTAACTCCTTACTCTTATTTTTATCCTTATCCTGATCACCGGCGGAAAGACTTGAATCCCGTGTGGTGACCGACTGGATAGGGACAGAGAGGCAGCCTCTCACCACTTTTGTCATAATATCAACAGTTGCCGACATACCTGGATTGAAGACTGCCTTTTCTGGTCTGTCGGGATCTCTCATCTGTTCATAGGATTCGCGCAGGATCCTGATCTTCACAGTAAAATTGGTGACCTGATCGACGCTTAATCCGGTGGTGCTTGCCGAGTTGGCAACTTCCGTAACAATACCCTTGAATTTCCTTCCGAGATAAGCATCAACTTCTACATTGGCGGTATCACCAATATTTACTCTGACAATATCATTCTCGTTCACATCTACGCTCACTTCCATTTCATTCAGGTTGGCCAGTGTCATAATTTCGGTTCCGGCGAACTGGGAAGTTCCGACGACCCTCTCCCCTTTCTCAACATTTAGTTTGGAAATAGTGGCATCAACCGGTGAAAATATCGAAGTCTTTCTGAGATTATCCTGCGCTTCCTTCACGGTGGCCTCCGCGCTTCTTACACCGAAATCCGCCGCCGACACGCTTTGTTCACCGGCATCCACTTCGGCCTTTGCCACCTCAAAGGCGGATTTCACATTTTCCCACTCGCTGGCGGAAATAAGTTTTTCATTGAAAAGCTTTTGATTTCTCTCATAGGCCAGTCTTGCCTTTTCAAACTGTGATTTAACCTGAATCAGTCTGGACTTTGCGTTTTCCGCGCTGGCCTTGCTGGAATTCAGCGCGGCAACGGAACGGTCAAGATATGACTGGTAAATGTCAGGAAGGATGCGTGCGAGTAATTGTCCCTTGCTGACGCGGTCGCCTTCCTTCACACTGAGTTCAACGATCTCGCCTGAGACATCAGGACTGATCTTAATAGCGACTTCTGGTTGTATTTTTCCGCTGGCGGAGACAGTCTCCACGATATCGCGAAGGGCCGCCTTCTCCGCCGCCACTTCCCTTGTCTCTTCGTTCTTAATCCATCCCGCTTTTTTTCCTATGATTGCAAACACGATGAGGACCACCACAGAAATGATGAGCCACTTCATCCAGTTTCTTTTCTTAGCCATAATTGAGAATATTAATTACAGATTTAATATTAGTTTCTCTTCAGTAACACCTCTTTCTTATCCGGTGATCAGAAAGTCAGGGGCTTCCCGAGATAGAAATCCAGAACCTTTGTTCTGAAAATAAGATCAAATTTTGCCTGCAAGAGGTCGGCATTAGCCTTGGCGAGATTATTTTTAACCAGCAGGTAATCGTAGGTACTGATGAGTCCGAGCTCGTAACGCTGCTCATTGAACTTATAGGATTCGGTAAGCGCTTTCTGACTTTTCTCTCCGGCTTCATGTCGCTTTCCCGCGGCGAGAGCATCGGTAACGGCTTGTTGAACGCTCTTGAACAAATTCTTTCTTGTCTGATCAAGGTTAAGCCTGTTTTGTTCCAGGCTTATCTTTGCTCTCGATACGCTTGTTTTCGTCGCCCAGCCGTTGAATAAAGGAACCTGTAAAGTAAAACCTACAGATTTGCCCAGGTTATTATCCAACTGATCGCGGAAAGGAGTTTGTTCAAGAACAGGCCGGCTGTTATTGAGAAATGAATAGACGCTATCCCCGGAACTGGTAAAACCGGAGAATACCGGGCTTGGAGGGAAGAACTCATATCCGGTAATATCCTGACTGGAGGTGCTGAAATTCGTACTCAGACTTCCGCTCAGAAATAAGCGCGGGTATCTGGCTCCTCTCGCGATCGCAAGACCCTTCTCCGCACTCTTTACACGCAATTCATAACTCTTTACATCCGGCTGATTGTTCAGTGCAGCGGTATAGACGGCATTCGTATTCATTTGTTCAGCTGAAAGTACAGGTGTCGAAAGTACCGGCTCCTGAACAGTAAATGTAGTATCCACACTCAATTCAAGCAGTTGTGTCAGATTCAGTACAGCCTGGTCATAGGCAGAACGGGCCTGAACCAGCATGACCTCATCGGAGGCCAGCTGTGCTTCCATGTCCAGCAGATTTCCTTTATTCAGTGAACCAAGTTCATACATCCTTGACACTTTATCCCGTTGTATCTTGGTGGCCTCAAGCTGATCCTTCGTATAAGCCAGAAGTTCCTTATTATATAATACCTGCAGATAAAAAGTAACCACATTCAGCACCACGTCATTACGCACCTTCTCCAGATCGTAGCGGCTACTCATATAATTCAGATTACTCTGGCGAAGTGTGTTCTGCAATTGGAATCCTTCGAACAAGGGAAGGCTGCTGCTCAAAGCAAAACTGTTTGAGCGGACCTCTGAGGTGGTGAAGCTATTTGTGAAAGGATCGATACTTCGACCGTAATAATAATTCTGCGTTGCATTCCCATTCAGACTTGGAAACATGCTGGCAATACTCTGCGATTTCAGATCCTTATTGAGGTCTGTGATCAATTCCGAATGCCGGATCTGAATATTATTATTAAGGGCATAGTCAATACATTCCTGCAATGTCCAAACCTTCTGACAATAAGCTGCCTGAAGTGGTAAGACTAAAAGCAATGCACAGACGAGCCGGCTAAGCCTGTTCATAAAGAGATAAATTCCGCGCAAATTAGGTCAAAAAATTGAATCCTATAAATATGCAGCCATAAAAATAATAAACCCGTCCCAAGGATGGGAACACGATTTTGAGCTTTACATAAGCCACAGATGGGTTTATCCCGGATAGAAAATCACCATTTTGGTGAGTTTTGTGAAAGTCAAAAGGATCTTTTTTCTTATTGCCGTGCTATAAATTTTTCTTGTTCATATTCAGGATACGTTGCCGGTATCAAAGCGGATATAAGTTCCGCATAAAAGACAAATCAGGATTGATGCTCCAGCAGTAGATTCAGGCTCTGTCTCATGATCTCTCCCATATTCCTGCATTTCAGAAAGGATTCTCTTTTATAGTGCTCTGCCAGCTCAATCTTCAGCTGTTCCGTTTTCTCCGGCAAAGAAACCGTATCACCGATCATCACCTCGAGCAGGGATGCGATACGGAAATGAGCGATCTTAACTCTTCGCGCCATAAGGGAACGTTCTTCGAGCTGATACTGCTTTGCTGTTTCCTTATTAATGAATTTGACACAGAGATGAACATACGGATTATTTTCCTTGAAATACTGAGGCAGATACAACGCTTTCCTCCCTTCATAACTCTGCTGATCAAAATCAATGGCGCGAAACCTGAACTGGGTATCGTCAAAATCCGCTGTCATGTCGATCACAAAATTGTATGAGCGCATATCTCCCAGTAAACGTACGAAGCAGCGCTCATTGAATTTAATAAACTCTTTGGCAAGCCTGGTTTCATTGACACCTACCGCACTGAGATTATTGTTAACGAACTGATCACCCGGTATGCCAATGATGTGCTCTTCGATTAGCGTATCTTCATTCACCAGATAGTTAATCCTGTTGGGAGAAAGAAGGTCTTCAAATTCGAGACCATAAACCCGTGATGCATCCGCAAGTTTTACATAATAGTAATCATAGTTGTCGTTGAACTGATTCTTTATCCTTATACGGAAAGGTTTGGAATTCCCAAACGGACAAAAGTCTATCCTGTCAACATAAAGATGCTCCATAAGGCGTATATTCCCTTCGACCTTCATCAGGGCGTAGGTTTTAACCAGTTTCTGATTCAGCTCTTCCATTTCACCGGGCTGATAGAAAACGGTCTCCCAGAGCGTATCCCGACCTTTCTTATCAAGCAATGGGATAGTATAATTGTACCTCAGAAGATCCTGGTAACGAAAAGGAATATCGTCTACCCTGCCAAAGTCTTCAAGGTACATGAACAACTCTTCCCTGATCCTGTAACTGATTTTCTTTTTCGAAATCGAATTCATGTGCGAAGCTGTATTGATCCAGGGAAATGAATCCCTGGTACACGCAAAATAAGGGAAATTAGCCTCAGTGTAAACCGGGTTCCGTAACATTAAGCAACAGGGAATGTTGAATCAGCTTAAGAGCAAGGGTACGGAACGCCCGGTAAATCCAATGGTTCAGTAAGCAAGAACCGGCGAGAGCCACCGCTCAACTTCTTCTAGACTCATTCCCTTTCTTTGGGCATAGTCATTCACCTGATCTTTCTGGATCTTTCCAAGACCAAAGTACCTTGAATCAGGATGTGAAAAGTATAATCCGCATACTGCGGCGGTTGGATACATAGCCAGACTTTCGGTAAGTTTAATTCCTGTGTTCTTCTCAACATCCAACAAAGCCCAGATGGTCTTTTTCTCCGTATGGTCTGGCTGAGCCGGATAACCCGGTGCAGGTCTGATACCTCTGTACTCCTCTCTGATCAGTTGTTCCTTACTGAGACTTTCATTCGCTTCGTATCCCCAGATTTCCTTTCGCACTTTCTCATGCAGCAATTCAGCGAAGGCCTCTGCAAGCCTGTCGGCAAGGGCTTTCAGCATAATGGAAGAATAATCATCGTGTTCCTGCTCAAATTTTTCCAGCCATTTTTCAATCCCATGGCCGGTACTCAGTGCAAAAGCCCCGATGTGATCGGTTTCGTTCACCTGTGCTGCCGGAACCTGACCGGAAGAACCGGAAATTCCACTCCCGCCTGCGACTGCCTGCGCGGCTTCCACAGAGTGGAGTTCTACCCTGGATTGATTGGCAAGGTGCAATGCCTTCGGTAAAATAAAATCCGCCAGGGCAAGGTTGCTTTCTCCCTCCGGCTTTTGTGTCTGCTGTCTGAGTGAATGGAAGGTACAGATCCTTTTCAGTCCGTGATCGTTCTGTGCAGGCTCATACACTTCAATATCGTCACCGGACGAAAGGGCTGGATAGATTCCCACAACGGCATTTGCCATCAGCCATTTCTCATTGATGACGCGCTTCAACATGGCTTGAGCATCTGTAAACAATTTTGCAGCCTCCTGTCCTCGTTGCGGATCGTCAAGGATTTTGGGATAAGAACCTTTGAGTTCCCAACTGTGAAAAAATGGAGTCCAGTCAATATATTCTGCTATTTCATCCAGGGGGTAATCACTGAAAACAAAATTACCTGTCCTTGCAGGAATACTAAGTCGAATATTCTTCCAGTCCGTAGCGAAGGCTCTCCGTTGCGCCAGCTCCAGCGGTATGAACTTGGACGAACTGACTGACTTGCTATGCTGAGAGCGTATTCTTTCGTTCTCCGCTTCATTCTTCCTGATAAAATCAGCTCTGCCTTCTTCCGACAGCAGGCTACTCACAACGCTTACGCAGCGGGAAGCATCATTCACATGGATGACGGGCTGAGTATAATGCGGATCGATCTTTACGGCTGTGTGGACTTTTGATGTGGTGGCACCACCAATGAGAAGGGGGATGTTGAACCCCTCCCGTTGCATTTCTTTCGCAAGGTGCACCATCTCATCCAATGATGGGGTTATCAATCCGCTCACACCGATCGCATCTACCTTATGCGCTTTTGCCGCCGCCAGGATCTTATCTGCTGGCACCATCACACCCAGATCAACAATCTCATAATTGTTGCAGGCCAGTACCACGCTGACAATATTTTTTCCGATGTCATGCACATCTCCTTTCACAGTCGCCATGAGGATCTTTCCGGCATTCTGCCGCTTCTGATCCTGACCTTTCTCTTTCAATTGCAACTTCTCCGCATTGAGATAGGGTTCCAGGTAGGCCACGGCCTTTTTCATAACCCTGGCGCTTTTGACAACCTGAGGAAGGAACATTTTACCTGCACCAAAAAGATCTCCAACGATATTCATTCCTTTCATCAAAGGACCTTCAATGATCTGCAGGGTTTGAGAAAAAGAAGGTCTTGCTTCCTCAAGATCCGCCTCAATGAAATCGGTAATGCCTTTCACCAAAGCGTGAGCAAGTCTTTCTTCAACCGGGGACTTTCTCCACTCCGCATCTTTCTCTTCTTTCTTCCGGGAAGATCCTTTAAGGGTTTCGGCATATTGAAGCAGTTTCTCCGTCGCATCCGGGTTTCTGTCAAGTAATACATCTTCTACCAATCCAAGAAGAAATTCCGGAATCTCATCATATACCTGCAGTTGTCCGGGATTTACGATGCCCATATCCATGCCTGCTTTTACACCATGAAAAAGAAAGGCGGAATGAATCGCCTCCCTTACCGTATCATTTCCTCTGAAGGAGAAGGATACATTACTGACGCCTCCGCTGACTTTTGCCAGCGGCAGATTTTTCTTGATCCAGGTGGTGGCTTCAAAATAATCAAGGGCATTCCGGCGATGTTCTTCCATTCCGGTAGCTACCGGAAATATATTCGGATCGAAGATGATGTCTTGTGGAGGGAATCCAGCTCTTTCAGTGAGCAATCTGTAAGCGCGCTCACAGATCTCTATTCTCCGTTCATAACTATCGGCCTGACCCCTTTCATCGAAAGCCATGACGATCACGGCGGCCCCGTATTTTTTTACAATACGGGCCTGACGAAGGAACTCGTCTTCTCCTTCCTTGAGAGAAATGGAATTGACGATGGACTTGCCCTGGGTGCATTTCAATCCGGCTTCAATGACGGAAAACTTTGAAGAGTCAATCATGACAGGCAGTCTGGCAATGTCCGGCTCAACAGCCAGCATGTTCAGAAACTTTGTCATCGCGACCTCGGAATCCAGCATTCCTTCATCCATGTTCACATCAATGACCTGAGCACCTCCTTCCGCCTGATCGCGTGCGACAGATAAAGCCTCTTCATAATTCTCCTCCCGGATCAGTCTGAGAAATTTTTTCGAACCGGTTACATTGGTCCGCTCACCGACATTCATAAAATTGGAATCAGGCCGTAGTGTAAGCGCTTCAAGACCGCTGATCCGAAGAAAAGGTTCTGTCTTTGGAATCTTTCTCGGGCTTACCGATCTGGCAATCCCCGCGATGTGGGCAATGTGTTCTGGCGTGGTACCACAGCAGCCTCCGACAATGTTGAGAAATCCGCTTTTCAAAAAGTCTTCAATGTGATGTCCCATGTCGTGCGGACTTTCATCATATTCACCGAATTGATTGGGTAATCCGGCATTGGGATAAGCGCTGATGAAGAATGGAGCCTTTTCACTCAACTCTTCAATATAGGGTCTCATTTCCTTTGCGCCGAGTGCGCAGTTAAGTCCGATGCTCAGCAGGTTAACATGAGAGACGGAATTTAAAAAAGCTTCGACAGTCTGACCAGACAGCGTTCTGCCGCTTGCATCCGTAATGGTACCCGAGATCATCACCGGGACACTTTTCTTTATATCTCCAAAAACCGTTTCGATCGCAAAGAGGGCTGCTTTCGCATTCAGGGTATCAAAAATAGTCTCAATGAGCAGCAGATCCACACCTCCATCCAGTAATCCTCTCACCTGTTCCGCATAGGCTCCGGCAAGCTGATCGAAAGTAATTGCCCTGAAACCAGGGTCATTCACGTCGGGTGAAAGTGAGAGGGTTCTGTTTGTCGGGCCAATGGCACCCGCGACCCAGCGCTGAACGTATTCATCGGCCGGATTTTCTTCTCTGAACTTTTGTCTTGCACGTATGGCTATTTTCGCCGATTCAAGATTCAGTTCATAGGAGAGATCTTCCATTGAATAATCCGCCAGTGAGATTCTCTGGGCATTGAAAGTATTCGTCTCGATGATGTCGGCGCCTGCCCGGAGATATTCCAGGTGAATACTCTCAATAATGTCGGGCCGCGTGAGAGATAAAAGGTCATTGTTGCCTTTTAAAGGGTGTGCAAAGTCTTTGAACCTTTGACCACGGTAGTCAGATTCCTCCAGTCTGTAACGCTGTATCATGGTACCCATAGCGCCATCAATGACCAGAATTCTTTTCTCTAATTCCTCTCTTATGCTTTCCACTTTGTTTCCTTGTGACATATATACAGTTTGATCTTAGTTGCCGGCTTACTTTGTGGCTTATCAAAAAAAAATCCCCCCTGATAAGTCAAGGGAGATTATATATACCATGAAAGGCCGAACATCTCTATGACTTATCTTTCATTCCTGAAGAATGAGCGAGTTGGCACCTTCTTTTATAATCGAGCGGAAACGCTGGTCATTCAGCGGATTCTTTACGATAAGGGTTGCCAAGGTTTCACAGGGCGCAATCCCTCCACCTTTCTTGATAAGCGGGTCCGTTAAACGGACTATTTAAAAGAACTTCAGCAAAGATACAAAAAAGAGAATCGCAAGCAATAATTTATTACCGGAAAGCAAAAAAGCCCCGCCGGTATGGCGAGGCTTTTGCCAATGATCACTGATTCTATCTTGTCAGGATGAATCGCAGTGCGCTATACTGATCCTCAGACTGGATCCGGATGAAATAAATTCCATCCGGATGAGAACTCAGATCAAGATTCGTACTAAAGACATTATGTACTTCACGCTGATCAATAAGTCTGCCCTGATGATCGAATACTGAAATCTCCGCTGTAGCTACCGTATTTTCAAAGAAGATATAGGCAAGTCCTGTTCCCGGATTTGGATAAATACTGGCGCCTTCGGTCTCAAGTTTCTGAACTCCGACATTGAAATCAAGGCCGACGGCATAATCTTCCGACTCTCCGGAAAAGAATTCAAGGCAGGAGCTTGTCGAATCATTCTGGTTTCCCACTAACCTGGCTCTTACCCTCATTCTTGTGGCTCCTGAGGAAGCTGAATTGGGAATAAGCCAGTTAACGGTATTGGCAACATTGGCCACTGAAGTAGTACAAACCTGTATCCATTCACCGGGCTCAAAACCTCCGTTCATATCAAAGTCGATCCAGATGGAAACAATATTATTATCATCGGTGGTTACGCTGAAGTCATAAGCCGTACCCCGGACGAGGTTGGCAGAAGTGGTAGGGCTGACAGGCCATATGGAAAATCCGAAACTTGTAAGTTCATCGCAGGCAGAAGAGTTGTTCAAACCGGTTCCTGCAATGCTTACATTAGTAATATTTCCTGTCACGCCAACACAGGTGATGGTGGTTGCTTCACAATAGCATCCATTCGAAGGATTCATAATCACCTGCACCGCAACTGAGGTGTCAGATACGCCTGTACAGGTAACAATGCATTGATAGTAGGTAGCGCTTGCCTGTGTTGTTAAATAGGTACTGGAAGTTGCTCCTGTGATATCCGACCAGGTTGATCCGTCGGGTGAACTTTGCCACTGGTAAGTGAGGTCAATGCCGATATCCGCTCCAATCAGTGACAAGGTGAAGTCGTCGCTCGGGCATACTGAAAGATCTGTGGAACTTGCCGCTCCGGCTTCCGGTGGCGAGGTGCAATTGGCATAAGCAATTACCTGTACATTATCCAAAGCCCACCACCAGTCATAGTCTCCTGTCCATGTAAACCGGACCAGCAAACTGCTTGAACCTATGGCCGCTGACAGATTGTAGGTTGAATGCACAGCGGTAGGATAACCATAATCAAGGGAGTCGTAAACTACGGTAACCCAGTTAAGTCCGCCATCGGTTGAATATTCAATGTGTCGCTTTGCCTCCCCGGTCGGAGGTGCCAGCGACCTGAACTGTTCATCCAATTCAAGGTACAAAGTGGTAGTGACCGTTGAAATGTCGATGGATGGAGTAGTGAGTGATGCCAGCTCGAGAATACTGTCATTAGTGAGCAGTTCATCACTGTCGAAGATAGCGAAATTAGCATCGAAGCCCGCTCCGGTAATTACCCTTGCATAAGGATTATTGAACAGCCATAAATTGGCGGCAGGCAAGCCCAGACTGTCATTCGTCCATCCGGCAGGAAGAGTCGCGGAAGAAAAATTTTCCGTAAATAAAACCTGCGCCTTTGAAGCGCCGGTCATGACCAACATTAAACAAACTGTAGCGAAGAGAAGTAGTTTTTTGTTCATGGTTGTAGGGTTTAAATGGTTAAGTGTTACGGTTCATGCTGATAATATCCTTTAAATTTGGTCTCAATCGACTTTTAAAAATATTCCTGACCGATTCTGCCTGCACTGACTTACGGTATTTCCGTTGGCTTTCGACCGGCAAGGCAACAATTTCCATACAGGAAGGTGTACAGCAGCCATTCATTTTCTCCGCGCACTTTTCGCATTGAATAAATAAAAGATGGCAGGAGTCATTGGCGCAATTGACATGTCTGTCGGAAAGTTCACCGCACTGATGACATTTGCTGATGATCTCTCCGCTGATCCTTTCGCCCAGGCGGTTATCGAAGACGAAATTCTTTCCAATGAATTTATTCTCCAGCGTTTCCGCCTTCACTTGCCGGGTATAGTGTATGATACCCCCGTTAAGCTGGTTGACGTCTTCAAATCCATGATGACGGAAATAAGCGCTTGCTTTCTCGCAGCGGATGCCACCCGTGCAGTAAAGAAGGATTTTTTTGTCTTTTTTATCACCAAGGATATCAAGTACCATGGGCAACTCCTGACGAAAAGTGTCGGACTCCGGCAGGATGGCGCCTTTAAAATGTCCCACTTCACTTTCATAATGGTTGCGCATGTCAACGACAATGCTGTCGGGATCTTCCATTGCCTCGTTAAACTCCCTGGCGGAGAGATGCCGTCCCACATTGGTCACGTCAAAGCTGTCATCATCCAATCCGTCAGCTACAATTTTGGTTCTGTTCCTTACGATGAGTTTGTAAAAAGACTTACCGTCATCTTCCACCGCGATCTTCAGATCAATGCCGGCAAAATGAACCGAGTCGTTCAACCATGTCATGAATTTATCCCATGCCGGCTCAGGTACCGAGATCTGCGCATTGATACCTTCGGTGGCCAGATAGATTCTTCCCAGCACACCGATAGAATCCAGTTCACGGTAGATCCGGTCCCTGAGTTCGGGTAATGAGGAAAGACGAACATAGCGATAGAATGAAAGAGTGATCCGGCGGAAGGGTTCCTGTTCCAACTTTCTTTTAAGGGTTTCCTTGTCGTATTTATTGTGGAGGCGCATAATCACCAAAGATAAAAAATCCAAGAATCCGGAAAAATCAGATTTTATTCTGAAAACAGCCTTTACTCAGACTTACGGTTCTTCCACCAGTAAAAGGCGCCAATGGCACCAATGAGGTATGGAACTGCCAGGAGGTATAAAATACCTGAATTCAGCGACCGGCCAACCTTATTGCTGTGGCTCTCGTGGTTGGTCTCCGCTACCCTGCGGCACATGGAACACTGGGCAGAGGCTGGTAATGTCCCCAGGGCCAGCAACAACAAGGTGTATAAAAAGAGAATCGCTTTTTTCAAGTTCAGTACCTGTAGTAAGGTGATATCATCAGGTAAACAATCACACCGCTGATTGTAACATAAATCCATACAGGGAAAGACCAACGGACAATTTTACGGTGAGCCTGTACCTGATTTGTCAAACCACGATACAAAGATATTAAAACCAGGGGTAATACAAGGGTGGCCAGGATGATATGGGTGAGCAGAATGAACAGGTAAAACGGACGCATCGGATTGTCGGCCGGATACCTTGTTTCCACTCCAAACGAATGAAAAGTGACATAACTCAGGAGAAATACAGTGGAAAGTATGCAGGCGGTGAGGTTGAGGCGCTTGTGGATGTTCACTTTTTTGCGTCTGATGAAATAATAAGAAATCAGCAGCAGGATCGTGGTGATCGCGTTCAGTGAGGCATTAAAGGCCGGAAGTTTTTTCGCCCATCCAGGTATGGACTCGGCTTTTGGAACGCTTCCCAGGTACAGCACAAGCAGGAAGACGGCAGCGGAAATAATCCAGATCAGCCGGAGATACAACTTATTCTTATCAGAAAACATTCGTTTTAGTATATATATAGAGTTATAAGAAGTAAATCCGCATCAGTTCTTCCTCTCCTCCTCAAACCTCAGCAATTTTATCTTTTCGAACAACGAATCCACTTCGAGATGTGAAGTGCCGTCAACCATCGCCCTTATCCTTCTTTGCTTGTCCAGGAGTATAAGGTCCTGACTGTGAAAAAAGTCATCAGCACCTTCCACCTTTGCTGCAGAGACCAGGAATCCTTCTCTCGCGAGTTCATAGATTGAATCTTTGTCTCCGGTAAGGAACCACCACCTTGAATTGTCAGCACCAGCTGCTTTTGCATAGGATGCCAGTACAGGAACAGAATCATTTTCAGGATCAATCGTGATGGAAAGCAGCTGCACATCCTTATCCGATCCGGTCTTGCTCTGAAGACGGGCCATCTGGCTTGTCATGTCCGGACAAACCGTTTTACACGTGCTGAAGAAAAAATTAGCGACGATCATCTTACCTTCAAGGTCTTTGTCAGTTACCGTCCGCCCTTCCTGATTGACAAGAGAGAATGAACCCAGCTTATGATAGGAAGTGTCGCCACCGGCACTGATGGTAACAGGGCCAAAGTAAGGAAGGGTTCTGAAATGATTCTTCCCTGTTATCAGGACAAGCCAGAATGCAACAGGGAAGAGGATGATCAGAAACGGAATGACTACCTTTTTCCAGGCAGGTTTACTCATCATGCTGAATATTAACCGGGAATCAGTCCCAGCATGGTACCTTCATACAGACAGATGAAGATCAGGTACACAATGAGTACAAAGGGAAGAAGGACGCTCCACTGGAATGGAATCACCTCAAACTTGAGGTGCATGAAATACCCGACGATATAATAAGCCTTTACAATGGTAAGCACCACGAAGGTCCAGATCAGAATGGTATGAGGTATGGCTGTAAAAGAGATGCCTACTTCAAAAAGGGTAACACCCAAAAGGATCCAGAACACCTTCCAGATCATTTTTGTATTTAATGCGCTGTGTGCTTTCTCTTCGCTTTCGTGAGAGACAACTTCGTGATGGATATCAGACATGTTTTAAGCTTTTTTGACAGGTGTTAAATCAAACGAGATAGAAGAAGGTAAAGACGAATACCCAGACGAGGTCAACGAAGTGCCAATACAGACCTACCTTCTCAACCAGTTCATAATCTTTTTTCCGGTCGAGAAAGCCCTGATAGACCAGGATAAAGACAATAATATTGATGACGACTCCGCTAAAGACGTGGAAGCCGTGAAATCCGGTGATGAAGAAGAAGAAGTTTCCAAAAAGAGGAACGTTTCCGTATTCATTCTCCGTCAGGTTGGCTCCTTTGATGTTCTTAACGGCTGTAGCCTTCAGGGCTTCGGCTTCCGCACCTTCCACTACCGTCCTGTCATGAAATTTCAGGACACCGGGTTCAAGATAATCGGTGCGGGCAAAGCGTCCGTCAGCCAGGATATAAGATCCTTCCGGAGAACCTTTAATAAAGTGGTACCACTCCCAGGCCTGGGAGCCAAGGAACAAAAATCCGCCAACGATGGTCCAGCCGAGCCATTTCAATACCGACTTTCTCTTCATACTGTGTCCGGCATCCACGGCGAGTACCATGGTAACAGAGGACATGATGAGAATAAAGGTCATCAGACCTACGTACATCAAGGGTACATGGGCATGAATGAAAGGGAAGTGCGTGAACACATCGCCCGGCCTGGGCCAGATCTCCGGAAACCGGTGACGCATGGCGCCGTAGGCGATCAGCAGGCTGGAGAAGGTAAAGGCATCGGATATGAGAAATATCCACATATAAAGTTTTCCCCAACGCATGGAGAAGGGAGCATTCCCTCCGCCCCAAACCTTATTGCCAGATGATGTTACAGCTGATTGATTTGCCATGAATTAAAAATCTATTGTGTTGATACGTTTTTGTGTGTGACAGGTTCTTTTTACCGGATGTAAAGTAAAAAGAAAAATAAATACAGCCATAAGCCTCCCATGAAATGCCAGTATATTGTACACATTTTCACGCCGTTGAATTGAGTAGAAGAGTATTTCCCGGCTGCTGCGCGTGAAAGTACAATAAATAATGCAAGTAATCCCGCCAGCAAATGCAGCACATGTAAACCAGTAATTACATATAAGAATGAACCGGCAACATTTCCGGCCTCACCCGCCTGCTCTGCTGTTTCAGTACCTGATGGTATATAAGTATAGTCTGCTTTGACATCCTTGATTTTTCCGGTAAAGGCTATGCCCTGATTAAAGAGTTCAGACCAGGCGATATACTGGCTCACCATGAAAGCGATTCCCATCAGGGCGGTGAGGATAAGCGCGGTCATCGTGTTTTTCAACTGATCTTTTCTGACCGCATTCAGCGCCAGTTGCATTGGAATACTGCTCAATACAATGATAAGGGTACTGATCCAGAAAGTCTGAGGCAAGGCAAACTCCACCCATTTTCCTTCTCCCTGTCTTACTATATAACCCGAAGTCAATCCGGCGAACAGCATCACAATGCTGATGATCGCCATGAAGACCAGCCCTCGCTTTGCCTGCTGTGAATTCTCCTTTGTTTTATTTCCTTGCATCGCCAGTTCCATATATCATCAAAATAGTTTATCGATCATCCACACAATCTGGACAAGAGGCAGATAAATAAAAGATCCGAACATGAGTTTCTGCGCCTGCTTCATCTCGCCCTGCCTGTAAAGATTCAGACTTTGAAGGGTAAACAAAATTCCAAACAAGACCATCAGCAGAGTTGTCAGCGTTCCTGTAAAACCGAAGAATTGAGGAAGTAATGCCATGGGTACAAGGCAAATGGTGTAAACGAGGGTCTGGAATGCCGATTTCCTGTCTCTCCCTCCCGGTGATGGCAACATCCTGAATCCGGCGCGCATGTAATCGTCGTGCATCACCCAGGCTATGGCCCAAAAATGAGGGAACTGCCAGATAAATTGGTTTGCGTACAAGATCATTCCTTCCAGACCTACCGAACCGTTTTGTGCTATCCAACCAAGCAAGGGTGGAAAAGCACCCGGTATGGCGCCGATAAATACCGAGAAGGAAGTTATGCGTTTGGCCGGGGTATAAACGGCCACATAGATCAATAAGGATAATAAACTCAATACTCCACATAATGGATTGATTGCCAGCCATAAAATCCCTACTCCCAGGACGGCCATCAGGATGCAGGCAAGCATAGCCTCGCTGACACTCATTCTGCCTGCAGGTAAGGGACGGTTCGCGGTCCGCTCCATTAACTTATCAAGATCCTTCTCGATGATCTGATTAAAACCATTTGATGCACCGGTTACCATGAAACCGCCCAACATCAGTAATCCCAATTTCATCCACGAAAAGCCTGGGCCTGAGGCAATAATAAAACCCATGGCGGCTGAAAAGACTACAAGAGCCGACAGCCTGAACTTGGTGAGCAGGAGGTAATCCTGAACCTTGGAAGAAAAAGACACTGGTTGGGTGAGTGTCAAGGATTTATCAGACATGCCCTGAGTGAATGGGTCTGCAAGTTTATCAAAATCCTTCGATTCAAAAAAATCAAATCACATCTTCCCGCAGCACCAGGCTGAGCTTTTCATCGCTGATCTCTGCAGCTGCAGCCTGTCCAAGCAATTTATCGATCACCGGTATGAGTGAATCGTTGATGTGCTCACGAATAAAATATTGTTCAATCAGGCGTCTGTTTTTACCGGAACGCAAGGTATCTCTGTTTCTCAGTGCGGTGAGCAGCATGCCCAGGGACGCGGAATCCTCCTCCTCTACTATATAAGTATTGTCAAACTGCAGAAGAAAATTTTTTGCTTCACCCGAACCGTGAAAGAGGACAGGTAATCCGGTGGACAAATATTCGAACAATTTGGAAGGAATTGCGCTTCGGTAATTGACTCCAAGTCTTGCGAACAAGACCGAGGAACTCTGGTAAAAAGGCAAGACCCTGCTCCATTTGAGTTTACCATGGAGATGCACATTGCTGATGCCTTGATTTCGGACCAACTGATGAAGCTTTTTTATTTCAATACCATCGCCAATGATATTCAGTTTTACATCGGGCATATTTTTAACACAGTCGACGAGAGGATAAAGATCCTGTCCGTTACCCACATTGCCTACGTAGGTTATCACGAAGGGGGAATTACCGCCATGGTATTTAAGTGAAGTAAGTTTTTCGAATCGCTCAGCGGAAATACCATTGCTCAAAATGCTGATCCGCGTATGGTCAAGGCCGGTATTGGTCAGGATCCAATCCATTTCAGCCTGGTTAGTCACCGTCACGTGATCGTATTTGGCGATAAAGCGGCAGGCAAGTTTTTGAAATTGCTTTCTGATGAATGACTGTATTCCGTTTCTATCCGGCAGGTAGCACCAGACCAGATCCCGGACATCGGCTATCTTTTTACCCTTGGCTCCGAAAAGAGTAGCCACCGGAAGAAGAAACATGTAAGGTGTGGTAATCAGCGTCAGGTCGGCTGCTGATGCGGCAGCTTTCCGGCAAAGAACGATTGAATAGTACAATTCGTAGAGCGCTCTGATGAAAAAAAGCGATTTGGGATAAAGAGGGAGATTGGTGGAATGAACCGTCACATTATCGGCGACCTGCATTTCCTTTTCATGCGCCTTTTTTCCTCTTTCAGTAAGGGTGAAAACGTTGACCTTATATTCGGCGGATAAAGTACTCACGATCGCATCTATGCGATGAGCAGCCGCCGTTATTTCCGGCGTAAAGTGCGGGGTTATGACATTGACAATTTTCAAGGACTCCTCAGGGGAGGGATATCCGGGTAATCAGTTCTCCCGTAAAATCAACCCTGATCTTCTTCGCGGGCAATCTGATACCGAATGCGGGCGCGGTCCATGTATCGCAGAGTTGAACAGATCCGGCTCCCTCGAAACCGATCTGAACAAACTTAGAGATTAATTTTCCCTCCCTGAGTCGCAATGAACAGTTTTTATGAACATGAAAAAAGGCGCTTGCCGGAAGATGATTTCCCGGTTCAATCCGGTCACTGATTATGATCTCCCTGTCTCCGAAATCAAAGGTTCTGTGATGGATCGCGCCAATTGTTTTGTAACCATTATGCGAGGCGGAGATACGGCTTCCATTTTCGCTGATGTTAAAAACGCCGGCCTTCCTGCCAACACGGAAACTTCCGTAAACCTCACTCTGATCTCTGTTGGAGATCATAACCGTATTGTGCGCGCTTGTTGAACGCTCATAACTGCGTTCCGGTCCGGGTGAATAGGTTGAAACCCCTGTATCAACAATAAAAGGCGACCCGAATACATGCAGTAAAAAATGAAATGTGTCGGCATGACCATGACCGGGCGCGAGACCCGGCGTAAGACCATTGATATCCACCAGCAGTTCAAAATGCCTGTTGCGGAATTTCCTGAAACCGCTGGCACTGAGTTGGCGGCTCCTGCATTTGATTCCCAGCTTGGCGGCATAACGGAAAAGCGAATGCCATGTATGAGATTCATCTGTCGAATCATTCAGCTGGGGCAGGTCGCCATTGTCAAAAGCGATATTCATCAGCCACCCGCACATCAGTCCGGCCTTCTCCTCCAGGAAGGAGAGAAATCCCAGGTACTCCGGCTTATTTTGTTGCCTGAGCACATCAATACTCTCCAGCAGGCGGCGCAACTGAATACAATGATACATCGGACTCAGTTCAAAATGCGCTCCGTCAAATAATATCTGCCGCTGCAATTCCCCGTTCAAAATCTTACGGGCAGTCTTGAACACCTTTTCATCCCTGAAGAAAACGGCGGCCCTCAACAAAGCGAATCCGTTCTCAAGGAGATGATTATTCCGGAGATGGTATTCCGGATTTGCGCAGAGATAACGCACCTGACTGTAGAGGAATCTCAGGATCTCTTCGTCTCTCACCGAATGAAGTGAAATGAACTTAATCCAGTTGAATATTCTCTGCGATACAACATAACTGTCGTAGAGCGTGCGGTTTCTTTGTGAACTGTCAATGAAACTTTTCATCAGGGCTATTCCCTGACCGGCGTTCATTCCATCCTGCAAGAGATAATCAAATGAGTTCAGTTGAATGTTCCAGAGAGAACCATAACCTTGTTCATTCCAGGGCGGATTATCCCTGAATCCGTGTTTTATATTCAGGAATGTGAAGCTGTCTCCTGAATAACTTGAGGGACTCTTCACTCCGTCAGTAAAATGGATGGAAGAAATTTCAGGGACTGACTGAATCCGGAATCGTTGTAAATTTCCCGCAGCCTTGCTCCTGGTAATATTATAAACCATTTTCTGCCGGATCTGATCCGTTTGGAAATTACGGACGGTATGAATAAAGCGAAGAAAATTCATGGTCAACCTGAAAAAAGAGATTATCAAAGATAAAAAAAGACATGAATAATCCTAAGACATCGCTTCAATTTTTATCAAGCGATACGGGTTCTTTGATTCCGGAATCAGTCTGACAGAGACCATTATAAATTCTGAAAATTTCCGCTGAAAAATCCTTCTGAGGATATTTTCGCGCAATCCGCTTATCCAGATTGGCTATCAATGACCCGGCCAGCGAATCCGCGTCGCCGTTCCTGAAAATACTAATACCATCAGGTCTTTCAACGCAATCGCTGGCAATGACGGTGATTCCGGCATTCAGTGCTTCGCGGACTGAAACCGCGTCACCGTCGGAACGGCTTGCCCTTATCAGGATTCCGGCCTTGGAAAATAATGAAGAAAAGTCCAGGTGTGAGGTTTGGTAAATGACGTTGATCTCCCCCTCTGCCTTCAGGCTCTCTACCCTGTTCCTGTAAACCTGCGACATCGCATCATTCGGATCGCAGAGCAGGAGTGTGAGAGGTTCTTTCAATCCCTTTGATCGAAGAATGTCTAAAGCGTCAAAAATCAGGTCGAAGCCATAGAGATCAAGACCGTTTACCATCAAAGGTGAATTCCTCTGCTGATAACAATGAGAAAAAATCAAGGTGCCTTTAAACTGCTCCTCCAATCCGGGAGGCAGAACGGAAGTTTCAAGAGCCGGAAGATAGGCCGGAATGACACTTGCTTTCCCGGCAAGCGACTGTGGCAAAGCATTGCGAAGATCGCGTACAAGAATAATCGCGTCCGCCAGTTTCATGGTCTTCCAGGTACACTTGTCTGAGAGTAAACGAGAATTATGATGTGTGTATACCAGCTTCTTAGCACATAATTTGCTGAAGACGGCTAAAAAATACTTTATGTTTTTACTGACATGCAAATGAACCATATCGGAGAGAAAAAATTCCTTCAGGATCAGAAAAATGTTTTTCGTACTCCTCTTCCCTGAATGCAAACGCATTCTCCTGATATCAAGAACAGAAAGAGCAAGCCCTTCCTGATCAAGGGAAATACCAAGCAAGCGGGAAAGATGAACCGAAACGCCGCCGCTGGGAGGGGGCATCGGGCCAATCAGAAGCACGCGAATGATTCTTTGTGAGGTCATGTCAGAACAACTTTTCATTCATGAGCTCTATGAACCGGTCAGCCACGAATTCCGCCCGGTAAGCCCGAAGCGCCTCTTCGGCTGAGAACTCTTTCTTTTTTCCGTTCAATACTTCAGTGATGGCATGAGCCAGTGCCTTGATATTTCCCGGAGCGACAAGACTTCCGTATTTACCATTATTGAGTATCTCAGCAGGCCCGCTCCGGCAATCGACACTGACAACAGGGCAGTTACAGGCAATGGCCTCAACAAGCGCCACCGGTGAACCTTCACGCAGGGAAGACATGACAAAGACCGATGCTTTTCTCATCCAGGTGGTAACTTTTTTAGTATATCCATAGAGTACGATGTCGTCGCCAAATCCCGTATCAGCCGCCAGTTTCTCCAGTCTGCTTCGTTCCTTCCCTTCACCCAGGATCACCAGCTTTGCGATGGTTGAACTCCTGACCCTGGCAAAGGCAAGAATGAGCGTCCCGAAATCCTTTTCTTCCGACAATCTTCCTGCGGAAAGCACGAGCGGAAACTTCCTCTCATCGACCCATTCAAGACCGGTGCCGGACTTTTCTTCATTCAGCAAAGCCTGATCCACTACCGGATTATTGATTACCCTCACCCTGGACTTCAGTTTCGGAAAAACCTCAATCAGATCCTGAGCTACTCCTGCGGAAACGGCTGTGATCGCAGCGGCCCTTCCGAACAGACGTCCTGCCAGTTGCCGCATCAGCGCGCCCCTGAACTTCCTCTTATCATGATTCAGCGAGAAAGTGCTGTGCTCCGTTAATATAACAGGTATAGTATACTTTTTAGAACGGGTAGCTGCCAGAGCCATTAACTGGACATGCGTCTGGACCGCCAGCAGCACCTGGGGCCTGAAGCGGCGCAGATACCTGCGCAGGGAAGGTAAGGCGAAAAGGGTTCTTCCGTTGTCCAGAGGGAATACATTGATATCTGGATGAAGCTCATTCAGAAATTCACCTTCCTCTCTTACCAATACCAGGTCGCAACGGATGCCTCTCTTGCAGAATTCATTCAACAGCTTAAGTGAGGCCTTTTCCGCCCCGCCCATACGCATGGAACCGATAACCAGCGCGACATGCTTTACACCGGTATTCATAACCTCTTCTCCCTGCTCACCTGCTCATCAAAAAGATTCCAGAACCTTGCGCCAATGAGCATTCCCAGTCCTACTGAAAATGACTTATGGTAAAAGCTGTGGTAGAATAAAAATATCATGGGAATCATCAGGGCGAAAATATACAGACAGGTTTTAAGTTTGTCTCCGTTTACCCTGACTTCCAGCGCTCCGGAGTAGGTCCAAATCAGCGCCACAAAGGCAATAAGCGCGGGCAATCCCCAGTACATCCACAACTGAAAGAAAGCATTGTGTGCCGCCATGGCAATATCGGTCGTGAAGCGGTTGGTGATGCCCGCAGAAACGGCCCAACCCTGCCAGTAATTTCCGGAACCTACTCCGGTAAAGAGGTAATCGTCGATATGTGAGACAATGGCAGAGAATACTTTTGTTCTTGAATCCGACTCCTGCAATTCACTGATATGAATCACCGAAGCAAGTCTGACCCATACCACATCAGGGATGGCAAGGACCAGCAATAATACCAGCAATCCTGAAGGCAGAATCCATCGTTTCAGGTTCACCCTGGTCTTCGCGAAAAAGATGAGTGATGAGGAAAAGAATATGAAGGCGCCGGTACGTGATGCGGGATAGAAGACACCCAGTATCGCCGGAATGGTCAGTGCGATGAGCAGATACTTTCTCCATGCAAGTTTCTCATAATATATCCAGATCATTCCGATGAGTGCGCCGATGGATGAAAAATAGGAGATCTCATTTAGATTTCCTCTCAATAGGATCTGCTGGAAGGCTTCAATTCTTGCTCTTGAAGCATCATAAAAACCGATCGCTGTTAAACCATGGAGAAGATGATAAGATCCGCTGATAAGTATAACAGCCTGTAAGGCGCTTGCCAACACAAAGGTAAAGAGTGCAACTTCTATGGCTTTCCTGTCACGGCATAATACGGCAATACAGAAAATTCCCAATGTCATGTTGAGGTAGCGGATAATGAATTCATAAGAGGCAAAAGGATGCAGGGTTTCCATGAAAATACAAATGAGTGCAAAAAGTAGGGAAGCGATGAAGTATTTACCGGAGAAGAGACGGAGCAACGACTTAAGCCGGGTAGAAGCAATGTACACAAATGAAAAGGCGAAAAGAATAAATGGCGTACTGGCCTCTCCGGCAAATGGCAGATTGGCCTCAAAATAAATACTGAATACGAGCAGAAAGATCAGCAGTCGGTCAAAGACGGATGACCTTGCCCGTAGAATGTCAGAAGGTGTACTGTTCACTCAGGCGAAATTACAAAAATGCGCGGGGAGATGAGTTGCAGTTCAGATCGCGGAAGCCGATATTTTTAACTTTCGTTTGATGTAAAAATACCCGGCAAGGTTCAGAAAAATCACTGCCGAAGACGAAGCTACAGCGGCTCCGCTGATCCCTAAGGCGGGTATGAGAAAGAGGATAAGAACAGCCTGAAGCAAAAATGCCAGGAGGTAAATCATAAAGAAAATCCGCTGATGACCGGTCATCATCAGAACCCCTCCGACCATTCCCGTAATTGAATTGATCACCTGCCCTGCAACAAGTATGACAAGAGGAACATAGGAGTTTACGAATGCCGGTCCGAATAATCCCAACAACCATTTTCCCGCCACAATCATTACTATGGCAATTGGCAGCGAAATGATCAGGATCTGTCTTGACGCTTCCTTTACCATCCGCTGGAGTCCGATGAGTTTCTTCGCTTCCCACTGTGCCGCGATTTTCGGAATGTAAACATAATCCACCACCGACAAGCCCAGCGCAACCAGTGCCGACATTTTCGCAGCGGCTGAGTAGGTTCCCGCCGCGCTGTGGTTCATCAGATATCCGACGAAGAGAATGTCAGACTGCTTAATCAGGAGGTTAAGCATGGAGGTGAGAAGTACCGTCGCGGAGACAGATAACCAAAGCCTTGGCGAAGCACTGCCTGCGGCGGCCGGTATGACGCCTGCCGAAATCCTGTTTACCTTCCTGTAGATAAAAATAAAAACAAGGATAGTGACCAACAGGTTGATCATCATCGCTGCGTCAACCGGAAGTTTATTGTGATCCCTAAAGTAATACCACCAGCCCGCACACATTCCCAGGGGCAAGAGGAAATACGCAGGAAGTAAAGAGGTTTTTATCCGGCTCATGGCGCGCAGTACCGAACTGGCCTGGTTGACAAAAACCAGGAAGGGTAAGAGCAGGACCGACCAGAACACTGCTTCGGAAAAACCTATATGAAACTTTCTGGAATTGTCGAGCAGGTATATGAAAATACCTATACTGCCGAGTATAGCCAGCGCTGAAATGACCCTGTAGCTGAATTTCAGAAATCCGTGGGCTGCTCCGAAATCCTTACGCTGAATGTAAGCCGGAAGAAAGCGTAACACGCTCGTATCCATTCCGAATAAACTCAGGACAACAGCGAAGTTCAGCGCCGTGATGATCACCGTATACTCTCCATAACCCCTTACTCCCATCAGCCGGGCCAGCAATACCTGACTTAAAAAAATAAGCGCAAGACCGGCAGAGCGGATCACCAGTGAATGGACAACCGGCTTTTCCATGCCAATCCTGTTCTTTCCCGGAATTATATATGACATTAAATTCGGCATGAATGAATGATTAAGAAGTCATGAGACTTCTTCGGCAAGAACCTGTAAATAATTAATGTCCGCTTATTCCGCAGAAGTCAAGGACAGTCTTTCCCCCTGCGACAGAAAGTCCCCTGAACTGCTTGTGGGCGACGAGAAAGACGATGAGATCAGCATCGGCCAAGGCTTCCGCAATTCCGGTGACAGTCATGGGAGAATCTTTTCTAAGGTTCGGTTCAACGGCAAGCACCCTGTACTTTTCGCTTTTCAGTGCCTCATAGATCTCAAGTGCGGGGGATTCACGCAAGTCGTCAATATCCTGTTTATAACTGAGTCCCATACAAGCTATGACGGGTATTCTTCCCTTTTCCTTCATGATCTTAGCTGCTACCGTCTTCACTTTTTTCAGTACCCAGTCCTGCTTTTTCTTGTTGATTGTTCTTGCCTGACGTATCATTTTTGCATCCTCAGGAAACTCGGATACGATAAACCAGGGATCAACCGCGATGCAATGGCCGCCTACTCCCGGCCCGGGCTTCAGGATCTTTACTCTGGGATGTTTGCTGGCAAGATCAATAAGTTCATTCACATTGATTCCGGCCTTATCACAGATCATGGACAATTCATTGGCAAAGGCAATGTTCACGTCCCGGTATGCGTTCTCCACCAGTTTGCACATCTCCGCTGTCCTTGAATTGGTACGATGCAGGTTTCCATTGACAAAACGCGAATAGAACCTGACGGCGGCTTCGGTAGAGGCCTCATCAATACCTCCGATAACCCTGTCGTTCTGTTGTAACTCATAGATAACATGGCCGGGCAGCACACGTTCAGGACAATAGGCGATCCAGATCTTATTCTTCAGTTCCGGTCGCGCCTTAAAGATAAGGCCGGCCATCTTCTCGGTTGTTCCTACGGGACTTGTTGATTCAATAATATAGAGATCGCCCGGTTTCAGCTTCGGCAGAATCATCCGCGTCGCTTTTTCCACATAGGAAAGATCAGGTACATGACCTTTTTTAAAAGGTGTCGGAACGGCTACGAGAAATACGTCCGAAGCCTGAACCTTCAGAGAGGCTTTCAGGAACTTTTTCTGCACAGCATAATGCACAAGGCCTTCAAGGTCGGGCTCAACGATATGGATCTTTCCGCTGTTGATTGTATCGACTACCTGCTTGTTCACGTCCACCCCATTCACGTGAATTCCCTTTCCTGCAATCAAGGCTGCAGTAGGTAATCCGATATAGCCAAGTCCCATGATGGTAACTTTCATAACTCTAAATTTCAGTTTAACCTGTTTTGTAATTCCGGGCGCATCTTGTTCTGTTCAGCGGGCAGGAAGTATTCGTTCGATCAGATCCGCGATCTGCCTGCATGCTGTTCCATCCCCGTATGGATTAACAGCTCTGGCCATCTTCAAATATGCTTTCTCATCTGTCAGCAAGGTGGTCATTTCATCCACAATGAGTTTTCTGTCGGTACCTACCAGCTTTGCCGTGCCGCCGTCAATACCTTCTTTTCTTTCCGTAACTTCTCTCATGACGAGTACCGGTTTTCCCAGTGCAGGCGCTTCCTCCTGCAGTCCTCCGCTGTCGGTGAGTACGATGGAGGACTTGTTCATGAGCCAGATAAATTTCGGATAATCCAGGGGAGCGATCAGGTGGACATTGTCCAGATTCTTCAGTATCCTGTTAACTGGTTCCTGGACATTCGGATTCAGATGAACCGGATAAATAAATTCTACCGTTTTATTCTTTTCCGCAAGTTCTTTTATAGCCAGACAGATATTCTCAAAGGGTTCGCCAAAACTTTCCCGCCTGTGTCCTGTAATCAGTACTAACTTTCTATCAAGCCCGATTCCCGGAAAATATTTTTCATATACTTCTCCGTTCTTCTTGCCGATCAGCTCCAATCCGAGAAACAATGCGTCGATCACGGTATTGCCCACTTTATATATATGCGATCTGATGTTTTCCCTCTCCAGGTTTCCAACACTCTGTCTGGTAGGAGTAAAATGATAATCCGCCAAATGACTGGCAAGTACACGGTTCATCTCCTCAGGGAATGGTGAGTACTTGTTACCACTGCGTAAACCGGCTTCAATATGCGCGATTCTAACCTTTTTATAGTAAGCGGCCAGTGCGCCGATGAATGAGGTAGTGGTATCTCCCTGAACAAATACAAGGTCCGGACTCGAATCGGTCATAACCTGTTCAAGAGCTTTTAATCCCTCAACCGTTACGTCAAACAAGGACTGGTTGCTTCGCATGATGTTGAGATCATAATCGGGTTTGATCTCAAAAAAGGAAAGTACCTGATCCAGCATTTCCCGGTGTTGTGCAGTGACACAGACCAATACCCTGAATCCCGGTCGCGTGCGGAATTCCCTGATCAGGGGAGCAAGTTTTATGGCCTCCGGCCTGGTGCCAAAGATGAAAAGCAATGTAGATGCGGAGGCGGACATAGAGAAACTAAAGAGTGCTTGAACCCTTAGCTGTATTTATACCCTCCAGCAAAGTTAGGGTTGCGCTTTCAGACAATTAGCCGCTTCTTCCGTTTATTCAGAATTAAATGAGGTATTTGAAGAATTGCTAATGAGCTGATAATGAAGATATAAAAAACAGATCCGGAATCGGAGCCCCGGAATACCCAGGCAAAAAGTATATAGGATATGTTCAGCGCAAGGATGCTGACCGCTGTCTGCTTTTGTCCGAAACCCAAGTTCAATAGCTGATGGTGGATGTGCAGCCTGTCGGCGGAAAAAGGTGATCTTCTTTTCAGCAATCTCAGCATAAAGACCCGGATCGCATCCATCACAGGAATGATCAGGACTGCCAGAACGAACACGGGCGCCGAACGATGATCAAACACTTGTTCCAATCCGGTCGATTTGTTCAGCTCAACAAAGCGGATGGCCAGCAGGGAGAGAACAAAGCCAACAGTCATGGAACCGGTATCACCCATAAATATTTTTGCCGGATGAAAATTATAAAACAGGAAACCCAGCAAAGCTCCTGCGAGGGTGAAGGAAAGTACGGCCATGAACATATCCTGATAATTAAAAAAGAGGATGCCGAAACTCAGTGATGAGAGCAGACCCAGACTTGCCGCCAGGCCATCCAGTCCGTCAATGAGGTTAAAGGCGTTAATGATAAACAGGATCACGATCAGCGTAACAATGGAACCGGTGAATACAGAAACAGTATGAATACCGAAGAGTCCATGCAGACCGGTAAAACGAAGGTCACAAAAGGCTATGACAAGAAAGGCCGCGATTAACTGTCCAAAAATTTTAATGACAGGTTTTACAGGAAGAATATCATCTCTCAATCCTATGAAGAACAAGATCAGTAATGCCGCCAGAATGAACAAATGAAATCTTTCAAAATAGGGTGCTGCCCAGAATATGAAGCCCAATAAGGTTGAGGCGAAGATGGCCAAACCGCCGAGCAGTGGGGTCTTTTGACTATGCATTTTTCTTTCTCCCGGAACATCATACAGTTCCAGTTTCCTGGCAATGACAATGACGGATGGGATCGACAGGAGAGCGATCAATAAAGAGCTAATAAATGAATTGATGACGGAAAGCAAGACGGGGTTAGAAGATGTAAGCTGATTAGCCGGGATAAATTTAAGGCAAAATTTCTTATGCCATCAGCGTACGGAAACAAGGGAAAACAAAAGAGTGCGGAAAGGAATCCGCACTCTTCAGGAAAAGGCTTAATAAGGCTATTCTTACTGTTTCATAAAGCAGCCCTGTCTTACTAAATTCCCGTCATGACAACGGATAAAATACTTTCCAGGGCTGAGCGACTGAATATTCAGTGATCCAGGAGTTCCGCCCGGCGTAACCGGAAGTTCAAAAGTCCTGACATGTCTACCCTCAATACTGAAGACATCCAATTTATACCTGTCCACCTTTGCAGATCCCATCTCAATGCGAATTTCAGACAAGGCAGGATTTGGATAGACAGATACATTTTCTGTTGACCCGATCTTATCCATTCCCACACTTAAAAATTCATAAGCTCCCATATCGGGATTAACACTCCTGAGGGTTCCTGTGACATCAACAACATAACCGCTGATACTCACGCCCAGATTATCGAGAGAGAGATTGGTAGGTACAGGTAAGGAAACAGAACTGAACATCGGATCGAGTGAAACACTGTTCAGATCCTGGTTGCTCGCGGTCGACCAATCGACCAGTGAAATATAGCTTGTCGGACTTGTGGTACCTCTGACAGCGACATTACCTCCGGGCGCGTACAGGTCATTGTAATTACTATTGATAGCGCTGGTCACGGTTGAGGTCGTGCCAAGCGCGATACAAGCTTTCAATCCCGTACTTGTCTGACTCAGGCTGAAAATATTATTCCTTAATTCTGCTCCGGTATTTGACAGTTCTTCCCTGAATCCATACAGGTTTCCGGTGGTCGCGTTAGCGTGATCGAGGGCGACAGTATTGAAGTAGATCTTCGGCATGGAGCCGGAGGCGCGCACATCGAATGCTGAAAAATTTCCTCTGGTGAGCCGCACATCATGGATCACGTTATTATACACCTTATGACCTGAGCCTCCGAAGAGATAGATTCCGCGTATGGTCATGGTTCCATTGTCGGTTTGAGAAACACTGATGAAATTATTATAAATGGAAGCGTTCTGGTTGGCATTCTGAGCAATCTGTATGGCATTTGCCGTTCCCACATTAGCGGTTCTCTTATCAAAATGATTATCCCTGACAAGCACGCCGTTCGTTTCGCGTAAATAGATTCCATTACTGTGAAAATCATAGATCGTATTTTCAGCAATGACAATATCGCTTGCAAGGTTTGCCAGTTCACCATATAACGATATTCCATAACCACCACCTGTGCAGGTATTGCCTGATATGGTCAGCCGGTGAAAGTTACCGGGTTCCAGAATACTGGTCTCCGAACCAGAGGCCACGATGGAACCAAATAATGTGCTGGTGGTTCCACTGATGTCAATTTCGCAATTGCTGATGCTGATATCGTTGCCTGAATTAAAGATATGAATGCCGTAAAATCCGCCTGAAGACGCGGTGTCATACGCTACGTGCAGATTGGTAATGGAGAAATAACTGCAATCGGTTAGTCTGACAACGTGGCGGCTGGCACTGCTGGTGACAGCGGTAATGGTCTCCCCGCTTCCATTGATGGTAACACCCGAACCCACACCTGTTCCCTGGACATTATTGAAAATTACACTTTCCTGGTAAGGTCCGGAGCCCGGTTCAACGGTCGCGATCACATCCGCGGAGACGCCGTTGGCATTGATACTGGCGGCAAAATCATTGAACGACTGGAAATTCGTACCCATAGTCGGTAATGCCGAATTGATGGTATAATTTCCGCTGAGGGGTTGGGCAGCCAGACCAGCGCAATGAATGACAATGGCTGTCAAAAGCAAGCAGGATAACTTAAGTATAGGTTTTCTCATGTGATGATTCGGATTTATTAATGGTGAAATCAGAATTTTATGTTGCGTTTAGATTTATTGCTTGTAAAAATACGAATAGATTTTAAAATGATGAAAAATTAAGGGCTGCACTAAAAAGTTGAACTTATAAACCAAACGCAGAGTACAAAGACAACAGAAATTCGTCTAACGTTGAACTACGACTTTCTTTGCTCCCGCATTAAACCCGTCAACAGCCAGTACGACAAGATACTCGCCATTTGCATACAGGGACAAGTCAATTCTTGTATGATTTAATCCCTCACTCACTTCGATTTTCTGCAATTGCTTCCCTTGAAGATCGAACAAAAGCAGATAAGCTCCCTTTTCTCCATAACCCATATACTCTGTTGGTGGTATTAAGGTATTTACAATACAATAAGCTGAAGCAGGATTAGGAAACAGGTCTCCAATAGCTGCGCCTTGCTGTAAAGGACTGATTGCATTGGATGCAGAGGTGATGAGACCTAAGCTGTCGGTTTTTAAAACCCATAGGGAGGAGGTCCAACCTAAATTAGGCGTAAAGTTACAACAAGCTGTCTCTCCGGTTAGAATAAATCCACCATCATTGGTTTGAAGGCCATCCATCGGAATGACAAAGTCTCCGGGTGCCGGACCACCCGGACCGGAAAATTTCCTTACCCAGAGAGAATCTCCATTCGCATCGCAAAGCATCAGAAGGGCCTGCTTTCCAGATCCAACCGTATCTGTATGCC
>CAZJDX010000018.1:0-73746 GCA_964544885.1 uncultured Flavobacteriales bacterium
GGGTTTGAAAAAAGTTGCACGCGAAGATAGATAATTTAATGGGAATGAGAAACAGGGATGGAAACAGAAACTCAACAGTCGAAGAAACTTAACAGTGCGGGAAAGGAAGTGACCTTAAGAAAATGCGTGCGCTAAAGACGCTAAGAATGCGCAGAGAACTGAAGCGACTTAAACTCAACTGAAAGCCAATTCAACATCTCTTTGCGCTCTTTGTGGTTACAAATTGCAAGCGTAATAATGCCAGGAAGCCGCTGAGATCCCTTAAAAGCATCAAGTTCAATTCAAAGCAAATGTCCAACAAGTAAATCCCTACCTGTTCAGGTGTATGACGCTTTGCGGAAGCGGTATCCGGATATTATTATCACGGAAAAGTTCAAATATTTTTACACGGATCTCACTCTTGATATTTTCCACCCTGAATACCTCTTCCGACCAGAAGAACAAAAGGAAGTGAAGACTTGAATCTCCATATTCATTAAAGCGAACGGAAGGCGCAGGTTGTTGAATGACACCTTTATGACTTACCGCCGCCTGTTTTAACAATTCCATAACCTTGAAGATATCAGCCGAAAAATCCACCCGCACGGATATTTCAAAACGGGATTTGATGTCGCTGTGTGTCCAGTTGATCAGCTGGTTGCGCGTCAATACGGAATTGGGTAAAATAATATACTTGTCTTCCCGCGTGAGGACGGTCGTAGTTCTCAGGGATATTTTCTGAACCTTGCAAACCAGTCCGTCGACTTCGATGACATCATTTACTTTGACCGAGCTATCTATCAGGATGATAATTCCCGAAACAAAGTCGCTGAACAGATTCTGCAAACCAAGGCCTATCCCCACCAGAAGCGCGGCGGAACCGGCCAGTAAAACGCTGAGATTAAAGCCCAGGATCTGCAGGGCAATAATCACCGAAAAGACAATGATCACATACTTGAGAAGACTGTATACGGCAAGCTTTCTGGAGATGTCTATCTTCTTAGGTTTGAAAATCGCTTTTTTAATAACCTGAAGAAATATAAACACGCCCGCGCAATAGAGCAGAAGTTTCGCTATGGAAGAAGCCTTCAGACTAAAATCTCCGATTGAAAAAATGCTGTAATTAAAAAAATCGCTCATGTCAGGAAAGAGCTTTCTTTATAAACGCGAATACATGTTGCATCCGCCTTTTCTTTTGCCATGAAATTAAGAAATATCCGTTAAAAAAAATGTGCCGGGAATTAATTTCCCGGCACATCTTCAGTTCAATCTGATTCTTATAGCCTTATTCCACGATCAGTCTGGTTGTGAAATCCGAATCTGAAGTAAGCAGTCTGACAAAGTAGACACCTTTATCAAGTTTAGCAGTAGAAATCTCCCTGCTCACCCTGCCAGCATCATGCCCAAATGAATCTTCCATTACTTTCTGTCCGAGTGAATTGCTCATGATCATTTTCACTTCTCCGGCTTTTTGAGCATTGAATTCTAGCACGATCCTGTCCATTCCCGGATTCGGATAAACAGAAAGTCCGGCACTGAATCCGGCGGATGAAATTCCGGTAGATCCGCTTACGGTAATGGTTGCCACCGCCATGGCCAGGTTTCCATTTGCACCTGCATAATCAGAAAGCGTACAGGAAAAGTTAAATGGATTGTTCACATACATGGTATAAACTCCCGTGTCAGCAGGTGCCGTTACCGTAGTGGTAATCACACCAGCAGTATAATTCGGACATACATCCGGAATACCATCATAAATACAGGTAGCCGCAACCGTATCAATTCCAATGATCAATTGTTGAATACAAGTCGGACAAAAGGATGGGTTCGAGACCGAATAATCACCACCAACATTGATCACGGTTCCCGGCGCAACGGTAATGGAGTTGCCTCCGCCGTTTAGAGAAATATTGACTTCCGGAAGACATTCCACAATGATCACACCCACTACTGCCGCGTTATTTCCAAAAGGCCCGCTGTAATCGCTCAGTGTGCAATTAAAATTGAACGGGTTATTGGAGTAGATCAGATAAGTACCCGGATCAGCCGGAGCCGTTACTGTGGTATTGATACTGCCACTGGTCACGTTGGGACAAATATCAGGAATACCATCATAGACACAGGATGCCGCTACCGTATCAACACCGATGATCAATTGCTGAATACAGGAAGGACAAGAAGATGGATTGGAAATTGAATATGATCCGGTAACGTTTACCACCGCTCCGGGAGAAACGATCACCGTGTCAGAACCTCCGTTCAGCGAAAGGCTGACTTCAGGCATGCAGGCCACCGTAAGTGTTCCGATCACCATGGCATTATTACCGGTGGCTCCTGTATAATCATTCAGGTCACATCCGAAATTAAACGGATTGTTCGCATAGAGTGTATAGGTTCCCTCTGCCGCCGGTGCCGAAAAGCCAGTATTAATGCTGCCTCCTGACGTGGTAAGGCATGTTGATGGAATTCCATCGTAAACACATCCGATTGCCACGGTGTCTATACCAATAATCAATTGCTGAATACAGGTTGGGCAGGAACCGGGGTTGGCGAGAGAATAAGATCCTGTAACTATAACGGTGTCATTGGGTCTGACAGTAATATTATTGCCTCCACCGTTCATGTCGATGGTTACCTCAGGCGGACAATCGACGGTGATGGTTCCGATGGCAATGGCATTATTGCCGGTAGCTCCGGAATAATCGCTCAGGGTGCAGGAGAAATTAAAAGGATTGTTCGCCCAGATGGTATAGGTTCCCATGGCCATCGGTGCCGTGATCGTGGTATTAATGGTCCCGGCTGTCGTATCGGGGCAGGTAAGCGGAATGGCATCGTAAATACAGGTAGCCGCGACTGAGTCAATGCCAATAATGATTTGCTGAATACAGGTAGGACAAGACACATCATTTGCAATTGAAAAATCTCCGGTCACCGCAATGCTTGCTCCGGCAAGTACAGAAACTGAATTGCCACCGCCATCAAGTGAAATACTGACGGAAAGGGGGCATTGCGCGGAAACTTTCAGTGTTAAAAATGAGGCTAATAACACAGTGGAGAAAATCCTGCCTAAGAACTTGAATTGAGTAATGGTTTTGTTCATGGTTTTGGGATTTAGGGTTTATAAGAAAGGTAAATAAAATATATAAGGAAGCATAAAGATAACAGGTCAGGTAAATGAATACCTGATACCGGGGCTAAATATAGAATTATGAAATGACTCCTTTAATAAATGATGAAAAAGATTTCAACAGATTTTCCTGAAAATGAATCAGCGTAGCAGCGTCACCGAACCGATCAGTTCAATGTCCGATCCATCCGCCTTACGGGCAACTAACCGGTAGATGTACACCCCTTCCGGGGCTTGCGATCCTCCTGTTGAACCATCCCAACCCACACGAGGGTTATAGGTATTGAAAATCAATTGACCCCAACGATCATAGATCTCAAAAATGTAATTCTCCGTGTTGACAAAGCCATTGCTTGGATAAAAAATATCATTCAATCCTCCGCCGGGACGGAATGCATTGGGAATAAAAATGGATGGATCATGTTGAATACAAACTTCGTTGGACAAGGCTGAATCCAGAAAAAAGTAAGGATTACCGGGAGCTTCAACTGCTTCAATAAGATAACAAAACTCACCGTCACTGTAAAAATCATTGATCACTGTATCCATGAAGAAAAAGGGATCACCGGGATAAAATATACGGTATGGCGTAGAGGATACGATCCCGTTTATTTTCCGGTAAAGGTTATAGCGGCTCACACCTGCAGGCCAATCAGCATACTCATTCCATTCGATGATGTTTGTATAATCCGAACCTGCGGCACCGGTTAAGAGTATGCTTCTGCTCAGTTGCGATTCAAAAACCGGCAGGCCGCAGGAATCTATGCTGACTACTTTATAATAATAGCTGGTTGCACCGGTATTGGCAGCGGTATCAAAAAAACGAAGGGAAGAGGAACCTGCCGCCGCTGCATAGGCTGCGGAAGAGAACGGTCCTGCCGGCGATGTAGCCCTCAGTAACTCATATCCGGAAACTGCCGCCGTGGCATCGACATGCGCCCTCACTTCGACAAGAGAAGGGCCGCGTACACTAACGGTTCTGATATACGAAAATAAGGGTGGTGAAGGAAAGACCGGGGAAACACAAACTATATTGGAGGCGGATGAGCGGAAACCCGCTCCGCTTTCCCTTGCCCTGACCCGGTAGCAGAATACGGCACCGGAGACCAGATTGGTATCTTCAAAAAACACTTCGCTGGTGGTACCGGCAAGAACTTCCGGGCCGCCGTTCATGCTGACAAGAATTTCATAATAAGCCGGAACGGGCCAGTAAGAATATGGATTCCAGTTGAGGAAGACCGATTTATCACAAAGCTGAAAGGCAGCGCTGAGAAAAACAGTACTGTGCGGAACGCTTGGAGCGCTCGGGTTATTACAGGAATCAACGGCATACACGGAAAAGGAAAGTGAGGAGCTCTGCGCCTGTACACTTGAATACATAACGGTATTGTTAATTCCGAATGAGGTATCAACCGTCAGTGTTCCCTGCAAGGCCACGTATTCCCTGGTATCGGGTGATGAACTGGTATCCCAGCCCAGGATCACGTTCCCGTTTATATCAAGACTTACGGAATCCAGCACCGGTTGCACCGGGGGTTGCAGGTCCCTGAAGAGTTCCCCTGCAATATTGGAAACCGATCTGCAACCGGATATATCTCTTACTTCTATCTTGTACTTTATGGTATCGCTGCAGATCGATATCTGATCAGACCATGTCATGGGCTGAGCGGAACTTGCCGCATTGACCGAATCAAGCAAGGTGAAAAAACCTGCCGGATACTCCCTGTAGATTTTATAGTAGAGAGAATTGGATGCGATCAGCGGATCCGCGGTGGCATTCCAGGTCAGGTTCGCATAGCCATTGGAAGGATTAAAGACATTCAAACTGATGGCACGGGCAGTGAGTGATTGAAGATCGTTTCCACTGAGAGATTTAAACACTATGTAATAATAAGCCGGGTTATTTATTGCCAGCGCTGCATTGTCGGTATGCAGGGTATCATTGAAGATAAAAATACTGTCTATCGCCGTGAAGGGTCCGCCCGATGATGTGCTGTGGTAGATATAGTATGAACGGAAATCAGCAGGACTCAATCCGCTTCGATCCCAGGATAGTGTCACGGCACCGCCGGTACTCACTGACAGGCAACGGATCTCAAAAGCTTTCAACTGCTGTAAAAACCCCAGCAATAAAAAGAAAGTGAAAGCATACCTTGATTTGATCCGCATGAAATGAATAATGGTTAAAAATACGATTTCGCGGATGACCTGTCAATTATTTAGGGCCAACGACCAGTTCGGTCATGCTATCCGGATCCAGATAATGTTGAGCCAATTGAAGGAGTTCAGCCGGTTGAATAGTACGTATTTTATTCAGATACCGCTCATAATAATCATAATCCAGTCCCTGAAGATGTATTGTCTTGAAGCGGTCCGATAAATGAAACGCTGTTTCCAGGTTTTTAATGAAAGATCCCAGTAAATAATTTCTCACGGTTTCAAGTTCTTCCGGTCCGATCTCTTCCTCACAAAGAATCTTCATTTCCTTATAAATTTCATCTATTGCCTGCCGGGTAACCTCAGAGCCCACCTCCGTACCTATGGTAAAGTATCCGTGATCACGCATGGAAACCATGCCCGAATTGATACCGTAAGTATAGCCTTTGTCTTCTCTTATGTTCGACATCAGCCTCGAACCGAAATATCCACCCAAGACAGTATTCAGCATGGAAAATCCCGGATAATCAGGATGTGTCCTGTTGAACATCTTCTTTCCAATCCGGATGGCTGACTGGATCGCGCCTTCTTTTCCTACGACATATTTACCCGGCGCTTTGGTATCAGGTTCCGGTGTTTTTGCCATTGCTCCATTGCTCCTGCTCCATGTTTTATCACCAAGGTGTGAGTTTATCAGCGACAGGGTACTGCTGTTCACTTTGCCGGAAACAATGATGGTGCAGTGCTCGCTGATATACTGCCTTTTGTGATAATCCAGGAGGTCTTTACTGTTCAAAGCGGCATAATCCTGCGTTGTTGAAGCATGACCATAGGGATGACGTTCACCAAAGAGAAGTTCATTGAATTTCTTCCTGGCAATGGTCATAACCTTTTCATTTTCCACCAGGATCCGCTGAGTGTTGTTCAGTATAAAAGTGGAGAGTTCTTTTTCGGGAAAGATGGCTTCAGTGAGGATCTCGCGGAAAGCGGGCAGTGTTCTGCCAAGGTGTTTATTCAAGGTGAACAACTCGAGCGAACAGTGATCGACCGATTCTTCCGTACTGTAAAAGGCTCCGTAATAATCAATCATGTCGGCAAGCTGCAGAGCCGTATGTCTCCTGGTTCCTTCGGCCAGCATGCGGTTTGTTGCGGAGCTGAGCAATGGTTTTGAAGGATCGTAGGCGAGATTTCTGAAGACCAGTTCGATCTTGACAAGATCCTGAAAACCGGCATTTATATAATAGACGGGAATCCCGTTATCCAGGCGGTAATCCTCCACCCTTTTGATATCAATCTTTTCAATTGACTTTAGCTTCGGCTGTTTTTTTCTGTCAACAATATGTTGCATCTTCTTTCTGAAAATTAATTTTAATTTTGTTTACTCATATAATATAATACCGAGCAGTTGCTTTCCCTGAATACCATTCCGGCCTGCTTCTGAATATCGGAAGCAGTGACTGCGCGGTACCTTTCCATTTCAGTGTTCACCAGGTTTACATCGCCCATATACTCCGCAATGGCCAGGTTGAGTGCCCGGTCTGCCAGATCCATCTCGGAGAACTCCATCGTTGATTCCACTTTGTTGATCACCTTCTCCACCTCTTCCTCCCTGATATCACCATTAATCACCAGATCCAGCTCTTCGTCGATAGCTGATCCGGCATCCTCCATACTTACACCCTTCACCAGCTTTCCGGAAATGACTACAAGACCTTTATCGAATTCCGAAGTGGTGTATGTACCGATTTCCGTAAACAGTTTTTTTTCCTTCACAAGAGAATTATACAAGCGCGAAGACTTCCCCCTGTTCAACACGTCAGTTAAAAGATCTACAGCGTAAAAGCCGGGATCGGTTCTGGCACAGGTATGATAGGCTCTGTAAACAGAGTCGAAAGGAATGTCGCGTTCAACCCTCAGCTCTCTTTTCTCTGTTTGTTCAGGTTCCACGGGATAAGGCTTCCTGGCCATGGTCTTTCTGTCAATTCCGCCAAACCATTCTTCCGCAAGATCAAAAACCTGATCCGCCTTAACATTCCCGGCTACGCTGAGTATGGCATTATCAGGACAATAAAAGCGGTAGAAAAAATCCTTGACATCGTCCATGCTGGCATTGGCCACATGAGAAATCTCTTTTCCTATCGTGGACCACTGATAGGGATGCACTTTATAGGCAAGAGGACGGAGCAGGAGCCAGACATCGCCGTAAGGCTGATTGAGGTAACGCTGTTTGAATTCTTCGATGACCACATTTCGCTGAACCTCCAGACTTTTCTCAGAGAAGGCAAGGCCCAGCATCCTGTCGCTCTCAAGCCAGAAACCGGTTTCCAGATTTCCGGCAGGAAGCGTCAGATAATAATTGGTGAGATCGTTATTTGTCCACGCGTTATTATCACCACCTGCCAGTTGCAGCGGTTCATCGTAGTCAGGGATATTCACAGACCCGCCGAACATGAGATGTTCAAACAGATGAGCAAATCCGGTTTTTTCAGGCGACTCATCCCTGGCTCCTACTTTATACAGAATGTTCATGGTAGCCAGCGGAGTTGCCGGATCTTCATGAACAATCACTTTCAAACCGTTGGCAAGTGTGTTGATTTTAAATGGTATCATTATTTCTTTTTATATTTTATCAGCACGGCTCCTGTATGCTTCAATTCTTAAAAGCGCATAATTGATTTCTGGCAATACTGAATTCATTCATAACCTCGGCGACAATTTCTGCGGCCGGTTTAATTTCCCTTATTGCAGCGGCCACCTGTCCTATCTCCAGTTCCCCTTCTTCCAGATCTCCTTCAAACATTCCCTTTTTCGCTCTGGCTCTTCCCAGTAATCTTTTTAATTCTTCAGTGGTGGCGCACTGATTTAAAGCCATTTCAATATCAGCATAAAATTTATTACGGAGTAAACGCACAGGGGTGAGTTGTTTAAGCGTGAGTATGGTATCGCCTTCGGCGCTGTTTATGACCATTTTCTTGAATGCTTTGTGCCCGGAAGATTCTTCGGAAGCCACAAAACGCGTACCCATCTGTACTCCATCCGCACCCAGCGCCATGCAGGCCAGCATAGCTCTTCCGCTACCGATACCGCCGGCCGCTATGAGTGGTAAATTTGTCATGGCGCGGATCAACGGAACCAGCACGAGCGTGGTGGTTTCCTCCTTTCCATTGTGACCGCCGGCTTCAAAACCTTCGGCAACCAGGGCGTCCACTCCGGCATCCTCTGCCTTTCTCGCAAACTTCGTATTCGCAATCACATGAACCACCTTACATCCGTTTTGTTTCAGGAAGGATGTCCAGAGGGAAGGATTACCGGCGGAAGTGATCACTACCTTCACTTCCTCTTCAACAATGATCTTCATGATCTTATCAATATCCGGATAAAGTAAAGGAACATTCACGCCAAACGGTTTGCTTGTGGCCGATTTGCATTTTTGTATGTGTTCGCGTAATACTTCCGGATACATGGACCCGGCGCCGATGATACCCAGTGCCCCTGCATTGCTGACAGCGGAAGCGAGTTCCCATCCGCTGCACCAAATCATACCAGCCTGAATAATAGGGTATTTGATACCAAAGAGGGAATTTACTCTGTTTTCGGTCATTGTCCTGATTGTCCTGTTAATTTCAATTGAAAAGCCTGATGCGCAGCGTTGCCAAAAATAATACTTTTACCTCCTTGTAAACCGTCAACAACTCTAATTTTCACGGTTCTTATGAAAGTAATTATACCCGTTGCCGGGATCGGCAGCAAATTACGTCCACACACGCATACGCAACCTAAGGCGCTGGTTCCTGTCGCCGGTAAACCGATTCTTTCGCATATCGTCGACAACCTTATTGAGGCCGGCATCAGGGAATTTATTTTTATCGTTGGTTATCTGGGAAACAAGGTTGAAGATTATATAAAGACACACTATCCCGGGATTGAAACGCGCTTTATTCTTCAGGAGCCAAGAGAAGGAACCGGTCATGCCGTCTGGCTCGCACGGAATCTGATCGAAGATAAAGATGAAGTGATCATCGCCTTGGGCGATACGATCTTTGACGTGAACCTTCGCGAGATCATTCAGCAGTATGACTCAGCCCTGGGAGTGAAGAAAGTGGATGATCCCCGGAATTTCGGCGTCGCCGAACTGGATGAGAAAGGAAACATTAAGCACCTGGTCGAGAAACCACCGATCCCTAAATCAAACCTTGCCCTGGTGGGTATATACAAAATTCAGGAGGCCGGAAAACTGATGAAAGCTCTTGAAAGTATCATCCAGGACAATAAGAGAACATACGGCGAATTCCATCTCACCGATGGGATCATGAGAATGATAGAAAAAGGCTCTGTGATCAGAACCTTTCCGGTTGAAAACTGGTACGATTGCGGGAACAAGGACAGTCTGCTTGAAACCAATGCCGTACTTCTGAAAAAATCCAGCAGTCAGGCGCCTAAGCATTCCTTTGAGAACACTATCATCATTCCACCGGTAAGCATCGCCGATCATTGCAAGATCAGCAACAGTATCATCGGCCCCAATGTTTCCATCGGCGATCACACGACATTGAATTATGCTATTCTCAAAGATGCCATCATCGGATCCTATTCTTCCATTGAAAATGCCGTATTGCACCATTCGGTTATCGGCAGTGATGCCGGTTTACACGGATTGAGCCAGTCTTTGAATCTGGGTGACAGCACCGAAATCGACTTTGGGTGATCAACACAGGTTTTTATTCAACAATTCAAAAAGAAATTATCAGAAAAAAATTCCAACAAATTTTATGAAAAGAGATACAGAAATATTCAGGTTAATCAATCAGGAGAAAAAGAGGCAGCAGCATGGCATTGAGCTGATCGCCTCGGAAAATTTTGTTAGTAAACAAGTCATGCAGGCCATGGGTTCCTGCCTCACGAATAAGTATGCTGAAGGCTATCCCGGAAAGCGGTATTACGGAGGATGTGAAGTGGTAGATAAAGTTGAGCAACTGGCGATCGACAGGGCTAAAACTCTTTTCAACGCGGAGTGGGTGAATGTTCAGCCGCATTCAGGAGCACAGGCCAACGCTGCCGTCATGCTTGCTAGCCTTAATCCGGGAGATACCATACTTGGTTTTGACCTGTCTCATGGCGGGCACCTGACCCATGGTTCACCGGTAAACTTCAGCGGCAAATTATATAAGCCGGTTTTTTACGGAGTGAAAGAAAAGACCGGCCGGGTAGATTATGATGCCATGGAGCAAACCGCGGGGCAAGAAAAACCAAAACTGATCATCGCCGGGGCTTCCTCTTATTCCCGCGACTGGGATTATCCGAGAATGAGAAGGATCGCCGATAAGGTTGGCGCCTTACTCATGGCTGACATATCACATCCGGCAGGACTGATTGCCAGAGGTCTTCTCAGTGATCCTTTACCTTTTTGCCATATCGTAACAACAACTACACACAAGACCCTCAGAGGTCCTCGCGGAGGGATGATCATGATTGGTAAAGATTTTGAAAATCCATGGGGATTGAAGACGCCAAAAGGTGAAACAAGAATGATGAGCGCGATACTTGACAGCGCCGTTTTTCCCGGCACCCAGGGCGGTCCGCTCGAACATATCATCGCGGCCAAAGCGGTGTCCTTTGGTGAAGCGCTTAGCGACGACTATCTTGAGTATTGTGTGCAGGTGGTGAAAAATGCGCAAGCCATGGCAAAAACTTTCATGGAGCTGGGATACCATGTGATCAGCGGAGGCACTGATAATCATTGCATGCTGATCGACCTGAGGTCAAAAAATCTGACAGGCAAACTGGCCGAAAACACGCTGGTAAAAGCGGATATCACGGTCAATAAAAACATGGTACCCTTCGACGATAAATCACCGTTTGTCACTTCAGGAATAAGGATCGGAAGTCCTGCGATGACATCCCGTGGCGTAAAAGAAAGGGATGCCATTAAGATCGTTGAACTGATAGACAAGGTTCTTATGAATCACGACAACGAAACCGAACTCAAGGCAATCAAAAAGAAAGTCAATACAATGATGGAAAAATTTCCCTTGTACTGATCATTTCTCGACCCAACTCTTGTAATAGTCGCCTTTCATGATCGATAGGCCGTCTTTGGTTATCCACAGAGGCTTAAAGGTATCGATCATGACCGCAAGTTCTTTGGTCTCCTTCTGCCCTATTCCTTTTTCAACAGTGCCGGGATGCGGTCCGTGTGGAATGCCGGCAGGATGAAGTGTCAGCATCCCTCTGGTCACGGCTTTCCGGCTCATAAAATCACCATCCACATAATAGAGAACTTCATCGGAATCCACATTGCTGTGATTATACGGCACCGGAATCGCCAGAGGATGATAGTCGTAGAGACGAGGTACAAAGGAGCAAATCACATAATTATGCGCTTCAAAAGTCTGGTGAATGGGTGGAGGAAGATGAACCCTTCCCGTGATCGGCTCAAAGTCATGAATTGAAAGAGCCCATGGATAGAGATTTCCATCCCAGCCAATCGCATCAAAGGGATGAGTCGCGTAGACATAGGGATACATCCTGCCCTCTTTCTTAATAAAGATTTGGAAGCGACCGCTTTCATCAACGGTTTTCAGATTAACAGGTCTTCTGATATCTCTTTCGCAATATGGGGCATGCTCTTCCAGTTGTCCGTAGGCATTTCTGTAACGCTTGCAGGTTTCAATTACACTGAAGGATTCCACAATCAGCAAACGGTTTGACGCGGTCTTGAATTCGATCTGATAAACAGTCCCTCTCGGGATGATGAGATAGTCACCATAGCCGAAAGAAAGTTCACCGTAAATTGACTTCAACAAGCCCTCTCCTTCGTGGATGAAAATCATCTCATCGGCATCCGCATTCTTGAAAAAATAATCTTTCATTGACTGTCTTGGCGCAGCCAGTGAGATGTGAAGATCATGATTGATCATGATCGCCTTCCTGCTTTTCAGGTAATCGTCTTCCGGCTTGATCTCAAATCCTTCAAACCTTTCATGACGCATGCAATACCTCATGGCGATCTCTGGTTCCACGCTATAGGAATCTCCTGTCTCAAGGATCATGGTCGGAGGATGGCAGTGATAGATGAGGGAATACACATTTGAGAAGCCATGAGTAGACACCAGCTCTTCAGCATATAAGGTTCCGTCCTTTTTTCTAAACTGAGTGTGACGCTTGGGAGGAATCTGTCCCAGACTGTGATATTGAGGCATAGTGAATTATTTATTTGTAAAAATAGATAATTCGGTAAAACCCGTCTACTTCAAAATGTAAGAAAAACATGAAAGATGTCATTCCGGACCGGTTCCGGCTGAATATTCCTTCCATGAGAGCCTGAATTATCAGCGGAATACATTCTTTCCTTTTTGAAACACATCATTTTAGCCTTTCCCGACAAAAGAGCCGGCACCTTACACTTGCAAGCTATGATTCCAATGGCTCCAACGTACCGGCCCTTACCGGGATTACTTTGTATCATAAAATTTTAACAGATTATTGAATTATAATCTAAACGAACGAAGAACTATGAAAAAGTCGCGAATGCAGGTGCTTATAGAATTTTCCTCCCTGCTGTCACAGATCAGATCCACCGGAAAAGGGAGTCGGAAAAAAAATACTAATAACCGCAGATTCAGAAAGAATTCCGCCGCTGCAATACTTCTCATCAGCCTATGCACTTCTTCTTTCGCGGCTACCTATTATTCAAGAAGCAATGGAGGTAACTGGACAAGCGGAGCTACCTGGTCAACAGTAGGATATGGTAATCCTACAAACACAGGAACCTATCCGCAGGCAGGAGATGTAGCCAATATTGGTGACGGATATACCATTATGATCAATAGCAACGTCAGCTGTGCTACGCTGAACATAGGACAAGGAACTTCCGGCACACTTGAATTCAACTCCCTTGGCAACCACTCACTGACCGTGAGCGGAAACGTCACAATCAATACCGGCGCGCGCTTCTGGTACAATACAGCGACAAACAGAATTCATAATTGTACCATTGGAGGTAATTTCACAAATTATGGTACGGTTGATTTTTTCAGAAACTCTTCGCAGGCTGTCAACCTTACACTTAATACAACAACTAACTCAGTTATATCCGGTATCGGAAGCTGGGACCTGAACAGAGTAACCCTGAATAAAGCGGTTACCGGGGCACAGATGAATGTTCAGTCCAATGGTTTTGAAACGGGAACAAAATTCTTCGCCGGAAACAGTGGCACATATATTCACAATAACACAGGCGTTTACGCGATTAATGCGGCGAATGGAAATTTCACCATCGGACCCAATATGGTTTTCCGTGTACCTCTGGGTACCATGTGGTTTTCCGCGGTCGCAACCGATGTGATCCTGCAAGGCGCACTCTATGTCAATGGAGGAACGGTCAGGATTGGTTCCAGTGCGGGAACGCAAGGACTGAGGACGGATCAGAACGGTACGGTGATCCCTTACCTGGAAGTGAGTAGCGGAACCCTTCTTGTTTATGGCGGTATCACCTATGGCGCATCTTCAGCATCGGAACCTTTCCGTTTCAATATGAGTGGTGGGAATATCCTGTTGAATGCCGGTGCTACCGGCACCAATCGACAGGTATTCTATGTCAATGACCGCCCGGGAAGCAGCTTCACCATGACAGGAGGAATTATCACCCTTCAAAAGCCAAATACAAACGGTCCGCTTACCTTTGACTTCAGTGTATGCGGCAGTTATGGTACAGTTGTCACAACAGGAGGAAATGTGATATTTGGTAATAACGTAACACAGTCCGGCAGCACCTTTAACTTCCGGCCATTTCCCAATGTTGTTCAGCCAAATTTCAGAATATCCGGGCAGACAACCAGAGTTGTCAATCTCAGAACGTCCTATAGTTCAACCGCTAATTTCAGACTGAGAAGTCTGACTATAGACGCCAATAAGGTGTTTGACATCAGGTCCATCGGAGGCACACTGGGAGACAATAAAACGATGACCCTCACATCGACAGCGAACGGCGCTGATGCACTGGTGAATCATGGTACGTTCACCGCACGCAACGGCACGGTCACCTTCAACCCGAGCGGTGCACAAGCCATAGGTGGCAGTGTGGTGACGACCTTCTATAACCTGTCGATCAATAACGTGAGCAATATCACGCTTAACCGTGCAGCCAATGTGAGCAATTACCTCAGCATGGTCAATGGCCGCCTGATCACCACCAATACCAATGTGCTTACCTGTTTTGCAACAGCTAACGCGAACATAGGTTCGAACGCAAGCTATGTTGACGGACCCATGGTTCATACCATAGCGACAAGCGCGAACATCAACAAGACCTTTCCAATCGGGAAAGCAGGTCAATACAGACCGGCGGTTCTTAACATCAGTCACCTGAATTCAACTTCCGTCACTTACAGGGGAGAAGTGTTCAATGCACCGGCATCCGGACTTCCGTTCGGCCTCCCTCCCAGCATTGCAAATGTTTCAAACGTTCGATACTTCAGATTTACCAGGCAGCTCGTAAACAATTTCAATACCGGTAGGATCACCCTGTATTATAGTTCAGATGACGGGGTCGCCGATCGGAACTCACTGCTTGTTGCACAGGACGATGGTACTTCCATGTGGGAAAATCATGGCGGTGTGGCAACAGCCAACTGGACAGGAAGCATTACATCAAACTCATTCAACAAATTCAACACCTACTTCGCACTTGGTAACCCTCCCGGCGGAGGGAATCCATTACCGGTTGAGCTTGTCAGTTTCTCCGGAAAATTAAACAAGCGAAAAGTAGACCTGAACTGGATTACGGAAACAGAGATCAACAACGATTATTTCACGATAGAACGTTCAGCGGACAATATCAACTTTACGGAGATTGACATTGTGAATGGCCATGGTAACTCAACCGTCAGGCACAACTATTCATATGCAGACATGAGTCCTTTGAGAGGAATCTCCTACTACAGGTTAAAGCAAACCGATTATGACGGGCGAAGCGAATATCTTCCAACCATCGTTATAAACAACATATTACCCAGGGAATTCGCCGTATATCCTAACCCGGCGCCATCAGCCAGAATTGAATTCAGTTACGATACAGATCAGTTATCCTATTATGAGGTAACGGTACAGGATATACAGGGAAAAATCATCCCTTCCACTCTGGTGGCGGAATCAGGCGGCAAATCAATACTCAGGGTGGACGAATCGCACATCCAGCCGGGGTCAATGTATTTTGTCAAAGTGAGTGATGGAAAAGAGATCAGTCAGCAGAAGGTTATTCTGTATTAAAGATAGTTTTCATGGTTAGTTAGTTTTAATGGTTAGATGGAAAGGGGCCCTGAGAAGGCCCTTTTTCATTTTAATATAGAGATCTTCTTCAGTCTCCGCCATTTTAAAATCATGGTGCGGGATGAAAAGGAAGAAAAGAAATATTCAAAGCTTTTGTGAAGTTTTCATTGTAAATGTCCCCTTGAAAACGAATATAATACTCCCCGGGGGCGCTCATTATAAGACTAATGTGCCCCAAGGCGTTTTTTCACCTTGCATCACTATGATCAATAAAGCTTATGTGTTTATGAAAATTATGACTGAAGCCATTCAGGAAGCCCCTTTTTTCCCCTCCTGGAAGTAACCGGTCGCCCGGCAGTCTTACAAAATTCACAAATCACTCTATTCGTGACTACAATTCAAACCGCGTATATGAAGGATAATTATTGTACCCCTAAGAAAGATTATACCATCCGATACCCATTCATATTCCTTTGCTGATTCGATCGGGTATTTAGCTTCTGCAGAATAGCGGTACTATACCTACAAAGCGAATTACCCCTTAGACAAGGCCTTAAACGATTTTTTCATTTAAAATGTCTGATTCGTCGTGAGAGATGTTTGTCAGATATTTCAACTGACTCATTTCCCATTGTAAAAGATTATCTCATGGATCGGACTGTTTTCGTATTTTTGCGGAATAAGCAAGCAATATGAAATTAGTCACCTTTCGTGAAGGCAAGACCTCAGAAGCAGGCCTTCTTTTCAAGGGGAAAATCTATTCCCTGCAGGCCAATGCCAGGAACCTTAACTTAGCTCAATTGCCTCAAGGCATGCTGGCGTTTTTGCAGGGTGGGGAGCCATATATGCAGATCGCCCGGCAAATCGAAGATGCCATCAGAAACGGGAATCCGGCCGTAAAGGCCTCTTCAGCTGCAGAGGATGACCTGCTCGCGCCGGTCCCTGATCCCACCAGTTGCCGTGATGGCTATGCTTTCCGCCAACATGTGGAAGCTGCCAGGAGGAACCGTAAGGTGGAGATGATCCCGGAATTCGACCAGTATCCTATCTTTTATTTTACCAATCACAATGCGGTCCAGGGTCCGGGAGAGGTCTTCTGCATGTCCGATCACTTCGACAAACTGGATTTTGAACTTGAAGTCTGCGTGGTCATTGGTAAGAAGGGAAGGAATATCAAGGCATCGGAGGCGGATCAATATATTGCCGGCTTCATGATCATGAATGACCTTAGCGCCAGGACCCTTCAAATGGAAGAGATGAAGCTGAACCTTGGACCTGCAAAAGGAAAGGATTTCAGTACCGCTACCGGACCCTGGCTGGTAACACCTGATGAACTCAGTAAATTCCTGGTGCCGCCTAAACCGGGGCATACAGGAAATGCGTATGATCTGAAAATGGAATGCAGGGTGAATGGCAAGCTGGTAAGCTCAGGGAATATGAAGGATATGGACTGGACCTTTGCTGAGATCATTGAACGCTGCGCTTATGGCGTGGATATACTTCCGGGAGATATAATCGGATCCGGAACAGTAGGAACAGGTTGTTTTCTTGAACTTAACGGCACAGGACTGCTGAACGATCCTTCCTATCAAACACAATGGTTACAGGAAGGTGATCTGGTGGAAATGAATATTGATCAACTCGGAGTGCTCAGAAATACCATCAGAAGAGATCCTGACAATTTCAGCATCCTCGCCCTGAAAAAAATTTCCCATACGGTATAGACCGGAGAAAGCTCCGGATCATCAGACTTACCCTGCGTAAACAACCGGTAAATTCAAATGTCAGAATCCATTCCAGGCCTGATAAACGCTGAAGCGGAAAAGGACCAGATCCTCAAAGCTTATCGCGCGCTGCTGAGGGCGCTTAAACCCTCTCTTGGCAAAGGCGATAAGAATATGATCAGGCTCGCCTTCGACATGGCGCTCGAGGCTCATAAGGACATGAGGCGTAAAACCGGCGAGCCCTATATTCTTCATCCGCTTGCCGTCGCACTGATCTGTGCGGAAGAAATCGGGCTTGGCCCTCTGGCTATCGTGTGCGCGCTGCTGCATGATACGGTTGAAGACACCTATATAACACTGGAAGATATCCGGAGTTCTTTTGGGGAAAAAGCGGCATCAATCGTTGACGGACTCACAAAAATTTCCGGAGTATTCGATAAAGGAACCTCTCTTCAGGCGGAGAACTTCCGTAAAATGCTGCTCACCCTTTCTGATGATATCCGGGTGATTCTCATCAAACTGGCGGATCGTTTGCACAATATGAGGACTCTCGACTCCATGCAGCGCGAGAAACAACTGAAGATCGCCTCTGAAACCGCCTATCTGTATGCACCGCTGGCGCACCGGCTTGGACTCTATTCCTTTAAAACGGAGCTGGAAGATCTCAGCATGCGTTATACAGAGCCTGAACAATACCAGGAAATCTCCGAACGCCTCGCACAAACCAAAAGAGAACGTACACGCTTCATCAACGAGTTCACCATTCCTATAAAGGATGAACTGAACAAACAGGAATTCACCTATGAGATAAAGGGAAGATCCAAATCCATACACTCCATCTGGAGCAAGATGAAACGCCAGGGAGTCAGCTTCGATGAGATCTATGACCTTTTTGCCATCAGGATCATCATTGATGCTCCGGAAGAGGTGGAGAAAGCTATGTGCTGGAAGGCCTATTCCATTATTACGGATTTTTATCATCCGAATCCTGACAGGCTTCGCGACTGGATCTCCACACCTAAGGCCACCGGTTACGAATCCCTGCATACAACCGTTATGGGACCCGGCGGCAGATGGGTTGAAGTACAGATAAGGTCAAGGAGAATGGATGAAATCGCGGAGAAAGGCTATGCCGCGCACTGGAAATACAAGGAATCAGCTGCCGAAACCGCGCTCGACGAATGGATCCAGAAAATACGCGAGCTGCTGGAAAACCCGGAAACCAACGCGCTTGACTTCATTGATGATTTCAAACTGAATCTCTTCGCGGAGGAAATTTTTGTGTTCACACCGACAGGTGACATGAAATCACTTCCCTCACAGGCTACAGCCCTTGATTTCGCCTTTGAGATTCATACCGACCTTGGCAGTAAATGTATCGGAGCAAAGGTAAATCACAAGCTGGTACCCCTTTCTCATAAACTGCGCAGCGGAGACCAGATCGAGATTCTCACCTCCAACAAACAGACACCCAAGGAAGACTGGCTGAATTATGTAGTCACGGCAAAAGCGAGATCAAAGATCAAAGGCGCACTGAAAGAGGAAAAGAAGAAAGTGGCCGAAGACGGCAAAGAGATCCTGGAACGCAAGTTCAAGCATCTTAAAATACATTTTACGAATGAAAATATAAATGAACTCCTTGCCTATTACAAGATACCTAACAGCATGGAATTGTATTACCGTATCGCGAAAGGTGTTATTGACATTGCCGACCTTCGTGATTTCGCCAATGAGAAAGGCGCGCTGAAAATAAGAACACCCCAGCGTATAGAAGCCCATTCGCTTGAACAGATCGTCAAAAATGTTCGGGGCTCAAGCGACATGCTGGTTATCGGCGAGAATATGGAGAGGATAGATTACAAACTTTCCCCATGCTGTAATCCCATCCCTGGCGATGACGTATTTGGTTTTATTACCATCAATGAAGGCATAAAGATTCACCGGGTAAATTGTCCCAACGCCATTCAGCTTATGTCAAACTATGCTTACCGGATAGTAAAGGCGAAGTGGACCAATCAGCAGCAGATAGCTTTCCTTGCTGGCGTCCGCATGACCGGCATTGACGAAGTAGGTGTTGTCAATAAAATAAGCAAGGTGATATCAAGCGAGCTCAAGGTGAATATGCGGAGTATCAGTATCGAATCAAATGACGGGATCTTCGAAGGAACCATCATGCTCTTTGTACACGATACGCATCATCTGGATAAATTATTGAAAAAACTCAAAGAGATACACGGCATCCTGACGGTCACAAGGATCGACGGCGGTAAGAGCCCTGAACTGAAAGCGTAAATCCCATGGCAGAGAAAAGCATCAAGTCGGAAGTTAAAAAAGTCTTCACAGAATACCTCGAACGTCAGGGTCAGCGAAAGACCACGGAAAGATTTTCAATACTCGAAGAGATCTACTCGATGAATGAACATTTTGATGTTGATTTTCTCTACGTTCACATGAAGAAGAAAGGCCACCGCGTCAGCCGGGCGACTCTTTACAATACCCTTGAACTGTTGCTGGATGCCAACCTTGTGACCAGGCATCAGTTCGGAAAAAATCTTGCACGATTCGAAAAATCATACGCCTACAAGCAACACGATCATCTCATCTGCGAAGATTGTGAGAGAGTACTTGAATTCTGCGATCCCCGGATACAGCAGATACAAAGTATGATGGGCGATATCCTCAAATTTGATGTTACTCACCACAGCCTGCACCTTTTCGGGAAGTGCAGGGAATTAGCTGAAAAAGGCAGCTGCAGGTACCGGGATGCCTGAGCCTGTTGAAAAACTAAGTCCGGCAGTTCACACCTCTCATTTAAAACCTCTATCTTCGTACCTATGGATTTTACTTACAACCTCACCAACAAAGGCAATTACGCCATTGTCGAAATGAGCGGAAACCTGATCGACAAAAACCAGGCTACTCCCCTGCTCGACGAAATTCAGAACTATATCAACTCCGGTATCACAAGCTTTGTGATATCCATGGAGAACTTTCGCTATCTCAACAGTAATGGTCTTAATGTTCTGGTGAACATTCTCACCAAAAGCCGGAAGAATGGTGGCGACACTACCATTTGCAGCGTAAGTGATAAGATCAAGGAACTGCTCATCATCACAAAACTAAATACTGTCTTTACCATCACGGAAGATCTTCCTTCGGCTGTACGGCAGTTCCAGAACTGATACGGTATAGGCCGGCACTTGCGCGGATCCGGCCAGGAGCAGGTCTATTCCATCCATTCTCCGGATAGAACAAAGAAATAAACCCCTGCTTCACTTTCTTTTCAATTATTCATTCACTTATTTCAGATTCAAATCACCATGTCCGTTGACGTATTACTAGGCCTGCAATGGGGCGATGAGGGTAAAGGAAAAATAGTTGATGTTCTCACGCCTGAATACCAGGTAGTAGCCCGATTCCAGGGAGGACCCAATGCCGGTCACACGCTTGAATTTGAAGGCATCAAGCATGTACTGCATACTATTCCCTCAGGCATATTCAGAAAAAACAGCATCAACATAGTCGGCAACGGAGTTGTCATTGATCCGGTCACCCTCAGAAAAGAGATCAGCGCGCTTGAAGCGCTTCATGTTGAGGTCAACAAGCTTCTTTTTATTTCACGGAAAGCCCATCTGATCATCCCCACCCACCGGATGCTGGATGCAGCTTCGGAAGCCATGAAAGGGAAAGAAAAGATCGGATCCACTCTCCGCGGGATTGGTCCCACTTACATGGACAAAACAGGACGTAACGGTTTACGCGCGGGAGATATCGAATCCGGAGATTTTATTGCACGGTACTCACGCCTGCGCGACAAGCATATTGAAATGCTTCGTCATATGCAATTCGAATTCCGTCTTGAAGAAGATGAGAAAACTTTCCTTGCGGCGGTTGAAGAGATGAGAAAACTCAATCTTGTTGACAGCGAACACTACATCAACAAACTGATTTCAGAAAAGAAAAATATTTTGGCGGAAGGTGCACAGGGCTCGCTTCTCGACATTGACTTCGGATCATATCCGTTTGTCACTTCGTCCAATACGATCACCGCCGGAGCCTGTACAGGACTTGGTGTCGCGCCTTCGCACATTGGGAAAGTATTCGGCATATTCAAGGCTTATTGCACCAGGGTCGGAAGTGGTCCGTTTCCAACTGAACTGAACGACAGTACCGGTGAAGAATTGAGAAGAGCGGGCAATGAATTTGGTGCGACAACCGGCAGACCACGCCGTTGCGGATGGCTCGACCTGCCGGCCTTGAAATACACCATCATGATCAATGGAGTGAGTGACCTGATAATGACCAAACCCGACGTGCTGAGCGGATTTGAGAGTATTAAAGTATGTACCCAATACAAGATTGACGGGAAGATCATTGATTACCTTCCGTTTGATACGGTCAATAAGGATATTGAACCTGTATATACCACGCTGAAAGGATGGAAAACCGATCTGAGCAAAGTCAGTAATGAAAATGACTTTCCTGCGGAATTCGGCGATTATATCTCCTTTCTTGAAACAGAGTTGAATGTACCGGTGAGTATTGTGTCGGTAGGTCCCGACCGTAAACAAACAATCATGCGCAGCAGCCGGATTGAAAAGGTTTACTGAGCCGCTTGTTCAATGCTCTTCACAATCCCTTACTTTCACCAGGAGCGAATCCTTCACCATTTCAAATTCCGGAATTGAATCCGACTCCGGTCCGCTTAATCCTGACAAGTCCGGACTTCCTGCATTTACCCATGCCGTGTACCACAGTGAACCGGTCGCCATGACAGCTTCACGCATTCTTCTTTCCACCTGCCCGTCCAGCATTGCATGAAAAGCTTCCGAGTAATCTTTGCTATAGACCTTTTGCGTGACCGCTCCACGTGATTCATAACTATATTTCTGGTCCGGAGAAAATTTTTCGTTCAATATCCTCTCGAAGCCTAAGACTGAATCAAGCGCGGCACTGCTGGCGCGGATCAGACCCCAGCAAAAGTCCTGCACACGGTAAATGTATGAAGCCCTTCCACAGAGATAATCATAGTTTTCACCAAACAACTCGGGAAGCCTGGATTCCCAGAAACCGTGAATTCCATGCTGGTTGGTCAACTGTCCGTTATAATTTTTTGTGCAATGCAGCGGAACGCATGCATCACCGGTATAGTGTCCGATGAAGGCTGAGTAATAAAGTATTTTCCTTTCATCCATTTCCTGAAATGCCTTTTCTAACCGGTAATAAACTTTAGGGATATACCAGGGAACAATACCATATGCCATCAAGGTATCTTCGCTGAGCTTCGCGACGGCTTCATTCCAGTAAATCGGAAGAGAGTCCAGCGCATTCGCACCATAGTGGTCAATGTCTATATAGTGCCGGGGCGCTTCGGCTTTATCCGAATGACGTCGTTTATCCGGATCCACCGCGTGTTCTGTGATCCGGGATATATGCTTCTTGTAAAAGCCGAATAGTTCGGGAGGAAGCGTAAAGCAAGCCATGTAATTGATCTTTCTGTGGGCCCAGAAACCCCATGAAAAAGACGAGGAGGGAACAAGAAAAAAACAAAGCAGGCTGAGAAAACAGATTACAACTCTCCTGCGATTACCGGAACTGAACATGCCGCAATTTGCCGCGAGGAAATAAAACAGGCAAGCGCATAAATGCGGGAAAATAAAATGAACAAATCAGGAATCGGACTCAGCGAAGCGATTCACAGGTAATTTGACAAGCGCTCCGTTATCAAGCACCGGAATGATATCCGTCAGATCGGGTGTAAGGCAATACTTGATATCCTTTTTGAGATTGAGCCTGGCAAGTCTGTTCTTGTGAGACGAATGTTGCAGGAACTTAACAGGATCCTGTTTGGCCAGCTGATAGAGATACTTCAGTGCGAGACATCCGTCGCCACATTTAAAAAGTTCGGTTCTTCCGGTAAGCGCCTCGGTTACCGCGCCGGCAAAAAGCGCATCTTCCAGGTTGAACTTGTTTTTCCAGCCGCTGCACAAGAGCAATACCGGCCGCTTTTCAGCAATAAGGTAATTACACAATGCCGTAATATTGATGAAGGAACCTATCACAACCCTGTATGCATCCTTAGCCACATCGATCGCCTGGGTTCCATTGGTGGTGGTTATCACAATGGTCTGATCTCTGACTTGTTCATCCATATAGCTGAAGGGTGAATTTCCAAAGTCAAAGCCCTCTACCATCAGGCCATTTCGTTCGGCTCCGACCTTGAAGCCTTTGCTCTTATACTCTTTGGCCTCTTCAACGCTGGCAACGGGGATAACTTTTTCCGCACCATGTTCAAAAGCGGTGCAGATCGCGGAAGTAGCGCGGAGAATGTCAATGATCACCACAATACTTTCAGTATCCCTGTAAACAGGATAAAGGTATGGCGAAAAGCAGGCATCGATTTTTACTTGCTGATGATCTTCCATTTTATTTCCTTCTGTTTCATTGCCCCTGTAATTTATTTTTTAAGAAAGGGTGTTTTGACAACAAGGGCTTTCACCGGTTTATCACGGATCATCACCACGATCCCGGTTCCCTCTTTGGCAAATTCCGTTTTCACATAACCCATGGCGATGGCCTTATTTAGCGTAGGACTCTGGGTTCCGCTGGTAATTTTACCTATACTATGACCCTTAGTATCCCTGATTTCATAATCATGCCGTGGTATTCCTCTCTCGGCCATTTCAATCCCGACAAGCTTCCTCTCAAGTCCCTTTTCCTTCTGCTCTTTAAGTATGGAAGAGCCGGTGAATTCTTTGGTTAGTTTTGTGATCCAGCCCAGGCCGGCTTCCAGCGGAGAAGTGGAATCATCAATATCGTTACCATAGAGGCAGAATCCCATTTCAAGCCTTAGTGTATCCCTGGAGCCAAGTCCGGCCGGTTGAATATCAAATGCTCTTCCGGCTTCGAATACCTTCTGCCAGATATGTCCGGCATGTGAATTCTCAAAATAAATCTCAAAACCGCCGGCGCCGGTATAGCCTGTTGCTGAAACCAGCACATTTTCAATGCCCGCGAACACGCCTTTGGAAAAGGTATAATACTCCATTCCCTTCAGATCCATCTCTGTAAGAGATTGTAACGCTTCAGCCGCCTTCGGACCCTGAACGGCAAGCAGTGATGTTTTGCCGGAGATATCGTGCATCTCCACTCCTTTGCTGTTACGTTCACTGAACCAATTCCAGTCCTTTTCAATATTACCGGCATTAACTACCAGCATATATGTTTTTTCATCAATCCTGTATACCAGCAGGTCATCAACAATTCCTCCGGATTCATTGGGAATACAGGAGTATTGCACCTTACCGTCAGTCAGTTTAGAGGCATCGTTGCTGGTCAGTCGCTGAATAAGTTCCAGTGCATGCTCTCCCTTGAAAATGAACTCGCCCATGTGTGAAACATCAAATACCCCGACTCCCCTGCGAACGCATTCATGCTCAGCATTGATCCCGGTATAGGAAACCGGCATCAGATAACCGGCAAAGGGTACCATCTTGGCGCCAAGACGGATATGAACATCCGTAAGCGCGGTGTGTTTTAGAAGTGTTTCTGCTACATCCATAAACTTAATTTCTGCCGGAAAATTTGTCCGGACATTTAATTCAACTTCATCGCCAAATTAAACATAATTTTCTGCGATTTAGCCCTCTTTAAAATTAATTTTCCTTAATTAGCTTTAAAAAATTAGCCGTATTCGACCTGACGGAATATTTCTCAACTATTTTCTGTCTTGTATTGGACGAAAGCATTGTAAGATAATCCTTGTCAAAGAGCAGCTTTGACAAATACCGTTTCCAGTCTTCAACCGTGGTGCATACGCATCCGTTAATATCATGATCGACAATGGCTGCATTCACACCCACATCCGAAACGACAGCCGGTATCCCCAGTGCCATGTACTGGAGTGCCTTGAAACCGCATTTGCCCTGCGACCAGATATCATCCGGAAGCGGCATGAGTCCGACATTGAATCTCAACAGGTCTTCTATTTCCGTTTCCTTATTCCATGGAATAAAGCGAAGTGATTTTAAGCTGAACTTTGGCGGAATGTCGCAGATCACATGAAACTCAAAACTGGCTTGTTGTTCCAGTTCAGAAAGAACAGGAACCAGCATGTCCAGATACTGAACAGTGGAATGCGATCCGGTCCATCCGAACACAAACTGCTTTTCTTCATGCTTCTTTAAGGTATTATGAAGACTGTCGGTGTCTATAGTGGTAGGGTTATAATATACCCGTTCATTATAACGCCTGGCATATGCGACCAGGTATGGGTTTCCGGCAGAGACCTTTGCCGACCACCTGCAAATTCTGGCCGGATTGCTGAACCACTTGAATAACATGGTAAGTCTGCTGTTACTCTCCGATGCATTGGGTATCCATATCGCGTCATCAAAATCATAAATGATTCTCTTTCCGAGTATCCTGCTGATGACCCATTCAAAAACGGGAGGACCAAAGGGCGCAGCCTCACGGTGAATAAAAACCAGGTCATAGCGCTTCATGGAAAGCAGGTCGGAAAGACGCCGCATGCATCCCCTGAAAAATGCGCTCAATTTCCCATACCAGTGTCCTCGTTTATATAAGATGGTCCAGGCTTTAGCGTCTAAAAAAGGCGAAACTTTAAAGCGGTGACCGGCGCTCTCTAACACTTTAAAATATTGTTCGAACCTGAATCGCTGACTCGGAGCCGCATCCTGAGGATAGGGTACGATAAATAAAATATTCATATTCAACAAATTGCGAATCAGATTTTCAATTCATCGCACAAAGATAAAAGAATGAAGGCAAGGCCCCTCAAAGTCCTCCTCATCAAATTGTCCTATCTTTGGATTTCATTTTGAAAGGGAATGGCTTTAAGGTTATTTGAGAAAAACACGCCCCGTTGGATCATCTTTTCGATCGACCTGCTGATTTGCTTTACCTCCCTCCTGCTGGCCTATCTCGTTCGCTTTAATTTCCGCATCCCGGAAATAGAGATTGAGCGATGGATCTACGCGATACCTGCCCTCCTCGGTGTCCGGATTATCAGCTTTTACGTCTCCAGAATGTACAGGGGCATTATCCGCTATACCAGCACCCGCGACGCGCTTCGTGTGTTTTATACGGTCACTGCCGGTAGTATAGTCCTGGCCCTGGCCAACATTTTTTCATATATCCTTATCGATATCTATCTGGTTCCTTATTCAATTATCATTATAGATTATTTCACCACCGTATTCATGCTTACCGCATTCAGGATTCTGGTGAAAAGTATCTATCAGGAACTTAAAAATCCTTCGCGCGACAAAAAAAATGTAATCATTTACGGTGCGGGAGAATCCGGTGTGATAACAAAAAGAGCTCTCGACCGCGATGCGGGCACCCGATACAAGATCATCGCTTTTGTTGATGATGACTCAGACAAGACAGGAAAAACACTGGAGGGCGTAACGATCTTCAATGCCGATACCGACCTTGAAGACCTTCTCCGTTCAAACGATGTAGCACAGCTTATCATCAGCATCCAGAATATCTCTCCCCTGAGAAAACAACAGATCATTGAAAAGTGTCTGAACTATAATGTCAAAATTCTGAATGTGCCTCCGGTAAATCTCTGGATCAATGGCGAGCTCAGTTTCAGACAGATCCGGAATATAAAGATAGAAGACCTCCTTGAACGCGAACCGATACAGCTAAACCTGGAAAAGCTGAGTAAACAGATCAAGGGTAAAACAATTCTGATAACGGGCGGAGCCGGATCCATCGGATCGGAGATAAGCCGTCAACTCATACGATTTGAACCCGGGATGCTGGTGATTCTTGATCAGGCTGAATCGGCGCTGTATGAACTTGAACTGGAGATTAATGAAAAGTATGGATGGAATAAAATTGAAACGGTGGTAGGCGATATCAGACAGGTGAGCAGGATGAAAAGACTTTTTTCACATTTCCGGCCCGACATTGTCTTTCACGCCGCGGCTTACAAGCATGTACCGGTGATGGAAAATAATCCATCCGAAGCCATCCTTACCAATGTTGAAGGTACAAGGATCCTTGCCGACCTTGCTCATGAAAACGGCGTGGAGAAATTCGTTATGATCAGTACCGATAAAGCGGTGAATCCATCCAGCATCATGGGGGCGACAAAAAGGATTGCTGAGATCTATTGCCAGTCGATGAATGCCGTCTCAAAAACGAGGTTCATCACCACAAGGTTTGGAAACGTTCTTGACAGCAACGGTTCGGTAATACCCAGATTTAAAAAACAGATAGAGGAAGGTGGTCCGGTTACGGTAACGCATCCCGATGTAACACGCTTCTTCATGACCATACCGGAAGCATGCCAGTTGGTACTGGAAGCCGGGGCCATGGGACAGGGAGGAGAGATATTCATTTTCGACATGGGACAAAGTATCCGCATCGTGGATCTGGCAAGAAAGATGATCATGCTCAGCGGACTGAGCCCGGGAAAGGATGTGCAGATTGTATTTTCCGGATTGAGACCGGGAGAGAAGATTTACGAAGAACTGCTTGCCGATAAAGAAACCAATCTTCCCACCCACCACAGTAAAATCATGATAGCCAAAGTGCGGCAATACGACCATTATGAAATAACATCAAGCATAAAGGAATTAACTTCCATGTTCAATACGCAAAACAATACAGCAATCGTAAGAAAGATAAAAGAAATTGTACCTGAATATCTCAGCTCCAACTCCGAATATGAAAGCCTGGATGTTAAGCCCGCGTAATCAATACTCTTCATGTTCAGACATAAATACAAACCCTCGATACGCTTCTCAGACATAGACGCTTTCGATCACGTTAATAATGCCCGCTATCTGACCTATTTTGAAGAGGCAAGGATTGCCTATTTCAGGGAGATAGTTGGCTGGAATTACGACTGGAGTAAAAAAGGAATTATCCTTGCCAAAGCGGTAGTTGACTACATTGTTCCGGTACGGTTCAACGATGATGTCAGTATTTATACCAGGTGCAGCAGACTTGGAAGTAAAAGCTTTGATCTTCAGTACAAACTGGTAAGAACGGATGGAAACCATGAGATTTTGCTATCCGATGCGAGCACCGTCATGGTCGCATTTGATTATGATGAACAGAAAACTATTGAGATTCCTGCTGAGTGGAAGGATCTGATCAGGGTATATGAACTTGAGAAGCCATAAAAGCATACAGCCTGTTTTTACGGAAACAGGCTGTATGATCCACACAAACACCAAAAACAATAATCTCTTTACTGAAGAATTATCCTTTTCACTTCCCTTGAAATTCCTGTACCAAATTCAGCCAGGTAGATCCCTTCGGTTAAATCCGCCAAGCGGATTCTGATCAATTCACCTTTAACAGGCTGGATCAACGCTGACGTATATACAGATCGTCCGCTCAGGTCCATTACACGAATTGTTCCCGGAATGTTTTGCGAGGATTCAAAACGCACAAGCAGTGACCGGTCGCCTGCATCCTGGTAAACAAAGAACCGGGGTTTAGACATGGAACTTTCTTCAATATCAGTGGTACCGCTGGCCGTAAAGCTTCCCGTCATGCCCATTGATTGATGAGGCTGACAAAAATAAGAATAGGTTCCGGGATGGTTCACAACATAAGAGAAGGAAGGAGTGGTGGAACTGATCGGGCTATCCCAGCCGGCCGCTCCTGCAGGGATCACTTCTGAAGTAGTGGTGTGAAAACCATCGTGCCAAAACCAGGTCACCGTATCGCCAACCGAAACTAACAGGTTGCGGGGATTAAACTCAAAGTCTTCCACTTCGATCATGTGATTGGTAGCGAAGCTGCTTCCCGAAAGGAGAAGAGCGGCTCCAAGTAATCTGATTTTACTGTATACCTTTTTCATAGTTTTGTTTTTGAAATTTTCATCAAAATTAGCCTGACACGGCTCTGATGCCAAAGGAGCATTGCTGAACCGGTAAAATCCGATGCTGAACGGGAATAAAGAAGACTATGGAAGGTAACCAGTCAGGAGATTATACCCAAAAACAGGAACAGGCTGAACCATTCTTCAGGGCAGGCATTCCATCAGGAATCGACCGGAGAGGAAATGCACAGAAAGACAAAAAGCGGTAACAATAATAGTATTCAGGAGGAGCTCACCCGTGTACCGTTTCCTTCCTGCCAAACTTACGGATAATCATTGCTTCGAAATCAAGAAACTCCTGCCAGCGTTTATCAATGTCAACACCTTTTGCATACTTCCGGGCAAGGGTGATGAAGAGCGTATAGTGATTGGCTTCGCTTATCATTAGCTCATGGTAAAAAGCGCTCAGATCAGGATCGCTGATATTCTCGGAGAGGACTTTAAATCTTTCACAGCTTCTGGCCTCTACAAGTGCAGAAAACAGAAGCCGGTCTGCCAGTACGATCTCGCGGGAATGACCTTTCCTTATAAAGGTATTGAGTTCATATACATACTCATCCCTTCTTTCCCTTCCCAAAACAAGTCCTCTTTCCTTAATCTTATCATGAACCATCTGGAAATGGCTCAGTTCTTCACGGGCCAGTTCCAGCATGGCATCGACCAGTTCCGGAATATCCGGATAATTGATCACCAGGTTTATGGAATTCGTTGCCGCTTTCTGTTCACAGTAAGCATGATCTGTAAGTATTTCGGGAATATTCTTTTCAACTATGTTCACCCAACGCGGATCTGTGGGTAATTTCAATCCAAGCATGACATGAGATTTAACAGGATTAAGGATTCAAATTAACATGGAATGTAAGAAATAATTTCAAAATAAAAAAATATTCTTTGACTGGACGGCAACTTATTCCGCTTTATATTTGTAAGAGTAAGAATTAATACAGATGTCTCCTTTGATTATATATGGAAATAAACTAAGTGTTCCTGTAACCAGGGAGTTCAGGCAATTGGTCAATATTTCCATTGCAGCAGGGAAGTTCATTCTGATCCATCCGCACTATGAACTGATTCGCGAAGCAATGAGGCTGGATGTGATCGAAGATGAACAACTGGAAGATTTCGAGGTGCATAACTGGCAATTCGAAACAGGCGAAACGATCACCTACGACCTGGAAGAAGTACTCTTCCTGTATGCCTTGCTGGAATTAAGCTGCCGGATTTTTCTTTGTGAGATTGGAGATGATCTCAAACAAATGGCCATCGAAAGCGGAGAAACCAGTGAATCGGAATTCAACCGCGTACGCAGTTTCTATTTGCGTCAGGCAGGCGATTTTTTACAAAAACTAAAAAACAGTTTTTCAGGCAGGGAAGAATTCGATCGACTGGTGGCAAAGATCGAACAGCTGAATATTTCGGCGTGATTTAACGCAAGTTCTCCCAGACATTTTTCTTTCATTTGATTTCCCCGCTATCTTTGGCTAAGCTATCACCCTGCACAACCAATTCTCTTGCCGGCCCTTGCAGCAATACCGACGGAATCAGCTGATCATACTGCTGTTGGGTGATCAGGTTTTTCTTCAGCATGAAATTCGAAACAATACGGAAATATCCTTCAAGATGTGGCTTCAGATTCCCGCTTTCATCGAATGATGAACGGAACCATTTTGGATGAGGAAGCAAACTGGCAAGGAAGATGCTCTCCGCCAGGTCAAGTTCGGCGGGACGCTTGGCAAAATAAAACTGCGCGGCCTCTCCTATTCCGTAAATGCCCGGACCCAGCTCAATGATATTCAGGTACACCTCAAACATTCTCTGTTTTGTGACCAGTCTGTTGTTCTCGATAAGCCAAACGATCAGCGCCTCCTCGGCCTTTCTTGAGATGGTCTTCTTTCTGGTCAGGTAAACATTTTTAACCAGTTGCATACTGATCGTACTTCCGCCACGCTGAAATTTCCCGGCCTTGTAATTGGTGGCGATCGAACTCCGGAAGGCGTCTTCATTAAAACCACGATGATGGAAAAAATTGCCGTCCTCCGAACTGAGTACAGCGCTTTGAAAAAAGTGCGATATGGAATCGAGGGTGCAGAATGCCGGATTTGCCGGCCCTACCTCAACTAACCTGTGTAACCTGTCATTTTCATATACATAATGTGTGAATTCGGTATTCATTTTACGCAGGTCATCCTTTCCAAATCCGGTCAGTCTGAAGCGATGCTTTTTCATTCCCGATTCAAAAATCAAACTATCCGGACTGGAAGTGTCGAAACGGAAATCCAGACTGTATTCCAGTTTACCCGTACCTTCAACATCCCTGACCACATCAAACATTCCTTCAGGTAATGAATAAAAAAAGTCAGTCGCTTCCGCAGGATCCGTCCTGACTTTGAGTTCAAATATGGTCTTTCTGTTGCGCTCAATTCTGAAAAATGGTCGGGCTATTATACTGTTTAACCTGAACCTGGTCGAACTGTCAAGCTGAAGGGCATTGGCTGAAACCCTGATGAAAGGATCAAAAAATATTCTCTTTAACCGCACTGTATCCTGAGAAATCTTCTTGTGAAAGAACTGGAGATCATGAGCTGAAAAATGCCCTGCGATATCCAGCTTACCATTCGCATACCGGAGATCGGACATAGCCAGATGAACCGTATCAAAACTGCAATCAGCACCGGTAAGGCTGCTCAATACCGGCAGGTGTTGCTTTATTCCACTTACCGGGTAAATGCTGAGATCAAAGGTTTCCCGGCGTTGTGAAAAATTTCCCGTCATTTTCCATTGCAGTCCGGTGCTTTCATCTTCCAGTACGCCCTCCAGCTCTTTCAAACCGCTTTGATAATATGGGATCCTCAGCCTCTCCTGCAGACTGTCATTACTCAGTTCAATTCTGAAATTCCTGATCCCTGCTTGCTGTGGCGCCAGATTGAAGGCTCTCCTAAGCAATCTGTTCAGCAAGGAAGCATAATTGCTTTCCCCTGACTCAGCCTGCGCATCAGTACTTGTTTTTACCTGTGCAGGACTTGAGTAATTGCACTTACCGTCAATACAGGTGATATTGAGGATGGAGTTTGAAACATAAAAGGATTTTATCCTGATTCCACCACTGAGCAGTTCGGTAATTGATGGTTCCAGTTGCAGTGTATCAGCTATAAAAAAGTCAGGTTCTCCGTTCCTGTAAATACGCAATCCGTACAGGGATATGGAAGCCAGTTTTTCAACCTTGCTTTGACCTACGACCAGACTAAGTCCGGTCCTTTCTTCAAGTTCTGCCCCTGCCTTAGCAAGAGCATAATCCAACACTCTTCCCCTGAACAGAAAAAACAACAGCATGACGAGGAGGGAAAAGGAAGAAACTATCAACAAAAAGTTAAGCAGAATTTTTCTGTCCACGGTGCGGCGAATTCAGTCACAAATTTGCGAAAAGCAATGAGGATACAAAACAATTAAAGACATAATCCGATCTACTCCCGTTCAGATTCTGAAGGCTCTTCATGGGTAATTCTGTATGTTATATGAATTAATTCCATGACAACATATTTGCACCAGACTGTTGGCAATTAAGCCTCAGAGGATGAAAGACGATTGAATATTCATACACATGCTTCCGTTAATAATTTCCCGTACTTTATACCAGTCCTATTGCACGGAAGACTATTTTAGTTCACCGAATAAAATTACTGATGTCCGCCTCTCAACCGCCTTCACTATACAATCTCATTCTTTCACTACTGATTCTGAGCTTCCTTCATTCCAGGGCTCAGGCGGAAGTCAGACCGCCCGGTGTACTGAAAAGAGAGCATCTCGAAGAGTTGCAAAATCTTCGCGCGAAAGCAAGCGAGAAAGCTTCCCGCAACCTGAACAGATTTGCCATAGAGGACCTCAAACTCTACGATTCCCTGCTTGATTCCTTAAGTGAAACGGAGATTACCGATTCCATCATGAAACTGGAAGCGGAATATGACCGGTCAACAGGCGGAAGAAAAGAGGAACTGGAAAGAAACAGACAAAGCATTGAAGAATTAAGGACGGCAAGTGTATCAAATGAATCAAGATATAATAACCTCCTTCGTAAGGCAGGTATTGCATTTGCAGCCTGGTTCATTATCGTTTTCATCATTCTTCAGGTAAGGAAAAAACACCTCCGCAGGCAGGAAAAAATGCTCAGTGACAGTAATACAAAGCTACAGTCACTCCTGTCCAAACATGAATCAGGTGAAAAAATACTTCGTGCGACCTCAAAGATCCTCGAACAACACAACAGAATGCATCAATCCGCGGCCGCCTTGCAAAAGCTGAGCGATCAGGATGGGATGCTGAAAAATGATTCTGTCACCTTACGCATCAGAGAACTTGAACAAAAATTCCTCCAGGAGATAAGTATCGACCGCTATCTGAACACACTGGAGAGAGAACCGGGTACGGACTTAGAGCCAACAGACATCAATCCGCTTTGCGCGGCTGCCCTGGAAATTGCCTTTCGCGGCAATTGTTCAAACCTGTCTCCCGGAACAGTCGCAGTGAATACCGATCTTGAAAAAAATCTTCCTAAAATTAAAGTGGCTCCGGATGCGCTCCGGATCGTTCTTCTGAATATTCTTGACAACGCATTTCGCGCGGTGAAGCAAAAGCTAGATACAGGTCTGAAAGCGTATACTCCGAAAGTGGTATTAAGTACCAGGGTTCTGCCCCGTTTTGTTCAGATCCGCATAAGGGACAATGGAGCCGGGATTCCGAAGGACCAGCTGGAAAAGATAAGGGAAGAATTCGTTTCCCTGCGGCCTCTTGAAGAAGGAGCCGGACTGGGTTTATCCGAAAGTATCAGATTGCTTGGCGAACCCAATAAGGGAGAACTGATCATTGAAAGTGATCCTGATGAGGGAACTGATGTTTATATTAAATTGTTTTTGCAAAATTGACACGCATGAGATCAAGAGCCATACTGTCTGTTTCCCTTCTCCTCCTTCTGCAGTGTACTTCAGCCGGTGCACAGAAGGCCGGCGAACTGAATGAAATATATGAAGCGGCAAAAACTCTGTATGTAAAGCCGGAAACCCTCGACCGGCTGCTGATCAGAATGAGAAGCATTGAAGCTGATTTACCGGAAGATCAGGAAGCTTTATTACTGGAAACCTACCGGATCATTTCCGATCAGTATGTTTCCAATAATCATTATAGCCAGGCATTTCAGGTGCAACTCAAATACACTGAACTTAAAGAGAATTATACAGCCAGAAAATTCACAAAGGCCATTGATACTACCAGAAAAAACATTCAACTGAGAAGAACAACTGACGGGACGGAGCTTATGAATCTTCAGAATCAGGTTCAGCAGTTGCAGATTGATAACGACCTCCTAATAAGCAAGAGACTGAGCTTCAGAAAATATTTTTCACTCATCATCATTATTCTGAGCAGCCTCTTCGCGATCATGCTTGTCCGTTCGGCTGTCAAACTGTATGGCATAAGAAACCAATTGAAAGAAAACCGTGACCGGATGAAATCAGTTCACAGGTTGGCTGTGATTGGATCACTCAGCAATGGTCTTGCCGGAAGGATAAGACTGGATACCATAAGCACGGAAGAAAGCTCAAGGGAACTTTTAAAACTGCTGGAAAATAATCAGGCTCTGAATAAAGAAGCCACGGATCAGGTAAAAAATATCAATCTCCAGTGCAAGGAGATCATTAAGTCCTTGAACACAGCAGGCATCTGAAATTGAAACATGGTTTTGAAGGAACGGCCACTGGTTATTTGTATCGGCGCTTCACTTATTGATCTCAATTTCCGTTTTAAAGACAAGACTGAATACAGGTCTTCCAATCCGTCCCGGCTCTTTAAAAGCCCGGGCGGAGTCATGAGGAATATTGCACATCACCTGGCCTTACTTGGAAACAGAATTGAGCTCATCTCTATTTTCGGAACTGACAGTGACGGGGAATGGCTGAAAAACAGTTGTCATGCGGTTGGAATCAGTACTAATAACTCCGTATTCCTTCCTCAAAATACAGGAACCTACGCTTCTTTCCTTTCAACAGACGGCGACCTGATTATCGGAGCCGTTGAAGACTCAATAAATGACGCGCTCGATATTCCCCTGCTTGCATCCAGGGAGGGAATTATTCAAGGGGCGGACCTTGTTCTGGCTGATTGTAATCTTGCTCCCGCATCGTTAAAGTGGCTCATTTCCTATTGTGAGACCAAGGGAATTCCACTGGTGATCGAAACCGTCTCTGTAAGCAAATCGGAAAGGCTGAAGAAAGCACTCCCCGGAAAGATACTTATGATAAAACCCAACGAGGATGAAATTCAGGTGTTCGGAAAAATTACTTCCATGGTAAGCGACAGCGATTTGATCATCCGGGAACTTCATGAACTTGGAATAGAATATGTCTGGCTAAGCAAAGCATCAAAGGGTTCCTTTCTTTCGGGAAGGAATAAAAACTGGTCGCTGAAAGCCCCGCAGGTTAAAATAGTGGACAGCAGCGGCGCAGGTGATGCCGCTACCGCCGGATGGATCCATGCCTGGCTCAGAGAAAAGGACCCGTTGCTGTGTATGAAAACGGGTCATGCCATGGCTGCAGCCATTCTTGAATCAAACGGAGCTGTGCGTGATGACCTTTCGTTAAACCTGTTGAATTCATACATGGATAAAATCTGAAACTTATGAATGAACTGAACTTTACCGGCAAGCATGTTGAGATCAGCAAGGAAGTCAAAGAAGCCCTTGACGACAATCGACCGGTTGTCGCTTTGGAATCCACCATCATTGCGCATGGGATGCCCTATCCGCAAAATGTCAAAACCGCGCTGGAAGTAGAAGCCCTTATCAGAAAAGAAGGAGCGACACCTGCCTGCATTGCCATCCTTGACGGAAAAATAAAAGCCGGTCTGAATGAGAGCGAGATCGACGCCCTCGGTAAGAAAGACAAAGTATGGAAGACCAGCATCGCTGACCTCGCCTATGTCGTCTCATCCGGATTAAACGGAGCTACCACCGTAGCCTCAACCCTGAGAATCGCGGCCATGTGCGGGATCCGTTTTTTTGTGACGGGCGGGATCGGTGGAGTGCATCGTGAAGTAATGAACAGTATGGATATTTCTGCAGACCTTACGGAAATGTCGAAGGTAAATGTTGCCGTGATATCGGCTGGAATTAAATCCATCTTACATATAGGTTTTACGCTCGAAGTGCTGGAAACGCTGGGGATACCTGTCATCACGATCGGACAGGACGAGTTCCCGAGTTTTTATTCAAGAAAAAGCGGATTCAATTCGCCGCTACGGATTGACCATCCGGCGAAGATCGCCCGGATGCTACGACACAAATGGGAACTTGGTATCAGAGGAGCGGCGCTTATCGCCATTCCGGTAGCACAGACCGATGAGATCCCTTTCGACAAAATAGAACATCACATCAACCTTGCTCTCGAAGAAGCACATGCCGGGAAGATCACTGGGAAAAAGATAACTCCTTTTTTGCTTGCCAAACTGGCGGAGATCACCGAAGGAAAAAGTCTTGAAACCAATATTGCTCTTGTGAAGAACAATGCGATTGCCGGAGCAAAGATCTCCGTTGAATACAGCAACTTGACGGGAAAGCTGGCTTAAAAGTCAGCGATGGTTTTCCGGATAATCGAGATACAATCGCGCAGGCTGCTTTCATTGATAATGAGAGGAGGAGCAAAACGGATGATATTACCATGAGTTGGCTTGGCAAGTAATCCATTTTCTTTCAGTGCAAGACACAGATCCCAGGCATCTTTACCATTATGTGGACGGATAACCATTGCGCAAAAGAGTCCTTTACCTCTGACAAGTTCGATCATCTCATGTTTGATACTTTTCAGTTCTGAGAGAAGAATATCACCGAGCCGCATGGCATTCCCGGCAAGGTCTTCATCCTTCAGGACCTGTAGAGCGGCCATGGCAACACGCGCTGCCAGGGGATTACCGCCATAGGTACTTCCATGCTGACCGGGACGTATGCAAAGCATGATATCATCGTCGGCAAGGACGGCTGAAACCGGAAGCATTCCGCCGGATAAGGCCTTACCCAGTATCAGAATATCAGGGCGAACATCTTCATGATCACAGGCAAGCATTCTGCCGGTGCGGCAGAGTCCGGATTGAATCTCATCCGCGATAAAAAGAACATGATGACTCTTACATAATGATGCCGCGCTTTTCAGGTACCCCGTATCCGGTACGATGACACCCGCTTCGCCTTGTACCGGTTCAATAAGAAAGCCTGCAATACCTGGCAACTTTAACGCTTCTTCAAGAGAAGCAATATCATTGTATGGAATCTTTACGAAACCGGGTGTGTGTGGACCAAAGCCGCCATACGATTCCTGATCGGTAGATGCTGAAATTACGGTGATGGTTCTTCCATGAAAATTGCCTTCGCACACAATAATCTTCGCTTCATTATCTGTAATCCCTTTCTTTTCATAGGCCCAGCGACGGCAGAGTTTGAGCGCGGTCTCGACACCTTCCGCACCTGTATTCATGGGTAATACTTTATCATATCCAAAGAGGGAAGTGATAAATTCCTCATACTCACCCAGGCAATTATTGTAAAAGGCCCTGGATGTGAGCGAGAGTCGTGAGGCCTGCTCGATCAGCGCTGCGAGGATCCTGGGATGATTATGTCCCTGATTGAGCGCCGAATAGGCTGATAAGAAATCATAGTACTTACGGCCTTCAACATCCCATACGAAAATACCTTCAGCCTTTTCGATGACAACCGGCAGGGGATGATAATTATGAGCTCCATATTTTTCCTCCCGGTTTATGGCGGTTTCGGTGAGACTACTGTCAATACCAACTTGTTTCATAATAAAGAATAGGATCCAAAGATAATCATTCACGCCCCCCGATTCAAGTAAGGGTCACTGATTTATATCCTTAATATCTGATTATGTCGATATTCCATGCTATTTTCGCCATGAAATGAAAACTGCAGCTAAGGTATTGCTTGAAAATATTGAGATTACTGATATCTCCGACAAAGGAACAGGAATTGGACGCATGGATAATATGGTGGTGTTCGCGGAAGGCACCGTTCCTGGGGACATTGCAGATGTTCAGGTTTTCCGGAAGAAGAAAAATTATGCGGAAGGAAGGCTTGAGCGCCTGATCACCTCCTCACCTGACCGTGTCTCCCCTCCATGCGAACATTTCGGTGTATGCGGTGGTTGCCGGTGGCAGCACCTGAATTACGGAAAACAATTATTCTACAAGCAAAAACAAGTTGAAGAAGTACTGAAGAGGATAGGTAAATTAACAAACCCTGTCATCAGACCCATTATCGGATCAGGAGAGACTTATCACTACAGAAACCGGCTTGATTTTTCCTGCTCCGATAAAAGGTGGCTGAGTCCTGAAGAACTGAAAAGCGGAGAACCGATGCAAAAAGATGTGATCGGCTTTCACATACCCGGACGGTTTGATAAAATCCTCGACATACAAAAATGTCTCCTTCAGGAAGAACTCAGTAACAGTATCCGGAATGAAGTAAAACGATTTTCTGTTGAAACCGGTCTGAAATTTTTTAACCTTCTGAATCAGGAAGGACTGCTGCGTGACCTTATCATCCGCTCGACATCAACAGGAGAATGGATGGTCATCGTTATTTTCAGGGAAGATCAGACGGAGAAAATACAAGTTCTCCTGGAACACCTTGCCAAGACCTTTCCTCAGATTAATTCACTTCAATATGTCATCAATCCCAAAAGGAATGCAAGCATTTTTGACCTGGACGTAAAAATATTCAGGGGGAAGGATCATATCATGGAAACAATGGAAGGACTGAGATTCAAGATCAGCGCCAAATCATTTTATCAGACCAACTCAAAGCAAGCCCATACATTGTACAAGGTGGCCAGGGAAATGGCTGACCTGAAAGGCAGCGAATTGGTTTATGATCTTTATACCGGTACGGGAACCATCGCAAATTTCGTTGCCGGGAGTGCAGGAAAAGTAATAGGCATTGATTATATAGAAGATGCAATCCGTGATGCACGGGAAAACTCCAGAATTAACCATATCAACAATACTCTTTTCTTTGCCGGCGACCTGAACAAAACACTCAACGGACAATTTATTGAAGAAAACGGAAAACCCGATGTGATCATTACCGACCCGCCACGTTCTGGGATGCATCCCGAAGCTGTTCTTAAAATGGCAGAATATCAACCTTTAAAGATCGTTTATATCAGTTGTAATCCTTCCACTCAGGCAAGGGATATTTCCATGCTAAACGAATATTATTCGGCTGATGCCATACAACCGGTTGATATGTTTCCGCAGACTACCCATGTGGAAAATGTGGTTTTACTAAATTTACGTGTATGAAGCATTGGCTCGGAAAATCACTTGTGATCCTTTTCCTGATCAGTCCCGTTCTCGCCTATGCAGAACATGGTGAGGGAACATCCGACAGCTCAGGAGCAGGCATAACTTTTACGGAAACCGATTATGAGCAGCAGCAACTGGAATGGTGTTTCCGCTATTCGAACTTATTAGGCATTGAACTTAGCCAGGTAAGGAACCCAAAACTTTATGACAATATCAGTGAGTGGATGGGAACGCCGTATAAATATGCAGGAAACAGCAAGAAAGGAATTGATTGTTCAGGACTGGTTTGCAGACTTATCCGCGATTCATATGACCTTGACTTAGACGGAACCTCAGCGGAACTTCACCGGCGTTCAATGAGCATAAAAAGGAATGAACTCAGGGAGGGCGATCTCGTTTTTTTCAAGATCAGGAAAGGCAGGATATCACATGTCGGGATTTATCTTGGAGAAAATAAATTCGCTCACGCCAGCCTGAAACTGGGAGTGATCGTCAGTGATCTGAATGATCCTTATTATTCAAAACATTTTTATTCCGCAGGAAGGCTCATCGAGTGAATACTAAATATTAAGGAAGAAATTCTGTACATTCATATCAACTGCATACACACCATCCGGACAAAAATGGAACAATCTCCTACTCTTCTTCTGAATGAAAAACAAATAGTCCAGCGCTTAAACAGGCTGGCATATCAGATCTATGAAGATTGTTCGGATGAAAAGGAGATCATTCTGGCAGGGATCATGAATAACGGTTACATCGTAGCGGAGAAACTTGCGGATATTCTGCGGAAGATCGCAGGATTCAGCGTGAAGCTTGTTGAAGTTCACATTGACAAGCACAGTCAGGTCGAAAAAGAAATCAAACTGAGTATTCCCTATTCCGAACTGACCGGGAAGGTTATCATACTTGTGGATGATGTGCTCAATTCTGGCAAGACCATGATGTATGCCCTGAAACCATTTCTCAGCTCAGACATAAAAAAAATCAGGACGGTGGTATTGGTTGACAGAAATCACCGCAGGTATCCGATCGCAACTGATTTTTCAGGACTGAGTCTTTCGACAACCTTACGGGAACATGTCTCGGTAGAATTTACCGAAGGTACTTGTTACGCGCATCTCAGCTAGGAAGCACTCCTCTCTTCCCGAGCAACTTTCTCAGCGTCCTGATATCCTGCCTGGCAGATTCGAAAATGCAGGAGGATCTGAGGTAATACTTCTCTCTTTCCGGTAGCTGGGTAAGGACCAGATCTCTCAGGGCGAATTCGTCCAGACCTTGCAGCAATGGCCGCCCTCCGTTATTTTCAATCAGTCTCTGAGCAAGCATTCCGGCAGGCACTTTAAGATAAACTGTAAATCCATGCTCATTCATCCAGTCCATATTATCAAAGAAACAGGGCAGGCCTCCACCGGTAGCTACGATAAGATTATTTTCATTCCTGAGGGAGTGCAGGGCCTTTCTCTCCATAATCCGGAATTCATCTTCACCCCTTTTTGAAAAGATCTCAGGGATCGTCATACCTGCATCGGCCTCGATCAGCTGATCCATGTCGATAAATCGATATCCGCTGAGTCTCGCCAGTTCAAGTCCGGTTCTTGATTTCCCGCTTCCCATATAGCCGGTTAAAAATATGATCATCTCTGGATTGAAGGACTTATATCAGAGGATAAAAATAAAAAGGATTCGGTGTAATATTCCCACCTGCGGGAAAGCGCAAGGATGCGCTGCAAAGAGGCACTAATCCGTCTTTTCCTGTTTCTCCTGCAATTTCCGCATCCTGATATTCAGCAATTCAACAATGAGCGAGAAGGCCATGGCAAAATAAATGTAGCTCTTATCAATATGATAATGCAGACCTTCGATGATGAGCAGCAATCCTATACATACAAGGAATGCGAGTGCAAGCATTTTGAGCGTAGGATATTTGTTTATGAAATTGCTGACATAAGGCGCAAACAACAGCATGACAATCATGGAAATGACCACAGCCGTGATCATTACCGTAATATCCCGGCTCAGCCCGACTGCCGTCAGAATGGAGTCAAAAGAAAAGATAATATCAATGATGGTAATCTGTAAAATCGCCTGAGTCATGGTAAGCTTTCTTTCTCTTGGCTTGCCGCTCACCTCATCATGATCGCGGAGTTTATGATAGATCTCGCGCACCGTTTTATAGACCAGGAAAACTCCTCCGGAAAAAAGGATTATATCCCTTCCGCTGGGGCCGAAATTCCCTATATAAAAAAGCGGATCCGTCAGTTTCACCAGCCATGATATCCCAAGCAGGAGCATCACCCTGAAAACCATCGCCAACATCAATCCAAGAGCCCTGGCTTTCGCCTGATCCTTCCTGGGCAGATAACTGCAGAGGATGGCGATGAATATGATGTTGTCGATACCTAATACGATCTCCAGCAAGACCAGCGTGACCAGGCCTACCATACCTTCTACCGTGAACAGTTCAAGCAGCATCAGAAATTCCGTTGATTGTCAAATGTTGGAACAGGTTACACAGCAATGAGCTGCTGCCTGATTGAAAGCTGAAGACAGAGTAAAAAATGATCATATTCCCAATACTAATCTTTACAGATTCCTGTCTCAGTTTGATAATTGGTCGGGGTGGCGGGATTTGAACCCACGGCCTCCAGCACCCCATGCTGGCGCGCTACCAGGCTACGCTACACCCCGATTTTTTCAAAAAAATCAGGCGCAAATGTATTAAAATAATGATGGAATTCAGGACTGAACTGTAAATAATTTATGAAAAATTCACGATTTGCCCAACTAACGCAGGGTACCTGAAATCAAATCACACTAATGAAACTTTTTTCTGAATGATAAGGAGAAAATAAACCGGTAATCAGGGTTTCAGGATGAAATTCCGGTCCGCTTTTCATGATCCGTTAAAAAATCAAACAAATCTTACAATGTACTGAGATGTACCCTTATTAAAAGCCTTCGCATGACGGCCGGTGTAGTTTTATCAATTGAAAAAGCAGGGCAATCATTCTGATTATTCACTCGCTTATTCAAAAACAGCATGAGACTAAAACTACAACTGAGTCGTACGGTATTTCTTGCCATGATGATGTTGTCTTTGTTCATCAAAACAGGATCTGCAAGTCATACCATGGGCGCTGACCTCACCTATGAGTGCCTTGGAGGAAATACCTACAGGGTAACCTTGTCATTTTACCGGGATTGTATCGGTATTCCCGCTCCGGCCAATCCGTTGGTATATGTTCGTTCAGCCAGCTGTGGACAAAACCTGAATGTTACGGTAAGTCCAAGACCCGGAACCGGACAGGAAGTAACTCCTTCCTGTTCAAGTTCTGTGACTACCTGCAGCGGTGGTACTTTCACCGGGATTCAGGAATGGGTCTATGATGGAATCATCACTCTTCCGATGAATTGCACCGATTGGGTATTCAGCTATTCACTGTGTTGCAGAAATGCCGCAATTACTACTATCACTAATCCGGGTACAAGCACTTTCTATATTTATTCAACGCTGAATAATGTGGTTAGTACCTGTAACAGCTCTCCTACCTTCTCAAACAAACCTGTTCCCTTCCTTTGTCTTGGACAACAGTATTGTTTCAACCATGGAGCTTATGATCCGGACGGAGATTCGCTTGTTTATGAACTAATCACTCCAAAACAAACCGCAGGCGCCGATGTGGTATACATGGCGCCGTACAATGCATCCAATCCTTTAAATTCATTTCCTGCCACTTCATTTAATCCGGTTACCGGAGACATTTGTCTGAACCCTCAGAATATTGAAGTAACCGTAATGGCTGTGCTTGTGAAGGAATACAGAAATGGTGTTCTGATTGGTTCGGTCGAAAGGGATTTGCAATTGACCGTGATGAACTGCGCCAATAATCTTCCTTCGCTTACCGGTATAAATGGAACCAACGATTTCAGCATCACCGTTTGTGCCAACGCGGAAACCTGCTTCGACATTTTCTCCATAGATCCCGATGCGGGCCAGACACTCGAAGTGAACTGGGATAATGGTATTGCCGGTGCATCTTTCAGCTCTTCCGGAGGAACAAGACCTACAGGAACATTTTGCTGGACTCCTCAGCCTTCCGATATAGGAAGTACAAACATCTTCACGGTGCGGGTAAATGACGATGCCTGTCCTTATTATGGAAGTCAGATCTACTCCTATACGGTGAACGTTATCGGAATTACGGCGAACGCCGGACCGGATCAGTTAATTGCATGCAGCGACCTTGCCACACTTACAGCGGTGGGTTCCGGTGGAAGCGGATCTTACACTTATCAATGGAGTAATGGATCAACCTCACAATGGATCACCGTTGGTGAAGGCACCTACTGGGTTACAATCAGTGATGGCACCTGTATGGCAACGGACACGGTGAACGTAATGATGCCTTATATTCCCGTAGCGGCATTTACACATTCAACAACAACGTGTAATAATCTTCCTGTCAGCTTCACTGATCAATCCACCACACCGGGTGGAATTATCTGGAGCTGGTACTGGGATTTCGGCGATGGCACCTCATCAACTCTTCAGAACCCAACGCATTTGTTTCCGGGAGCGGGAACCTATGATGTCAGTCTGATCATCGAGAATACGCTTGGCTGTCTTGATACCATCATCCAACAAATCACCATCGCTGATCCTCCTACAGCCGACTTTTCCTACAGCAATACCTGTGTAGGAACCTCGGTTACTTTCACTGATCAGAGTTCGCCTTCAGCTTCGGTCAGCGGCTGGAACTGGAATTTCGGGGACGGAACAAGCTCAACGCTACAAAACCCGGGTCATACGTATACAACTACCGGTACCTACACCGTGACATTGATTACCAACAATGCATTTGGATGCAGTGATACCGCTGTCAGGATAATCACGGTCAATCCTCTTCCGGTTATCAGCGCGGGCGCTGACCAGTCGGTCTGTGCGGGATCATCCATCACATTGACCGCATCCGGCGGTACGAGTTATACGTGGATGCCGGGTGGATCCACCTCACCGACCATAGTCGTGAACCCGTCAGGTAGCACACCCTATGTTGTGACAGGTGAAGATGCGAACGGATGTATCAATTCAGATACTGTTTGGGTAAGCATTGATCCACTTCCTGTTGTTACTGCGGGTGCCGATGTTTCAATCTGTGCCGGTACTTCCACCACCCTCAGCGCCGGTGGCGCCGCTACTTATACCTGGACACCGGGCGGATCCACTTCAGGCTCAATCATCGTGAGCCCATCATCGGGTACAAACTATACCGTTACCGGAACTGACCTAAACGGGTGCAGCGCTTCCGACATCGTTAGTGTGAATGTCAATTCCATACCACTGGCTTCGGCAGGACCGGATCAGCATATCTGCTCGGGTTCAAGCGCGGTATTAAATGCAAGTGGTGGCGGAACGTATAGCTGGTCTCCAGGCGGAAGTACCTCTTCGTCCATAACGGTGAATCCATCCTCTTCCACAACGTATGTGGTGACGGTCAGTAACGGAAGTGGTTGCAGCGCTCAAGACTCCATGAGAGTTTTCGTTCATCCGCCTCCGTCAGTCTCTCTGCAGTCCTTATTCCTATGCACAGGTTCCACCACCACACTGGACGCCGGCCCGGGCATGAGTTCGTATTTATGGACACCGAATGGAGAAACCACACAAACTCTTGTTGTCACTACAGGCGGAAATTATGGAGTTACCGTTACCGATAGTCTTGGCTGCAGTTCAACTGCCAGCGCATCGGTAACGATGGGTACGGCGATCGCGATCAATCTGGATGATGTATTCTTCTGCCAGGGAGACAGCGCTATACTGGACGTGGGATACTCCGGACTGACTTACAACTGGTCGACAGGACAAACTACTCAGGCAATTACCATCTATAACCAGGGTAGCTACAGTGTTACCGTCAATGACACTTCAGGTTGCAGTGGTTCGATTACCATCAATGCGCAGACCAATCCCATTCCTGTGGCCAACTTTACCACCAACTCCGTTTGTGCAGGTACAGTAACTTCTTTCACTGACGCTTCTTCTGTTGGTTCAGGCATTATCAACGCCTGGTCATGGGATTTTGGTGATGGTGCAACATCAACAGATCAGAACCCCGATCATACGTATACAAGTCCGGGAACCTATACAGTGACACTGATGATAAGCAGCGCAGAAGGCTGTGTAAATCAGGTAAGCAACGATGTAACCGTGAATCCACTGCCTGTTGCCTCGTTCACAGCAGGAAATACATGCCAGGGACAGGTTCTTAATTTTACAAATACCTCTACCGTTTCATCAGGAATTATTTCCACCTACTCCTGGAACTTTGGTGATTCGAACAACTCTTCACTTCAGAATCCATCGCATACTTACAGCGTTTCAGGATCATACAGTGTCAGTCTGCAGGTAAGTACCGCGGGAGGATGCTCCAACAGCGTATCGCAGACAGTCAATATCAGACCCTTGCCTGTTGCAAGTTTCAGCACGATGCCGGTATGTCTTGGAAGCCCAAGCACTTTCCTCAACACTTCCGGAATATCAACCGGATCCATCACTTCGTATACCTGGGATTTTGGAAATACGGCAACTTCAACTCAAACCAATCCTGCCCATACCTACGCATCAGCAGGCACCTATACTGTCCGACTGATCGCCGTTTCGTCTTTCGGATGTTCCGATACCGTAATTAATTCAACCCAGATCAATTCCCTTCCGCTTGCTATGGCAGGCAGCGATCAAACTATCTGTTCCGGCAGCACGGCAAACCTGACCGCCTCCGGAGGTGTTTCATATACATGGATGCCAGGTTCACTGAACAGCGCGAACATAACTGTGAATCCGGTAACGGGTACCAACTACACGGTGAGCGTTACGGATGTTAATGGATGCAGTGCAAATGACGTGGTAAGGGTGAATGTGAATTCGCTGCCTTCAGTTTCAGCCGGACCGGACAGAGTACTTTGTACCGGAAGTTCAGTGACTCTAAACGCGGCCGGAGGAGCCACTTATACCTGGACTCCCGGACTAAGCACGGGCAGCAGCATCACGGTAAATCCAACGGTAAACACCACTTATACCGTTACAGGTACAGACCTGAACGGATGTACAAATTCTGACCTCGTTACTGTCAGTGTAAATCCTTTACCGCTTGTGAATGCAGGACCTGACCGCACTATCTGTATGGGTTCAACCACTTCACTCAGCGCCAGCGGAGCAAATACCTACTTGTGGAACCCGGGAGGCAGTACAAGCTCAGGAATTCTGGTTGGTCCTGCTGCCAGCACAAATTACATAGTTACAGGTACCGATGTGTCGGGTTGCATTAACAGAGATACAGTCAGGGTCAATGTAAATCCACTGCCGGTGGTGAACCTGTCGCCCGCCTTTATCTGTCCGGGTTTCAGCACCACACTCGACGCAGGAAATCCGGGATCAACTTTCTTCTGGTCGACAGGAGAAACAAGTCAGACCATATCAGTGAACGACTCAGGAACCTATACTGTTGAAGTTACTGGCGCTAACGGTTGTCCTGTAACAGCATCCACTGTTGTGACACTTGGAAACACCATCAATTCAGTTCCGGTGATCAGCTCGGTTTGCAGTGGAATGAATGCCACTCTCAACGCGGGAAATCCCGGAAGCAGCTATCTCTGGTCAACAGGCAGCACCGACTCAAGTATTTCGGTGGCGACTGCAGGCAATTACAGTGTCACCATTACTGATCCGAACGGTTGTACCGGGACTGTACTTCATACAGTCAACCTGAACCCTCTGCCTGTTGCCTCCTTCAGTGCCACTCCGGTATGTGAAGGTGATATAGTACTGTTTACCAATACCTCATCCGTATCATCCGGAACCATCCAGGCTTATTCCTGGGATATGGGTGACGGTTTCACCTCCTTCCAGACTCAACCTTCACATAATTACAGTAATGCCGGAACTTACAACGTCTCGCTGGTTGTTGTCAGCGATTACGGATGTAACGACAGCATTACCGGAACAGTTGAAGTGTATCCATTACCAGTCGCATCATTCAGCAGCAGCACCGTCTGCGAAGGACAGGGTACTGCCCTTAACGATGCCACAACGATTGCAAGCGGTTCCATTAATTCCTGGAATTGGAGTTTTGGCGATGGAACGTCCGGGTCAGGGGCTTCAATCAGCCATACCTATGCGCAGCATGGATCATATTCCACAACACTGATCGTAAGTTCCGACCATTCCTGCCGTGACACTGTGCAGCAGAATGTTACTGTTCATCAGTTGCCTGAAGCCATCTTTAGTGCTCCCGATGCCTGTGTTAACAGTCCCGTGCAGCTGACAAATAACTCTTCGGCGGGTACTGGCTCCATTCTACTCTATACATGGGATCTGGGAGATGGTAATACCTCAAATTCTTCAGCACCTGTTTACCAGTATACGGTTGAAGGAAGCTATACCATCAGTCTGCATATCACTTCCAGTGTGGGTTGTACACATTCACTTACGGATGTGATTACAGTACATCCTGAACCGGTCAGCGCATTCACCAGTCCGGCAAGCTGTGAAAGCTCTTCAACCCGGTTCACCAATACTTCTTCCATTGTCAGCGGAAGTATCAGCAATTACTATTGGGATTTCGGAGACAACTCCAGCTCAAACGACATTGAACCTTCGCACAGCTATGCAGGATCCGGCAATTATACGGTACGTCTGATCACCACTTCAGCTTTTGGCTGCAGGGATACTGTACAACAGACCACGATTGTCCATCCAGACCCTGTTGCGGCTTATACTGCAATGAATGTATGTGAAGGAGCCCCTGTGGAATTTCTTGAAAGTTCTGCCATCAGCTCCGGAATCATAACATCCTGGTCATGGGATTTTGGCGATGGAACCGGATCATCACTCGATGAACCCGTCCATATTTACAATAATTCAGGTTCATATCCGGTGAGCCTGATTGTCACCTCGGCAGAAGGATGCACGGATGAACTCATATCCAACGTGGTGATCTATCCAAATCCGGTAGCTGCATTTCTTTCCAGCAATGTTTGTCTTGGAAATAACAGCACCTTTATAAACCAGTCGGGTGTGGCAGGAGGAATATCTTATAGCAGTCACTGGGATTTCAGTGACGGCAACCAAAGTTCCCAAACCAACCCGACGCATACGTTCAGCGGCTCTGGTATCTACACTGTACAGTTGAATATTACAACGGTCCATGGTTGTGTCAACAGTACAACGCAAAATGCCCGCATTTACTTACCACCGGTAACTTTATTCTCGGCAGACGATGTTTGTCGCGGAGGAATTACCAGTTTTAATGATAATTCATATTCACAGGATGGAAACATTGTAAGATGGTACTGGAATTTTGGAGACGGCTCCGCTTCCACGGAAGGTAATCCGGCTCACCTCTATACTCAGTCAGGAAAATATGGTGTGTCACTTACCACTACAACATCCTTCGGTTGCAGCAGTCCTTATCAGGATACAGTAGAAATCTATGAAAGACCTGTGGCGGGAATTCAGACCGCGAATGTATGTGAAGGGATGCCTGTTCAGTTCATCAACACTTCGGTGAACAATACCGGTACTTCAGTAAGTTATCTTTGGGACCTCGGAAACGGGTTTACTTCCGCTGATTCAAGCATCACCTATCTCTTCCCGCAACCGGGCACCTATGACATTACGCTCACCTCTACTTCCGATGCGGGTTGTTCAGATACCCAATTGCACAGGTTATCCGTTTATCCGAATCCTGAGGTATTGTTCGCCGCTAACGAAGCCTGTGAGAATGCCAATCTTGCCTTCCTGAATCAGTCAGGAATTCAGACCGGAAGCATCCAGTCTTATCAATGGGATTTCGGTGACGGCAGCAGCGGCAGCAACAGAAATCCGATTCATAATTATTCAACAGCCGGAACCTATCAGGTAAGCCTGACTGCGGTTTCGGATCAGGGATGTGTGAACAACAGAATCGCACAAGTCATCATACATCCGCAACCGCATGTTCAGTTCTCCGGTTCGTATCAGGGATGCGCGCCACTCAATGCCAACTTCCTGAATACTTCGGTGATCAGCAGTGGAAACATCAGCGGATGGTTGTGGAACTTTGGCGATGGAAACATTTCCACGGAAGAGCATCCTGTTCATACCTATACTCTGGGAGGTAGCTGGAACATCAGCCTTACCGTTGTTTCGGATCAGGGATGCCAGGCGACTTACACCGCTCCGGCATCGGTACGGACATACCCTCAGCCGGATGCTGACTTTACAGCAAATCCTCTGGTGAGTGATAATGTGAGTCCGACGGTCCACTTTACAAATCTATCCAGCGGTTTTACTTCCTATATCTGGAATTTTGGCGATGGAACATCAACAAGTCATGAACTCAATCCGGTTCATACCTTTTCCGATACCGGAACTTATACAGCACGATTGATTACGATAAATTCTTACGGATGCAGAGACACCATGCTCCGTCATATCGAGATCCGGCCTAAATCGACATTATTTGCTCCCAACTGTTTCACGCCGAACGGTGACGGTCATAACGATAAGTTCAGACCCTATTATACCAATATGACAGATATTCAGGTGTGGATATTTGACCGGTGGGGACTGCTGCTAACCAGCTGGGATGGATTGGAAGGAAACTGGGACGGATATTATGGAGGAGAAAAATGTCAGCAAGACACCTATGTCTACAAGATCAGAGGACTTGGGGTTGACGGAAAGTATTCAGAGTGGGTTGGACATGTAAGTATTGTGTACTAAAGAAAGTGCGTTTGCTTTTTCATGGTGTGTTGGAAAGACCTCCGGTGCAAACCGGGGGCTCTTTCTTTTTTAAGGAGAGGGATCAGTATCTCCATCCCGGTGGATAAACTGTCCGCGTATAGGGTTTTGTCCTGGCTACCGACTTGAGGTAAGCAATGTGAGGTGGTGTGCCAAAAATCGATCTAAGTTTTCTGAATTCATCCAGCAACCTTTGCTGTACCTGATTTCTCGGTGTGAATCCGGCGGAATTAAACTCTGAATAGCTCATGCTGATTAATTTGTTTATACAAGATATTCTCCATTGTCTGATTATTCAATAAATATTGGTTTCACCGGTTTAATCATGGGTGAGCAGTCGGATGAACAGGGTTAAAGAACTTTATACGGAATACTCCGGAAGCAAGGAAATTAAACCAAGATCCTGAACCCGGGAAAAGAAAGTAAAGGCAACAAAATAATAATCGTAGCTGAACGAAAGAGTTTTTCAAGACAATTACGGAGAACCCGGTGGAAAATCCATTGCCTTAAAAGCTGCACCAAATTTTCCTATAACGTCAAAGCCCTTCCGCTTGCGAAAGGGCTTTTGACTATTCACCTAAACAAAAATTGAATCTGATAAAAAGGCAGGAAGGTGGCAGCGGTCAGCCGAAAACCAGGATGGAAACACAGATGACCTCTGGATGACCACTGCCGAAAAGTTCCGGAATTTGATTCGAGGGAATGAGGGGATTCACTCAAAGTCCGGATTCTCTGGCCTGCAATGAAATATCAGATTCAATATTCCATAATGACAAAACAAAATGAAGAACTAAATCAACCCTGCAAAAGTAGTCGCATTCACACTTTTTAATTTCTGTTTTATGCCAACAGATGCTTCCCGGTGGCCAACATACCGATATCGATGGCGAAAGATTTACCGGTCTTTTTGAAGAAATTACCCCTTAAAACCTTAATTTTAGTTAAATTTTCAAACTTTTTTGTTTCAAGGGATGGTATTCTTAGCTTCGCCACTATTCTTAAATCCACCAAAACATGAAACCAGCTTCAATCTTGATTTTCGCCTTGTTCATTACCTGTAATATGGCAATAGCCCAGCTATTACCTTATCCAAAGGTTCACAAAGTGGAACAGGTTGATGATTACTTCGGTACTAAGGTTTCCGATCCGTACCGGTGGCTTGAAGATGATCATGCACCGGCTACACTTGATTTCGTGAAAGCGCAAAACAAGGTGACAGAAAATTATCTGAGTTCCATTCCGTTCAGAAACAAAGTCAAGGAAAGACTGACACAATTGTGGAATTTTCCCAAATGGTCAGTACCGTTCAAAGGAGGAAAGAATTATTTTGTTTATACAAATGACGGACTCCAAAATCAGTTTGTACTGAATATACTTCGTTCCGGCCCTTTCTCCAAACCGGAAACTTTTCTTGATCCGAACACACTCTCAAAAGATGGTACCGTGAATGTATCTAATGTTTCGGCTTCGAAAGACGGAAAATATCTTGCCTATTCTTCCTCCAGCTCCGGCAGCGACTGGAACGAAATAAGAGTAATGAACACAAGCACCGGCTCAACATCGAATGATAAGGTGGAATGGGTGAAATTTTCCGGTATCGCCTGGAAAGGGAATGGGTTTTACTATTCCCGTTACGATGAACCAGATGCCACCGCGAAGCTGAAAGGGAAAAATGAATACCACAAGGTCTATTATCACTCCGTGGGCAATCCGCAGAAATATGATATCCTCGTTTACCAGGATGAAAAAAATCCTCTCCGGAATTTTTACGCGGGAACAACCGATGATGAAAGATATCTCATCATCAGCGGATCAGAGGGTTCAAGCGGCAATGACCTCATCGTAAAAGATCTCAGGAACCCTTCTTCAAATTTCGTCCGGCTTGTCGATAATTTTGACAATGATTATGCGGTGATCGGCAATGACAGTGCGAATCTTTTCATCCTGACAAATAAAAACGCGCCAAGGTATGAATTGGTCCTTGTAAATCCTCTAAGGCCTGAAATTCCCTGGAAGACTATCATTCCCCAGAGCGCTGACGTGCTGGAATCCGTTTACACAGGGAGCGATTACCTCATTGCAAAATACATGAAAGATGCCAAATCGGTGCTCAAAATTTACAGCCGGAAAGGCCAATTCATTATGGAAGTACCGCTTGAAACACTGGGTACGGTGGATCAGCTTTCCGCGAGCACATCAGACGATTTAATGTTTTATTCGCTGGCCACCTTCACGGCACCCTCCACGATATACAGCTTCAACCTCAAGACAAGGGAACAAAAAGTATATTTCAAACCAGAACTTGAATTCAAGAGCGAAGAATATGAGACGAGGCAGGTATTTTATCCTTCAAAGGATGGTACCAGAATCCCTATGTTCATCGTTCACAAAAAAGGACTCGTGTATGATGGTAATAATCCGACACTACTTTATGCCTACGGCGGATTCAATCTTCCACAGCCTCCCATATTCAAGATTGAAAGACTGGTATTCCTGGAGAACGGCGGTGTGTTCTGTCTTGCCAATATCCGCGGGGGCGGTGAATATGGAGAAGAATGGCACGAAGCAGGAACCAAATTGAAAAAGCAAAATGTCTTTGATGATTTCATCGCGGGAGCAGAATATCTGATCAGGGAAAAAATCACAAAGCCGGAAAAACTGGGAATGCAGGGCCGATCCAACGGAGGACTGCTTGTTGGCGCCGTGATGAACCAGCGTCCCGACCTGTTTAAAGTCGCGCTTCCCGTTGTAGGTGTTATGGACATGCTTCGCTATCATAAATTCACCATCGGATGGGCCTGGAAAGGCGACTATGGATCCAGCGAGGACGAAGTGAATTTCAAGAACCTCTATGGCTACTCCCCTCTTCATAATCTGAAGGAAGGGGTAAATTATCCCGCTACACTGGTTACCACCGGCGATCACGATGATCGCGTGGTGCCAGCGCATTCATTCAAATATATTGCGACTTTACAGGAGAAGTATAAAGGAGAAAATCCGGTATTGATCAGGGTCGATATAAATACCGGACACGCCAGCACCACTGCCCTGGGCTCCAGCAAACCGGTAGCAAAACAGATTGATGAGCAAACTGACAATTTCAGCTTCCTGATGTTTAACCTGGGAATGAATCCCTGAACCATTACTTTTGAACAAAGGCACATGAAAAGTCAGGGATCTGCGTTCCTGACAATGGCTGAATTCCGTAAATTTGCTACCGGAAAATAAGGCCTCTTATCGTGCAATGAAAATCCGTATTGGAATTGTTTTTGGCGGAATGTCCCGCGAAAGGGAGATCTCTTTCGCCGGCGGCAGGACTGTTTACGACAACCTGAACAAATCTCTCTTTGAGGCTATTCCCCTGTTCGTGGACAGCTTTGGGAATTTCATTTTACTTGACTGGGAATATATTTACAAAGGAAGTATAAGGGATTTCTATCCTCCCTCCGAGGCCTTGCCTCCATCTCCAAATGGATTTCAGGTTTATGCTGAAAGCCTGGAACCACAGGGTAAAGGAGAACAAGCTGCGCTCTTTGAGCAAAGAGGCAGACTCATCCCTTACGAAGAACTTCCCGGTCTCATAGACTTTGCATTTTTGTGCCTGCATGGTCCTTATGGAGAAGATGGAAGGATTCAGGGACTTTTTGAAATGCTGAACATTCCTTATTCAGGATCAGGAATATTTTCATCGGCCATCGGTATCAACAAATCGGTACAGAAAAAACTGATGAAACAATATTCATTCAACTGCCCGGGCTTTATGACCATTTCCCGCCAGGATTGGATTAACAACACAAGCAGAAAGAGTTTCCTTGAATCCGTGAAGAAAGAGCCCGGTTTCCCGTGCGTGGTTAAGTCGGCCCACCAGGGCTCTTCCATAGGCATCAGCATTCTGCATGAAGAGAATGAACAACAATTGATCAGTGCGATCAATAAAGCCTTTTTCATTCAGACGATCAGCAAGGAAGAATGGGAAGGACTCAAACCTGAACAACAGGTGGAAATGGTCAGGAAAATGTGTGATATACGCGAGGGCATAGGCTGTCCCGTCATCCTTAAAAACCGTGCTTCGGAAAAAACACTGAATCATCCTGAACGCATACTGGAATCCTTAAGAGAGATATTTTCAGGCGGCGCTTCGACGCTTACACTGGAAGCCCTGGATGCCGAGACGGAAGTAATCGTTGAAGGATTTATTGAAGGAAAGGAATTTTCATGCATCGTTGTCAGAAATGACAACGGCGAGGCGCTTGCACTGCCTCCCACCGAGATCCGTAAAGGAAAGGAGCTGTTCGATTACCGTTCCAAGTATCTGCCCGGACTGTCCAGAAAAATAACACCCATCCATTTGCCTGATGAACAGATTGAATCCATCAGAAAAGAATGCGAAAGGTTGTTCTACGCTTTACGCTTCAATGTATATGCCCGTATTGACGGTTTCTTAAGCAAGGATGGTAAAATATTCCTTAACGACCCGAATACAACCTCCGGCATGATGCCTTCCTCCTTTTTCTTTCATCAGGCTGCCGAGATCGGGTTGAATCCTTCGCAATTCCTCTCTTTCATCATCAGGACTTCATTGGCTGAAAGGATGATGGATATGACCCATGTTCATACTGTACAAAACCTGCTGACCACACTTGACGATGGCATTCGCAGGCTGAGTGAGAAGAACAGCACAAAGGTCAGGGTGGCTGTGATCATGGGAGGATATTCCAGCGAAAGACACATATCGGTAGAAAGCGGAAGAAATATTTATGAGAAACTTTCTTCTTCTGAAAAGTATGAACCTGTTCCGGTTTTTCTTACAGGTGACGAAGAACAATTCAGGCTTTTCAAAATTCCGGTTAATCTGATGCTGAAAGATAATGCGGATGATATCCGCGAGAAGATTTTTAATTACACGGTGCATCCCGTCATAGAGAATATCAGGCAAGCCACTTCCGGAATTACAAAGCGGTACACACAGGCCGGAAATGTGTTGAATCCGCAGGAAATAAAGCTTGAAGAACTGTCTGACTTGTGTGATGTGGTATTCATCGCCTTGCATGGCCGGCCCGGCGAAGACGGCGCACTGCAGAAACAACTTGAACGATACGGTTTGGCTTATAACGGATCGGGTATTGAAGCATCCGGTATCACGATTAACAAATATGAAACCAACGAACTTCTTTCAAAGAATGGTTTTCTGACCGCGAAGCATACGCTAGCGGATATAAATGACTGGAAAAATGACAAGGCCGGTTTCGTCAGTTCCATCTTAAAATATTTCAAACTCCCCGTCATTGCCAAACCGGTGGATGACGGTTGCAGCAGCGCCGTTAAGAAAATAAAAAATGAACAGGAACTCCGCGCCTTCGCGGAACTGATCTTCAGACAAAATGAGATCCTGAACGCTCCCGAAGCATCATTGCTTCAGCTCAAACAAAATGAAGAGTTCCCGCGAAAGAACCAATTCCTCATCGAAGAACTGATAGAAAAGGGCGATGCAGTGCATTTCCTTGAAATAACCGGAGGCATGCTCACCCGTCTCAATGAAAGCGGAAAGAGGATCTATGAAGTCTTTGAGGCGTCCGAAGCACTATCGGAAGGAGATGTACTTTCGCTGGAAGAAAAATTTCTGGCCGGTGAAGGCCAAAATATTACACCCGCACGTTATGCAAAAGATCCGGAAGAGCGGCAACGCATTTCGGAGCTTGTAAAGAATGAACTGAAAAGGGCGGCTGAGGTTTTGAATATTGAAGGATATGCAAGAATAGATGCCTTCGTCAGAATTTATAAAGGAGGAAAAGTGGAAGTGATCTTCATTGAAGTCAATTCATTACCCGGCATGACACCGGCCACTTGTATCTTCCATCAATGCGCCATTGCCGGTTACAAACCCTTTGATTTTATTGACCGGATACTTGAATACGGCATCCAAAAGAAAAAACAAACAGCTCCTGCCCATACCCATTAATTATGTCCGGTCTGATTAAATTTATTTTCAGTAAAACACTGCTCGTAAACATAATCCTGGCGACCGGAGCCGGCCTTATCATTTTTTATGGTACCTACAAATGGCTTGGCACTTATACTCATCATGGAGAAAGCATAGAAGTTCCCGACCTGAGAGGAATGCCGCTTGAAGCACTGGACACCTTTCTTTCGGAAAGACAACTCAGGTACCAGATCGTGGATTCCATTTTTGATGGTACCAAAACCGGCGGCACTGTGCTGGAACAGGATCCGGCGGCGCTGTCACGGGTAAAAATCAACCGGACCCTGTATCTGACCATCAACGCAGCTCTGCCCCCAAAAGTAAAAATGCCGGATTTGATCGATGTTTCCTTCCGACAGGCGGAAGCCATATTGCAGACTTTCGGTCTGAAAACCGGGCAGATCAGCTATGAACCCGACCTAGCTAAAAATGCAGTCCTTGAACAAAAGTATAAGGGATCCGGCATCAAACCCGGAGTGGAAATCTACAAAGGTTCTTCCATTGATCTGGTATTAGGTGACGGCATGGGAACTACGGATGTTGTTGTACCTCACCTTGTCGGATTAAGCTATCCCGACGCGCTCACCGTTCTGCGAGGCGCCTCACTGAATCCCGGAGGCGTTTACTTCGATGAAGACATACGAGACAGCCTTGATGCTGTCGTCTACAGACAGGAACCGGAGTCCGGCACAGGTATCACCATCAGTCAGGGCGACAAGATCGATCTTTACCTGAAGTAGGTAATATGCAACGAATAATAATTATTTTTACAAGATACCGGTTTGAATAACCGTTAATTACCTTATCATTCATGAAGCTGATGTCCAGGAAATCCATTGCCGGTTTATTGAAAATAATCATCACCCTCTGCCTGCCTTTCAGATTAAGCGCGCAGGAACATATCATTCCATTAGGATCCAATGCGAACATAAGCGAGTATCTTAAAAATTCTTCACCGCTTAAAAGTTTGCGACTGGCCTCAATGGACACCATCACGCTTCCTTTCGTTGATGATTTTTCCCGCAAGGGCATCTATCCTTCCGACAGCTTATGGGAGGACAGCAGTGTTTTCATCAACAGCACTTTTGCAGACAGCCCCTTCACCATCGGCGTAGCGACCTTCGACGGACTGGATGCCTATGGCCGTCCTCATGACAGTCTTTCCTCTTCCGATGCGATCGCGGATTACCTTACCTCCCGCCCCATTGATCTGAGCGGACTCATAGGGAATAACAGCGTCTGGCTGAGTTTTTATTATCAACCTCAGGGTCTTGGCGACATTCCGGAAAGCAACGATTCACTGGTTCTTCAGTTCCTGGATACCTCGGGAGACTGGCTGCACCAATGGTCAGTTGCCGGCAAAGCGGATACCGCCTTCGTTCGTGTCAACATTCAGATAACTGATGCTGCTTTTCTGTACAAAGGATTTCAATTCCGCTTTTATAACATCGCTACTGTGAACGGTAACCGTGATCACTGGAATCTTGATTATGTGATCCTGAATAAAAATACGGTAGCCAATGATTCCATCCGCGACAATGCTTTCATCAACAACAAAGGCAGTCTGCTTACCGAATTTACTTCAATGCCATACCCGCATTATAAAGCTCTTTCAAATCCGGCATCATCCATAAAATCATCCATCATTGATTCGGTGAGAAATATAAATTACGGAGGCACTTCCATAACCTACGTAGCGGAAATTTACAACGAATCCGGAGGTCTGGAATTCGCGTCCGTACCAAGCACCCAGGGCTCCGCGTCCAGGAGCGATATCGAGTTCATCACACCGCTCAGCTATGCTTTCCCTTCAAACCTTCCCGTTGACAGTACCAGTTTTCTGCTGAAGACCTATTTTAGTCAGCCCGGTATCAATACCAATGCCCACAACGACACATCCTATCATACACAGTATTTTCATAATTATTATTCATACGATGATGGTTCTGCTGAGGTAGCCTATGGAGTGACCGGTAATACAGACGTTAAATTAGCCTATCAGTTTGATATCAAAAAGACCGACACACTCAGGGGAGTGCAGATCTATTTCAATCCCGTCGGACTGAATGTCCATACCAAACTATTCCAGCTTGCCTACTGGAGTTCAGTGAGTGTTGCGGGAAATACGGATAATCTGGTTTATAAGATGATCAACCAGAAACCGGCGAACATTGACAGCATCAATGGATTCGCCACATACCTCTTTGATCAGCTACTTGTTGTTCCTGCAGGAATTTCCTATGTCGGTATCATTCAGAACGAACCACAGACCATTTACGGTATCGGCCTCGACCGGAACACGGATTCACGTTCCAAGATGTTTTATCATGTTGACGGATTCTGGTACCAGACACAGGTAAGAGGTTCATGGATGATACGTCCCTTATTTGGTGATACCATCGTGAATGCACCCTGGGTATCTGTAGCTGAAATTGAAAAGGATCCCCTGCCTTTCACGCTCTATCCCAATCCTTCAAATACAACTGTCAGGATACAGGCTGCATATCCAGTCTCCGGAAATCTCTTTGTTGAGATTTATAACAGCCTTGGCGCTCTTGTCAGAAATGAAAAGTTTTCTCCCGGTGAAGCGATCAGTACTTCCGCTTTACCTGAAGGTCTTTATTTTATCAGGATGAATGACGAAGGCAGAGAACGCTCATCCACCCGCAGGCTGATCATTTCCAGATAAAATATTATTACATGTATACCCTGGGTTCTTTGGCTCAGCGATAAACCAGATTAGTCCGGATGAACCAAGAAGAACAAGAACCGGTCGAACAGGATGAATTGTATGAACATCATCGCTTCACTGTCGACAAGGGCCAGTCACTTTTACGGATAGACAAATTCCTGTTGAACCGCCTTGAAGGCACTTCCCGGAACCGCATACAGAACGCCTGTCTTGCAGACTGCATTCTGGTAAACGGGAAAGCGGTAAAATCAAGTTATAAGGTCAAACCCCTTGATCAGATCCAGGTTGTTTTACCTGAACCGGTGCGTGAACTTGACCTGATACCACAGGATATTCCCATTGACATTTTCTATGAAGACAAGGATCTGGTGGTGGTCAACAAAGCACCCGGAATGGTCGTACATCCGGCCTATGGAAATTATACCGGCACTTTAATGAATGCCCTGGTTTTCCACTTTGAGCATCTTCCGCACAGGGATAAAAATCTACACCGTCCCGGTCTCGTTCACCGGATAGATAAAAACACTTCCGGATTGCTGGTGATCGCAAAAACGGAACTGGCTATGGCGCACCTTGCCAAAGAATTTTTCGACAGAACCATCGACCGCACTTATCAGGCCCTTGTCTGGGGAGACTTCAAGGAAGATTCCGGTACGGTTACCGGCCATGTTGGGAGGAACCTTAAGGACCGGAAGGTGATGGATGTTTTTCCGGACGGGAGTCATGGCAAGCACGCTGTCACACATTACAGAGTTATGGAACGTTTTAACTATGTAACCCTTGTTGAATGTAAACTGGAAACAGGACGAACGCATCAGATCCGTGTTCATATGCAGCACATAGGTCATCCTTTGTTCAACGATGAAAGTTATGGAGGCAATAAAATTCTTAAAGGGACTACTTTTTCAAAATACAAACAATTCATTGAAAACTGTTTTAAGATAATACCCCGCCAGGCGCTTCATGCAAAAACACTGGGATTCATTCATCCGGGTACGGGAGAAAAAATGTTTTTCGATTGTCCCTTACCCTCCGATATGACTGAGGTACTGGAAAAATGGAGGAACTATGTTAAATATCAAAAGGACGAATAATTCCGGGACCTGGTTAATCAGGAAGGAACTGACTCCTCATCATACACCTGAATGAAATTATACAGTGTATCCCGTTCAACCGGAGTCCTGCCACCCTGCCTAATAAGCTCGACCAGTTCTGAAGTTGTCATCACAGGCTTTTGCTCTTCCGCGCCTGCCATGGAATAGATCTTTGTCGTATCGTCAATGGTGCCATCCAGATCATCCACTCCAAAAGCCATGGAAAGCTGCGCCGTGCCCCGGCCGATCATCGGCCAATAGGCTTTAACATGATTAAAATTATCCAGGAAGATCCGTGACACGGCATAGTTCTTCAGATCCTCCACAATACTTACTTCAGGGACATCAGACATATCATTATCTCCGTTTCGGAATTTCAGGGGAATAAAAGTATTGAAGCCTCCGGTCTTATCCTGCAAATCCCTTAACCGCGTCATATGATCAATACGGTGCGAATACTTCTCAATATGACCGTACAACATGGTCGCATTGCTGTGCATACCGAGGCTGTGAGCAATGGAATGTATCTCCAGCCATTCATCCGCAGTACACTTATCATTACAAATCCTAGTTCGGATCCCGGCGTCAAAAATTTCCGCTCCGCCACCCGGAAGTGAATCCAGTCCGGCATTATTCAATAATTTCATCCCCTCTTCCATACTTAGTTTGGCCTTCCGTATCATATAATGAAGTTCAACAGCGGTAAAACCTTTAATATGAAGACCTGGACGATGAGCTTTTATCTTCTTCAATAGCTCCATAAAAAAATACAGGTCCATCTTTGGATGAACGCCACCGACAATATGCACTTCAGTTACAGCTTGCCCATCGTATGATTTCACAATATCCATCATCTGATCGATGCTCAATTCCCATCCCTCTTCTTTTTCCTTTAGCAATCTTGAATAAGAACAAAAATTACAACTAAAAACGCAGATATTGGTAGGTTCAATATGAAAATTGCGGTTGAAAAAGGTCACCTTGCCATTCTTTCTTTCTCTCACGAAATTAGCCAGCGAACCCAGGTAGCCAACGGACGCCTCTTCATACAAATACAATCCTTCTTCCGGGCTGATCCGTTCTGACTGAAACACCTTCTGGGCTATGTCTTTCAGCCTGGACGGAAGTGATGAATCATTGAACAAAAGATTCCCGGGAGCACTATGCATGATAAAGATTTTAGACAAAGATAGAAAATTCGACTGAGCATGTCCATGCTGAGGTCTGAAAATTCAGAGTAAGGCAACACCTGGTTGACAAGGATTTAAAACCATAATTCCACTGAATAAATTTAGCATTCAACCGGATTAAAACGGAACCTGCCATGAACAGATTCCGCCTTGAAATGCCAGATTACGCCAACATCACTTCACACATACCATTTGTTTACTGTCAATAGTTTTTCCATCAGCTACTAAAGAGTACATATAAATTCCTGAACTCAGATCACTGGCAAACACATTCATTTCACCTTCACCGCGGGTAGTAATTACGACGGACTTAAGAATTACACCTTTTGAAGTATAGAATATAACTTCTGCTTTCTTTACACTCTCCGGTATTTTATAACTGATCCGGGTACGTTCGCTAAATGGATTGGGATCATTCTGATTTAATATGATTGCATTTTCTGAAGTGAGTTCTACGTCAATAGAGTTCTTTTCTGAGCTCACCCTTTGAGATGTACCAGAACAACAGGAACTGACAGCATCCTGCAGTTGATCAATCTTAGCAAGAATCAAACTATCTCTTGAGGACAAGGAGTCAATGATGGCTTGTTGTTCTTTGATTGCCTGGGTGAGTAATGGAATGATTTCTATATAATTAAGGGTCTTAAACCGCTTTTCAGCAACTAATTCATTACCTAATGAGTCTATTTCTGCTGGTGTAACCTGCTCAGCGACCAAATTTGGCAATATCCTTTCAACTTCCTGGGCGAGGAAGCCGAAATGAATGCCATCAGGCAAATTAAGCGATGGGTTGTTTATTTTGTCATATTCATACACCTTAGGATTTAATGAATTAATTACTGCTGATGCAGTCCCGATTGGTTGAACATTCAATTTAAGACTTGAATCTGATGTATTATGGACAACCGGCGTATATATGTCTCCATCAAAATGTGCAGCTAAAGCAAAACCACTGCCATTTACAATTAACCTTGCATCACCAGCATATCCTGACAAACTTGGAATGGATGAATAACCCATCGTTACATGCTCATCCGCCCATACTGAAAGCATCTTATCGTCGCTTCCATTTCGAACTTCCATCGCACGAGAGGGCATTCCTGAAGTAGTGGTACTAGTACTGTACGTTTTAACAATCAATGCAGCTTCCGGGTCATAACTGATTCCGATCCCTAATCGACCATCTTTGTTGGTTATGGCGGATCCAATTACGACATGACCATTATCCCTTGCTTGAAAATAATCATCGCCATTAGAATCTTGGATCAGGCATCCTATGGTTGAAAAAGTAGTTCCCAATCCTCCAATTTGAAATCTTGAAAATAAACCTGAAGATAGTCCAAGTCCGACGTAAGTTCCATTATCATACAAAATGCTGTTACAAACCTCATTTGAAGATGTATTATTCATTTTAACAAGCTGATTATTAGAAATTGTGCCTCCGCATTCCACTAAACCGCTGGTCGGAGAAATGCTTTCGTCTTCAACTAAAATTACCTTGCCATTCGCGTCCACAGACAAAACTCCTTTAGTACCGGTAAATGCGCTTGAGTGAATGGTTGAGGCTGTAGTCAGATCTGTAAAAATGAGTCCACTATTCCCTCCGGCGCTCGTTGGTGATGCGTCATTGCTATTTATCTCTAATTTTTCCCCTGGATTATTCTTGCTAATTCCCACGAATCCACTACTGCCAGAATTCCATGGATCAATAAATAAATTTCCGGTTGAAGTTGTTTCGAAATCCGTAAACTTTCCACCGGTCAATGTTGCATCCGCAGTATGCGTGAGCCGGAGTTGCGGACCCGAAACGTGATCAGGATAATTTGAGCCCCCCCCCCCCGCTGGATGCATTATCAATCAGGTCTAATCTCCTCTTAGGAAGAATGGTAGAATTATTCCAACCTGTTCCGATTCCCATATTTCCTGATGCCGTCATTCTTGCAACTTCCAATCCGTCGTAGGTATTCTTTGCCACCGAAGAAGCTCCGGAATAGGTACCGGTGAAAATAAACTTCAACATGTCCGGTCCAAAAGCGGCATTGGTTGGATTATCACCCCAGTTAATCACCGCGCATCCTAAATCCGATCCTTCATCTTTAATGCCCACATACATCTGATCGCTCTGTCGAACCATATGTGTACCTACTTCCATCCAGGTTCGATTACCAAGTGAAGCAATATTTATTCCTTCACCAAGATTCAACATGGCCAAGGGTGCAGAGATAGGATTGAATGTGTTACCATAACTGATACTTACCTTGGTCATATTTGATAAATTACCTGGACCACCAACTCCATAGGTAATTCGCATTCGCTCAGTTAAAGTGCTTGGGTTTGATGAATGGGTAGCCGTAGAAAATAAAATGGGTGCATCCTCATATTGCCTCAACTCTGCAAATACTTTATCTCCTGGATGAGTGTGAATACCAACCTTAAATCCATCAGTTGGAGTAATATAATCTGTCAATCGATTTGTAAACTGTGCGAACACATCTTCGTCTTCTGGAAATCTATTTAAATGAAATACAGATTGAGGATACCAATCACCGGTGCTATGAAAGTCATTCAGACCTAAATATCCATAAGGCGCCAACCTCTTCCAATGCATATTTGATGTAAAGAAATCCATATTGCCTCCGTCGCGATTCTGAATAGCTTTTAAATGTATATCATCCTTCTTTTCATAGCCATAAACCAAATTATTAGGATCAGGATTCATGATGTGGAATTTTTCAGTTTGAGTACCTTCATCAATAAACATCCTCCAAACGGCGCCATAATCTTGACCTGTAGTTGTATGGAATGCCTCTGCGTAATGATAAGCATTGGATGGATACAATAATGGCACTCTGATATCCAATGCTGCCATAGGATCAAGATTGTTACCAACAAAATCTCCAATCCCAATAGCTGCTATATTATTATTGGCATCTGTTTCTCCAATTTTATCTGCAAAATTTGGTCCTGTGTTCACAAGAAATGGTTGAGAAAATGAAAGGTAGGAGTTCGAGATTAATAAAAGCACCAAAATGCAAAGACTAGTTAGGAATTTGTTCATCATAATGTAATTTTTAAATTGTTAGTTAATAAATTTATAAGCATAATTATCAATCCATATAATATACATTCCGCTTGACAAAATAGCTTTGTCAATAGAATTGAATCCTATATTTAGTTCCTTTGAAACTATCAATCTACCGGCCATATCGAAAACACTCATTTTCCTATCAACATTTTGATCTAACAGAATAAGTAAATCATTCTCTCTGTTCACAACAGAAATAGCACTGGGTCTTAAAATTACCGGAACTTCACTAGCCAATTCACACAAAGAAGAATCGGTACTTAGGCAAATCCTATCTAAGTAATAGTAACTACGAGGAGATGTGGAAGGATAAACACAAGATGTATTTAAACTATCCAATGTAAAAAAATTGCCTATCAATATATCTGTATATGCAGAATCAGCTATGAAGCTACCCCTAATGTAACTCCAATTGGTTGTATCCGAAATTATTGAATCAATATAAAATTGAGAAATATTATCTACTAAACTTTTATTTGATGTGGTTAAAGTGTTTAAATAAGTTATTAATTTAATACCAAATCGGTCATTATAACATGGTGAAGAATTAGGACTGGATCCAGCAGAAATTAAAAATGAGACGTAGTACTTTTGTCCTATTATCAAGGGTTGCAACATAGTTATTCCAATAATTTCTCTTACAGAGTCTCTCAAATGCAAATGGGATGTACCCACGCCCACGTAAGCACTATCCATGGTATTTGATGTAAATTGATAACCACCTAGATTCTGAGGTATACTCACATTCGAATTAGTCGCACATACGTGAAAATAATCTGGCGATAGCAACAAAGCTTTCCAACCAATTGCGTGATGAACTTGATTAACAAAATCAGGGCACGAATCACGAATCTCAAAACTCGGATTGGGTACTAAATTAAGCTGCGCAACAGAGTTTAGTTGGGTGAACAGGCTTGTTAAGAAAATTAAAAACACTGAAATGGAAGGATTCATGATGCCTTTTGAAAAGAAGAATTCCCGGCCAATGTAACTTTTATTTCTACACCGCAAAATATTTTAACAGAAACCCTGAAAAATTTAACAAAGTCGGATTTAAGATGAGTGAATTCTACCGGATTTCTGATAAAATAGAAAATTATCAGCAGTATTCATAGTGTTGGAATATTATTCTGATTTAACAAGGCTGTTTGTCAACTAAATTCATTGAACTGCGCGATACAAATCCAACTCCATAAGAGTATATTTTTCAAACTTGTTCAGGAAAAAGCAGATCAAGGCTTCCTCTCCATTTAAAGAATTACAATTCATTTATGCGGGTTGAAAACTTCCTTTTGCTTGAAACAGAGGAATGAGCAATTCAAAAACTGACTCTTATCTGACAATTAAACTCCCGGATAAATGTTACTTAAACCATAATAGTAAACAAGAAATCATGGTATATTTGTCATTAACTGACATTCATCCCTAATCCCCGGTGTTATGATCCGAATCCTGCTTGTTGAAGACGAAGAGCATTTACAGGAAGCCATTAAACTGAACCTGGAACTGGAAGGATACAAGGTGGTAGCCGCCGGTACGGGCACCGAGGCGGTCCGGATTTTCAAACAGGAACGCTTTAACCTGGTTGTACTGGACGTGATGCTTCCAGAAATGGATGGCTTTGCTGTTTGTGAAGCCATCCGGATTCATAATTCAACGGTTCCCATCCTTTTCCTCAGCGCAAAGAACGCCAGTGAGGATAAAATCCTCGGTCTCAAGAGAGGCGCGGACGATTATATGACGAAACCTTTTAACCTCGAAGAATTCCTTCTCCGGGTAAATGTACTCGTCAAAAGAAGTCTGAGCCAGGATGAGAAAAAGGAAATTAACGACATCTTTCGTTTCGACGGGAATGAAGTGAATTTTCGTACCTATGAAATCTCCGGCAAAGACCATAAAAAGTTCAGACTTACCAAGAAAGAAATTGCTCTGTTGAAATTGCTCATTGAAAGAAAAAACGAGGTGGTTTCAAGGGAGCAAATCCTGGAAACCGTATGGGGATATGACATCTACCCCTCTACCCGGACAGTTGATAATTTCATACTTGCTTTCAGAAAATATTTTGAGTCCGATCCGAAGGAACCCCGCTACTTCTTTTCGATTCGCGGCGTTGGCTATAAATTCGTTTCGGAATAAGTCTCCCGATTTTATTTCAACAGATCACGGGGAACGATAAAATCAATAGGTAAAATATACTGGACGTCAACCGGACTTCCGCCCGCTGTTCCGGGTTTCCATTGTGGCATTTCATTCACCACGCGCAGCGCTTCATCGTCAAGCCACTTGTTAACTCCACTGAGTAATTTTACATCCTTGATCCTGCCTTTCCTGTCAACCAGAAATCCAACATATACCCTGCCCTGGATCCGCTTGTACTTTGCCGAATCAGGATAGACCAGATTGGCCTTCAAAAAACTCTGAAGGCTGTCTGCGCCACCGGGGAACTCAGGCTGGACCTGGACAACCGATACGCCAAAACCTTTTTGAACAGGTTCCTTCCTTTGCTTCTCTTCTTGTCCGAAGAGCGCAAAGGGCATGAACAAAATCAAAAATACAATGCTCTTCATAGTGTTTTATGCTGGGTGATAAACGATAAAAACTCACCAAATTCAGATCAAACCTACATATATTATACGAATCTACAAATACAACTTCTCCCGCTGTGGCTCACTTATCCACGGATGAAATTCAGCATTTCTGCCAAGGGTTCAGTATAAATGACCTTAAGACTTGTTAAATCCATTCAATAGATGGATTGAAAATTCTATATTTGGAAATGACTACTTCACAGAAAATCTTTGCATCCTCCGTATTCCTTTTGCTGCTGCTGATAATTCTTACAGCCAGGTATAAACCCGGAGTAATCGGGAGGTCCGGACTCAGCACAGATCAGATACAATTATCAGGCGCATGGGAGAGCATGCAGTTTATCAACAGCTCACGCTCCTTTCCTGAGACCGATATCCCGCCCGCTGCTTATACAAACGCGTATAATTTTTATCAAAGTCACTTTTCCAACAAGGAAAGAAACCAGCAAGTTTTCGTATCACCCTGGTACAGCCTTGGACCGGAAAATATTGGAGGTCGCACCCTTGCTATGGCTTTCCATCCTCAGGATACCTCCGTCATCTGGCTCGGTTCGGCCTCCGGCGGACTTTGGAAATCCCATACCGGTGGAATTGGCTTCAATGCCTGGACCTATATGCCAACCGGTTATCCTGTCACGGCCGTCAGCAGTATTGCCATCGACCCGACTGATCCGGATGTAATGTACATCGGAACAGGAGAAACACACAGCTATGGAACTTCCGTTAACGGACTCATCGAGCGACCCACACGGGGTTGTGTAGGCATCGGTATTCTGAAGTCAGACGATGGCGGTCTTAGCTGGTCACCCAGCCTTGACTGGCAATACCAGCAGCAAAGAGGCATCTGGGATATCCAGATCAATCCGCTCAATACACAGGTTCTTTATGCGGCAACTACGGAAGGTGTATATAAAAGCAACGATGGTGGAATGAACTGGTTCCTGAGCCTGCCTGAATTAATGGTTATGGACATACTGCTTGATCCCATTGATACCTCCTTTATTTATGCCGGTGTTGGAAATGTAAACAGTCCTGATCCGGGGATATACAGAAGTACCAACAGCGGAACAAGCTGGAACAGGATCAATGCCGGACTTCCTCCTCCGACAAATACGGGGAGGATCACACTTGCCATGAACGCTCAGAATAATAATTCGCTGATCGCGCTGGTGGCTAATCTATACAATACCGTAGGCATATACGAAAGTAAAAACAAAGGCGCTTCATGGACATCACTGAATGGCCTGACAGAGATAGTCAGTTATCAGGGATGGTATGCCAAAGGACTTCATATGAAGGATAATGACTCAAGCCAGGTTCTGTTCGGAGGTGTCTATCTCTTCGGAAGTAATCAATATGGAAATTTCCCCGCACAACTTCCAAACACCTACGATGTTCATCCCGACATACACGATATTGTTTCCAACCCGCATGACCCTGACAAGGTTTACATTCTCACCGATGGAGGCTTATACAGAAGTAATGACTTTGGAAATACATTTTATGACTGTACGAACGGTTATGTGACAACGCAGGCATACATCGGTTCAGTTTCTCATCAGAATGAATTCATCATGCTTGCCGGACTCCAGGATAACAACACGATCCTGTACTCCGGTTCTCCAAACTGGACACCGGTGATCGGCGGAGACGGTTCTTTCAATGCCATCCATCCGCAGAATGATATGATTATGTATGGATCATATCAATATCTCAACATTCTGAAATCAACCGACCAGGGTTTCTTCTTTAATCCGGTTTATAATCATTCCGCGAGCAGTACCGGAACTAATGACGTAGCCTTTATTGCACCTTTTGTCCTCAGTCCATCTGATCCTGATATCCTTTATGCAGGAAGCGACAGCATCATCAGGAGTAATGACGGAGGAATGAACTGGTTTTATCCTCAGGGAGATCAACTGGATAATGGAAATGTGGCACTATGCATCGGAGTTTCCCACTTGGACCCGGATACAGTTTATGTATGCACGGCGCCGAATGATATCAGAGCCATGAAAGTTCAATTGAGCGCTGATGGTGGCAATACTTTTACGGATATAAGCAGTGGGCTCCCTAACCGTTATCCGCGCGACATCGCAGTGAACCCCCGTGACAGCCGTATTGTATATATCGCCTTTAGCGGTTTTGGTACAGGACATTTGTTCAGATCCGACAATGCCGGCTCAAGCTGGACAGACATTAGCACCAGTCTTCCCGATATTCCTTTTCATTGCATCACTCTTGATCCGCAACATCCCGACACCTTGTTTGCAGGCAGTGACCTTGGTGTATTTGTATCTGTCGACGGCGGGCAAAACTGGGATGCCATGAACAAAGGCTTTCCGGATGCCGTCCTGATCTTCGATCTGGTGTACTCACCTGCTGACAACAGTCTGGTAGCCTTTACCCACGGAAACGGAATGTACAGAAACGCCTTGACGGGATTGCCAGTCGGTACTGCGGATAATCCTGAGAACCGGCACAAAGGTTTTAGAATCTCCAATACCCTTGTCGACGAAATTTTATACGTTGAGGAAATATGGAACGAAACAGGCAACTATTCCATTTGTAATATGGAAGGCAGAAGAGTAAAAGAAGGCAGCTTTCGAAGCCGCAGCGAACAGCTCTATCTCGGTGACATTCCTCATGGTATATATTTTATTTATTCTTCCGGAAAAGAGGAAGAGAGACATGCTTACAAGTTCATAAAATTGTAGCAGCCTCTGTAAAAGTTCTGACGGCAAATCTTAAGAAAAGCAGAATTTACCGGTGCTAAATAGCATCCTTCGCACTTAGATTTGTCTTGCCCTTTTCAATGATTATTTCATGCATCCGCTCAACGATATTAAGGGTAATCGGGCAGTATTCGATATTTTGCTTGTGCGTCCCTGTAATAAACAACTTAAAATCTTTCAACTGAGTATGCGGAAAGCCGCTGCAATCTTTCGGACGAACCGGATAGATTGCGCACTTGTTGTCCTTCTTTAAAAACTGGCAGGGAGTTTTCTTATTCATGATATCCCCGCTTTCATCTACATACAGATACTTGTCAAAATACTCTTTGTATGTCATTCCCACATGCTTCGCGATCCGTTTAACATCCACTTTAGTATAGGTCGGAGACATGGTCTTGCAGCAATTGGCGCAATCCAAACAGTCGATCCGCTGGAAGGCTTTTTTATGCAGAGCGGCTGCGAGACTGTCCATACCCCTGACCTTTCGAATCATAAGCCCTCGCAGAAATGTAGTGTACTTCTTCCCTTTCTTCCGGTAGGTCGAACGGAGATATTTAACAGGTTCCTTGATCCTTACAACTTTGCCCAAAACTTTTTGATTTAATTAGGTACAATGATTAAGACGACCTCCGATTCAGGTCGCCGCAAAAATAGAACTATTTCCATCAAACGAAAACTATTAACCAAGATGGTACTGGGTAAATTCATAGCTCCTCAAAAAACCTGATTTAGATGATATGCATAGGTATTTCATTGCATGACGAGGTGTAAGGAAGCAGGACAAGATGCCATGAGCTGAAGCCGTACGGGTATTATTGCAAACAAGATCCGCCAGGCTTGACTCCCAAAACTATTTCTTCATTGACAGCCAGCTCTAACATATTTTTAGAGTTGCCTTAATCTGAATAAAGGCATCTTTCAAGAAATATCCTTCATTGATGCGGTTTGAATTGGCATTGGGAATATAGTCTTTTGTGTATTTGTTACGGCTACCGGTGACCGGTGGCTTGCAGGAGGGGCAAAACAAGGGGCTTCCTGTAATGCGTCAGTCATAATTTCCATTCACAAAAAATTTATGGATGCTATTGAAGCAAGGTGAAAACACCTTTGGGCAGGTTGAATTTACAATCGGTGCCCCCGGGGAAAATTATATTCATCTGAAAGCGTATATGTAAGACGATCTTTCACAAAACCATTAATGAATTCTCCTCAATCCAATTCAACTTTACCCGACTTGAACATTACCGGTAAAGTCAAGCCCGATCAGCGAAGGGAAGCATATAACTCCAAAACGCCCTCCACAAAAGACTTCCACGAAAAACGGACTTTCTCATTTCTAACATTCTCAATGATCTCCTCTTCCCTGCTTTCCGAATAAAACCGGAAAACCGCATCGGCTATAGAACGGGGATAAGGTTCTGTAACATAACCGGTTTTGTTTTGGATCACAATTTCGGATAGTCCGCCGACATTGGTTACGAGCATGGGCCTTTCAAAGTGATAGGCAATTTGTGTGATGCCACTCTGCGTTGCGCTCCGGTAAGGCTGAACAACCATATCCGCCGCGCAGAAAAAATATTTTACTTCATCTTTTGGAATGAAATCAGAATAAAAGCTGACTCTCTCACCCGAACCACTTTTTTCCACCATCTCCATATAAGGTTTCGAATCTTCATAGAACTCACCGGCAACGATCAAATATACATTTAGCTCCCTGAGCCTTTCATCCGCCATCGCTTCAAGCAAAAGATCAAGTCCTTTATAGGCACGGATAAAACCAAAGAAGAGGATCACCTTACGGTCATGAGGGATATTCAAATGATTCCTTGCATCCGCTTTGCTGACGGCCGGTCCGAAAATATCGTACACCGGGTGAGGAAGAAAACCAAGCTTTGCATCCGGAATGAATTTCTTTACGTCTTGCAATACGGATCCGGACATAGCTACAAAAGCATCACAGGAATGGAGAAACCAGGAAGTAAGGATCTTGTCGCCAGGCCGCTTCTCATGAGGAATCACATTGTCCGTGATGGCAATCACCTTTATTCCTTTTCTTCTGACGAGACGGCTGATGCTTCCAAGTGCAGGGGCCATGAAAGGAAGCCAGAAGCGGACAATAAGCATATCCGGCTTCATCCTCCTGATCCTTCTTGCTGTCAGAATCCAACTCAGAGGATTCAGGGAATTGATGGTTGTATAAATCCTGATCTGATGATCCGGCGGATCAGAAGTGAACTGGGATTTTCCGGGAAAAAGAAAATCAGGATACTGATAACTGAATGAAAAGATACAGGCTTCCATTCCCGCATCGGTAAAGCCCTTGCAAAGCGCCTCGTTGAAATCGGCGATCCCTCCTCTTAAAGGATGAGCTGGTCCTATAATGGCAATTTTCAAAGCTTGTGAATTTTGTAAGAGTACGGAAGCCGGGATCAACCGTTTACATTTACTCTTTCACTGATCATATACTTATTTCTGTCGGCCGATGAACGGGAAATGAGTTCCCCCAGAAAACCGGCAAGAAACATTTGTGTACCGATGATCATAGAGGTGAGAGCAATATAAAATGACGGTCGGTTAGTGATCAGTCTGGCCGGAAGATTGAAATAGACGGTGTAGAGCTTACTCAGCCCCAAATACAGTGCGGCCATGAATCCAATAAGAAAGATGATCGAACCGAGCCAGCCGAAGAGATGCATCGGTCTCTTTCCAAAACGGGAGACAAATGTGATGGAGATCAAATCAAGGAAACCATTGACAAATCTTTCCAGTCCGAATTTTGTTTTACCATATTTCCTTGCCCTGTGCTCAACAACCTTCTCGCCTATCTTCGAGAAGCCCGCCCACTTCGCGAGCACAGGAATATAGCGGTGCATTTCGCCATACACTTCAATACTCTTCACGACATCCTTCCGGTAAGATTTCAGACCACAATTAAAATCATGCAGGTTTTTAATCCCTGACATCTTCCGGGTTGTCCAGTTAAAAAATTTGCTGGGAATCGTTTTACTTACCGGATCATATCGCTTTTTTTTCCAGCCTGAAACCAGGTCAAAACCATCCTTCATGATCATGTGATACAAGGCCGGGATTTCATCAGGACTGTCTTGCAGATCTGAATCCATGGTGATAACGACATCACCGGCGGCTGCTGTAAAACCCTCATGGAGTGCGGCTGATTTTCCATAATTTCTTCGAAGTCTGATTCCTTTTACCGATGCATTTTTTAACCCCTCTTCTTTGATCCGTGCCCAGGATTTATCTCTGCTGCCATCATCCACAAAAAGAATCTCATAACTGAAAGAATTTTCCTTCATTATGCGGATGATCCATTCCGTGAGTTCCGGAATGGATTCCTCCTCATTATAGACCGGAATGACAACAGAAATATCCACAGTTCAGATCTTAACCAATGTTTGATTGAAAGGGCGTCTGTTCCTTTTTCAGAAATACCGATATGATCAGAGAGAACAGTAAGCCCATGAAAGCTGAACCCAGGATGGAAAAGAGAAACAACCAGGTAGGTGTCATGAATTTCCTCGTATATTCTTCAGCCATTGCCATACTTTGCTCATCCATTCCCTGCTCCAGCATCTTTTCCTGGCTGGCGGCAAGTATTACTTCAAGCATCTCCGGGGCAATTACAGTAAAGAAGAGAACGGTAAAGGCTCCCGTTATAATTCCGCCGAATACGGAGATTAATACACCCGTGCCAAGTGATTTGCCATAGGAGATGAAGCCGCCAAGTTCCTGGTCCCGATAACTTTTAATTCCGATAACGATAAAGATCACGAGGAGTATATAGCCAACCCATTGCGGGATACGGGATTGAATATCAGTACCCATAAAATAGAAAAGCAGGAAAACTACTGCGGAGGAGAGGCCATAATAACCCCCGTATTGCATGGCGACTTTAGTCTGAGAACGTGGATTTTCCATCAGTTACAATTTGGTATTTTGCAAACCTACATGAATTCCATGAGTAGACAAAAAGAAATAAAGTCGTAAGAAACAGGAGTTTTTAACAGGAATCGAGTATTAATTTTCATATCTCCTCAAGGAATACTACTTTCGCGTACGGGTAAGTCCTATACGACCAGCTCCTGTGAACCTCCCCAGGC